>NZ_LZXX01000105.1:0-566931 GCF_001729305.1 Burkholderia sp. A2 | reverse complement strand
GTGCTGCGCCATGCGTTGACGAACGCGATCGGTCCGATCGCCAATGCGATCGCGTTGAGCCTGTCGTATCTGCTCGGCGGCGTGATCGTCGTCGAGACGATCTTCAACTATCCGGGCCTCGCGAGCCTGATGGTCGACGCCGTCAGCAATCGCGATTTCCCGCTGGTCCAGGCCTGCACGCTGATCTTCTGCGTCGCTTACCTGACGCTCGTGCTGTTCGCCGACCTGTGCTCGATCGTGTCGAACCCGCGACTGCGCACCTGAGTGTTTCGTTTTCCTTCCGAGATGCCGCCCATGCAACCGATCGAACCCGTACAACGCAGCAGCGCGCTGCCGCCATCCGGCGACCCGCCCGTCGGGCGGGTCGCCGGATGGCGGCAGCGCGCTGCTGCGTTGTACGGGTTCGATCGGTTGCATGGGCGGCATCTCGGAAGGAAAACGAAACACTCAGGTGCGCAGTCGCGGGTTCGACACGATCGAGCACAGGTCGGCGAACAGCACGAGCGTCAGGTAAGCGACGCAGAAGATCAGCGTGCAGGCCTGGACCAGCGGGAAATCGCGATTGCTGACGGCGTCGACCATCAGGCTCGCGAGGCCCGGATAGTTGAAGATCGTCTCGACGACGATCACGCCGCCGAGCAGATACGACAGGCTCAACGCGATCGCATTGGCGATCGGACCGATCGCGTTCGGCAACGCATGGCGCAGCACGACGCGCGCGGGGCTCGCGCCCTTGAGCACGGCCATCTCGACGTACGACGCGCTCAGTTGCTCGATCACCGCGGCGCGCGTCATGCGCGCCATCTGCGCGATCACGACCGCGCACAGCGTCAGCACCGGCATCGCATACGCACGCAGGAAATCGTGCAGGCTTTCGATCGGGCCGCTGTACGACAGCGCGGACAGCCAGTGCAGCTTCACCGCGAACACGAGCACGGCGACCGTCGCGATCAGGAATTCCGGCGTCGCGACGAGCGACAGCGTGCCGAGGCTGATCACGCGGTCGATCACCGACTCGCGCTTGACCGCCGCGAGGATCCCGAGCAGCAGCGCGATCGGCACCGACACCGCGGTCGTGATCGCCGCCAGCGCGAGCGACTTGGGCAAGCGCCCGCCGATCAGCTCCGACACCGGCATGTCGCCGGAAAACGACCGGCCGAAATCGCCGTGCAACAGCCCTGCGAGCCAGTGCACGTACCGCTCGTGCGCCGGCATGTCGAGACCGAACTGCTGGCGCAGCGCGGCGACCGTCTCCGGCGTCGCCGACTGGCCGAGCGCGGCCTGCGCGGCGTCGCCCGGCAGCAGGTTCGTGATCGTGAAGATGATCGCGGACACGATCAGCAGCGTCAGCGCGGTGACCGCGATGCGCCGGCCGATCAGCCCGATGAGAATTCGGTTCATGGAGCGACCCTCCCGAAAAAACCGCGCGTGGCCGGCGCGGAGGCCCGCACCGGCCGCGCGACGGCGGCCAGCCACGACGTCATGCGTTCCACCACACGTTCTCGGCGAACATGAAGCCCATCATCCCGCCGGTCGGGATCGAACCGAGGCCCGCGAGCCGCTTGTCGTACCCGTCGAGGAAGCTGATGAACGCCGGAATGCCGACCCGGCCCTGCTGCGACACGATCACCTGCATGTCGCCATACATCTGCTTGCGCTTCGCGTCATCGGTTTCCGAGCGCGCGGCGAGCAGCAACTGGTCGAACTTCGCGTTCTTCCAGCCCGACTCGTTCCACGGCGCATCCGACTTGAAGAACTGCGTGAACAGCACGTCGGCGCTCGAGCGCGGGTTGATGTTGCCGAAGGTGAGCGGGTGCTTCATCCAGTGGTTCGACCAGTAGCCGTCGGGCGACGCGCGGTTGACCTGCAGGTTCAGCCCGATCTTCTGGCCCGCCTGCTGCAGCAGCACGGCCATTTCGATCGATCCGTTCGCGTCGGACGTCGCATAGATCGGCGGCAGCGTCGCGCCGAGCGCCCCCGCTTTCTGGAGCAGGAATTTCGCCTTGTCCGGATCGTGCGCGCGCTGCGGCAGCGATGCGTTGAAGTAGCGATGCCCCGGCGGAATCGGCTGGTCGTTGCCGATCACCGAGTAGCCGCGGAACACCGCCGAGCGGATCTGTTCGCGATCGAACAGGTACTTCATCCCTTCGACGAAATCGGGATTCGAGACGATCGGGTTGTCGCTGCGCATGATCAGGTCGGTATAGAGGCCCGACTTGGTTTCCTTCAGCGCGTAGCCCGGCGTCGACGCGACCCGCTGCGTCGAGCGCGGATCGATCGCGTTGATCAGGTGCACGTCGCCCGACAGCAGCGCGTTCAGGCGCGCGGCGCTGTCGCTGATGCCGATCAGCTCGATCTCGTCGAGATACGGCCGGCCCGGCTTGAAGTAGCTGTCGTTGCGCACGCCGATGGTCGCCACGCCCGGCTTGAACGACTTCAGCTTGTACGGGCCGCAGCCGATACCGGTCGAGAAGTCGGTCGTGCCGTCCTTGACGATCACGAGCTGCGGCGTCGCGAGGATCACCGGCAGATCGGCGTTCGCGCTCGCGAGCGTCAGCGTGACTTCGTCGGGGCCGGTCGCCTTCGCATCCGCGAACTGTTCGGCAAGCGTCTTGACCTTCGACGCGGTGGCCGGGTTCTTGTGTCGCATCAGCGAATACACCACGTCGGCCGGGCCGACCGGCTTGCCGTCGTGGAACGTGACGCCCTTGCGCAGCTTGATGATCCAGGTCTTCGCATCGGTCGTCTGCAGCGACTCGGCGAGGTTCATCTGCGGCGTCAGGCTCGCATCGAGCTGCGTGAGGCCGCTGTAGAACATGAAGAAGCGCGTGTAGTCCGCGCCCGTCGAGCCCTTGGCCGGGTCGAGCGTATCGGCCGTCGAGCCGGATTCGTTCGCGACCCGGATCTTGCCGCCGCGCTTCGGCGCGGGTGCGGCGAACGCCGAGTCGGGGGTCATCAGCAGTCCGCCGGCGCCGGCGGCCATCATGCCGCCCGCCGCCATGACCTTCATCATGTCGCGGCGCGTGAAGCCGCCCTTGCCGTCTTTGTCGATATCGTCGCTCATCCGAACTGCTCCTGACTGTGGGAAGTGGGTCCAAGGGTCCAGCGTGGTTGTTCAATCGCGCCGCGCCCGCTTGCTGGTGGCGGGCTCGACGTCGTACACATGCAATTCATTTAAGCATCGCCAAAATGCGGTTTGTCGCGATTCGGGCGGCCCGCACGATACGAATCGACCGTTTTGAGCCGCCCGCGCAGCATGAATTGCTGCGTGCGCGCACGTGTCGCCGTTGGCCCGGCGGCGTGTCGCGGCGGCTGCCGAACCCGTGTCGATGCAGGAAATCGTAAGGCCGCTGCCGCCGCAGATTGCGCCGACAAAATTGCCCGTTCGGCATCCGGCGCGCGTTTGGCTCACGCAAACCGCACGTTTGTGTCGAATGCGTGTCCGCATGCCGACGACGGCTGAAACGAGCGGTGCATTGCGGCAGATCGCCGCATGCACGGGCGTCGACGGTGGGGATCGCGACGGTGCGTCGCGCAGGAAAGTTCAGAGGAATGCCGCTCGATCGGAACGGCTTCGCGGGAAAACGGGAAGATGACGGGACTGGCCGGCAACCGGGCCCATGCAGCCGTCAGGCGCCGCGCCCTCGTGTGGCGACGCGTGGGTCACCGGCATGTCGGCGCGTCACGCCGGGCGGGCGCCGGCGTGGCGCGCGGGAGGTAGGATGATGCGCCAGCCGCGGGCGGACGGCGCGAAGCCGTCACGCAGCGAGCCGGAATACCGATACGGCGGCCCGCAGGCGCGCCGCCTGCTCGTCCAGCGACGAGGCGGCCGCAGCCGCCTGCTCGACGAGCGCGGCGTTCTGCTGGGTGACTTCGTCCATTTGCGCGACCGCCAGCCCGATCTGCTCGATGCCGGTGCTTTGCTCGGCCGATGCCGCCGAAATCTCGCCCATGATGTCGGCCACCCGGTCGATCGACCGGACGATCTCCGTCATGCGCTCGCCGGCCGTCTCGACCAGCCGGCTGCCGCTGCCGGCCCGCTCGACCGACGCGTCGATCAATCCCTTGATGTCCTTCGCGGCCGCGGCGCTGCGTTGCGCGAGCGAGCGGACTTCCGATGCGACGACGGCGAACCCGCGCCCCTCCTCGCCGGCCCGCGCGGCTTCCACCGCGGCGTTGAGCGCGAGAATGTTGGTCTGGAATGCGATGCTTTCGATCACGACGGTAATGTCGGCGATCCGCACCGACCCGTCCGAAATCTGCCGCATCGTTTCGACGACTGCCTGCACGGCGGCGCCGCCGAGTTCGGTCGCATCCTTGGCCTGGGCCACGAGCGCATTCGCCTGGCGCGCGTTGTCGGCGTTCTGTTTGACCGTGGACGTGATCTGCTCCATGCTCGCCGCCGTTTCCTGCAGCGACGCGGCCTGCTGCTCCGTGCGCTGCGACAGATCCAGGTTGCCTTGCGCGATCTCGCCGGTGCCGGTGGCGATCGAGTGGGTCGTGGTCTGGATCTCGGCGATGGTGTCGGTCAGCCGCGCCTTCATGTTGCCCAGCGCGACGAGCAGGCTGCCGGGCGCGGCGTGCGCGGTATCGAACTGCACGTCCAGTTCGCCGGCGGCGATACGGGCGGCGATCTGCGTCGCATGCGCGGGTTCGCCGCCGAGCGTGCGCCTGACGCTGCGCAGCACGCCCCATGCGATGGCCGCGAGCGCCGCGGCGATGACGAGCGCGACGGCGCCGAGCACCATCGCGAGCCGCGCAAACGCCGCGTTGATGTCGTCGTAGAAAAATCCGGTGCCGATCCACCAGTTCCAGTCCGGAATCGCGACCACGCCCTGCAGCTTCGGCTCCAGGTCCGCGTCGGGGCTGCGCTTGATCAGCACGTCGACGAGCGCGAAATGCGCCTGCGCCATCCCCGCGCGGTACGCCTCGCTGTCGGTCATGCCGCTGGTCGTGCGGTTGCCTTTCGCGCGCGTGCCGATGAACTTCGCGTTCGGGTGCACGAGGTTGACGCCGTCGGACGTCGTGACCCAGAAGTAGCTCTTCGAATTCGCGTTGAGCGCCGCCAGCGCGGCCTTGGCCTGCTGCTGCGCCTGCTCCTGCGTGAGCGTGCCGCTCGTCTGCATCGCGCGATACGAATCGACCAGATGCTCGGCCTTGGTCAGCAGAATGACGATCTCTTCGCGGCGGCTGTCGATCAGCGCGTCGCGCAGCGTGTGCAGCGACAACGCGGCGAGCAGGACGACGCCGAGCAGCGCCGCGGCGACGAGCATCAGCAGTTTGGTGGACAACTTCATGCGGGGGCCTCGAAATATTAACCGTTCGGTACATATATCGGCCCGGGCGGCCCCACCTTGAATCACTCGATATCGGTAATTACCCTCGTTTCGTGCGCTGAACGAACGCGCACCGGGGACGCGACGGCATCACGGCTGCGCCCCGGCGCTCGATGGATCGGCCAGCGCAGCCGGCTTACAGCCCGAGCTGCGTCGCGAGCTGACCGATGTCCGACACTTCGTAATAGTTGTAGAACGGCGTGCCCGGCTCGTGGCCGCGGTTCACGAACGCCTTGTGCTTGATCCCGAGATCCTCGGCCGTCATCAGGTCGTAGCGCAGGCTCGACGACACGTGCAGCACGTCCTCCGGCTTGCAGCCGAGCTTGTCGAACATGTATTCGAAGCCCTGCATCCGCGGCTTGTACGATTGCGCCTGCTGCGCGGTGAACACCGCATGGAACGGCGCGCCGAGCTTGTCGACGTTGCTCATGATCTGGTCGTCCATCGCGTTCGACAGGATCACCAGCTTGTACTTCGACGCCAGCCGCGACAGCCCGGCCGGCACGTCCGGGTGCGGGCCCCACGTCGGCACCGCATGATAGAAAAGCTCGGCCTCGGCTTCGTCGAACTTCACGCCGAGCCGCGCGCAGGTGCGGCGGACCGCGTTGACGACGACGTCGCGGTACGGCTTCCACGCGCCGAGCACCTCGTCGAGCCGATAGGCGGCGAACGCGCGCACGAAGGCCTCCATCGTGGCCGGCGACAGCCGGTCCGCATAGATTTCGCGCGCCGTCTCGGCCATCCGGAAATGGGTCAGCGTGCCGTAGCAGTCGAAGGTGATGTACTTCGGTTCAAACTGGATCATGGTCAGGTCCTGTCGGTGTGAAGCCCCGGCAGGGCCGGGGATGGGCTGGGTTTAACGAAATTGAATCAGGGCAAAAAGTCGTTCGCGCATCATTCGGCGCCGCTCAAAACGCAGAATCGCCGCGTGTTGCCCGCCACATGCAGCACGATCTGCGGCGCGATCGGGCGCGGCGCGGCGGGGCCAGCCGATGGGCGCCACGCTACCGCGGCGGGCTCGCCTGCCGGTGCGGCCCTTCGGCAGGCGGCAGTGCCGCCGTGCATCGATCGTAGTGGCATTCCACAGCACGCGTGACCGGATTGACCGGCCGCGCCGGCACGATCCGCGCGTTCGTTCGCGCCGATCGAGCCGGTTTGCATCGATCTCGCGGGCGCGCCCGCCGCCGCCGGAAAACAGGCGAATCGTCCTATCCGTGCCGCCACCGCGCTGGCAGAGTGAACGGATCATTCCCACCCATCCGGAGTCAGGCGTGTCCGACCTCAATCCTTCCCGCACGCTCATCTATCGTCCGTTCGCCGAAACCGACCTGCCCGCCGCCCATCGACTGTCGGAGGCGGTCAAGTGGCCGCACCGGCTCGACGACTGGCGCTTCGCGTTCCAGCTCGGCGGCGGCTTCGTCGCCGAAGACGAAACCGGCGTCGTCGGTACCGCGCTCGGCTGGCGCTTCGGCGAATCGCACGCGTCGCTCGGCATGGTCATCGTGTCGCCCGAGCGCCAGGGCTGCGGCATCGGGCGCGAGCTGATGACCCGCGTGGTCGACAGCCTCGGCGCGCGGACCATTTTTCTGCATGCGACGCCGGCGGGCGAGCCGCTGTACGCGAAATTCGGCTTCGACGTGATCGATACGATCGATCAGCACCAGGGCGCCGCGTTCCAGCCTCCGCTGATCTCGCTGCCGCCCGGCGAGCGCCTGCGCCCGCTCGGCACCAACGACGGGCCGCGTCTCGCCGCGCTCGCGTCGCGCGCGGCCGGCTACGAACGCGGTGCGGTGATCGAGGCGCTGCTCGACGTCGCGAACGGGATCGCGCTCGACCGCGACGGCGAACTGCTCGGCTTCGCGCTGTTCCGCCGGTTCGGCCGCGGCCACGTGATCGGCCCGGTGGTCGCGCCGGATGCGCTGCGCGCGCAGGCGTTGATCAGCCACTGGCTCGCGCTGCACGAAGGCATGTTCGTGCGGCTCGACGTGCCGGGCGACAGCGGGCTGTCCGACTGGCTGCAGGGTCTCGGGTTGCCGCGCGTCGACACCGTCGTCGCGATGGCGCGCGGCGCGACGCCTGCCCGCGACCCGGCGCTGCGCGCGTTCGCGATCGTGAACCAGGCGCTCGGCTGAGCGGAGCGCACGATGAGCTTTCTCTACAAGGCCGACCCGGTGCGCGGCGCGCAGTGGGCGGCGCGCTTCGCGCAACAGGCGCCCGATCTGCCGTTCCGGATCTGGCCGGACCTCGGCGACGCCGAAGCCGTCCGCTATCTCGCCGCATGGCAGCCGCCGGACGATCCGGTCGCGCTGCTGCCGAATCTCGAGGTCGTGTTCTCGGTCGGCGCCGGCATCGACCAGTTCGACCTGTCGCGCGTGCCCTCGCATATCCCCGTCGTGCGGATGATCGAGCCGGGCATCGTCGAAGGGATGGTCGAATACGTGACGCAGGCCGTGCTGACGATCCATCGCGACCTGTTCGACTATGCGGCGCAGCAGCGCGACCAGGTGTGGCGCGAGCATCCCGTGCGCGCGGCCGCGGCGCGGCGCGTCGGCGTGCTCGGGCTCGGCACGCTCGGCCAGGCCGTGCTCGACACGCTGCGGCGCTTCGGTTTCCCGTGCGCCGGCTGGAGCCGCACGCCGCGCACGCTCGACGGCGTCGACTGCTACGCGGGCGATGCGGGGCTCGACGCGTTCCTCGCCCGCACCGACGTCCTGATCTGCCTGCTGCCGCTCACCGACAGCACGCGCAGACTGCTCGGCGCACGTGTGTTCGACGCGCTGCCGGCCGGCGCATCGCTCGTGCAGGTCGGGCGCGGCCCGCAGCTCGATGAAGCCGCGCTACTCGCGGCGCTCGCGAGCGGCCGCCTCGACAGCGCGATCCTCGACGTGACGGATCCCGAACCGCTGCCGGCCGGCCATCCGTTCTGGACGCACCCGCGCATTCGCATCACGCCGCACATCGCCAGCGCGACGCGGCCGGACACCGCGGTCGACTCGGTGCTCGCGAACCTCGCGCGCCATCGCGCGGGCCAGCCGATGATCGGCGTCGTCGATCGCACGCGCGGCTACTGACCTGACGCGCGCCCGGCCCGCCGGGCGCGCAGCAGAAAATGCCGAAGCGCCCCGCACAAACGCCGCGCGCATACGTTTCGGGCCGCAAATTGAAGACGCATGCGGATTTCTCGCCCGTTAGCATGAACTCACCGCTGACACCTGACGAGAGTCCCGCCTTCCCATGAACCAAGCCGCGCTGATCGAAGCCGATCGTCAACATCTGATCCACCCCGTCGTCAATTACCGTGCGCACGAGGCGCGCGGCGTCACCGTGCTGGAATCCGCGGACGGCGTATTCCTGCGCGACGCCGCGGGTCACACGCTGCTCGACGCGTTCTCGGGCCTGTGGTGCGTGAACGTCGGCTACGGCCGCGACAGCATCGTGAAGGCCGCCGCCGACCAGATGGCGAAGCTGCCCTACGCGACCGGTTATTTCCATTTCGGCTCGCAGCCGGCGATCGAACTCGCCGAACGGCTCGCCGCGCTCGCGCCGCCGTCGCTGAACCGCGTGTACTTCACGCTCGGCGGTTCGGACGCGGTCGATTCCGCGATCCGTTTCATCACGCATTATTTCAACGCGACCGGCCGCCCGTCGAAGAAGCAGATGATCGCGCTGGAACGCGGCTATCACGGTTCGTCGTCGGTCGGCGCCGGCCTCACCGCGCTGCCGGCGTTCCACCGTCATTTCGACCTGCCGCGCGCGGACCAGCACCATATTCCGTCGCCCTACCCGTACCGCCATCCGCTCGGCGACGATCCGCAGGCGCTGATCGCCGCGTCGGTCGCCGCACTCGAAGCGAAGGTCGCCGAACTCGGCGCGGACAACGTCGCCGCATTCTTCTGCGAGCCCGTGCAGGGTTCCGGCGGCGTGATCGTGCCGCCGGCCGGCTGGCTGAAGGCGATGCGCGACGCGTGCCGGCGCCTCGGCATCCTGTTCGTCGCCGACGAGGTGATCACCGGCTTCGGCCGCACGGGCCCGCTGTTCGCATGCGAGGCCGAACAGGTCGATCCGGACCTGATGACCGTCGCGAAGGGCCTGACCGCCGGCTATGCGCCGATGGGCGCGGTGCTGATGTCCGACGAAATCTACGAAGGGATCGCGGGCGACCGCGCCGATTCGCCGGTGGTCGGCCACGGCCATACGTATTCCGCGCATCCGGTGAGCGCGGCGATCGGCCTCGAGGTGCTGAAGCTCTATCACGAAGGCGGACTGCTCGCGAACGGCCAGGCGCTGGCGCCGCGCTTCGCCGCGGGGCTCGACGCGCTGCGCGCGCATCCGCTCGTCGGCGACGCCCGCTCGGTCGGCTTGCTCGGCGCGCTCGAACTGGTGGCCGACAAGGCGCACAAGACGCGCTTCGACCCGGCGCTGAACGTGCCCGACAAGATCGCGGCCGCCGCGTACGCGAACGGCGTGGTGTTCCGCGCGTTCGGCGACGGCGTGCTCGGCTTCGCGCCGGCGCTGAGCTTCACCGCGGGCGAGTTCGACCTGCTGTTCGAACGCGTGCGCAAGACGCTCGACGACGTGCTGGCCGACGCGGGCGTGCAGCGCGCGCTCGACGCCGCGCACGCGCAGCCCGCCTGACCGGCCAAGGGAAAGCCGGGCTTGTGGCCGCCATCGTTCGACTCTAAAGTAACCGGACATTCCATTTTTGCCTTCTCACGTGAACATGACGGACAGCAAGCTGGATCGCATCGACCTGCGCATCCTCTCCCAGTTGCAAAAGCGCGGCCGCATGACCAACGTCGAGCTGGCCGATGCGGTCGGGCTGTCGCCCAGTCCATGCCTGATCCGCGTGAAGCGGCTCGAGAAGGCCGGCTACATCGGCGGCTACGGCGCGCACATCCAGCTCGAGAAACTCGGCGACGTGCAGGTCGTGTTTACCGAGGTCACGCTGGCCGACCACCGGCGCGAGGATTTCGACCGCTTCGTCGCGGCGATCCGCAACGTCGACGAGATCGTCGAATGCCACCTTGCAAGCGGCGGCTACGACTATCTGCTGAAGTTCATCACGCGCAGCGTGAGCCATTACCAGACGATCGTCGAAGGGCTGCTCGAGCAGAACATCGGCATCGAGAAGTATTTCAGTTACGTGATCATCAAGTCGCCGTTCGTCAAACGGCACTACCCGCTCGAATCGCTGTTCGGCGAACGTCACTGACGCACCGGCGCGGCACCCTGTCACGCGGCAGCCCGCTGTCCGCGCGGGGTCGTCGCACGCCCGCTCCACCGTCGTTGTCGTTGTCGCCGAACCGCTTCACTCAAGGACCTGTCATGCCGCTTACGCTGTCCCGAACCGAACTCGTTCGCACCGCCAACCTGATCGACGGCGCGTGGCGCGATGCGCTCGACGGCCGCCGCTTCGCCGTCACCGATCCGGCCACGCTCGAGACCGTTGCCCACGCACCCGACAGCAGCGCCGCCGACGCACACGCGGCGACCGATGCGGCGGCCCACGCGCTGCCCGCGTGGCGCGCGACGCCCGCGCGCGAACGCGCCGCGATCCTGCGTGCATGGCATGCGGCGATCGTCGCGCACACCGACGATCTCGCGAAGCTGATGTCGCGCGAACAGGGCAAGCCGCTTGCCGAAGCGCGCGGCGAAGTCGCGTACGGTGCGTCGTACGTGCTGTGGTTCGCCGAGGAAGCGACGCGCACGTACGGCGACCTGATCCCGCAGCAGCAGCGCGGCAAGCGGCTCAGCGCGGTGAAGGAGCCGATCGGCATCGTCGCCGCGATCACGCCGTGGAACTTCCCGCTCGCGATGATCGCGCGCAAGATCGCGCCTGCCCTCGCGGCCGGCTGCACGGTCGTCGCGAAGCCGGCGGAGGACACGCCGCTGACCGCGCTCGCGCTCGCGTTTCTCGCGCAGGAAGCCGGCGTGCCGGCCGGCGTGCTGAACCTGATTACCGCGTCGCGCGAACGCGGCGTCGAAGCCGCGGCCGACTGGCTCGCCGACGGCCGCGTGCGCAAGATCACGTTCACCGGCTCGACGCCCGTCGGCAAGCTGCTCGCGCGCGAATCGGCGGCGACGTTGAAGAAGCTGTCGCTGGAGCTCGGCGGCAATGCGCCGTTCATCGTGTTCGACGACGCCGAGCTCGATGCCGCGGTCGACGGGCTGATGGCGGCCAAGTTCCGCAACGGCGGGCAGACGTGCGTGTCGCCGAATCGCGTGTACGTGCAGGCCGGCGTCTACGACGCGTTCGCCGAGAAGCTCGCCGCGCGCGTCGCCGCGCTGAAGGTCGCGCCGGCGACCGACCCGGCCGCGCAGATCGGCCCGATGATCAACGCGCGCGCGGTCGACAAGATCGCGCGGCACGTCGGCGATGCGGTCGAACGCGGCGCCCGCGTGCTGACGGGCGGCAAGCGCCTGACCGAACTCGGCGCGAACTATTACGCGCCGACGGTGCTCGCCGATGCCACCGCCGACATGCAGCTGACCTGCGAGGAAACCTTCGGCCCGGTCGCCGCGCTGTTTCGCTTCGAGTCAGAGGACGAAGCGGTCGATGCCGCGAACGACACGCCGTTCGGGCTCGCCGCGTATTTCTACACGCAGGACGTGCGGCGCATCGCGCGCGTGTCGGCACGGCTCGAAACGGGCATCGTCGGGATCAACGAAGGCGCGCTCGCGAGCGAGGCCGCGCCGTTCGGCGGCGTGAAGGAATCGGGCTATGGCCGCGAAGGCTCGCGTTACGGGCTCGACGATTATCTGTCGATCAAGTATCTGTGCCAGGGCGGGCTGGACTGATCGGATGAATCCGGGCCGTCCGCGAGGACGGCCATCGCCCCGCCCGGTCGACATACACGCGTTGACATCGGAACCGATCGGTCCATATAATGAATCCAACTTCAGGCACCGCATCGTTTGCGAAACCGATCAATGGCAAATCCGGCTGGCGTGGGCCGTCCCCGCGAATTCGAACTTGACGATGCCGCGCGCGACGCGATGGACGTTTTCTGGGATCGCGGATACGAAGGCGCGTCCCTGCCCGACCTGATGGCCGGCACCGGCCTGTCGCGCGGGAGTCTGTACAAGGCGTTCGGCGACAAGAAGGCGCTGCTGCTGGCGGCGCTCGACCTGTATATGGCCGACGGGCTCAAGGCAACCGCGGACATCCTGTCGCAACCCGGCGCTGTGAAGGATGCGATTCGCGAGTCGCTGTTGCGCTATGCGCGCCTGTCCGTCGGCGAGGCGGGCCGACGGGGCTGTCTCGCGGTCGCGATGACCACCGAACTGGCCGCGCGCGACGCGGATGTCGCGGAACGCACCGGCCGCCTGTACCGGCGGCTGCAGCAACTCTATGCCGGCGCGATCGTCCGTGGCCAGGCGAGCGGCGAGATCCCCGAGCAGGACGAACAGGTGCTGGCGCGTTTGCTCGTCTGCCAGATCGAAGGCATGCGCGTGCTGGGGAAAACCGGTATGTCCGAACCCGACGTGCTCGCGCTGGTCGACCGCACGATGCGCATCCTCGACTGATATTTTTTTACCCAATTTGGAACCAAATGGTTCCGTATGGAGAGCCGTCCATGTCAAGGAATGACCCCGTATCACCCGACCCGCGCCGCTGGGCCATGTTTTCGGTCCTGCTCGTCGGCGCGTTCCTGCCGCCGCTGGATTTCTTCATCGTCAACGTCGCGCTGCCGTCGATCCGCGCGGAACTGGGCGCGTCGTCGTCGGCCGAGCAGCTCGTCATTTCATCGTATGCGGGCCTGTACGCGGTGACGCTGATCACCGGCGGGCGATTGGGCGACCTGTTCGGCCGCGGTCGCGTGTTTTTCCTCGGCTTGATCGGCTTTGCGATCGCCTCGACGCTGTGCGGCCTCGCGAGTTCGCCGTGGACGCTCATCGTCGGCCGCGCGTTGCAGGGCGTAACGGCCGCGATCATGGCGCCGCAGGCGCTCGCTTCGATCCAGGCAATCTTTCCGGAATCGGAAAAGCCGCTCGCGCTCAGCTTGTACGGCGCGGTATTCGGCCTCGCCGCCGTGGTCGGGCAGGCGCTGGGCGGGATCCTGATCTCGCTGAATCTGTTGAATCTGGGTTGGCGCACGATCTTCCTCGTCAACCTGCCGCTGGCGATTCTGGTCGTCCTGTTCGGGATTCCGCTGTTGAAGGAAACGCGTGAGCAGCATGCGCGCAAACTCGACCTCGGCGGCACCGCGCTGTCGATGCTGACGCTGGGCGCGCTGATCGTGCCGCTGATCGAGGGGCGCGAAGCAGGCTGGCCCGTATGGGCATGGGTGTCGCTGCTCGCGGCGCCGGCCCTCGCGGGGTTCTTCTGGCGCTACGAGCGCCGGCTCGGCCGCCGCGGCGGCGCACCGCTGCTCGATCCGGCCGCGCTGCGCGCACCAGGGCTGGGCCGCGCGTTGCTGATCGCGCTGCTGCTGTACTCGATCGGCGCGTTCTTCCTGCTGTTCTCGGTGTATCTGCAGAATGCGTTGCACGTCGACGCGCTGAGCGCGGGCCTCGTGTTCTTGCCGTTCGGCGTCGGGTTCCTGCTCGGCCCGTTGTCGACGCCTTTCTGCTCGCGTGTCATCGGCGCTTACGTCAATCCGTTCGGCATGGGGCTGGAGATCGTCGGGCTCGTCGGCCTCGCGTGGTTGATCAATGTAACGCCGATCGGGATGCCGCTCGCTGCCGTGCCGCTCGCCGTCGTTCTCTTCGTTATCGGTTTCGGACAAGGGCTCGCGCTGCCGACGCTGATGCGCATGGTGACAGGGCGCGTCGCACCGGCGCTGTCCGGCATGATCGCCGGCATCGCCAGCTCGACGCTGCAGGTCAGCACGTCGCTCAGCGTGGCGATCATCGGCGGCATTTTCTATACGACGCTCGGCACGCACCAGGAGCCGGCGGCCATCGCGCACGCGTTCATCGTCGCACTGCTGTCGATCTCGGTGTTCCTCGCCGTCGGCGCCGCGCTGGGTATCTCGCTCGCACGCGCGCCCGCCGCGCACCCGTCGAGGCGGGCTGCCGCCCGGCCGGTATTCGGCGCCGAACGCGAACGGTCGTAATCCGCCGTATTCGCCCGTAGCGACATTCATCGCCGTAGCAGTCCGACCCGGAGGTTCTGCATGTATTTCGTCGTTTCCTATCGCCGAGCCGCGGGCACGCGATTCGATTCCCGTTACTACGTCGAGCAACACATTCCGCTGGTGGAGAAATCCTGGAAGCCGTACGGGCTCGACTACATCGACGCGTTCTTCCCGGCACGTGGGGATAGCGAACTGATCGTCGTCGCGATGTGCCGCTTCAAGGACGGCGCGGCGCTGGATGGTGCGTTCGCTGCCCCGGAGACGGCAGATGTGATGGCCGATATCGATGCGTTCACCGATATCGAACCCGATCGGCACATCGCGGATGTGTTCTCGCCCGTGTCGTAGCGGCGATCGCGTGCCGCCATGCATCGGTTTCGGCCGGCGCCATCGGTCACTTGTCCGATAGCGCCGCGAACGATCGGGTGTCAGGATAGGCAACCGTCACGCGAATACTCGGCCGGGGGATCACTGCAATGTCGGTACGTCAGATCTTCATCGTTGCATTGGCGAGCGGCCTGCCGCATTCGTTCGGCGTGCTCGCGATCGTGTCGGGCCTGTTTCGGATCGGCGCCGCAGTGCATCGCGGGAAGCACGCCGGCACGCCGATGCGAACGATCTCGGGTGGGGCGCGAACGGCGCTGGCCGGCGCGCTGCTTTTCTCCGAAGCCGTCGGTGCCGTCTACTTCGCAATCGCGGCGTTGGGGTACGGTTGGGCCGACACCGATGCAAGAGCCCCGGATCGCCGGAAACGGATGAACGACTGGTCGACTTGAATGGTGCAACCGCCATCTTCGATACGCGGGATAAACCACCGGACGGGCGGAGCGTCAAAGGTCGCCCCGGCCCGACCGGCGGTTCGCATACACACGAAAGCGAATCCGCGTCGCGGAGCGCGTCAGAGCAGCCCCAACGCCGACGCCTTGAGAGTCGCCGCGGCACGCGTCGAACATTCGAGCTTGCGGAACGCCTTCTCGACATGGGTACGCACCGTGCTCGGACTCATCGCGAGCGCCTGCGCGACCTGCTTGTTGCTCGCGCCGCGGGAAATCGCCCGCAGGACGTCGATTTCCCGTGCGGACAGGCGCGGGCCAGCGGCCGACGTGCCCGTGACGATACGCCGGGGGACGGGCGCCCCGCCCGTCACGAGCGCGGCCACCACTTCGCCGCATAGCCGGCCGCACGCCGCTTCTTCCTGCAACTGGCTGGCGGCGGCCGCATCGCTCAGCGCCGCGCGCCACGGACGCGCCGAGCGCAACGCGACCCACGCCAGCGACGCCGCCAGCACGCGCGCTTCCAGCGTCAGCGCCGCATCGCGCGCGCCGCGAAAATAGCCCGAGCCGTCCAGCCGCTCGTAGGCATACGACGCAAGCACCGCGGCTTCGCCGAGCGCACCGGTCTGCCTGCCCGCGCGCTCGGTCCAGTACGGCACGAGTCGCACCTTTTCCCACGCGCTCGCAGGCAGCCGCGTCGGCAGATTCCACACGTCGTTCGGCACCGCAGCCCTGCCGATGCCATGAATCAGGCCGGCGCGGTACACGCGTTCGCGCGCGGCCTCGTCCGGCGACAGACGGCCGTAACACGCGGCCGCCGTCGCGGCGACCGAACGCGAAAAACCCGTCATCCACGGCAATTTCAGATCGATGACGTCCGCAATCAATTCAGCGGACGTCGCGCCCTGCATGTCCGGCGTGGCCAATGCGGCGTCCACGTCGACGGGCGCCATGTGTTCGAGCGCTGCCAGCCAGCGCGGTGCGTCGCGCGCAGCCGTCTCGACGAGCACGGCCGGATAGCGCGACTCCGCGCGTTGGCCGATCAATTCGAGGGCCCGTTCGATGCCGTACGTGCGGCTGAACACGTCGAGATCGCCGGCCAGTGCGACGATCGACACGGCGGGCGGCACCTGTTCGCGCACGAGCCGCGCAGGCAGCCCGTTGCCGTCCCAGGTTTCGAAAATGTGCCGCAGCGCGGTTTCCGTCGCGCGGGACAGACCGAGTATTCGCGCCACCTCGCCGGAGACTTCGCAATGAATCTGCGCGAGCGGGATCAGCGCGACACCCGCGCCGCCGATCGCTTCGGCCATGCCGGCCCGGTTCGCGAGCATCGCCGCGCGAATCGCGACGTCGTCGCCGAATATCTGCGCGAAGCCCGCCGCGTTCGCCGTGCAGCCCGACCAGCGCAACAGCGCCACCTCGCGGGCCGTGTCGCAGACCGATGCATCGAATCGTGCCGCGTGCGCGAGCTGCGCCGCCAGCCACCCGGTGCGCGGCGAATGGTCGGTCGGCTGGCCCATGCTGAGATCGCCGATGAAGGCCAGCGCGCGGACGGCGTCGACTATGCGCAGCGGGGTGTGACGGGCTTCGGCGTCGGGCATCGGGTGGGCGGAGGCATTCGCGGGGATGGGAAAACGATCATACGCGACGGCGTCGCGGCGTGCATGAGCATGCGCGGCTGCGGCGCGCCGGAGCCGGGCGGGCGCGATGTCCGCCGGTATCGGTGCAGGCAACCGGCAGCGGGCTTCGCCATCGGACATCTGACCGATGGCGGCAAGCGCGGACGATTGCGATACTCGGCGCACTGGAGATCCGGTCGGCGCCGCATCCGAATCCGCGTGGCGGAAATTCTGCATGCCGGCCGGAACGACGATTCAATGTAAAAAGGAGTGCAAATGACTGATCGCTACCCCGAATTCCACGCCCCTGCCGACGAACACTGGCTGAAACGATACTACTTTTCCCGGGCGGTGTTCTCGCTGATCTGGGTCGCGCTGGCGTTTTCCGTCGGCCGGCAGAGCGAGGCCGGCGCGGCGGTCCTGCTGGTCGTTTATCCGGCCTGGGATGCGCTCGCCAATTTCGTCGACCTGTCCCGCAGCGGCGGGATGGCGGCAAACCGCACGCAGGCGGTCAACGTTGCGATCAGCGCCGTCACGACACTGGCGGTATTTCCGGCGCTGAACGCGGGCATGGCCGCGGTGCTCGCGGTGTTCGGCGTCTGGGCGATTCTCTCCGGCGCGCTGCAACTCGGCACCGCCGTGCGGCGATGGAAGCACGCCGGTGCGCAGTGGGTGATGGTGCTGAGCGGCGCGCAATCGGCGCTGGCCGGGTTGTTCTTCATTGTCCAAAGCCATGCGCCGATGCCGCCGGCGATCGTCAAGATCGCCGGCTATGCGGGAGTAGGTGCGCTTTACTTCCTGATATCCGCCATTTGGCTGCAGGTGCGGGGGATGCGGCGCAGGGTGTCGTGAGCCGTCGGTCGGAATGAAGATGTCACGCTACAAGCGCCGTCGCCATGCTTACGGTCAAGGCCGCGCGTTGTGCAAAGCATGAACTCTTGCGGACGATCGTAGTAGTGAAAACAGGGCTCGTTTTGCGATCGCGAACGGTCCTGAACGACCCGTTGCTATCGCTCATGCCACGGTACGCCCAAGGGCGGATATCGGAGCGGAACGGTCATTCAGTATCGTTGCTCGACGGCAAGTCATCGGCTCTCCTGCCGTCGGAATGTTGGCGACTGTGAGGCAGCTCACAGGCGCGTTGTCGCCCTTCGCACCACCCTAGCGTCGAATGTCAGATGCCGTTGCGAGTCAACGAATTGACGTTTCGCCGACGCCCCGGTCAGTATGCGCGCTGCTCGGGGGTCTCATGCCGGTCACATCATGGAATAAGCAGCAATTTGCCAGAAGTCTTACGGTTCCACATATCGGCTTGAGCTTGCGCCGCATCTGCCAATGCATATACGCCGCCATTGTGTACATTGAGCCTCCCTTCACGCACCCAACTGAACAGCTGCGCTGCATGCGAACGCAGCAACTCCGGGGTTCGAATATGGTCCGCGAAAGAGGCATAACCGATCTTGATGCTCTTAGGTAACCGGAACAGCTCTATCGTCGTGTCAGCTCCCAGAACCGGTCCGTACCAGCACAAGGTACCTGAATAGCGCAACACATCAAGCGACGCCTGGAATGTCGTCGGTCCCGAGCCGTCGTACACCACATGCACGCCGTCGCCTCCAGTAATGTCCATCACGGCATCCACGAAATTGCCCGCGCGATCCACAATTACATGATCCGCACCAGCTGCTTTAGCTACCGCAACCTTGGATTCCGACGAAACACGACCGATGACTGTACCACCGCGCAACTTGATGATTTGAGCCAGCAACGAACCTACGCCACCGGCGGCGGCATGCACCAGTGCAACATCGCCCTGCTGGATCGGATAGAAGTCGGTGGCAAAATGACTGGCAGTGAAGCCATTCATCATGAGCGACGCCGCGACACGGTCGTCAATGTCGTCCGGCACCCGTGCTAACGCTGCCGCCGGCAGCACGACCTTTTCCGCATAGCTGCCTGGCGCATATGCCCAAGCCACACGCTGACCGACCTCAAGATCGGACACGCCTTCGCCTAGTGCCAGCACACGTCCCGCGCCTTCCACGCCAATTATTTTAGGATTGGGCACGTTGGTCCAGGCCATTCCCTGGCGAATTCCAATATCCATGAAATTCACGCCGGCCACAGCGATGCCGACCAGCACTTCACCCGGACCAGGAATCGGATCATTTCGCTCGACATACTCGAGCATGTCTACGTCGCCGACGCCATTCATCACCACCGCTCTCATGACACCCTCCAATACTAGAATGATCGTTCCATTAAAAGGCAAAAAATTTTTACATCAAGACCCGCATCGCCAACTGGCCCAGTGATGCCAATTCCGGATCGGTGGCGCCTCCACGCGCCGACAACCGAATAGCCGCGATACTTGCAAACAGGAAGCTTGCAGCTTGTTTGGCGTCTACGTCCCGCGAAACGTCCCCTTGTGCCTGAGCTTCCCGCACCTTTTGTGTCAGCGACTCAAGCAAAAATTTGCCGACCCCTTCGCGCAATTTGGTCAGTTCCGGGTCCGAGTCTCCGAACTCGCAGATTGAAACCACACCCAAACAGGACTGACGGGCCTCACGCACGACGCGATTCATCATCGCGCGCAAGCCATCGATGGCCTTGTGACCTTCGTTCAGCGCGTCAAGATGTGCCTGACGTTCGATATCGCCATATCGCTTTACTGCAGCGCAATAGAGTCCCCACTTGTCGCCAAATGTGTCGTACAAACTTTGTCGACCGATCCGCATTGCTTCGACCAACATGCCGGCTGAGGTGCCTGCATAGCCATGCGAGCGAAAGACGTCGATTGCGGCATCTAGGACGTGGTCAATATCGAACTCTTTATTTCTAGCCATGATCGGACTCTTTGTTTATAGCCGTGAACCATTCTATCGATACTGGAACAAACAGTCAAATAAGGTAATGTTTCGGGCAATGGCAGGCTAACCTTGCGCCGCTTGGCCCGTACTCCCGCGTGACGTAGATCCGTTCGATGGCGGTGAGAAGTGGGGCAACAACTACTGGCCGAATGCCGCCGGACGCGGTCGACTATAGCCACCGAGGAGAAAACGCCAGCCATTCCGAAAGCCGGCCTTTTGAACCGCTTGATGCGCCCCGGCCCGACCTGCCTCCCTACCGCCTATCCAACGCCTGAGCCAGCGCATCTCCCGCGGCCAGAATATGCGCTGACAAGGCCGCACACGCTGCGTCCACATCACCCTCGCGTATCGCCCGAACGATGTTCCGATGCTCGTCATTCGAGCGACCCTGCCAATCAAGCTGCTGCCACGTCGCATACAGATGCCGTGAGCTGGCCCGATGCATGTCCCCAATCGCGGCGACGAGGCGCGGCATCCCGCACCGCGCGGTCAATGCGCGATGAAACCTCAGGTTCAGCGTACCGAGCACGGCTATCCCATGCGCCGCCGACTCCTGATCGAGGATCGCATCGAGCTCCTCCAGCGCCCCTGCGTCGAGCGCGGGAATCGCCTCACGGAGCGCCAGCGCCTCGAAAGCCGCACGCATCTTCGCCATTTCAAGCACGTCCGCCGGCTCGAGCGGCGCCGCCCGCACGCCCCGTCGCGGTTCCACCACGGCCAACCCTTGCGCTTCCAGCCGTCTGAACGCCTCGCGTACAGGCACATGGCTCGCGCCGAACTCTGCTGCGATGTGGTCCTGACGCAGCCACTCCCCCGGTGCGATGACGCCCGAGATGATGCGGTCCGCCAATGCGACGGCGATCCGATCGGCCAGCGAGCGATCGTCCTTGACTTCAAAGTTCATGCCGACCACCATGCATATATTATCTATTAAATTGTAACAAACCGGAGGCTCGATGCGCCACCACCGCCCTGTCCGTCTGCAGCACATTGCCGGGATTGGCGTCGATCGCATGGGTTCGATCGCCGATCACGCCGACGTCGACCTTTTGCGACTCGAAAATCTCGACACCGACATCCCACCTACTGCAGAGGCGCTCGCCTTCACCCGAGAGGCCATCCTGCGAGACTCGGCCAATTCCTATTTGCCATTCGTCGGCCAGGATCGGCTACGCGCGAGCGCTGCCGCCCACGTGTCGACGCTGTCGGGGCAGCGCTTCACTGCCGACCAGGTGGTGGTGTCGGCGGGCGGACTCTCCGGCATTCTGAACACGCTGCTCGCCACCGTCGAAATCGGCGACGAAGTCATCGTCACCGATCCGACGTACGCGGGTCTGCTGAACCGCATCCGCCTCGCCGGCGGTGTGCCCAAGCAAGTCCCGTTCGCGTTCACGCCGGACGGCGAATGGAAGCTGGACCACGCCGCGCTGCGGGCAGCAATCGGCCCGAAAACGCGAGCCATGCTGCTGATGTCCCCTTCGATGCCTTCGGGCGGCTTCTTCGATGCGTCCGACTGGCAACTGATCGCGAGCCTCTGTGTGCAGAACGATCTGCTGCTGATCCTCGACAGCGCGATGGAACGGCTGCTCTTCGATGGACGCACGGTGATCCATCCCGCCGGCCTGCCCGGCATGGCCGAGCGTACGGTCACGGTCGGCGCGGCGTCGAAAGAGTTGCGCATGATTGGCTGGCGGGTCGGCTGGATCGTCGCGCCGGAATGGCTGATTCCGGATCTCGTGGCCGTGTCGCTCGCGAACGTCGTGGTGCCGGTCGGCATCGCCCAGGAGGCTGCGGCGGTTGCGCTCGAACATTCCGCAGCCGATCTGCGTGGCTACGTGAGCGAACTCGAGAGGCGGCGGGATACGGTCGCCGCCGAACTGTCGGGGCTCCCGTTCGGCATGCCGGCGGGCGGCTGGTCGATGCTGCTGCGCGTGTCCGATTTCGGCCTGACCGGATCGCGGATGTCGGAGCGGTTGCTGCGCCACGGCGTATGTGCGACGGCGATGACCGGATGGGGCGTTGCCCACGGCGACGCGTATATCCGCTTCGTGTTCGCGAACGAACCGGTCGAGCGATTGCGCACGCTCGGGGACAAGGTGCGCTTCGCGCTGGAAGACGCCTGACGGCCGCTCACGAGAAGGCGGAGCCGCGCATAGGTCGTCGGGGGCGGGACGTATCCGGAATTCCGTCCGTGATGGTCGAGCGAACTCACGCGAGATCAATCCAAATGACGTGACGCATCCGCCGCCGGGGCAGCGCGATGTCGCAGCCCCGGCCGGACGTAACGTCGCGCGGACGCCCTACCGCCCCGCCGGCGGCCGCAGGATATCGCGCGGAATCGACGCGATCAGCACGCAGCTGACCAGCAGGCAAGCGCCCAGCGCATAGGTGCCGTTATTGATGTTGCCGGTCATTTGCTTGGCGACACCGGTGATCATCGAGCCCGTGAAGCCGGACAGGTTCCCCACCGAGTTGATCAGCGCGATGCCGGCGGCCGCGGCCGTGCCGGACAGGATCTGCCCCGGAAAGGTCCAGTAGATCGGCATCAGCGCGAGGATGCCGCACGTGGCGATGGTCAGGAATACGATCGATAGCGCCACGTTGTGCGCAAACGCCGCGCTCAGGATCAGGAAGACGCCGCCGATCAGCGCGGGAATCGCCGCGTGCAGGCGGCGTTCGCCGATCTTGCGCGAGTGCGACGCGTTCCACACCATCGCAAAGATCGCCGTCAGGTACGGAATGGCCGTCAGCACGCCGATATGCAACGGGCTGTGCACGCCCGACGCGCGGATGATCGACGGCAGCCAGAAGGCCAGCCCGTAGAAGCCGGTATTGAACGTCAGCAGGATGAAGGTGAGCAGCCAGACGCGCGGGCTGCGCAGCGCGGCGCCGATGCTGTGCGACTTGTGCGCGGCCTCGGATTCAAGGTTGCGCGACAGCACCGCCTTTTCGTCGGCGGACAGCCACTTCGCCGATTGCGGGCCGTCGCCGAGGCAGGCCAGCACGATGAACGCCACCACGATCGACGGCAGCCCTTCGAGCAGCAGCATCCATTGCCAGCCGCTCATGCCCGACAGGCCGTGCGTCTGCTCCATCAGCCAGCCGGACACCACGCTGCCGAGCGTCAGGCTCAGCGGGATCGCGACCAGGAAGCCCGACATCGCCACGCTCTGGCGCCGCGCCGGGAACCAGTAGTTCATGTACAGGATGACGCCCGGGAAAAACCCCGCTTCGCACAGCCCCAACAGGAAGCGCAGCGTGTAGAACATCGTGGCGGTCTGTACGTGGAAGAACTGCGCGAGCGGCACGATGAACGCCATCGACGACGACACGATGCCCCACGTGATCATGATCCGCGCGATCCAGAAACGCGCGCCGTAGCGGTGCAGCAGCAGGTTGCTGGGCATTTCGAACAGGAAATAGCCCCAGAAGAAAATGCTGGCGCCGAGCGCATAGACGCCGTCGCTCAGACTCAGGTCGTCGAGCATCTGCAGCTTCGCGAAGCCCACGTTGACGCGGTCCAGGTAGGCCACGACGTAACAGAGCAGCAGCAACGGCAGGATGCGCCGCATGACCTTGCGGTAAAGGGCGTCTTCGGACGAGTCGGCCGCGGCCGGTGCGGCAGCGGCCTGCGTAAGGGATGGCATCGGTCTGTCTCCTGATTGTGTCGATCTTCTTCGTACCGGCGAGTGCGCTTGACGCATCGATGTTACCGATAACATTCCGTGGCAAAAAAAAGCCGACGAGGCGACGGGAGCGATCGGTATGCTGATACCGGTAACAAATTCGAAGGTAGCATGCGGCGATACACGCATACAAGTCCCGCCGGACGCGTGGTTTCCCTAGTGCGGCCATCACGGCGACGGGCGCGCCGCGACCGTGCCTGCGCGGTATGCCGCACCGGTATGATGTAGCCTTTCCGGCCTTCTCCCGATCGCGATTCCGATGCCCAGTCCCACCGCCGTCCGGCCCGCCGGGCCGCCCCGCATGTCAGACGTAGCGCGCCTCGCCGGCGTATCGAAGATGACGGTGTCGCGCGTGCTCGCCGGCCACAGCGTGGCCGCCGAGACGCGCGCACGGGTCTGCGAGGCCATCGAGCAGCTCGGGTACGTGGCGGATGCCGCCGCCGGTGCGCTGTCGTCGGGGCGCTCGGAATTCGTCGCGGTGCTGGTGCCGTCGCTGTCGAGCTCCAACTTCTCGGACACCGTGCGCGGCCTGACCGATGCGCTCGAGCCGCATGGTCTGCAACTGCTGCTCGGCGATACCGACTACGACCTGGAACGGGAGGAACGGCTCGTCCGGTCGATGCTGCGACACCAGCCGCGCTGCATCGCGCTGACGGGATCGCAGCACACCGATGCGACGCGCAAGGTATTGGAGCGCTCGGCGATTCCGGTGGTCGAGATGTGGGACCTGCCCACGCGCCCGATCGACACCGCCGTCGGCTTCTCGAACGTGCGCGCCGCCCGTGCGATGGTGCGCCACCTGGCCGAGCGCGGGTACCGGCGCATCGGCTTTCTGGTCGGCGCGAGCGAACTGGATCGCCGCGGCCTGGACCGGCTCAAGGGCTACCAGGCGGAGATCAAGGCGCTGGGCCTGGGCGAACCGCGCGTCGTGCGGCTGGGCGAATCGCCGATCACGATGAGCCACGGCGGCCCCGCGATGGCGGCGCTGCTGGAGCAATGGCCCGATACCGACGCGGTGATGTGCGTGAGCGACATGTCGGCATTCGGCGCGATCATGGAGTGTCACCGGCGCGGGCTCGCCGTGCCTGCCGACATCGCCGTGGCCGGCTTCGGAAACTTCGAGGTGGCGACATGCTGCCACCCGACCATCACGACCGTGTCGGTCGACGCGTACGGCATCGGGCTGCGCACCGGCGAAGCGTTGCTGGCGGCGCTGCAAGCGCGCGACGGCGGCGAGCGAACCGAGTCGAAAAGCATTCGCATCGACTACACGATCATCGCGCGCGAAAGCGCCTGACAAGCCGCCGGCCGCGCGCATCCGGGGGCGCGTCGCGCGCGGCTTCGTACCGGCCCGCGCTCCACGCCTTCGCCACGCGCGCACGAAATCCCTTCCGCGACGCAAAAAACCCGTGCTAACATCCAAGCGATGTTACCGGTATCATCCGGCACGCAAAATGAAAAAGGCCCCTCAGGAGACAGCCTGCCATGTCACATACCCCTCGCCGCCTGCGCAGCCAGGAATGGTTCGACGACCCCGCGCACGCAGACATGACCGCGCTCTATGTCGAGCGCTTCATGAACTACGGGTTGACGCGCGAGGAACTGCAGTCGGGCCGTCCTGTCATCGGCATCGCGCAGACAGGAAGCGACCTCGCGCCGTGCAACCGCCACCACATCGAACTGGCCGAACGCACCAAGGCAGGCATCCGCGACGCGGGCGGCATTCCGATGGAGTTCCCCGTGCATCCGCTGGCCGAACAGAGCCGCCGGCCCACCGCCGCGCTCGACCGTAACCTCGCCTACCTCGGGCTGGTGGAAGTGCTGCACGGTTTTCCGCTGGACGGCGTGGTGCTGACGACCGGCTGCGACAAGACCACGCCCGCATGCCTGATGGCCGCGGCCACCGTCGACATGCCCGCGATCGTGCTGTCGGGTGGCCCGATGCTCGACGGATGGCACGACGGCAAGCGGGTCGGCTCGGGCACGGTGATCTGGCATGCGCGCAACCTGCTCTCGGCCGGCGAGATCGATTACGAAGGCTTCATGCAGCTGACCACGGCTTCGTCGCCGTCGATCGGCCATTGCAACACCATGGGCACCGCGCTGTCGATGAACAGCCTCGCCGAGGCGCTGGGCATGTCGCTGCCCGGCTGCGCGAGCATTCCCGCCGCCTATCGCGAACGCGGCCAGATGGCTTACGCGACCGGCAAGCGCGCGGTCGAGCTCGTTCGCGAAGACCTTCGCCCGTCGACAATCATGACGCGCGCGGCATTCGAGAATGCGATCGTCGTGGCCTCCGCGCTGGGCGCATCGACGAATTGCCCGCCGCACCTGATCGCGATTGCACGCCACATGGGCGTCGAACTGAGCCTGGACGACTGGCAGCGCCTGGGCGAAGCCGTGCCGCTGCTCGTGAACTGCATGCCGGCCGGCGAATACCTCGGCGAAAGCTTCCACCGCGCCGGCGGCGTCCCCGCGGTGCTGCGCCAGCTCGATGCGGCCGGTCTGCTGCGGCGCGACTGCCTGACCGTATCGGGCCGCGCGATCGGCGAGATCGCCGACACCGCGCAGGACGCCGACCGCGACGTGATCCGTACGCCCGACGCGCCGCTCAAGCACGGCGCCGGCTTCATGGTGCTGTCGGGCAACTTCTTCGACAGCGCGATCATGAAGATGTCGGTGGTGGGCGACGCGTTCCGCCGCACCTATCTTTCCGAGCCGGGTGCGGAGAATACGTTCGAGGCGCGCGCGATCGTGTTCGACGGCCCCGAGGATTACCACGCGCGCATCAACGATCCCGCGCTGAACATCGACGAGCGCTGCATCCTCGTCATCCGCGGCTGCGGCACGGTCGGCTACCCGGGCAGTTCGGAAGTCGTGAACATGGCGCCGCCCGCCGAGCTGGTGAAGCGCGGCGTGACGTCGCTGCCGTGCCTGGGCGACGGACGCCAGAGCGGTACGTCGGCCAGCCCGTCAATTCTCAACGTGTCGCCGGAGGCGGCGGTCGGCGGCGGCCTCGCGCTGCTGCGCACGAACGATCGCGTGCGCGTGGACCTGAATCGCCGCAGCGTCGACGTGCTCGTCGACGAGGACGAACTCGCGCGCCGCCGCGAAACCGCCAGCTTCACCGTGCCGCAGGCGCAAACGCCGTGGCAGGAACTCTATCGCCGCTTCGTCGGCCAGCTGTCCACCGGCGGCTGCCTCGAACCGGCCACGCTGTACCTGAAGGTGATCGAGCAGCGCGGCAATCCGCGCCATTCGCACTGACCCAACCGCCCCCGACTCTTGCCGAGCTGATCATGCGTATTCCTTCCGTTTCCGACTGCCTGCCGCACGACCTCGACCACGCGCTGCTGATCGGCCGTGTCTGGCGGCACGACGGCGCCCACGCGGGCCCGAGCGTCGTCGCCGTACGCGGCGGCGAAGTGTTCGACATCACGCGCACCGTGCCGACCACCGCCGACCTGTTCGACCGCGCCGATGCACTCGCCGTCGCGCGCACCGCTGCCGGCGAATCGCTCGGCCGCGTCGAGCCCTTGTTGCAGGCGGCGCTGGACGGCAGGCCGGGTGCGACGCACCTGCTCGCGCCGTGCGACGTGCAGGCGATCAAGGCGTGCGGCGTGACCTTTGCGGTCAGCCTGATCGAACGCGTGATCGAGGAACAGGCGGGTGGCGATCCGGCCAAAGCGCGGGAAGTACGCAACACCATCGCCGCGACCATCGGCACCGATCTGTCGAAGATCGTGCCGGGCTCGGAAGCCGCGCTGCGCCTGAAGGCGGAACTCGAGCGCCGCGGCGCGTGGTCGCAATACATGGAAGTCGGCATCGGCCCGGATGCCGAGGTGTTCTCCAAGGCGCAGCCGATGTCCGCGGTCGGCTTCGGCGCGGACGTGGGACTGCTGCCCGTGTCGGTGTGGAACAACCCGGAACCGGAGATCGTGCTGGCGGTCGCCAGCGACGGCAGGCCGGTGGGCGCGACGCTCGGCAACGACGTGAACCTGCGCGACATCGAAGGCCGGTCGGCGCTGCTGCTCGGCAAATGCAAGGACAACAACGGCTCGTGCGCAATCGGCCCGTTCGTGCGGCTGTTCGACGACGGCTTCACGCTCGATAGCGTGCGGCAATGCAGCGTGTCGCTGCGCGTCGACGGCGCGGACGACGGCTTCGTGCTCGACGGCGTCAGCCACATGCGGGAGATCAGCCGCGACCCCGCCGACCTCGTCGCACAGACCTGCGGCGCGCATCACCAGTATCCGGACGGCTTCATGCTGTTCCTCGGCACGATGTTCTCGCCGATCCAGGATCGCGACGCGCCCGGCGGCGGATTCACGCATCACCTCGGCGACCGCGTGACGATCTCCACGCCCGCGCTCGGCGCACTCGTCAATACCGTGCGGCTTTGCACGGAGATCGCGCCGTGGACCTTCGGCGTGCGTGCGCTGTATGCGAATCTGGGGGCACGCGGGCTGCTTGCCTGAACGGAACGGCAGCGATACCGGCCTGCCCGCCCGTGATCGACCGCAGTCGGCCACGGCGTGAGCGGCGCCTCCGCGGATCGGCCGCGCGGCGCCATCCTGCTCCCGCGGTGCAGCGGACGAAGCCGCCGCTCGCCGGCCCGGTTAACCCGACCATCACGCCGCCACCGCACGCTCCGCCAGCTTGAATTCGCCGACCGTCTGCGCGAGCCGGGCCGCCTGCTCGCGCAGCGACGTCGCGGCTGCCGCCGATTGCTCGACGAGCGCCGCGTTCTGCTGCGTCGTATCGTCGAGCTGCGACACCGCCTGATTCACCTGTTCGAGCCCCGTGCTCTGCTCCTTCGCGGCGACGCTGATTTCGGCGATCACGCTCGTGATGTTGCGCACGCCGTCGACGATTTCGTCCATCGTCGCGCCAGCCGTCTGGACGAGCCCGGAGCCGCCCTCGATCTTCTCGACCGACGAGTGGATCAGCTGCTTGATTTCGCGCGCGGCCTGCGCGCTGCGCTGCGCGAGCGCGCGCACCTCGCCGGCGACGACCGCGAAGCCGCGGCCGTGCTCGTTCGCGCGGGCCGCCTCGACGGCGGCGTTCAACGCGAGAATGTTGGTCTGGAATGCGATGCCGTCGATCACGCCGACGATGTTGGCGATCTCTGCCGACGCCTGCGTGATGTCGTTCATCGTCGACACGACGTCGCGCACGACCGTGCCGCCCCGCAGCGCGACATCCGACGCCGATTCCGCCAGACGGTTCACCTGGCTCGCCGCATCGGCCGAATTGCGGGCCGTGCCGGCGATCTCCTCGAGCGCGGCGGCCGTTTCCTGCAGGCTCGACGCAGCGTGTTCGGTGCGGGCCGACAGATCCTGGTTGCCCTGGGCGATCTCGGCGCTCGCGAGGTTGACGGACGTGCTGAACGCGCGGATCTGCAGCAGGATCGCACTGATCTTCTCGGCGAACGCGTTGAACGCTCGCGCGATCTGCGCGGCTTCGTCCGCGCCGTCGGCGGGCAGGCGCTTCGTCAGGTCGCCGCTGCCGCTCGAGACGTCCGTGAGCGCGTCGCGCACCATCAGGATGCGCTTGAAGGCCGCGTTCGTCATCGCGCCGACGAGCGCGGCGGCGATGCCGGCGACGATCACGATCGCCAGCAGCGTCGTCGTCGCGACCGCGCGCATGCCGGCCGTCACGTCGCCCTTGTCGAGCGCGAGCACCAGCGACCAGTCGGTGCCGGCGATCGGTCGTGCGCGCATCAGCTTGGCGGCGCCGTCGATATCGACCGCGACCGGCGCGGACGCCGCCTGCAGCGCGCCGAGGCGATCGGCATCGAGTTCGGGCGACAGACCGGTGGCCGGCTTCATGATCAGGTCGGTCTTGGCCGACGCGATCACGCGACCGCCCTTGTCCACCAGAAACGCGAAGCTCGCCGGTGTCGGGTGAACGGAAGTCACGATCGAGCTCACGTTCTCCATGAACAGGCTGGCTGCCAGTACGCCCTTCACTGCGCCGTCGCGCACCACGGGCACCGCGAACGCGACGGCCGGCTTGCCGCTCGTCGCATCGCGGTAGAGCGCCGTCACGACCAGATGGCCCGCGCCGACGGCCTGCTTGTACCAGGGCCGCGCGGTCGGATCGTAGCCGGGGGCAAGCGGTACGTTCGAGAATGCGGTCTTGTCCGGCAGGCCGAGCGTCAGCACCTCGAAGCCGCCCGACTTGCCGAGCAGCTTCAACGCCGGGACCGGGTCGCCCTCGCCGATCGCGATCGTGTCCGCGAGCGCCTGGGTTTCGCGCGACCGGCTGGCCACCCATTCGTCGATCGCCAGCGCGTGGCCGGCGAGGATCGATTTGTGATTCTGGTCGATGGCCTCGTCGTTGTGGGTCTTGACGACGTAATAGACGAGCCCCCCGGTTACGGCCAGCGCCGTCACTACGATGGCGACACACGTCGCCAGTATCCGTGCGCGAATTGATGACAGCATGATGACTTCGGTCTCCGTTACCGCGTGATTGAAATGGATCGCTGAAAAGAGCGACCCTGATCCGTTTAACGGCAGCGTCGGCGGGAAGTTGAGCGATGCCGGAAGGACGGCGACCGGCACGGGCACGCAGGGGGCCGCAAGGCGCGCTGTCGCGCGAAGCGCGAACGCGGAAACCGGTCGCGGCGTGAGAAAACGGAGCCGTTGGTCCGTTGGGCGTGACGAATGCGGAGCGCTGCCGGATTTTTTTGACGTCAGGCAACCCGCAAACGATTGCCCCGGAGAGCCGGTCCTAAACTGTTCGTTCACCATTCCGTTAATCAGGAAATCTATTTTATATTCACAACGAGATTCCTCCTATGAATGATCGACGATTAACGGTTCGCACGAAGCTGATCATGGCTTTCGGGATTCTTACGTGCCTGGTCGTGCTCGTCTCGCTCCTCGGCATCATCTCGCTCGGCAACGCAAACGATGCCTTCGAGAATTACGTCAACGGCACCAACGCCCGCGCGAACCTGGCGGACAAGATTCGCTTCGCCGTCGACCGGCGCGCGATCGCCGCCCGCAACCAGGTCCTCGCGGCCAGCCCGCGCGATGCGGACATAGAGAAGGAAGCGGCGCTGCAAGCCGACCGCGAAGTCGGCATGCTGATGAGCGAACTGACGAATGCGGTCCGCGAGGGAAGCGGCGCGTCCGACAAGTCTCGCGAACTGGTTCGGCAAATCGGGGCGGTCGAGACGCAGTACGGCCCCGTGGCGCGCGCCATCGTCGACGCGGCGGCGAACAACCGGCGCGATCAGGCGATCACGATGATCAACGAACAGTGTCGACCGCTGCTGGCGCAGCTTGTCGCGGCCACCGACACGTATGCGAAGTACTCGCGCTCGCGGGCCGACCAACTGGTGAAGGAATCGGACGACCGTTATACGTCGCGCCGACTGATGCTGATCGCCATCTGCATCGCGGCCGCCGCCGCGGCCGCGATCTCGGGCCTCTTCATCACCCGCGGCCTGCTGCGCGCGCTGGGCACCGAGCCCGCCGTGCTCAGCGACATCGCCGGCCATATCGCCGCCGGCGATCTCGGCGCCGAATCCACGACCGGCGCCGCGCCGGCCGGCAGCGTGCTGGCTTCGATGCGCGACATGCAGGCGAACCTGATCCGCCTGATCTCGGAAGTCCGTACCGCATCGGGCAACGTCGCGACAGGGGCCGGCGAAATCGCGTCCGGCAACCAGGACCTGTCGTCCCGCACCGAACAGCAGGCCGCGTCGTTGCAGGAAACCGCGTCGAGCATGGAGCAACTGACATCCACCGTGCGCCTGAACGCCGACAATGCGCAACAGGCAAGCGGCCTGGCCAACAACGCATCGGAGGTCGCGCAGCGCGGCAGCACGGCCGTCGGCCTGATGGTCGACACGATGACCGACATCAGCGCGAGCTCCGCCAAGATCGCCGAGATCACCGGGATCATCGAAGGGATCGCGTTCCAGACCAACATTCTCGCGCTCAACGCGGCCGTGGAGGCCGCCCGCGCCGGCGAACAGGGTCGCGGCTTCGCGGTGGTGGCGAGCGAAGTCAGAAGTCTTGCGCAGCGTTCGTCGAGCGCCGCGAAGGAAATCCGCGAGCTGATCTCGCAATCGGTCCGGAAAATCCAGGACGGTTCGCATATCGCGAACAACGCGGGCGACACGATGAGCCAGGTCACGCATGCGATCTCGCGCGTGACCGACATCATGGGCGAGATCGCCGCGGCGTCGAGCGAGCAGAGCCGCGGCATCGAGCAGGTCAATCTCGCCATCACGCAAATGGACGAGGTCACCCAGCAGAATGCGGCGCTCGTCGAGCAGGCGGCCGCCGCGTCGAAGTCGCTCGAGGAACAGGGAAACCGGCTTGCCGAGGCCGTCTCGCTGTTCCGGCTGGATGCGCGCAGGGTAGGCGCGTAGGCCGCCCTCCTGACGATGACGGACGACACATGAATTCCGGCGTCCGTCATGTTCAGTACCGGAAATTAACCAAATAGTGGGAATTTCCAGCAGCCGCATACGACGCGAAACAATTCCGTAACGACCGCGTCACGATCGCTCACCACAATCCTCCGTCTTCTACCCTCAGGATGGAGTCTTGCATGTTTGCGTCACGAAGCCGTTTCCCGCTGCACGTCGCGGCATTGTCGAGTGCGATCGTATTGGCCGCGTGCGGCGGCGGCGACGACGTCGCGTCGACCGCCACGATCGCCGCGGCCGTTCCGGCGCCGCCCGCCGACCCAGGCTTCGTCGACAGCGCGCCGATCCCGAGCGCGCCCGCTTTCGTCGACAACGTCGCGACCAACCAGCGCGGCGATGCGCGCTATGCGACGCTGTCGACCAACGCCGCGGTGCGCGTGCTGAGCCGTTTCCTCGATCTGTGGCAACCGTCGACGATGCTGGTCGACGCGGGCGTGACCGCGCCCGCGAACGGCCCGTTCCCAGCCATCTCGCCGTCGACCTGCTCCGGACTGCCGAACAGCGGCGTTGCGTGCGGCACGATTCTGAACGATGCGGTGCTGTCGGCCAACGTGCAGTACGTGATCAACGCGACGACCGCCCGTACGACGCAGCAGGCCGATGCCGCGTACTACGACGACCGGCGCGGCAAGGGATACAGCGTGACCGACGGCATGGGCCCGCTCACCGCCGCGTGGCGCACCGCGGCCCAGCAGACGACCAGCATCACCAGCGTGCCCGCCGATGCAACCACCGTGCTGTACAACGACACCGGCAACAACGTCGGCGTCGGCAGCAGCAGCGGCAACGCCGGCTTCGGGAAGGTCGTCGACCTGCTCAACGAAATGGGCAACAACGCGTCGACCGAACCGTCGAAGCGCTTCTTCAAATACGCACGCCCGTACCGCTGGAGCACGAGCGTGGTCGTCGCGCCGACGCTCGTGCCGGCCGAAAGCACGACGCCCGCGACCGACGGCGGCTTCATCAGCGGCCACACGGCCGAGGCTGTGCGCGATGCGACGACGATGGCGTGGCTCGTGCCGGAACGCTTTCAGGAAATGGTCAGCCGCGGCCTCGAACTGGGCGAGAACCGGATTCTCGCCGGCATGCACTCGCCGCTCGACGTGATCGGCGGCCGCATGCTCGCGCTGGCCGTCAGCGCGGCGAACCTGACCGCGTACGCCGGCGATGCGCAGGCTGCCTACACGCAAGCCCATCAGACGCTGCAGCAACTGACGGGAACGAGCGCGACGACGTTCTCCGCATTCGCGCACTCGGGCACGGCGGCCACCGACCGGTTCGCCGACTACACGACGAACAAGGCCGCGTTCCTGCGCCGCATGACGTTCGGCTTCGGCGCGATCGAATCGACGAACGCGCCGCCGGTCGTGCCGAAGGGCGCGGAGATTCTGCTGCAGACGCGCTTTCCGTACCTGAGCGCCGACCAGCGGCGCGTCGTGCTGAAGACGACCGAACTGCCGTCCGGCTATCCGGTCATGGACGACGCGGAAGGCTGGGGCCGCCTGAACCTGTTCGCGGCGGCCGACGGCTACGGCGCGTTCAACGGCAACGTGATCGTGTCGATGGATGCGTCGCAGGGCGGGCTCAATGCCGCCGACCTGTGGCGCAACGACGTCGCGGGCGCCGGCAAGCTGACGCTGCAAGGCAGCGGCACGCTGACGCTGGCGGGCAACAACGCCTACACGGGCGGCACCCAGGTGAGCGGCGGCACGCTGGCGGCCGCGTCGCCGACGGCGTTCGGCAAAGGCGACGTGTACGTCGGCTCGGGCGGCAGCGTGCGGATCGCGGCCGCCGCGCCGGTGACGATCGCCACCCGTTACACGCAGCTCGACAACACGACGCTCGAACTCGACATCGACGGCAACGGGGGCGGACGGCTGCGCGTGGGCGGGCCGCTCACCGTCGCGGGCGGCACGCTGCACGTGAAATTCGTGAACGGCTACGCGCCGAAGGCCGGCGACACGATCGCGCTGATCGACGGCGCGGCGGCTGCCGCGAAGTTCGCGACGGTGACGGTCGACGGGTTCAAGGCCACGCCGGTCTACACCGCGACGGGCGTGTCGATCACGCTGTCGGCAGCGTAACCGGCAGCGAAGATCGATCCTGCGACGGCGCCGCCTACGGGCGGCTTCGGCTTCGGCTTGCGCTACGCGAGGCGACCGGCGGCGGCCATACCGGCGCCGTCCGGGCGAGGCCGCGTACCGAAGCGCCGTTGCAGCTCGATGATCGTCGGCAGGTTGAAATCGTGGACGTCCGGCGCGGCGCCGCCCTGCCGCCGGCTGACCTCGACACAGAGTTCCAGCGCACGCGCGCGCGTCTCGGCGAGCAACCTCAGCGCCTCGCCCAGCAAGCCCTTCTCCAGTTCCGACAGCACGCCATCGTGACCGGTTTCGCCGATCGTCGGCTCGCTCATGCGGGTTTCCATCGCGGCTTCTCCTTCGCTGTCCAATTGCGCACGCGGCCGCATGCCGCGTCGAGCGTCACATGACCGCGCCGCGCAGCCACGGCACGAACTCGCGTTCGCCGATGCCGTTGTCCTCGCTGCGGGATCTGCGTCCTGACGCGACGTCGAGCATCAGCCGGAACAGCCGCTCGCCCGCTTCGCCGACCGAAAGCGAACCGGCGACGATCCCGCCGCTGTCGAAATCCATGTCCGATTGCATCCGCTCGAACAGGCCGCTCGTCGTCGCGATCTTGATCGTCGGCACCGGCTTCGAGCCGAACACCGAACCGCGGCCCGTCGTGAAGCACACGAGATTCGCGCCGCCGGCGATCTGCCCGGTGGCCGACACCGGGTCGTAACCGGGCGTGTCCATGAACACGAGCCCGGCTTGCCGCACCGGCTCCGCATAGTCGTAGACCGCGCGCAGCGGCGAGCGGCCGCCCTTCGACACCGCGCCGAGCGATTTCTCGAGAATCGTCGTGATGCCGCCGGCGAGGTTGCCGGGCGACGGGTTGTTGTTCATTTCGCCGCCGTTGTCGGCGACGTAGCGCTCCCACCACTGCAGCCGGCCGAGCAGGCGCTCGGCCACGTCGCGCGACGCCGCCCGCGCAATCAGCAAATGCTCGGCGCCGTAGATCTCGGGCGTCTCGGACAGAATCGCGGTGCCGCCGTTGCGGACCAGCAAGTCGACGGCCGCGCCGAGCGCCGGGTTCGCGGTGATGCCCGAGTAGCCGTCGGAGCCGCCGCATTGCAGGCCGACCGTCAGCCGCGCTGCCGGCACGGTGCTCCGACGCGCGCCGTCGGCCGCCTCCACCAATTCGCGCACGATCGACACGCCTTTGGCAATCGTGTCGCGCACGCCGCCCTCGTCCTGGATCACCAGCGTGCGCACGGTGCCGGGCGCCGCCGCGTCGAGCCGTTCCGCGAGCGCGCCGACCTGGTTGACCTCGCAGCCGAGGCCGACGAGCAGCACGCCGGCGAAATTCGGGTTCCGTGCATAGCCGACGAGCGTGCGCCGCAGCAGTTCGATGCCGTCCCCGGTCGCGGACATCCCGCAGCCGCTCTGATGGGTAATCGCGACGACGCCGTCCACGTGACCGAACGCATCGAGCGCGCCGTGCCGGTATGCATCGGCGATCGCATGACAGACGCTCGCCGAACAGTTGACGCTCGCAATCACGCCGACGTAGTTGCGGGTCCCCACGCTGCCGTCGGGCCGCACGAATCCGTCGAAGGTATCGCGGCGATCCGTCGCGACGTCGTGCGCACCGCCGACAGGCCCGTCGCCGTGCGCATGCCGATCGGGCATCCCGACGTTGTGCACGTGCACGTGCTCGCCCGCAGCGATGTCGCGCAGCGCGACGCCGATCGGCTGCCCGCATTTGATGATCGAGCCGCCGCGCGCGATCGGCGCTGTGGCGACCTTGTGCCCGGCCGGCACCGCATCCGCCAGTCGCAACGGTGCACCGCGCACGTCGATCGGCACATCCGGCGCCAGCGCGTCGAGCGCGACGGCGACGTTGTCGTTGCCGTGAAGGATCACGATTGCCGGTTGCTTCACGATGGTCTTCTCCCTGTGGTTGCGATGCCGGCCGCCGAAGCGCCGGCCACCGGCTCATAGCGGGCGACGAGTTGCCGCAACCGCGGCTGTTCGGCCGGCAGCGCCAGCGAATCCGCGAGCGCGAGCAACGGCTCGATCCGCCGCGCCACCTTCTCGCGATGGTTGACCGCGATATCGGCAATGCGATGCGCGAGAAACGGATTGAGAAAGCGCTCGCGCACGCTGTCGACGTAGCGTTCCGCCGTTTCCCGCAAGCCCAGCGCAACGAATACCGGCGCGACTTCGTCTCGCCACACGGCCTCGAGACCGTCGCGCAGCTGCCCATCGTTCATCGCGTCCAGCACCGTTTCCGACACATCGCGCCCGGCCGCGAGCCACTGCTCCGCGAGCCAGCTGTGTCCGAGATTGAGGAAGAACAGCTTCAGGCGCTCGTGGCTGCGCAGATCGTCGGTGACGACGATCTGCGCGTGCCGGCACGGCAGCGCCATGCCCACCCGCCGTTCGATCGCCCATAGCGCGTAGGGCTCCGCGATCGCGCCGACCGGATCGAGCGGCTCGGACACGATGCGGTCGACAAGCGAGTTGACCCAGATGCAGCGGTTGCGCAGATAGTCGGCGAACGCGTCGGGCAGCCGCCACTGATGTGCGAGGCCCAGCACGATGTCGCGCAGCGTGTCGCCGTTGTCCGTCACCAGTTCGCAAGGCAGGACGGAAACGCCGTCATCAGGCCGCACCTGCCAGCGCGCATGCAGCAGCGCGAGCAGCTTCGCCGGAAAACCGTGCGGCGCGTGCCCGGGCTGGGCCAGCAGGTCCACGGTGTCGCGCGGATCGGCACGATAGCCTGCGTCGCCGGTATTCGACACGATGACGCGCACCGTCTCGATCGCGGCGCCGCGTATCTCCGCCCAGTCGCGCTCGGCGTCCCATGCGCGATGCACGGCGTGACACTCGACGACTTCGTCGACCACGCCGCCGCGGTCGCGCCCGCGAATCCGTACCGGATAGCGACCGGTGGCGCGCAACGCGTCGATGCGGGCGCGGCTGGACGGATGACCGGTCGTCTGCACGATGCCGATGCCGCCCATCGCGTTGCCGTCATCCAGCGCCTGGGAGACGAACAGATCGACGTGCGCGAGCAGGAAGCGGCTCGTGCCGAACTGCAGGATCGGCGGCGTCATCGTGGGCGCCCCGCGTGCCGGATTCGCTGGATCAGCATTCGACGAGCGCCTTCACGACGGTCTGCCCCGCATCCAGCAAACGCGGCAGCGCGTCCGGCACCTCCTCGAGCCGCATCCGGTGCGTGTTCAGCGCGCGATCCGGAATGCGCCCTGCACGCATCGCGTCGAGCACCGTCGCGAAATCCTCGGCCGTCGCATTACGGCTCGCGAGCAGCGTGGTTTCGCGCTTGTGGAATTCGGGATCCGAAAACGCGACGTGCCCACGCACGATCGAGATCAATGTGTATTTGCCGCCGTGCGCGACGAATTCGAAACCGCGATTCATCGCATCGAGGTTGCCGGTCGCATCGAACACCGCATCGAAATACTCGCCGTTCGTCAACGCTGCGAGACGCGCCGCGTCGCCTTCCCCCACCTCCACCGCCGCATCGACCGCCAGATGCTGGCGGCAAAACGCCAGCCGGTCGGCCCGCGTGTCGAGGCACGTGACATCGGCGCCGCGCAGCTTCGCGAAGATCATCGCGGCCATGCCGATCGGCCCGGCGCCGACGACCAGCACGCGCTGTCCAGCGCGGACGTCCGCGCGCCGCACCGCATGCGCGCCGATCGCGAGAAATTCCAGCATCGCCGCCTGGTCGAGCGAAATGCCGTCGGCCTTGTGAACGAACTGCGCGGGTACGCTCAGATATTCGGTCAACGCTCCGTCGCGATGCACGCCGAGCACCTTGATGTTCACGCAGCAGTTCGTGTTGCCGTGACGGCATGCGACGCAGTGTCCGCACGACAGATACGGCATCACGTATACCGCGTCCCCGGCGCCGAGCCCCGACTCCGGCTCGGCCTCCACGACGACCGCGGAAAGCTCGTGACCCATCACGCGCGGATAGTCGAGGTACGGCTGGTTGCCGGTGAAGATGTGCAGGTCGGTGCCGCAGATGCCGACCCGTTGCACGCGCAACAGCACTTCGCCGCTGCCGCGCACGGGCGGTTCGCGATGCTGCACGCGCAGCACGCCGGGGGATTCGCAAATCACGCTGAGCATGTCGGTTTCCTTTCGTTCTGGTTCATTCGTCGTGGCGTGCGGTATCGATCCGGTAGAAGCGGCGCGCGTTGCCGCCGAAGAGGCCGTCCAGCGCCGCGGCGCCGAGCCACCGCGCACAATCGTCCTCGCACGCGGCCAGCCATTCGCCATAGCCGCCGCACGCCGACGCCAGCCGCAGCACCGGCCAGTCGCTACCCCACATCAAGCGCGTCGGCCCGAACAACTCGGCCAGCGCGTGGACATACGGCCGCGTGCGCGCGCGTACGGCATCCGGGCCGGCCGTCGGCCCGGCCTCCGTCCAGAGGCCGGACAGCTTGCAGTGAAGGTTCGGCAGGCGCGCGAGCCGGCTCATCGCGGACAGCCACGGCTGCAATTCGCCGCGCTCGACGAACGGCTTCGCGCCGTGGTCGATCACGATCGGCAGATCCGGATGGCGTCGCGCGAACGCATGCAGCGCATCGAGATGGCGCGGCATCACCAGCGCATCGAAACCCAGCGCATGCTTGCGCATCGCGGCGACCGCGCGATCCAGCCGCGGATCGTCGATCCACGCGTCGTCGGGCAGATCCTGCAGCATCGGTCGCAAACCGCGCGCCTTCGGCGCGGATGCAAACGCCGCGATTCGGGCCGGTGCGTCGTCGGCCTTCAGGTCGACCCAGCCGACCACCGCGCCGACGGTCGGCGTTTCATCCGCGAGATCGAGCAGAAAGCGCGTATCGGCTTCGCTCGGCAGCGACTGCACGAGGACGGTGGTATCGATGCGCGCCGCATCGAGCAGCGGTGCCAAATCGGCCGGGCCGAAGTCCCGGTGAATCGCATCGAGTTCGGCCGGCGGCCAGCAGCCGGCTCGCGCACCGATTCGCCAGTAATGCTGATGAGCGTCGATCCGTGCGGTCATGCGCGTGCTCCCGGCACCGGCGCGTGCGCGTCGATCAGACCTTCGTCGCGCAGCGCATCCCACAGCTCGGCCGGCGCGGGGCGCTCGAACCAATCGATGTTCTGCTTCAACTGGGCCACGCTGCGCGCGCCCACCACGCACGACACGACGGCCGGATGGCCGAACGGAAACTGCAACGCAGCGGCGGGAAGCGGCACGTCGAAGCGGTTGCACAGCGCGCCGAGCCGCGTCGCCTTGTCGATCACGTCGGCGCTCGCGTCCGCATAGTCGAACTTGCCGTTGCCGGCGAGCAGGCCGGAATTGAACACGCCGCCGATCACGATCGCCGTCCCGTCACGGGCGCACGCGTCGAGCAGCGGTGCGAGCGCCGTCTGTTCGAGCAGCGTATAGCGGCCGGCGAGCAGCACCGCATCGAGCGCCGCTTCGTTCAGCGCGTCGGCCGCGACTTCCCATTCGTTCACGCCGAGACCGAACGCGCCGATCTCGCCATCCGAGCGCAATGCGTCGAGCGCGCGAAACCCGCCGCCGCGGGTCAACTGTTCCCAGTAGTGCGCGTGACGATCGCCATGCGTCATCGCGCCGATGTCGTGCACGTACAGCATGTCGACGCGCGCGAGCCCGAGCCGTTGCCGGCTGTCGTCGTGCGAACGCATGATGCCGTCGTAGCTGTAGTCGTAGACCGGCCGGAACGGCAGCGGCTCGGCCCAGCCGTCGTCGCCCGGCTGTACGCTCGGGTCGGCGCGCATCAGCCGCCCGACCTTCGTGCTGAGCGTGAACGCGCGGCGCTCGCGCGCGGCGAGCCCGGCCCCCACGCGCCGCTCGGACAGCGTGTAGCCGTAATACGGCGCGGTGTCGAAATAGCGCAGGCCGGCCGTCCACGCGGCGTCGACGAGCGCGGCGGCGTCGGCACCCGACATCGGCCGATAAAGACCGCCGAGCTGCGAGCAGCCGAGGCCGAGCACGGACACCGTCAGCCCGCTGCGCGGCAAGATGCGCGTATCGTTTGCGTTCATGAGGCGTGACTGGATGCGGGGGAAAAGGAATCAGTACAAGACGTTCTTCGCCGCTTGCGAATCGAGGTTCTGCTTGTCGACCATCACGACGCCGGTATCGATCAGCTTCGGCGCGGGCTTGCGCTCGATGACGTCGAGCGCCGTGCGCACGCCCTGATTCCCCATCTGCCACGAGCCCTGCACGGCGATCGCCTGCACGGTGCCGTCGCGCACGAAGCCCTGCAGGTCCTCGTTGCCGTCGAACCCGATCGCCACCACCTTGCCCGCCTTGCCCGACTGCTTCAGCGCACGGCCCATCCCGACCGCAGTCGGCTCGTTCGCGCCGAAGATGCCCTTCAGGTCAGGGTTCGCCGACAGCACGTCGGTCGTCTGGTTCAGCGCGGTCGCCATTTGCGATTGCGAGTAGTACGGGCCGACGATCTGCAGCTTCGAATGGCTCTCGATGTATTTCCGGAACCCGCCGACGCGGCTGACCTCGGACCCCGCGCCCGGCACGTACGACATGATCGCGATCTTGCCGGACTGCCCGACGCGGTCGATCAGCGCCTTCGCGCACAGCGCGCCCGCCTTCTCGTTGTCGGTCGACAGGAACGCCTGGTAGTACGGCTTGCCCGCGTCCGCGATCGCCGAGTCGATCAGCACGACGGGAATGTGCGCTTCCCACGCCTTCTTGATCGCGGGCACGAGCGCATCGGGATCGGACGGCGCGAGCACGATGCCCGCCACGTGACGTGTGACCGCGTTGTCGACCATGTTGACCTGTCCGCTGATGTCGGACTCGGCCGCCGGGCCCTGGAACGTCATCGTGTAGCCCTTGGCGCCGTCGAGCGCCGACTTCGCGCCCTTCTGCACGTTCTGCCAGTAATTCGAATTGACCGTCTTGACGATCACCGCGATCTCGCCGCCGGCCGCATACGCGCCGCTGCTGCATACCGCGAACACGCACGCCGATACCGCCGGCAGGATGGATTTGTTCATGTCTCGCTCCGCTTCTCGTGGGTAGGGACTGCTGCCGGTCAGGGCCGGCGATTGCGCAACTGGTCGATCCACACCGTGCCGAGGATCACGACGCCGATGATGATCTGCTGGATGAAGCTCGATACGCCGTTCATGTTCAGGCCGTTGCGCAGCACGCCGATCACGAACGCGCCGATCGCCGTGCCGGAGATCGTGCCGACGCCGCCCATCAGCGACGTGCCGCCGATGACCGAGCTGGCGATCGCGTCGAGCTCGTACATCACGCCTTCGTTCGGCTGCCCGGTGACGAGCCGCGACATCAGCACGCAGCCGGTCACGCCCGCGAGCGCGCCGGACAGCACGTAGGTGAACAGCTTCACGCCCTGCACGTTCACGCCCGACAGCCGAGCCGCTTCCGCGTTCGACCCGACCGCGTAGATATGACGGCCGAGCGACGTTCTCGACAGCAGCACGGACACCACGACGAACAGCACGACCATGATCACGACCGGATACGGGATGCCGGGAAAGGTCGTATCGGGGAACCCGTCCGCGCCGATGCGCGAGATCCTCAGCAGCGCGCCGTTGCCGAGCGCGCCGAACGCGTCGCCGAGATCTGATACCGGCCGGGCGCCGGTGATCTGCAGCGCGATGCCGCGCGCGACGAGCATCATGCCGAGCGTCGCGATGAACGGCGGCAGGCCCATCTGCGTCACGCAGACGCCGTTGACGAGCCCGCACAGCGCGCCGACCAGGATGCCGGCCGCCATCGCCGCGGGCACCGGCACGCCGGCCTTGACCAGCAGCGCCGCGCACACGCCGGCCAGCGCGAGCACCGAGCCGACCGACAGGTCGATGCCGCCCGTGATGATCACGCAGGTGGCGGCCACGCCCAGATAGGCGATCGATGTGACCTGCAGGCCGACCGTCATCAGGTTGTCGACCGAGAAGAACGCCGCGCTCGATATCGAGAACGCGGACACGAGCACGACGAGGCTGCCCAGCGCCGCGAACTTCTGGATCAGGTCGCGTCGCCGCTGTCGCGCCGCCCGCTCGTCGGCCTGGCTTCGATCGGATGTCATTTCAAGCATGGGAACGCCCCGACGCGTAGTGCATGATCTCCTCCTGACTGGTGTGTTGAGTGTCGAGAACCGCGGTCAATCGACCTTCGTGAAACACGGCGATCCGGTCGGTCATGCCGAGCAGTTCGGGCAATTCCGAACTGATCAGCACCACGCCGACGCCGTCGGCGGCGAGCCGGTCCATCAGCCCGTAGATCGCGAACTTCGCACCGACGTCGATGCCGCGCGTCGGCTCGTCGAAGAACAGGATCTTCGAGCCGCGGTACAGCCATTTACCGATGACGACCTTCTGCTGATTGCCGCCGGACAGGTTGCGCACGCGCTGGTGCACGGACGGCGTGCGAATCGCGAGGTCCTGCACGTAGCGGCGCGCGACGTCGAGCTCGTCGTCGAAGCGCAGGAACCCGAAGCGCGATGTAATGCCGCGCACGTTCGCGAGCGTGAGGTTCGCCGCGACGGGCATCGACAGCGCGAGCCCCTCCTCCTTGCGGTCCTCCGACAGATACGCGATGCCGTGCCGGATCGCCTCGCGCGGCGAGCGGATCGTCACGGGCCGGCCGTGCAGCGCGATCGTGCCGCCGTCGGGACGATCCGCGCCGAAGATCGCGCGGGCGATCTCGGTGCGCCCGGCGCCCATCAATCCCGCGAAACCGAGGATCTCGCCGCGGCGCAGCGCGAACGACACCGGCCCGAACACGCCATCGCGGCGCAGGTCCCGCACGTCGAGCAGCACGTCGTCGGTCGGCACCGACTGCCGTGACGGATAGGCGTCGTCGAGCGTACGTCCGACCATGCGCGCGACGATGTCGTCGATGCTCACGTCGGCGAAATCGTCCGTCGAGATGTGGCGCCCGTCGCGCAGCACGGTCACGCGATCGACGATCTGCGCCATTTCGTCGAGCCGGTGCGAGATATACAGAATCGCCACGCCGTCGGCGCGCAGTTCCGCGATGATGCGAAAGAGCTGCGCCGTTTCCGCTTCCGTCAGCGACGACGTGGGCTCGTCCATGATCAGCACGCGCGCGTCGAGCGACAGCGCCTTCGCGATCTCGACCATTTGCTGCTGCGCGATGGACAGCACGCCGACCTTCGTCGTCGGGGCCACGTTCAGACCGATGCGCGCGATGCAGCGCGCCGCATCCGCATTCATGCGCTTCGCATCGACGAACGGCCCGCGCCGCGGCTCGCGTGCGAGGAACAGGTTCTCCGCCACGCTCAGGTGCGGGACGAGATTGAGTTCCTGGTGAATGATCGCGATGCCCGCCGCCTGCGCTTCGGATGCCGAACGAAACCGCACCGGTGCGCCGCGATAGTGAACGACGCCGTCGTCGGGCAGGTACTGGCCGCTGATGATCTTCATCAGCGTCGACTTGCCCGCGCCGTTCTCGCCGCACACCGCATGCACCTCGCCGCGGCGCAGGTCGAGGCGAATCCCGTCGAGCGCGAGGACGCCCGGGAAGCGCTTGCGAATTCCGTCCAGGCGCAGGATCTCCCGGTCCGCTTCGTCGTGCGCGGCCTGACCGGGCAGATTGCGAGGCATTGCCATTGCGTCTCCTTGGGATGGATCGACCGCGGCACTATCCGGTCAGTCCAATTTGGATGAATTACAGCAATCAAACCCATCTTGGTCAAGCCAATTTAGCTATCTCCATCTGATCTTACCAATAGTGGAAACCCCGACATCCGGATGAACCCGCCGCCACACGGGGCAAAGCCGGAGGCGTGATAGACTCCGCGACACGCGCTTGCGCCGAAAGCGCATTGATCCCTATCAATCGGATGAAATCGACAGAACCCAAGCGGCTTTACCAATCGGTCGCGGCCCAGATCGTCGCGTTGATTCGTCAGGGCGAATTCGCGATCGGCGAGCGGCTACCGCCGGAGCGCGAGCTGGCGCTGACGCTCGGCGTATCGCGCCCATCGCTTCGCGAGGCGTTGATCGCGCTGGAAATCGGCGGCCAGATCGAGATCCGGATGGGCTCCGGCGTGTATGTCCGCGACACGGCGGCCGACGCTGTCGGCCCGATGGCCACGCTCGGCGACAGTCCGTCGGAATTGATGCAGGCTCGCGCGGCCGTCGAAGGCAGCGTCGCCGCGCTGGCCGCCGCACGGATGACGGCCGCGATGCTCGAGCGCCTGCGCCGCACGGTGCAGCGCATGAAGCGGCTCGCGGAGGCCGGCAAATCGCCGGTCGAAGCCGACCGGCAGTTCCACATGCTGATCGCGGAAGCCGCCGGCAATTCGGTGCTCACCCGCTTCGTCGGCGAGCTATTCGACAGCCGCCACGACCCGATCGCGACCGCGATGCGCGGCCACGCGGAGAATCCGCAGACGTGGACCGCCGCCGTGCGCGAGCACGAGGACGTGCTCCTCGCGTTGCAGGCCGGCGATCCGATCGCGGCCCAGACGGCCATTCGCGCGCACCTTCGCGCGTCCGAAGCGCGGTGGATCGAGGGTGGGCTGAAAGCCGATCCGGATTGAGCGTGCGCGGGCGCGGGCACGCGCCGGCGAGCGCGCAGCCCCGCCCACGCGCTATTCGACGCCCTGCAACGCCGCCCGCTCGCTCGCCGTGCGGCGCGACGGCAGCGTGCGCGGCACCAGGCTGGTCACCAGCACCGAGCCGACCACCAGCAGCCCCGCGACCACCGCGAACCCGGCATACGGCGCGCCGGTACGTGCGAACAGGACGCCGACCAGCCACGAACTGAACGCGCCGCCGAGCGAACCCAGCATGCTGATCACCGCGATGCCCGCGGCCGCCGCCCGGCCGGTCAGCTGGGCAGCCGGAATCGTCCAGAACACGATCGGCACGGTGAACGCGCACAGCTGCGCAATCGCAAGCAAGGCCACGGTGATCCCTACATGGCCGACCGAGAAGCGCAGGAGCAGCAGGCTGCACGCGGTGACGAGCATGCAGGCCACCGTATGCCAGCGGCGCTCGCCGGATCGGTCGGAACTCCATGCGATCGCCACGTTGCCGATCATCGTGAAGACGGAAATCAGTCCGGACAACCAACCGATTCCGCTGACGCTCGCCACCCCGGCCGCCTTCAGCACCGTCGGCGACCAGAACGTCACCGTTCCCATCCCGACGTAGACGCAGAAATAGATCGCCGCAAGCCCCAGCACACGCGCGTTGCGAACGATGTCGAGCACGCCCGCCCGGTCATGGCCGACCACGGCCGACGCCCGCTCCGCGTCCAGATCGCGCAAGAGCGCCTGCCGGTCCGCAGGCGACAGCCATGCCGCCCGTTCCGGCCGGTCGCTCAGCATCAGCGGCGCAACCAGCCCGAGCGCGATCGCCGGCAACCCCTCGATCAGGAACAGCCACTGCCATCCGCGCAACCCCATCGTGTCCTGCAGGTGCGCCATGATCCAGCCGGACAACGGCCCGCCGATCATCCCCGCGACCGGAACGGCGAGCAGCAGCACGCTGTTGACACGGGCGCGCACCGCATCCGGAAACCAGTAAGACAGGTACAGGATCAGGCCCGGAAAGAAGCCGGCCTCGGCGGCGCCGAGCAGAAAGCGCACCACGTACAGCGACACGCTGCCGGTCACGAACATCTGCGCTACCGTGCACAGGCCCCACAGCACCATGATCCGCATCAGCGTGCGGCTCGCGCCGATGCGCGCCAGCACTAGATTGCTCGGCACCTCGAATGCGGCGTAACTGATGAAGAAGATGGCCGTCGCGGAGCCGAATACGGCTTCGCTCAAGCCGAGGTCCTGCAGGAACTGCAGCTTGGCGAAGCCGATGTTGACGCGATCGATGAAGTTGATCACGTAGCAGACGAACAGAAACGGAATCACGCGCAGCGCGATCCGACGATACAACAAGGCAGGGGGTGACTCGGACATGGACTGCTCCCGGTATGTGGACATGCGTCACGAACAAGCGAGGCGTTGCGGGGCAATTATACAAATCCCGTATTTCGGGATTTATTGGTAGTTAACATGAGAGAAGCCTTTGGGTGTCGCCTGCGCCATGCTGCCGGCCTTCATTCGTCAGTTTTGTAATCAAACCTCGATCTTGCTCGATCGCCTTGACCGTGCAGCCCGCGTTACCAGGTCACGCGCGCCGCCATGTGTAAACCCCACCTCAAAAATAAACTTAATCCCTTATAATGAGATTCATAAAAATACGATTGCCAACAACAGTCGTTTGTCGACATAGCTGCCCCCGAATTTCTTTCGGTTCGGTTACGCTCCGTCGCCTTCCGCACGGTGCTCGCTCGACAAGCACCCGCGGGCTTTTCGATCGCGTCACGCAGTGTTTTTTTCTGGATATGATCGTCGGCAGGACTGACGGTGTCGCACGCGCCTTCGGAAAGCCGTCCGGGTGGCGCGCGCATGGCGCGGTCGCGTTGCCCGCGCCCGCAGCATGAGCCGGCTTCGGCCGGCATCGAATTTGAAACGGAATGCATTCGCCACGCCATGAACCTGCGCGCTGAAACACTGTGCTTCTCGGATGTGTTCCTCCATTCCCAGGCGATCGTGAACTGGTCGCAGCACTACGACCAGATCAGTCCGGGCACCGCGACGACCACGCTGCGCCAGGTCGCCGCCCAGCGCTTTCACGTCTTTCGCGAACGCATCAACCAGCGCGTGATGCAGCACGGCCTCGCGCCGCGCGACCGGCTTTGCTTCGCGCTGCCCATCGCCAGTGCGGTCGCGCCGGTGGTCCAGGGGCGCACCGTCGAGCGCCCGAGCCTGCTGACGCTGCGCGGCGGCGAGGAGTTCGTCGCCCATCTGCCGTGCGACACCGAGGTGCTCGCGTTCACGATCGACCGCACGCTCACCGCCGATCGCGAGCTGGACGAACTCGCGAACCTGCCCGCCCGCATCCTGAAGCAGCCGGTGCTGCCGATCTCGCCCGCGCGCTACCGCAGCGCACTGGACGGCCTCGAACGCGTGCTGGGCCAGGCGCTCGACAGCGGTTCGCTCACCGCGCGCGATGCGTTCGACGAACGCGTGCTCGCGCACAGTGTCGTCGGCATCCTGCTCGATCTCGTGCAGTCCGACGATCCGGATGCGGGTGCACTGCCGTCGGCATCGACGCAAAGCTACATCGTGCGCCGCAGCCAGGAAATCGCACTGGAATCCGACGACGTGCCGACGGTGATCGATCTCTGTCACCACCTGCGGATCAGCCGCCGCACGCTGCAATACAGCTTCCAGAACGTGGTCGGCACCACGCCGACCGCCTATCTCCGCTCGATCCGGCTGAACGCCGTGCGCCGCTTCCTGATGACGACGCCCGACACGATGCGGATCGGCGACGCGGCGGCGCAATTCGGCTTTTGCCACTTCGGGCGCTTCTCCGCGTACTACCAGCAGCATTTCCACGAGCTGCCGTCGCACACGCCGCGCCTGAGCTGAGTGCGCGACAACCGCATGGCGGCGTCGCATCCGGGTAATCCCCTGCCGCTCCCGCGCATGCGGATTGCCGATTACGGACAACGCCCGTTTTTTCGGCACCGTAAATTTTTGTCGTCGGCCCTGCGCGCATGCGCGCTGCACCGCATCGAGCGGCCGTCCAGGCGCACACCCGTGTTCAGATCGAATCCCGGCGGCTACTTCTTGCTCCACTTGCGCGCGTGCTTCTGCGTGTCATTGCAGCAGTTCCGGACGTAGTTCACCGCACGGCTCTGCTTGTTGAGCAGTCCGTTGAGCGATTTCACCCGGTAGCGGCAGACAAGGATCATGCCGGTGATCCTGACCCGTGGAAGACGCTGCCTGTCAACCGCACGCCTTTCCTTCCCGCCATCAATGGCGGAGTTTCCCGGAGCAAATTCTGATGAACGAATCGTCACCCCGGTCCGAAGCGGGGCTCAGCAAGAACGCCGTCGGACTCTCCCATATCGTCTTCTTCGTCGTTGCCGCGGCCGCGCCGCTCACCGCGATGGTCGGCGCGACGCCCGCCGCGTTCTCGCTCGGCAACGGCCCCGGCGTGCCCGGCGTATTCGTGCTGGCGGGCGTCATGTACCTGATCTTCAGCATCGGCTATGCCGCGATGAGCCGACACATCTCCAATGCGGGCGCGTTCTACGCGTACATCGCGAACGGGCTCGGACGCCCCGCCGGCGTGGGCGGCGCATTCGTCGCGATCGTCGCGTACAACGCGGTGCAGATCGCGATCTACTGCATGTTCGGCTTCTTCCTGAACGACAGCATCCAGCGGCACTACGGCGTCGACGTGCCGTGGTGGGCGTTCGCGCTCGCGTGCGTCGTCGCGGTCCACTTCTGCGGCGCGCGACGCATCGAGTTCAGCGGCCGGCTGCTCGGCATGCTGATGATCGGCGAAATCGCGATCGTGATGCTGCTCGATCTCGCGATCGTCGTGCACGGCGCGAGCGCCGGCGGCTTCAGCGCGAAACCGTTCAGCCCCGCGATGGTGTTCGCGCCCGGGCTCGGCACCGCGCTCGTATTCGTGCTCGGCTCGTACATGGGCTTCGAGGCGACGGCGATCTTCTCCGAGGAGGCGCGCGACCCGAAGCGCACGATTCCGCGCGCCACCTACCTGGCCGTGATCCTCATCATGGCGTTCTACGCGCTGTCGTCGTGGGCGATCGTCGAGGCCTGGGGCGAGCACGCGATCGCCGCGCAGGCCGCGCGCGATCCGGCCAATCTCTGGTTTGCCGTCAGCGGCCGGCTGCTCGGCGGCATCGCGACGGACGCGATGAACGTGCTGCTCGTCACGAGCCTGTTCGCGGCCATCCTGTCGTTCCACAACACGATCACGCGCTATTTCTACGCGATGGGCCGCGAACGCGTGCTGTGGCGCAAGCTCGGCCATACGTGCCCCGTGCATCATTGCCCGGACGTCGCCGGCAAGGTGCAGACGCTGATCGCGCTCGCGGCCATCGCCGGATCGGCCGCGTTCCGCCTGGATCCGTTCGCGGTCGTGTTCTCGTGGATGAGCGCGCTGGCCACGATCGGCATCATCGCGGTGCAGATCCTGGTGGCGGCGTCGGTGATCGTGTTCTTCGCGCGCGATCATCGGGACGCCGGCGTCGTGCACCGGCTGATCGCGCCGCTCGTCAGCGTGATCGCGCTCGGCGCGTGCCTCGTGCTGGTCGTGCGCAACCTGTCCGTGCTGAGCGGATCGGATTCGACCTTCGTCGCGATGTTTCCGTATTTCCTCGTCGCCGTCGGCGCGCTCGGCATCCGCGCCGCGCTGCGCTTGAAGCGCAGCGACCCCGACCTGTATCGCGAACTCGGGCGCGCCGCCCAGTAGTCGCTGCCCGGACGGTGCCGCGCCGCACCGTCGTCTCGTTGTTCACTCCCCGCGCATTTCCCGCTGCCGACGCGACGCGCCATGCGTCGCGCCGGCACGGGTATTCCCTATCCCGATCGCGCCTCAACGATTGCCGATAGCGGACAAGGCGCGCGTTTTCATCGACATACAGTGAATGCGACGTCGAAGCCGGACCACGGGCAGTTGCCATCGCCCTCACCCGTTCGGCCCGACGATTCGCCCCTGGGAAACACGGAACACCACGATGAAAATTCAGAATCTGATCGACGGCAGGCATTGCGACGCAGCGGCCGGCCGTACCTTCGAAAAGCTGGCGCCGGCGACCGGCGACCATGTTGCCGCCGTGCCCGCATCGACCGCCGAAGACGTCGATCGCGCGGTGCGTGCCGCACACGCCGCGCTGCACGGCGACGCGTGGGCACGCGCGGGCGGCTCGGCCCGGGCTCGCTGGCTGCTTCGGCTGGCGGACCTGGTCGAGCGCGACCTTGACGCACTGGTGGAATGCCTGGCCGTCGAACAGGGGCGCCCGCTCGCCGAGATGCGCATGATGGATCTCCCGATGTGCATCGACACGCTGCGCTACTTCGCCGGCTGGGCCGACAAGCTCGAGGGCCGCACGATTCCGACCGACGGCTTCATGGGCCGCCCGACGCTCAGCTACACGCGGCGTGCGCCGGTCGGCGTCGCCGGTCTGATCATCCCGTGGAACGCGCCGTTGATGATCGCCGTGTGGAAGCTCGCGCCGGCGCTGGCGGCCGGCTGCCCGGTGGTCATCAAGCCGTCGGAGGACACGCCGCTGGCCGTCGCCCGGCTCGGCGAGCTCGTCTGCGAAGCCGGCCTGCCCGCCGGGGTCGTCAACATCGTCCACGGCGTGGGCGCGGAAGTCGGCGCCGCGCTGGTCGCGCACCCGCTCGTGAACAAGATCAGCTTCACCGGCAGCACCGAAGTCGGCCGCGCGATCGCGGGCGTGGCTGCCAAGACCTTCAAGCGCGTCACGCTCGAACTCGGCGGAAAGGCCGCGCAGATCGTGTTCGCGGATGCCGATCTCGACCGCGCGATTCCGTCGCTGATGGCCGGCATGTTCGCGAACCAGGGACAGACGTGCGCGGCCGGCTCGCGCGTGCTCGCGCACCGCTCGATCGCCCAGGCACTCGAGGAACGGCTTGCCGACGCGGCCCGGGCGATGCGCATCGGTCCGCCATCGGAGCCCGGCGTGCAGATGGGCGCGCTGATCAATCCGCGTCACCTCGCGCGCGTGCGTGCGCTCGTCGACGGCGCGCTCGCCGAAGGAGCGGTGATGCTTGCCGGCGACGAACAGGTGCCGCCGCGCGGCTGCTTCATGCGCCCGACGATTCTGGGCGGCGTCCATCCGGGCATGCGGATCGCCCGCGACGAGGTGTTCGGCCCGGTCGGCATGGTGATGCCGTTCGAGACCGAGGACGACGCGATTCGCATCGCCAACGACACGCCGTTCGGCCTGTCCGCTTCGGTGTGGACGCAGGACGTCGGCACCGCGCACCGCGTCGCCGAGCGGCTCGACGTCGGCGCGGTCGCGATCAATGCATGGAGCCCGATCGACGCACGCCTGCCGTGGGGCGGCACCAAGCAAAGCGGGATCGGGCGCGACCTGTCGAAGGCCGCGCTCGATTCGTACCTCGAGGAAAAGATCGTCACCGCAGCCCTGTGATCCCGCGGCGCACACCGCGCCGCCATCTGTTCAAGCACTTCGTAAGAGAGACGAGAGACACCATGGACTATCAAAAGCGTCAAAAGCGATTCTGGCACCCGATGAGCTCGGCGGCCGCCGGACATACGACCCCCACCGTGATCATCGCGCGCGGCGACGGCAACTACGTGTACGACGTCGACGGCCACCGCATGCTCGACGGCGTCGGCGGACTGTGGAACGTCAACGTCGGCCATAACCGGCCGGAGGTGAAAAGCGCGATCGCGCGCCAGATGGACGAGCTGTCGTACTACCAGACTTTCGACGGCGTCGCCCATCCGCGCGTCTACGATCTGGCCGACCGCCTGTGCGCGATGTTCGCGCAGGAAGACATGCAGCGGGTGATGTTCGGCAGCGGCGGCTCCGACGCGATCGAGACCGCGCTCAAGATGGCGCGCCAGTACTGGGTCGCCGCGGGCGAGCCGTCGCGCACGAAATTCCTGTCGCTGCGCAACGGCTATCACGGCGTGCACATGGGCGGCACGTCGATCGGCGGCAACGGCGTCTACCATTACAATCACGGTCCGCTGCTGCCCGGCTGCGTGCTGCTCGACACGCCGTGGCTTTATCGCAATCCGTGGAATTGCGACGATCCGCACCAGCTCGTCGAGCACTGCATCCGGCAACTCGAGGAAACGATCGCGTTCCACGGCCCGCAGACCATTGCCGCGTTCGTCGCCGAGCCGGTGCAGGGCGCGGGCGGCCTGATCGTCCCGCCAGCCGATTACTGGCCGCGCGTGCGGGCCGTGTGCGACCGCAACGGCATCCTGCTGATCGCCGACGAGGTGGTCACCGGCTTCGGCCGCACCGGCAGCCTGCTCGGCAGCCGCGGCTGGGGCGTCGCCGCCGACATCCTGTGCGTCGCCAAGGGCATTTCCGCCGGCTACGTGCCGCTTGGCGCGACGCTGTACAACGGGCGCATCGCCGACGCGATCGAGCATGGCGCGGGCTTCTCGCACGTGGTCATGCACGGCTATACGTACAGCGGGCATCCGCTCGCGTGCGCCGCGTCGCTCGCGGTGCTCGACATCGTCGAGGCCGAGGATCTGCCGGGCAATGCCGCGCGGGTCGGCCAGCGCCTGCTCGAGCAGTTGCTGCCGCTGAAGGCCGACTTCGAGACCGTCGGCGACGTCCGCGGCAAGGGGCTGATGCTGGCGCTCGACCTGGTGACCGACAAGGCCAGCCGCACGCCGCTCGATCCGGGCCAGGGGTTCGCCGCCCGCGTGGCCGATGCCGCACGCAGGCGCGGCGTGCTGGTCCGAGCGATCGCGAACAAGGTCGTGATGTCGCCGCCGTTGACACTGCGGCAGGACGAAGCCGACTTCATCGCGGTGACCCTGCGCGAAGCGCTGCAGGAATGCTGCGCGGATTCGCTGGCGATCGCCTGAGCGCGCGAACCCGCCCGGCGCACGGACTTTTCGCCGAAGGCTCGTGCGCGTCGCCATCCGGCCTCGGTTCGACGAAGATCGGTGCGGTACGTCGAAATAGACGGTCGGCGTCCCGCCTGTCGCAGTGTCGTTTCAAAGGAAGACAAGTCAAATGGAAAACCAGGCCATTGCATACACGGTGGTGAAATACCCGCTCGCACTTCGGCTGCTGCACTGGGTCAGGGCGATCCTGATCGGTGCGCAGCTCTGGACCGGATGGACGATGGTCCGGCTCGACGACAACCTGCCGGCCAAGTTCGACTGGTATTACCCGACGCACAAGGAGTTCGGCGTGCTCACGCTGCTGGTGGTCGTCACGCAACTGGCGATTCGCTCGATGAAACCGTTGCCGCCGCTGCCTTCCACGCTGCCGACGCTCGACCGCACGCTCGCCAGGATCGGCCACTACCTGCTGTACACGCTGGCGATCGTGGTGCCGCTGATGGGCTATTCGATGTCCAGCACGTATACGCAGAGCGACGGCGTGCCGTTCTTCTTTTTCCGCGTACCCGAGCTGTTGCCGAAGAACGACCATTGGTTCGAGGCGTTTCAGTGGTTGCACAAAACGCTCGCCTATACGTTGCTCGCGCTCATCGTGCTGCATGTGCTTGGCGCGCTGAAACACCGGTTCTTCGACCGCAACCCGGAAAACGACGTGCTGCGGCGGATGCTGTAACGCCGCCGCCACGCGGAACCGCGCGCCCGGCGAGGTTCCGTATTCGGTCCGCCGCGATCGCGGCGGGCCTCCTTTCTTCAAATTTCATATTTCGTTTTACTAACTACAAGCGGACACGCTGCACGCGTCCGGTGCCGACGCACGCCGTCGGAAACCGCGCCGCGCCGCGTGGGCCGTCCACACCTGGAGATCGACGATGAAGAAGATGATGGCGGCCGTATCGGCCGCGAGCGCCATGGGATTCGGCCTGACGGCCCATGCGCAAAGCACCGTGACGCTGTACGGCCTGATCGACGAAGGCGTCAATTTCACGAGCAACGCGGGCGGCAGCAAGGCTTACCAGATGGTCAGCGGCGATACCGTCGGCAGCAACTGGGGGCTGAAAGGCACCGAGGATCTCGGCGGCGGGCTGAGAGCGCTGTTCCAGCTCGAGAACGGCTTCAATGCGAGCACCGGCGCGCTCGGCGTGACGTCGCGGATGTTCGGCAGGCAAGCCTACGTCGGGCTCGATTCCGACCGGTTCGGCACGCTCACGTTCGGCCGCCAGTACGACCCCACGCTCGACATGTGGAGCCCGTTCACGGCCACCGGCAACTGGCTCGGCGACTTCGGCGCGCACCCGTACGACAACGACAACGCCGATTGGGACTACCGCATCCAGAACAGCGTCAAGTACGTGTCGCCCTCATACGCCGGCTTCAAGGGCGAAGTGCTCTACGGACTCGCCAACCAGGCGGGCGGCTTCGCGCGGAACCGCGTCTACAGCGCCGCTGTGCAGTACCAGGCGGGCGCGTTCTCCGCCGCCGTCGCGTACCTGAAGGCCAACAACGGCGGCGCAACCGCGGGCGGTGCATTGTCGAGCGACGATACGGTCTTCAGCGGCCGCTCGCAGCAGAACATCGACGCCGGGGCATCGTACAAGTTCAGCGACAAGCTGACGTTGTCCGCCGCGTATTCGCACGTCGACGTGACCCACCCCGAGTCGAATCTGTACTTCGCGAACCAGCCGGCGGCAGGCTCGCAGAACGCGTGGAAATTCGACAACTTCGAGGTCAGCGGCCAGTATTTCTTCCGGCCGGACTTCTGGCTCGGCGCCGCCTATACGTACACGCATGCGCATGTCGCGACGGCGGCGGGCGATGCGTCGCCGAATTGGCACCAGGCATCGATGATGCTCGACTACGATCTGAGCAAGCGGACCTCGACGTACATCCAGGGCGCGTACCAGCATGCAACCGGCCATACCGGCACCGACTTCGACTACGCGCACGTGCTCGGCACGGCCGGACAATCGTCGGGCCGCAACCAGCTGGCGTTGCGCGTCGGGATGATGCATCGGTTCTGAACGTGGCGGAAAAACACGGGCTCGCGCGCGGCGTACCCGGCAGCCCGTGTTTTTCGCGCGTCGTCAGAACTGATGCCGCAGGCCGAGCCGAACCGCGGTCTGCGTCGAGCCGGTCGCCGCCCCGCCGAGCGCCGCCTCGACCTGTGCGCCATACGCACTGTCGTGCCCGCGTGCGAATACCACGTAAAGGCCGGACCGTTTCGACAGCGAATAGTCGGCGCTCAACGTGATCTGGTTGGCCGAGCCGATGTCGCCGCCGCGCTGCTGGTACTGGAAGCCGCCACCCAGTTGCAACGACGGCGTGACCGAATAGGTCAGCCCGGCGTCGTAGGTCGTGGCCCGCAGCGGCGCGGCGGCGCTGATCCGCACGTCCGACACCATGCCGAAGACGCGAAACGGCCCGACGTTGTAGCCGGCACCACCCGAGACATTGCGCAGATTGCCGCCGGCCGTCACGTCGTGCTGGCCGAAATAAGCGAGCGCGGCGCTGAACGCGCCTCGCGTGTAGGACAGCATCGCGCTTTGCACGCTGCTGCGCGCGACCGTGCCGGGCACGTTGCCGAACCCCCACAGGCCGCCGAACGCCACACCGCCGAATGTCGGGCTCACGTACTTCACCGCATTGTTCACCTGGACGCCCCACACGCGGTTGTCGAGCGCACCGCCCGCCGATGCGTTCGCCGGCAAACCCCACGCGAGCAGGCCGGCCGGCGTGTTCGCGCCAGTCGCGAAGGCCGGCATGAGATCGCCGACGAAGTCGAACTGGCGCCCGAGCGTCACGGTCCCCCAGTCGCCGCCGAGCCCGACGTAGGCTTGCGAACTGAACGCGGAGCCGGGCACGGTCAGCGCGCCGTCGGAGGTCTGGAACTGGCTTTCGAGCCGGAACACCGCGAAATTGGCGCCGCCGAGATCCTCCCTGCCTGTGAGGCCCCACACGTCGTTGCGCGACACGCCGGCCTGCAACGCGAGCTGACGCCCGCCACGTGGCGCGGACGCCACGTCGCTCGTATAGGTCACGCCCGTGTCCAGCGAGCCGTAGAACGTCACGCTCGATTGCGCGAACGCCGGTGCGACGGCACCGCAGCCGCACCATGCCACCATCCGGAACCACCCTTTCATCTGCTTCTCCTCATCGAATTTCACCGGCCGATGCGCGCGTGAACCGACCGGCGCGGCAGCAACGTCGATCCAGTGTGATTTCATCGTTTAAAATAGGAATCCATATCAATGGATGTCGAAACGAACCACGTCGACGCGGCCCGCGCGCTTGCCGCGCATGCACGGATGCGGCTCCGGTAGCCGCCCGCACGACTTAAGTTAGACTACGGCCTGTCGCCCGCGGCGCTGCATGCCGTGCCGCAGCGCGGCAACCCGAAACCGCATTCGTCGTTCACGTTCCATAGCCGCAAGCCGTCTGATCCCGGATTACGTCATGTCGAGCCTCACCAAAATGCTGTCCATCCTCGACGTCTTCTCTTCGTCCGCGACGTCGATGACCGCCGAGGAAATCGCCGAGCACATGGGCTTTTCGCGCACCACGTGCTATCGCTACGTGAAGGAACTGGCATCCGTCGGCCTGCTCGTCGGCACCAACGGCCGCTATACGCTGGGCCCGCGCATCATCCACCTCGACTACAACATGCGGCAGTCGGACCCGACGCTCACCGCCGCGAAGCCCGTCATCCAGAAGCTGGTCCAGGTCACCGGCGGCGATGCGCTCGTGTCGACGCTGTTCGACGAGCAGATCATCAACGTGATGCACGAAACCGGCGCCGAGAACCTGCAACTGGGCTTCGGCCGCGGCCGCATCATGCCGCTGTTCCAGGGCGCTTCGTCGAAGGTGATCGTCGCCGCGATGTCGCGTGCGCGGCTGAAGCGCCTGCACGAACGGCACAACGCCGAGCTGGGCGAGTTCGCGGCCGACTGGACGCAGTTCTGGCGCGCCTGCCAGCAGATCGTCGACGCGGGATACTGGATCTCGCGCGGCGAACTCGACGCCGGGTTCGTCGGTATCGCCGCGCCGATTCGCACCGCCAGCAGCGGCGAAGTCAACAGCAGCCTGTCGCTGGTCTTTCGCGCCGAACACTTCGCGCTGTTCGACGAGCACGTGCTCGGCAAGCTCCTCATCGACGCCACCGCCCGGATCGGCGACGCCACCTGAGCATGCGCACGGCATCGCGAACGATGCCGTGCCCGGCCGCCCCCGTGCACACGATCAGTTCATCTGCGTGATGAACTTGGTGACGAGATAGCCGTCGAACGTCTCCGTGCCGCCCTCGCTGCCGAAACCGCTGTCCTTCACGCCGCCGAACGGAATCTCCGCCGGCCCCATCCCGAAGTGATTGATGTTGACCATGCCGGCTTCGAGCGCGCGGCCGATCCGGTGCGCATTGCGCGCCGACGTCGTGAATGCGTACGACGCAAGGCCGAACGGCAAGCGGTTCGCCTCGTCGAGCGCATCGTCGAGCGCGTCGAACGGCACGATCCCGACGATCGGGCCGAACGGCTCCTCGTTCATCAGCCGCGTATCGCACGTCGGGCCCAGTACGACCGTCGGCGCGAAGTAGTGCCCTGGCCCGCCCACGCGCGTCCCGCCGCACGCGATCTCCGCCCCTTTTGCCTTCGCGTCGGCAACGAACGCGTCGATCTCGGATACGCGTCGCGCATGCGCAAGCGGCCCCATCGTGGTCGCCTCTTCCAGCCCATAGCCGACGCGAATCTTGCCGACCGCCTCGAGATACGCGCCGACGAACCGGTCGAACACCGGGCGCTGCACGAAGAAACGCGTCGGCGACACGCAAACCTGCCCGGCATTGCGAAACTTGTACGCGGCCAGCATCGTCGCGGCACGCTCGATTTCCGCGTCCGCGCAGACCAGCACCGGCGCATGCCCGCCCAGCTCCATGGTCATGCGCTTCATGTGCGACGCGGCGAGCGCCGCCAGTTGCTTGCCGACCGGCACCGAACCCGTGAACGAGATCTTGCGCACGAGCGGCGACTCGATCAGCTGCGCGGACACGTCGGCCGGCACGCCCCAGACGATGTTCAGGCAGCCCGCGGGCAAGCGGGCATCGTGAAAGATGCGCGCGAGCGCGACGATCGCGCTCGGCGATTCCTCCGGCCCTTTCAGCACCAGCGTGCAGCCCGACGCAAGCGCGGCCGCGATCTTGTGCATCGCCTGGCTGAACGGAAAATTCCACGGCGAGAACGCCGCGCACACGCCGATCGGTTCGCGCAGCACCGTCTGCGCGACGTCCGGCGAGCGCGACGGCACGACGCGGCCATAGGTACGACGCCCTTCCTCCGCATGCCATTCGAGCTGCTCGGCGGACGACACGACCTCGGCGATCGCCTCGCGAAGCGGCTTGCCCTGGTCCATCGTGATGTGACGGCCGATCGCGTCGGCCCGCTCGCGCACCAGCGCAGCCGCGCGGCGCAGGATGTCCGAGCGCGCGAGCGGCGACTCGCGGCGCCACGTCGCGAACGCGCGATGGGCGGCGCGCACGGCGGCGTCGATATCGTCCGGCGTCGCATGCGGCAAGTCGCCGAGCACGCTGCCGGTTCCCGGATCGAGAACGGGCTGCGTGCGCCGGCCGTCGGCGTGAAGGAACCGGCCGTCAATATACAGATGGAGCGACACGTAATCGCGTTGCGCATCGGTCGTCATGCGGGAAGTCAGCGGCGTAAACGGGATCAAGACGGATACCTCGGTAGGAACTGCACGATGCATGATGGCCAGGGCGACGATCGCGTCACGCGGCCGGCGGCGGTGCGCGCAGCAGGCCGCCGATCTCCTGTCGGAGGATCTGGTTTTCCTGCCGGACGAGCAGATGCCGGACCTTGCCGCGAAACGTCCTGAACTCGGGATCGGCCATCAGCACGGCACGACGCCGGGCCCGATCGTCCAGCGAATCGAAGGCCCACAGATAGACGAGCTGGTTCAGCGGTCCGATTTCCGTCGCGAAACAGCCGACCATCGTGCCGAGCGCGTGCTCCTGCGGCACGCGGCCGCATTCCGCATAGAGCCGCAGATACTCGGCGACGCCGCCCGGCACCAGCGTGTAGGTGCGTTGCTCAACAAACATCCACGGTCTCCCGTTGACGCGGTGCAAACGTCTGAAACGCCGCGGTGACGCCTGCGATGCCGCCGGCATCCGTCTGCGCGGCCACGTAGCGGTCGGGGCGCACGACCACGAGCGGGCCGCGATGCCGGTCGAACCACGTCGCCAGCACGTTGTCGACGTCCTCGACGCACACGCTGCCGTGCGCGCTGGTCACACGCCGTGCGCGGCCCGTCCCGCTACGCGAGCGGTTGACCTGAACGAAGGTCGCGCCCAGCGCCGTCCAGTACGCGCGATCGTCGTCGCTCAGGCACGCCTGCGGATCGCATTGCCAGCCGACGATCGAAAACCACGGGCCGAGCACGTCGTCGAGCTTGCGGCGCACGCCGTCGGCGGTTTCGACGTCGGGCTGCGCGATCATCCTGCCCGCCGCGTCGCCCGGCGCGCCCGGCAGCACGACGCCGCGCGTATAGCTCGGCATCGGCTTGAAGCGCATCTGCAGCACGTAGTCCTTCAGGCCCGGCGCATATCGCGCGAGCCCGAGGAACCGGTCGCGCAGAAACGCGACGGCCCGGTTGGTCGGCATCAGCATCGCGCCGAACGTGTCGGCGAGATCGATCATCGCCTTCGCGTGGTCGCGGCGTTCCGATTCGTAGGTAGGGATCACGCCGGGATCCAGCGTGCCGTTCACGACGCCTGCCAGTTTCCACGCGAGATTGCCGACGTCGCGCAAGCCCGCATTCAGGCCCTGGCCAATCCACGGCGGGCTCAGGTGGGCGGCGTCGCCGACGAGCGCCACGCGGCCCGCCACGAAACGCTCGGCCACGCGAGAATGGTGCGTATAGGTTCGTGCGCGCACGATCTCGATACGATCGACGTCGTCGACGTACGGCGCGATCAGCGCGCGGATCGATTCCGGCCGCGCGATCGCCTCGGCGTCCTCGTGCGGGAATACGAGAAACTCCCAGCGCCGGAAATTGAACGGCAGATAGATGCACACGTTCGGGCGGCGCGGGTCGCAGTTCAGCGCCGTGCACGGCTGGTCGAGCCCGGCGTTCTTCACGTCGACCACGACCCATTTGATCGGGTGCGTCGTGCCGGCCAGCTTGATGCCGAGCCAGTCGCGCATCGGGCTGCGCCCGCCGTCGGCCGCCACGACGTAATCGGCGTCGAGCGCATACTGCCGGCCGTCGGCGTCGCGCACCTGCAACGTGACGCATCGGTCGTCCTGCTCAACGCCGACCACTTCCTCGCCGGTCCGCAGCGCGACGTGCGGATAGCGCGCCAGCCCGGCGCGCAGCGTGTGTTCGGCCAATTGCTGCATGAAGATGTTGCGGCGCCACCAGCCGAATTCGCGCATCGACGGGCGGATGTCGGCAAAGCATTCGCCATTCGCCTTGAACATGCGCAACGGCACGTTCTGGATGATGTCGCGGCTCAATTCGTCGGCGAGCCCCGCTGTCTGAAACATCCGCAATGCTTCGTCGTCGATGCCGACCGCGCGCGGAAAATCGACGATGTCCGCCGCCTTCTCGATGATCACCGTCGCGACGCCGTAAAGGCCGAGCAGATTCGCCATCGCGACGCCGTTCGGCCCCGCGCCGACGATGGCGACCGAGGTCCGGTTCCGGTTGTTCGCTTTCATTCGCCCACGCCTCCGCTGCGCCATGCAGGATCGTCGAGACGATCGAGCCACGACCGCAATGCACGATTGAACGCATCGGGTTGATCGTCGTGCACGTAATGCGTCGCGCCCGGCATGTCGATCCACTCGATTTCCGCATTGGCTGCCGCCATTTCCGCCGCCACGTCCGCGGACAGGAAATCCGAGTCGCCGCCGCGCAACAGCAACGTGGGCACGTGCAGGTTGAGGATCAGCGGCCACAGATGGACGAGCTGCTCCGGCGTCGCAGCCAGCCGTGCGGCCGCGATCCCTTTCGCGTCGTGCCGCCAGACGATCCGGCCGGCCTCGCCTTCTTTCAACGAGTGCGCGAGGCGCGAATCGAGCGCGGATTCCGCGATGTTCGGCCGCTGGCGCCGCCAGAACGCGCGTGCGTCGTCCCACGACGCGAACGCGTCCGGCGTTTCCTGCAGCTCGCGCTTGATGCGCTCGGAACCCGGCGAGCCGGCCGACGCCCCGGGGCCCATGTCCTCGATCACGAGGCCCGCGAGCCGTTCGGCGCGCCGTTCCGGTTGCGCCGCCGCGTAGACGAACGCATTGGCGCCGCCCATCGAATGCCCGACCAGCACGAATCGTCGCAGATCGAGTTCACGCACCAATGCGTCGAGATCGCGCACGTAGGCCGCCGCGTAATAGTCCCGCCGCGGATCCCAGTCGCTCAGCCCGCGCCCGCGCTGATCGAGCGCGACGACCCGGTAGCGGTCGACCAGCGCAGCGGCGACGGGCGCCCAGGTATGCGCGTAACTGCGCAAGCCGTGCAGCATCACCACGGTCGGCGCATCGTCGCGGCCCCAGCTCACGTAGTGCAGCCGCAATCCATCGTTGTCGATCCAACCATCCTTGGCGGACGCCGTGTTCATCATGTGCTCCTCGTCCAGCATGCGCGATCAGACCAGACCGTCGCGACCGACGATCTCGCTCGCCTTCAGGCCGCCGAGCCGTGCATGCAGCCGCCCGCGCGTCGCGAACGCGAAGATCACCAGCACTTCGTCGTCGTTCGGCGCATCGGGAAACAGGCACGTCACCGTGTCGTAGTGCGAGCGCACGTAGAGCGCATCCTTGTGCGCGAGCGGCACGTCGATCACCGTGTTGATCGGGCCGCGCTTGCCGCTCGACGGCACCCACGATTTCCCGCCGCCCAACGCCGCGCGGATCGGCTCCGCGAAGATCGACGTGAGGAACGCGTTGCCGTGTTCGTATTCGCCGGCCGAACCGACCAGACACGCCTTGCCGTAGCTCTCGATCGCGCGGCCGTCGGCGAGCGACTCGATGCGTCGCGCAAACTCCTTGCCGAGCGCGGGCGACGGGCGCACGAGGTCGTCGAGGTTTTCGCTGAATCGCCCTGCATACGGATTGTGAACGGCCGCGGCGATCACGATCTTGCGCAACGGCTCGCCGTCCGCGAGCTGGCCGGTTTCGTTCGCGAGCGAATCCTCGATCTGCGTGTACCACTTGCGGATGTGAAAGCCTTCGAAATTGGCGGTCTTGCTCATTTGCATTCCTATATAAAATGTCGATGATGCGGATGGAAAGGTGGCGGCTCAGTCGAAGTCGAACAGCGGTTCGAGCTGGAAGGGATCGCTCGGCGCGTTGTATCGATGCAGCACGCGCTTGCCCTCTTCGTCGTCCGTGACCATTTCGCAGAAGAATTCGAGCCGGTTTCCGTCAGGGTCCGTGAAATACACGCCGATCCCGACCTTGTGATCGGTGATCTTGACGATCGGCACGTCGCGGCGAATCAGCATCCCGTACAGGCGGCGCAATTCGGTCAGCCCGCCGGCGATTTCGAGGCCGTAGTGCTGCAGGCCGATCGTGCCGAGCTCCGCATCGGACGCCGCGCGAATCAGCGCGATATCGTGGTGCTTCTGGCCGAACGACATGAACACCCACTGCTCGCCGCGCGCGGTTTCCGTCATGCCGAGCACCTCGGCGTACCAGATGCTCGAGCGAACGGGATCGCGTACGAACAGCGACAGGTGGGTGCGCTGCACGCGCGGCGTCGGCAACGGCAGGCCGCTCGCGTTCGCACGTTGGGCGCGTTGGCGGATATCGGACGGTGTCATCGTTCGCTCCGCTCAGTGGGTCGACTGCGCGTGGGCGGCCAGCGGCGCCTCGAACGGCGTCCACGCGACCGCCGTGATCTCGCTGAAATCGCGCCATTCCTTGGCCCAGCTCCGGCCGCCGTCGCGCGAGCGGAACAGGTGCCCGTACTTGGTGCCCGCATACACGAGCGACGGTTGGGCCGCATGCACGCCGAACGCCCAGAACGTGGAGTTCGGCGGCGTGTGCAGATCCGTCTCGTGCCACGCGTAACCGCGATCGGTCGAGCGGTAGATGCGGCTGCGGCTGCCCGGCGTGCCGTCGCCGATCGCCATCAGCAGGTCGCCTTCCGGCTCCGGCAGTTGCACGACGGTGCGCGTGTAGTACAGCCCGTCGAAGCGGTCGCGCGACAGCTTGCCGTCCCACGTCAGGCCGTCGTCCTCGCTCACGTACACCGCGTTGACCGTCAGCAGCACCGTGGTCTTCGGCCGGCCTTGCGTGGCGGACAGGACGGCGATCGCGTGAATGTCGCTGTTGCGGATCGCGGTGCCGGGGCCATCGACGCGCGTCCAGCTCGCGCCGGCATCGCGGCTGCGCCACGCGCCGCCCTCCTCCACGCCGTACCAGACGTTGCGGCTGTCGTCCGGGTCCACGCAGATCGTCAGCAGCCGCGGACGATTGACGCCCGAGCAAAACTCCGGGAGCTCGGGCGCCGTTCGCGCCCACGTCGCGCCCGCGTCGTTCGACTTGTAAAGCGCGGCGCGCGACGGCGCGCCGGTGCCCGCATAGAGCACCGCCGGGTTGGCCGGATCGATCGCGATCGACCAGACCGTCTGCCCGTTCAGCAGGTTGTCGGGCCGAAACCAGTGCGCGCCGCCATCGTCGCTGATGCACAGCCCCGAATCGGCGCCGGCATAGACGCGCGACGGCGTCGCGGGGCACACCGCGAGCGCGCGCACGATGCCGTCGAATTCGATCGGTTCGGCGAGCCCGAGGCGATGCCAGGTCTTGCCGTCGTCGTTCGAGCGCAGGATGCCTTGCCCGGCGGTGGCGACCAGTACGGTTGCGGTCATGAAGTGCTCCTTGTGTCAGAGAAAAATGCCGCGCGTGAGCCCGCCGTCGCAGCCGATCGATTCGCCGGTGATCGAGCCGGACTTCGGCGACGCGAGAAACGCGACGATCCACCCCATTTCTTCCGGCTGCAGCACGCGGCGGATCGGCGTGACCTTCACGTAGTTGGCCTCGACCTCCGCGGCCGTCAGCCCCTGCTTCTGCGCTTCCTTCTCGTAGAGCTCGTGGATATGCGGCGTCTCGACGACGCCCGGATGAATCGTGTTGACCGTGATGCCGAACGGTCCGAGCTGGTCGGACAGCGTCTTGGTCAGGTGCACGATCGCCACGTTGCGCATGCCGGACAGCTGCTTGCTGCCGCGGCCCGTCAGGCCGCCGATGTTGACGATCCGGCCGAAGCCGTTGCGCCGCATGTGGGGTGCGGCGGCCTTCGCGCAGCGCAGGTAGCCGACCACCTTGATGTCGATGTCCTGCAGCAGTCCCTGCGGGTCGGCGTGTTCGAGTTCGGTCCGCACGAGCCCGCCCGGATGCGCGGCGCCGTTCAGCAGGATGTCGAGCCGGCCGAAACGCTCGACGCTCGCGGCCATCGCCGCTTCGATCGACGCCATGTCGGTCGTGTCCACCGTGACGGGGAGGATCGCGCCGGCCGCGTCGCCGAGCGGCGCGAGCGCCGTGCGAATCTCGGCGGCAGCCGCTTCGAGGTGTTCGATGCGTCGCGCGGCGATCGCGACGTTGACGCCTTCGCGCGCCAGTTCGAGCGCGACCGCCTTGCCGATGCCCATGCTGCCGCCGGTGATGAACGCGGCTTTTCCGTGCAGTTGCAGATCCATGTCGATGAAAGGTGAGAGTCGGGATTGAAGAAAGGAGTCGGTCGCGCGATCAGGACAACTGCATTTCGATGAGCGTCGGCCCGTCGGTATGCGCGAGTGCGTCGTCGAGCGCTTGCACCAGCGCATGCGCGTCGCTCGCGCGTTGGGCCGGCACGCCGTAGCCGCGCGACAGCGCGAGCCAGTCGATCGGCGGGTCGTCCAGTTGCGTCAGGCGGCTCGCGTGCGGCGTGTCGGCCGGCAGGCCGCTGCGCGCGAGTTCGGTCTGCAGGATCCCGTAGCGCCGGTTCGATGCGATCAGCATCACGATCGGCAAACGCTCGCGCGCCATCGTCCACAGCGACTGGATCGTGTACTGCGCGCTGCCGTCGGACTGCAGCGCGAACACGCGGCGGTCCGGGCACGCGACGGCGGCGCCGAGCGCCACCGGCAGGCCCTGGCCGATCGCGCCGCCCGTGTTCGTCAAAATGGTGTGACGACGCGCGCGCGCCGATGCGGTCACGAACGGGTAGCCGCACGTGCCGCCTTCGATCGACACGATCGCGTCGTCGGGCAGCGCATTCGCAAGCACGCGGCCGACGGCCTGCGGCGTGAGCGGCCCGTCCTCCACGCGCCAGCGCTCGACGCGCACACCCTCGTCGCTCGTCGCCGCGCCGATGCGATCGGCCAGCGCCTCCAGCGCGTCGTCGGCCGCATCGCCCGGCGTTGCCAGCGTCACGATGTCTTCGGGCCGCGCGAGTTCGCCCGGAATGCCCTCGTAGCCGAAGTAGGTGACGGGCGCGAGCGCGCCGGCCAGCACCACGCGCCGGCCGGCCAGCGCCGCGAGCGCCGGCTCGGGGAAATAAGGCAGGCGGTCGATGTCCGGCAGGCCGCCGCCGCGCTCCGCTCGCGCAGGAAAGGTTTCGCTGAAACAGGTCGCGCCGGTGGCCGCCGCGATGCGTGCCGCCGCTCGCTGCCCGCGCGCCGACAGCGCGCGGGCGCCCATCAGCAGGACGGCGCGATGACCGCTGAGCAGCAGGTCGGCCACCTGTTCGACCCGAGCGGCATCGAACGTCACCGCGGCCGGCCGCACGACGGCGGGCCACGCCGCACTGCGCACCCGGGCCGACTGGAGATCGACGGGCAGCACGAGGGTCGCGACACCACGCCGCGCGCCCATCGCGGCCGAAATCGCGTCGGCCGTATCGGTCGCGAGATCCGTGTCGCGCGCCACGCTGCGATACCACACCGACACCGGACGGGCGAGCGATTCGATGTCCGACGTCAGCGGTGCGTCGTGCTTCAGATGCTCGCGCGTGTGATCGCCGACGATGTTCAGGATCGGCGTGCGGGCGCGGCGCGCATTGTGCAGGTTGGCAATGCCGTTCGCGTGGCCGGGCCCGAGGTGCAGCAACGTCATCGCGGGCTTGCCGGTCATGCGGCCGTAGCCGTCGGCCGCGCCCGTGCACACGCCCTCGAACAGCCCGAGGATCGACCGCACGCCGGCCACGGCGTCGAGCGCACCGACGAACGGCATCTCCGTCGTGCCGGGATTGGCGAAACAGACGTCGACGCCGGCGTCTCGCGCGGTGGCGAGCACGACGCCCGCGCCGCTTCTTGCTTCGGTATCGCTGTCCAACTGTGGGATGTTCATGCGGCTGCTCGACGGGTTTGACTGAAGTGTTTTTACTGTAATACCGAATTACGGGATTTGTCAAACAACCTACTTCGCATTTTTCAATTCACCAGGTTCCACGTTTACCCTGAATTTCTCGTCAATCTTCGGCACAACGAAGGTCAAGGCGCCATTCGATCGTCAACACGACATGGCGTATTTCCCACAATTCGGAATTTCACGAAACGCCCACGCCAGATCGGCCGCGGCCGCGCCGCGCACCGTTTCCCTTCCCGCATCCTTTCTCAAAATTACGATTGCAAATGCCTCTCATTTGCATTAAATTGCCGCGCAAATGTACTGTTTGGAACACAGATGTCGGCGCGAGGCCGCCCACCGTGCCCGAACGCGAACGACACAAAGAGGAGATGTATGAGCAGGAGGAACTGGGCGGCCGCACCGATGGCCATCGTCGTCGGCACGACCGGCATGGGCGCGGCCGACGCGCAGGAGACGTCGCTGCCCACGATCGAGGTGTCCGCGCAACGCGCGACGGCGCCGTTCCGCGCGCGCGAATCGACGAGCGCGACGCGCAGCGAGGCGGACGTGATGGAGATTCCGTTCGCGGTCAGCAGCGTCGATACGAAGCTGATCCAGACCGTGTCCGCCACCCGCGGCGACGATCTTTACGACTGGGTCGCAGGCGTCTCGCGCCAGAACAACTTCGGCGGCCTGTGGGACAACTACGCGGTGCGCGGCTTCGCCGGCGACGGCAACACGTCCGGCACCGACTACCTGGTCAACGGCTTCTCGTGGAATCGCGGGATGAGCGTGCCGCGCGACACCGTCAACCTCGAGCGCATGGAAGTGCTCAAGGGGCCGGCGTCCGCGCTGTATGGCCGCGGCGATCCGGGCGGGATCATTAGCTATACGACGAAGCAGCCGCAGTTCGCACGCGCGAACACCATCGGCGTGTCGGCCGGCAGCTACGGCGCACTGCGCCAGACCCTCGATTCGACCGGCCCCGTCACGAAATCGCTCGCGTACCGCTTCGTCGCGATGAACGAGAACAACGGCAGCTTTCGCGACACGGTGTCGAGCAAACGCTACCTGTTCTCGCCGTCGTTCACGTGGGACATCGGCGCGGACACGACACTGCACTACGAATTCGAGAGCGCGCGTCAGCGTGCGCCGCTCGATCGCGGCGTGCTGGCGGTCAACGGCCAGCTTGGCGCGATCCCCGCGTCGCGCTTTCTCGGCGAGCCGCGCGATGGCGACTACGACGTGCGCAACACGGGCCATCAGTTCACGCTCGAGCATCGCTTCGATTCAAGCTGGTCGATCAATGCCGGCGTCGCGCAACGCAACACCGACCTGTCGGGGCGCTCGTCCGAGGCCTTCGCATTGCAGCCGGACGGCCGCACGCTGTGGCGCCGCTACCGGCAAGTCGCGTTTCACTCGAACGATTTGCAAGGCCGCCTCGAAACCACCGGCACGTTCCGCACGGGCGGCATCGGCCATACGCTCGTGATGGGCGTCGATGCGTACCGCTTCAACTACGACCAGTTCGTCGCGCGCTCCACGCCGAGCGCCGCGGCGCCGTACGCGATCGACATCTTCGATCCTGTCTACGGCCAGCCCGCGCCGACGCCGCGCACCGCGACCAACCTGCTCGAACGCGATAACGGACAAGGCGTCTACGCGCAGGACACGCTCGCGTTCGGGCCGCACTGGAAGATTCTGGCCGGGCTGCGCTGGGACCGCTTCCATCAGTCGATCGACAACCGTCTGAAGGGCGTGACGACGAGCCAGTTGCAGACCGCGGTGAGCCCGCGTATCGGCGTCGTGTATGAAATGAGCCCCACGTGGTCGCTCTATGCGAACACCGCGTATTCGTTCCGACCGAACAACGGCGCCGACGTCGGCGGCAACGCATTCGATCCCGAAAAGGGCCACGGCTACGAAGCCGGCGCGAAATGGGCGGGTGCGCGCTCGCTCACGACCGTCTCGGCGTTCTACGTGACCAAGCGCAACGTGCTCACCGCCGATCCGGCGAATGCCGGCTTCTCGCGCGCGGCCGGCGAAGTGCGCAGCCGCGGCGTCGAATTCGAATGGAGCGGCGATCTCGGGCACGGCCTGCGCGGCATCGCCAACTTCGCGTACGTCGACGCCGAGGTCACGCGCGATACCGTGCTCGCGCCCGGCTCACGCCTCGTCGACGTACCGCGTCTGAGCGGCAGCGCGTTGCTGATGTACGAGACGACCCTGCCGTTCGCGGACAAGGCAGGCGCCGGCGCCGGCGTGATCTACGTCGGGCGCCGCGCCGGCAACACGGCCAACACGCAGGACGGCTTCGAACTGCCGGCCTACGCGACCGTGCAGCTGAACGGCTACGTTCAGGTCAACAAGCACCTGCGTGCGTCGGTCGTGCTGAACAACCTGTTCAATCGCACCACCTACGTCAGCTCGTACAACAGCTTGTGGGTCACGCCGGGCGCGCCGCGCAGCCTGTTCGCGTCGCTCGCCTATTCGTTCTAGGCCGGCCGGGACGACTGACGCGACGCGCATCGCGCGTCAGCCGCCGACCACGAACCGCGCGCCCAGCGCGAGCAGCAACGCCGGCGGCATCACGCACGCGCCGACCGCGAGGAATGCGCGGAACCCGACCTGCAGCCCTTCGCGCCGGATCGCCGCCAGCCACAGAATCGTCGCGAGCGATCCGGTGATCGACAGGTTCGGACCGAGATCCACGCCGATCAGAATCGCATCGACCACCGTTTGCGGGCTGTGCGCGGCGTGGATAGTCGAGCTCGCGATCAGCCCGGCGGGCAGATTGTTGACCGCGTTCGACCCCAGCGCGACCGCGACGCCGGCCACGGCCGCGGCGACGTGCTCGCCGCCTTGCATCAGCATCTGCAGCAGGCCCGCCAGCGCGCGCACCGCGCCGATCCGGTCGAGCGTCTCGACGACGACGAACAAGCCCGCGACGAGCGGCAGCACGCTCCACGAAATCGCGCGAACGATCGGCACGCCCGCCGCGCGATCCCGCATCACCACGCATGCGACCGTGACGACGCCCGCCAGCGCGGTCGGCAACCCGAGCGGGCGATCGGCGACCGACACCGCCATCAGCGCGACGGCCGTTGCGGCGATGCCTGCCAACGCGATGCGTCCGCCGCCCGTCAGCGGCTGCACCGGCAGCCCGGACGCGCAACGCCCGGAGAGCGCACGTCGCTGCACGATCCGCAGCATGACGAACGTGCACGCGATCGACGCGACGGACGGCGCCGCGAAGTGCGCGACCCATACGCCGAGCGGCGGCATGTGCGCGCCGTACAGCACCAGGTTCGCCGGATTCGAAATCGGCAGCACGAAACTCGCGGCATTGGCGACGAGCGCACAGCTGAACAGCAGCGGCATCGGATCGGCCTTCGCACGGCGCGCGGCGGCGAGGATCGCGGGCGTCAGCACGACGGCGGTCGCATCGTTCGACAGGAACACCGTGGTGACGACGCCGACCCCGTAGATCAGCGCGAACAACCGCCGCGGCGAGCCCTGCGCGAGATTGACGACGTGCGTCGCGACCCAGTCGAACAGCCCCTCGCGACGGGCCGCCTCGGACAGCAGCATCATGCCCGTCAGAAAGAGATAGACGTCGCCGCCTTTCGCGACGGCATCCAGCGCCTGGGCGACGGGCAACAGGTTCAACACGACCAGCAGCAGCGCGCCGCTCACGGCCCACGTGGCCTCGGGCCAGCCGAATGGGCGCGTGATGACGCCCGCGGTGGCGAGCGCGGAAATCAGCCAGGCAAGCGAAACAGGATTCATGGGCAAGTGGACGGAGGCATGGGAATCGACATCGCCGTCACGACGATGTCGCCGATAGATCGGCGGGCTTGCCGCACACGCTGCTCAGCGACCGCGCATGGCCGAGCCATAGCGCGAGCGAGCCCGTCGACACGGCGCCCAGCACGACGAACGCGGCCGGATAGCCGAAGTGCTGCGCGAGCACGCCGCCCAGCACCGGGCTGAGCGCCGCGCCGATACCCTGCGCGGTCGCGACCGCGCCCTGCCCGGCATTCACGCGGCCGGAGCCATGCAGCAGGCGAACCACGAGCGCGGGCACGACCACGCTTTGCAGTCCGGCGCCGATGCCGTCGAGCACCTGCACCGGCCATACGCCCGCTTCGCTCATCCACGCCGCGGCGACCAGCCCGCGCACCGGCAGCACGAGGTACGAGAACAACAGCACCCGCCAGTAGCCGTGCGATCGAATCAGCCGGGGCGCGAGCCACGCGGCCACGATCATCACGCACTGCGCGATGACGATCGTCTGTGCGGTGAACGCGCTCGCGTTGCTGCGATGCGTGACGACGACGCCCATCCCGTAGAGCGGCAGCATCGCGGCGTTGCCGAGATGAAACAGCGCGAGCGACCCACCGAGCAGCACCAGCGGCCGGTTCTCGGCGAGCGTGCGCAGGCCGCCGACGCGCGACGTCGACGCCGCGGTGAACGTATCGGGATGCGTCGCATCCGTTTTCGGCGCGGTGCCGGCAGGATCGAGACCACGTGCGCACGCATGATCGATCGCGTGCCCGGGAATCGCCAGCGTGCTCACGATCGCCAGGACCGTGAACACGCCGACGAGCGCGAACACCGCGTCGAATCCGACGTGCCAGCCGAGCCACCCGGCGAGCGCCGCACCGGCGACGTTGCCGGCGTGGTTCGCCATCTGGTTGCGCCCGAACTGCCGGTCGAAACCCTGCCGACGCACGATGCCGAGCGTCACGCCCGCGGCGGCCGGCGCCAGCACCGCGCCGCTGACCGCCGCCAGGATCTGCGACGCCGCCACCGCCGGATAGCTGTGGACGAACATCATCGCCAGCGACGCAAGCGCCGTCGCCGCGGTCGCCACGACGATCAGCGCCCGCTTCACGCGCACCGCATCGACGAGCGCGCCGGCCAACGGCGTCGCGGCCATCGCGGCGAGCCCGGCCAGCGTCATGACCGAGCCGATTGCATCGGCGCCCCAGCCTCGCGACAGCAGGATGACGCCGATGAACGGGCCGATGCCGGCCTGCACGTCGGCCAGGAAGAAGTTGAGCGCCTCGAGCGCGCGTGCCGGTCTCATGGGCGTCTCACCGTCGCACGGTCATTCGGCATCCGCATCGACGAGCTCGGCAATGTCGGTCACGTCGAGCGTCGTGCCGTGCGGCGTGACGACGCCGTGCCCCCACGCCTGCACATGGATGCCGGCCTGCAGGTAGTCGTGCAATGCTTCCGCGGCATGCGACGGCAACCGCAGCGCGACACCGCTCGTCAACAACGCGCCGTTCAGCTCGCCTTTCGGTCCATGCAGCCCGAACGCGACTTCTCCGCTCAATTCCATCGGTTGCCGAGCCGGCCGCGGCGGCCGCGGGACAGCGTGCTCGGGGCCGGCGTCGATGATGTCGATGCCGCCGCGACCGGTCAGTTGCACGGCCGCGATCATCGCCGCGCGACGCGGCTTGACGCCCCGCACGCGGATGCGGTCGCCGACCGCGACATGGCGCACCAGTTCGCGGTCCAGATGCGGCGGTACGTGCACCTGCAGGTCGCCGTTCAGGATCAGGCCGTCGATTTCTCCGTGCGGATTGAGCAGGAACTGCGTGACGCGGCCGCGCGTTTCGGGCAGGCAGGCGGGATCGATCCAGTGCATGACAGGACTCCTTTCGATGGATGGAGGAACAGCGTCGCGCGATCAGCGCGCGGCATCGTCGTAGAGATTCACGACATGGCCCGGCGCGCCGAACGCCGTCGCCTGCAGCGCTTCGCCGTATGCGTTGCGCGTGCCGTAACCGACCGCGGCCACGCGCTCGCCGGGGACGAGCAACGCGCCGAATTGCTGCGCGGCCGGAACGGTCAGCTTGACGATCGCGCCGCTGTCGAGCATCACGCCGTCCGGCTCGCCGCGCGGCGCGTGCGTCACGCGACGCACGACACCGGACACGCTCAGGCGGGCGAGGTTGACGCCGCGCAGCATGGGCGGCACGGGCGCGACGGGCGCGGGCGGCTGATCGGACAGCGACGCGCCGGTGCCGTCGTTGCGGATCACGCGTGCATGGATTTCATCGTCGACGCGTCGTTCGCCGGCTACCGTGACGCGCTGGCCCGACCGCACGAGCGCCGTCAGTTGCGAACCGAGATGCGGCGGCACGCGGACGAGCGTGCCGTCGGTCAGCACGAAGCCGTCGACGGCGCCTTCCGGATTGATCGTCAGCCGCGACAGCGTGCCTGAAACCAGCGCATCCGGGGCGATGGCGTTGCCGGGCACGGCAGGCAAAAGCGCGCGAGGCCCGGGCGGGGCAGGCGGCGGCGGCATGGCGCCGGCCGGGTCTTCCGCACGCGGTGGGGGCGGCACCTGCGCCGCGCTGACCGTTGCGACGGCAACGAGTGCGGCAGCGCAAAGCGCACGATATGACCGGCGAACGGCGGCACGGCGCGACGACCGCGATCGAACGACAGACGGGTACGGCTTCATGACGGGCTCCGGCAATGGATTACGATGCATCGGTATCCGCAATACCCGTGCCAACCTGCGATGCACCGCTCTGCCATGCGCCGAACGACGACGCGCGCGAAACATGTCGGATTTCCCGACACGTCGCTTCACCGGATGTCGGCGTTCCCGACAGTCGAAACGGCGCGACTAGTCGTCGCGCTCGATCCCGAGATTCGCCATGCGCGCATAGAGCGACTGGCGGCCGATGCCGAGCTGCCTCGCGGCCTCCGCACGATTGCCGTTCGCGCGCTCGAGCGCGTGCAGGATCGCCGCGCGCTCGACCGTCGCCAGCGCATCGGGCAGCGGCATGTCGAGCAGGTGCGCCGGCACCGCCCCGGCGCCCGGCTCGCGCGCCGGCACGGCGGCCAGGCCGAGATCGGCCGCGCTGACGGCCGGCCCGGGGGCGAGCGCGGCCGCGCGCTCCATCACGTTGCGCAGTTCCCGCACGTTGCCCGGCCAGCGGTGATCGAGCAGCGCGCGCTGCGCGTCGTTCGTCAGATGCAGCGCGCGCGTGCCTGCCGCGCTGCCGAGGAAATGCGCGGCGAGCGGAAGGATGTCGGCCACACGCTCCGCGAGCGGCGGCAGGTGCAGCGGAATGACGTTCAGCCGATAGAACAGATCTTCGCGGAACGTGCCGTTCGCGACGGCCGCGGCGAGGTCGCGGTGCGTCGCAGCCACGACGCGAATGTTGATCGCGGTCGGGCGATCCGCGCCGAGCGGCATCACCTCGCGCTCCTGCAGCGCGCGCAGCAGCTTCGCCTGCATCGCGGCGGGCATGTCGCCGATCTCGTCGAGAAAAAGCGTCCCGCCGTCGGCTTCGACGAGCCGCCCCGCGCGATCGGCATGCGCCCCCGTGAACGCGCCGCGACGATGCCCGAACAACTCGCTTTCGAGCAGGTCGGCCGGGATGGCCGCGCAGTTGACGGCGACGAACGGCCCCGCATGCCGGGCCGATGCGGCATGCAGCACGCGGGCCGCCACCTCCTTGCCCGTGCCCGTCTCGCCGGTCACGAGCACGGTCGCGTCGCTCATCGCGGCGCGGCCGACCTGCTTTTGCACGTCGCGCATCGCGGCGCTCACGCCCAGCAGTTGCGGTCGGTCCGCCGAAGGTTCGCCCGCGAAACCGTCGTCGGACGGCGCGAGCGCGGGCGGCTGATTCGCCGACACGATGCGTTCGAGCAGTTGCGCGATGTCGCGACGCCCGATCGGCTTCGTCAGGTGATCGAATGCGCCGAGCCGCATCGCTTCGATCGTGTTGTCGCTGGTCGCATGGGCCGTCAGCATGACGACCGGAATCGCGGCCAGCGCAGGGTCGTCACGCAGTTGCGCGAGCACGGCCAGCCCGTCCAGATCCGGCAGGCGGAAATCCAGAAAGATGCATTCGATACCGTTGCCGCCGCCGTCGCGCAGCGCGCTGAGCGCGGCGCGACCGGTTGCGGCCTCGACGACCCGATGACCGAGATCGGCGAGCGTTTCGGCGAGGCTGTCGCGAAAGGCCGCGTCGTCGTCGACTATGAGGATGTTTGCCATGGAATTTCAATCACGAATGCGGCGCCCCCGTCGAGGCGCGCGTGCCCGCCGTGCGCCGCCGCCACTTCGCGGACGACGGCAAGACCGAGACCCGTGCCGTCCGCGCGGCCCGTCACGAACGGCTCGAAAATCCGCTCGCGCTGCGCGGCCGGCACGCCGGGGCCGCTGTCCGATACGGTGATGCGCAGCCAGTCGCGCCCCGCGAACGCGCGCCGTTCGGCGGCAAGCGTGACCGCACCGCCGTCGCCCGCGTGGTACAGCGCGTTGAGCAGCAGATTGTCGAGCGCCCGCCGCATCTGGTCGGGATCGAAAGCGGGACGATCCGACGGCCACGCGAGCCGTTCGGCCTGCCCCGCGAGCGAGAACGTCAGGTCGATCGCTTGCCGCTGCGCGAGCTCGCGATGCGCGTCGACGACCTGCGCGAGCCACGCGTCGACGTCGACACGTGCCGCATGCGGGCGCACCGGCTGCGTCAGCGCGAGCAGGCTCGACAATTGCGCATCGACGCGCTCGATCTGCGCGAGGATCACGCGCAGTGCGTCCTGCTGCCGCCGGCCGTCGCCCGCCAGTGCGTTTTCAGCCTTCAGCCGCATCGCGCCCATCGGATTGCGAATTTCGTGCGCGACCTGCGCGGCCAGCTTGCCCAGCATGCCGAAGCGCTCGGCCTGCGCGAGGCGCGTCCGGAGCTCGTCGGCCTGCTGTTGCAACTGGTCGGCGCGCCGCGCCCGCTCGTTGAACGCATCGATGACGCGGTCGAGATCGGGTTCGCCGACGTACGGCAGCTGATGCTCGCGACCGTCGGGCCCCAGCCCGCTCTCGATCCGCGCGAGATTGCGCTTCCATCGGCGCAGCGCCACGGCCAGCACCGCCGCGATCGCCAGAATCACCGCGAGCACGGCCGCGAGGCCCGTGGCCAGCAATTCCCCGTGCCGGCCCAGCGGCGGGCGCGCACGCGTCAGCATCCACACGTAGAGCCCCGATCCGCCGCGTACCGGGCAGGCCGCCGCGATCACCGCATCCTGCGCGCCTTCGACGACGTTCGCCGTCGCGGCATGCGTCGCGGCCGCGGCGCGCAGCGTGCGGAGAATCAGCGGCGTTTCCGCTTCCGGAACGTCGTGCTTGACGCCGCTGCCCTGATAGGTGGGAAAGGAGTACGCGAGAAAGCCGCTCGCCGCCGGAGCGGCGCCGGGCATCCAGAACCCGCCCTCCATGTCGGGCGCACGGGACAGCACCATGTCGAGGATCGCGTGCATCAGCTCCGGAGCGGGCCCGGCGCCTGCCGACGCGGAAGACGCACCGTAACGCGACGCGACTGCTTCGCATGCCGACGCGCCGGCGGCCTTCGCGCTGGCCACCTGCTGACTCTCGGCGGAACTCGCCGTGACCCAGACGACCGCGACCAGCGTCGCGCACAGCGCCGCGACGAGTGCCCAGAGCATGACGAGTTGGGTGGAAAACGACGGACGCTTCATCGGATCGGGCTGGCGGTTGAGGACGACAGAATAGCGTATTGCATGTCATGCGAAGCCGTCACGATCGCCATGCACGGTGGCGAATCCCGACGATCGCAAGCGCCTGGGGCGCCTTGCCGCCATCGACATACGCGTTCGCAGTCACCCCTTGCGCCGGGCCCCGCCGTTGCTGCCCGACGCGTGCCCGTCGCTCGCCAGTGCCAGTCCACACGTCGTCAGGCGCGCGGACTCGCTGACGGAAAGGGAGGGTCGGCCTCGATGCTCGACAAGATCCTCTGCATGCAGTGCCACGGGAAAGTCGAAAGGGCCGCGCCAGTTGACCAGTTGACGCCCTCGATACGAGCGCGAGCGATTCGCGGAAAGCGCTCGGCCGGCCCCGGCTATCGCCATGATCGTCGACCGTGATCAGGCGTGAAGGTACCTGACCGGAAAATCGCACGGGAGTCAAAGGCGCCCCGACGCCGGAAATCCGGCGTCGGGCGTCTCGCCCCATCGCAGCGTGCGGCGGGCCTACCGCGCAAGCGCGGCGACTTGCGCCGCCGTCAGCGCCCCGTGGTACACGCGGAAATCGCTCACGAGGCCATCGAAGGCCGGATCGGCCGCGAACTGCGAGCGCCCGATCCAGTTGTTCGCGGTCGGGCCAAGCCGCCACGGCGCGAGAAACGCGTCGGTCGCGCTGCCGACGGCTGCGCCGTCGACATAGAGCGTGGCCGTCGTCCCCGCCAGCGTGACTGCCACGTGCGCCCACTGCGCGGCACGCAACGGGGCCTTCGCATCGATGCGCCGCTCGCCGTGCGGCCCGTTGACCGTGATCGCGAAGCGCAGCGCGCCGGTGTCGGCCAGCGGCGTGAGCATCATGTAGCGCCCGGTGCCGGCGCCGAAGTCGAACACCCGCGACCACTTGCGCACGGTGCGCGCGCACACCCATGCCGCGACCGTGAAATCCGAGATGTCGGCCAGCACGCCCGCCGCAAGCGCGACATGGCTGCCCGCACCGTCGAGCGACAGCGCATTGCCGTTGCGCCCGGGCGCGAACGCCGCCCCGCCGACCAGCGCGCCGGGGTGCCCGTTGCCGCTGCGATCGGCGGCGGCGACGCCGCGCGATTCGTCGAACGGCAGCCAGATCTGCAACTGCTGGCCGGTCACCACGCGCACCTCCGCGGAATGCTGCGTTTCACCGGTCGATGTGGTTGCGCTCACAACGTAATACCAGGTGCCCGCGGCCGGGTTGTCCGTCCACGTCAGCGGGTCGACGATGCCGGTCGCCACGGTGGTGTACGGGCCGCCCGGCGCCGCGCCGCGCTTCACGGTGTAGTGCGTGCCGTTCGCCACGCCCCACCACGACAGCACCGCGCGCCCGGCGCTCGCATGGGCGGTCAGCCCGCTCGGCGCGGACGCTGGCGCGGCCGGATCGCGCGTGTACATCAGCGTGCCGTAGCCGAGCTGGTCGTAGCCGCCGCTGTTCGGCCCGTAGTTGCCGCCGCCGCCCTCGGGCTGCGCCGCGAGCGCGAAGCGTTTCGACCACGGCGCCGCGAGCCCCTTGCGGTTCACGTAGTGGTTGTATACGAGCGCCCAGCACGGCCGGACCCCGCCCTGGCCGCCGGTCGCGAACTGCGTTTGCGTGACGTTCACGTTCGAGTAGGTCACGTAGGGCACGTCGAAGAACGGGCCGTCGGGCGATTGGCGCAGGTTCGCTTTCGCGACGTATTCGGCGCCGGCAAGAAAACGGTTGTTGTCATGGCCGTACAGATCGACGCCCTGGTTCCACGCCATCTCGCAGATCGCGCCGGCCAGCGCGATGCCGAGCGTGTTGTGCCCCTGGTCGCGGCCGCTCTCCTGCCACTGGCCGAGATGGCCCGGATGCAGGTAATACACCGCCTGCGGTATCGCGCCGTTGCCCGGCCCCGCGCGGAAATAGTCGATCGCCTCGTCGAACAGCGGACGGTCGTCGCACAGCACGCCGATCGCGAGGATCGACGCGATATTGCACAGATCCCAGTTCGCCCAGTAGTGCGTGATCTCGGTATTGTTGTGGCGATGCAGGAAATCGGTGTTGATCGGGTAGAACACGGTGCGCATCATCCGCTGGAACGCGGCGAAATCCGCCGCCGCCCAGCCCGGATAGCCGCGCATGATTTCGCCGGCATTCGCGAACTCGTAGCCGTACAGCCCGGCCGCGAGGTCGACGTTCGAATCGCCGCCCAGGCGCTTCAGCGTCGCCGCCCATTCGTTCATGATCCGCACGGCCGTGTCCGCATACAGCTTGTCGCCGGTCACCTTCCAGCGCAACGCGCACGCATAGGCGGCGGCGACGTCGTTGTACAGGATTCCATAGTTCTGCGGCCCGCTGCCGCCGCGATCGATTTCGACCTGCGGCCGCGGCTGCCACGACCGGCTTGCGTGGCTGTTCGCGATCAGCACCGACCAGCCGTCGAACCACGGCTGCGCGTGCGTCATCACCTTTTGCGCGACGCGATCGAAATCGGCCTGCGTATGCAGCAGGCCCGGATGGACGAAGGCCGCCGTCGAGCCCGGCGATACCGCGGCGAATGCGGCGCTCGCACCGCCGAACGTCCCGCCGCAGGCGAGCATCGCCAATGCGCCCAGACTGTGGAGAAACGTGCGCCGCGAGAGCGCATCGTCCGACATCCACTCGGGTCGCGAAGCGTCGCCCGCGTTGTCCTTCATCCGTTTCATGCCGCTCATGCGTCTCCCTTGGTCGTTGCGGACACGCCCGCGCGCGGCCCTGGGTTCGAACTTCATCGAAAGCGTGCCGCTGTCGCCGGGCGTCCCGGCACCGCGAAGCGGAGGGCCGTCGGTCAGGCATCTGCCGCAGCGTCCCCGCTTCGCCCGCACCGGCGGCTCCGGCCGCCACACGTCATGCCATCCTGAACGCAAACGATGACAGTGGCGGGAAGCGGCGGCAACCGCGCATGGTGCGCGTCAGGACCGGGCGGGTCAATTACGCGTTGTAAGGAAACGCCCACGTCACACGCGACTCGAGGAATCCTCGTCCCCCGATCGGCGTGCGATTCGATGGATTCGCCGCGTTGAACGTCGACCGCGCGGCACGCGTGGCGCTTTCGCCCCGCGGCCGGCGCGCGGGGTCGCCTCGCCGTTCAGCGCCCGCCCGCGGGCACGGCGGCGCGCTGCGACGCGCCGTCCCGCTCGATCCGCTCGACGACGCGTGCGAGCCGAATGATGTCGGTCAGCGCGAAATCGGCCGCATCGGGCCGCGGCCGGCCGCACTGGTCGGCCATGCGCATCGCGAACGCGAGCGCTTCGGAACGCTCGCGCAGCAGCGCGCGCAGTGCATCCGCGATCACCTGGCGGTCGCGCGGGTCATCGAGGTCCAGCACGGAACCGGCATCCGGCATCGCGAACGGCCCGGCCACCCGCACGGAAGCATCCGGCACGCGCATCGTGTCTCGTTCCATGGTCTGCCTCTTCGTCGACTCGCGACCGGCCGGCGCGTCACCGCCGGTTCGACCGCGACACCACGTCGATCCACACCGCGAGCACCAGCACCGCGCCCTTGACGATCATCTGCCAGTACGCGTCGACGTCGAGCATCGACATCCCGTTGTCGAGGCTCGCCATCACGAGCGCGCCGATCAGCGCGCCGTAGACGGTGCCCGACCCGCCGCGCATCGACGTGCCGCCGATGAAGCACGCGGCGATCGCGTCGAGTTCGCCCATCGAGCCGGCGGACGGCGACCCGGCCGCGAGCCGCGCCGTGTTGACGAGGCCGGCGAACGCGCACATCAGCCCCATCAGCGCGAAGATCACGAGCTTCACGCGATCGGTATCCACGCCCGACAGCCGCGTCGCCTCCAGGTTCGATCCCACCGCATAGATGCGCCGGCCGAACACGGTCTGCGTCGCGATCCACGAGAACACGCCGAGCAGCACGAGCAGCAGCAGCACGGGCACCGGAATGCCGCCGTAACGGTCGAGCGTCGCGACGAACGCGAACAGCACGGCGCCCGCGCCGACGATCTTCGCGACGTCCTGCCACAACGGCGCAACCGTGAGCCGGTAACGCCGGCGCGTGCCGCGCTGCCGCACCACCAGCAGCGTCGCGACCACGAACAGCAGCACCGCGAGGCCGTCCCCGGCGACGCGCGGCAGATAGCCCTGCCCGATGAACACGAAGCCGTCCGACACGGGTGCGATCGTCGACCCGCCGGTTACGCCAAGCAGGATGCCGCGAAACGCGAGCATCCCGCCGAGCCCGACGATGAACGACGGCACGCGCCGATAGGTCGACCACCAGCCGTTGAAGAGCCCGATCAGCACGCCGAGCGCGAGCACGGCCGGGACCGTCGCCGCGACCGGCCAGTGGCGGTTGACGTCGAGGATCGCGGCAACGCCGCCGAGCAGCCCGAGCAGCGAGCCGACCGACAGGTCGATCTCGCCCGCGATGATGACGAACACCATCCCGCACGCGAGCATGCCGGTGATCGACATTTGCCGCAGCAGGTTCGATACGTTGCGCGGCGTGACGAACGCGCCGTCCGTCAGCACCGAGAAGAACGCCCAGATCGCGACGACCGCGAACAGCAGCGCGAGCACCTTGTAGCGCGTGAAGACGTGGCGCAACGCCAGCCGCGGCGCGCGCCCGTCGGGACGACGCGCATCCGTATCCGGCGTGGCCGGGGTCGAGGAAGAAAGTTCGGAATTCATATCGCACTCGCTGCGGTGGGTTCGGCGGGCAGCCGCGCGGGCTTCAGCGCGGCGCCGAGAATCTGTTCCTGCGTGAGGTCCCGGTTGACGAAATCGCCGCGCAACTCGCCTTCGCCGATCACCAGCACGCGATCGGCGAGACCGAGCACCTCCGGCAGCTCCGACGAAACGACGATCAGCGCGACGCCGCGCTTGGCCAGCGCGAAGATCAGCCGGTAGATCTCCGCCTTCGCGCCCACGTCGACGCCGCGCGTCGGTTCGTCGAGGATCAGCACCTGCGGCTCGGTCAGCAGCATCTTCGCGAGCACCGCCTTCTGCTGATTGCCGCCCGACAGGCTCGCGATCGACAGGAACGGATGCGCGGCACGCACCGACAGCCGCTGCATCTCGGTGCGGATCGCGTCGAGCTCGGCGGCCGCGTCGATCCGCCCGCGCGCCGCGAAGCGCTGCAGCACCGCCAGCGTGATGTTGTGGCCGACGCCGAGCTGCGGCACGATGCCGTGGCGCTTGCGGTCCTCCGGCACCATCGCGATGCCGGCGCGGATCGCGTCGGCCGGCGAGCGGATCGACAGCGGCCGGCCGTTCATCGTCACGGTCGCCGTGCACGCGCCCGGATACGCGCCGAAGATCGCCTGCATCAACTCGGTGCGGCCCGCGCCGACGAGCCCGGCCACGCCGACGATCTCGCCGCGCCGCACGCTGAACGACACGTCGTCGACGCGCTTGCGGCGCGCGTTCGTCACGTCGCGGCACGTCACGTGGCGCACGTCGAGCACGACGTCGCCGATCTCGTGCGGTTCGCGCGGATACAGGTCGCGGATCTCGCGGCCAACCATCATCGCGATGATCCGGTCGGTGGTCAGCGCGGCCATCGGCTCGGTCGCGACATGGCGTCCGTCGCGGATCACGGTGACCGTGTCGCACACGGCCGCCACTTCGTCGAGCTTGTGCGAGATGTAGACGCATGCCACGCCACGCCGCTTCAGGTCGCGCACGATGTCGAGCAGGATCCGCGTTTCCGACGCGCTCAGCGACGACGACGGTTCGTCGAGGATCAACAGCCTCGCTTGCTTGTTCAGCGCCTTCGCGATCTCGATCAGCTGCTGGTGGCCGCCGCCGTAGTTCATCACCGGCTGCGCGACGTTGATCGTGTCGATCCGCAGTTCGCGCAGCAGCTCCTCCGCGCGCCGGACCATCGCCGCGAAGTGCATGCGCCCGCCCGGCAGCGTGATCTCGTTGCCGAGGAAGATGTTCTCGGCCACCGACAGTTCGGGTACGAGCATCAGCTCCTGATGGATGATCGCGATGCCCGCGCGCTCGGTGTCGCGCACGCCGGACGCCACGAGCGGCGCGCCTTCCCAGCGGATTTCGCCGTCCCACGTGCCGTGCGGATACACGCCCGACAGCACCTTCATCAGCGTCGACTTGCCGGCGCCGTTCTCGCCGCACAGCCCGACGCATTCGCCGGGGCGCACGGTCAGGTCGATGCCGTCGAGCGCCTTCACGCCGTCGAATGCCTTGACGATGCCGCGCATCGTCAGCAAGGGTTCCGTCATTCGTTCATGCCTCGCAGTAGGCGCGGCCGCCGTCGCGGCGGCCGCGCGTCGCGTCCGTCGTCCGTTTACTGGCTCGCCAATTGGGCCTGGGTATAGAAGCCGTCCTTCACGACGACGTCAACGTTGCGCTTGGTCAGCAGCGTCGGCTGCAGCAGCACCGTGTCGACCTTCTTCTTGCCGTTGTCGTATTGCGCGTTGAACGCTGGCTTCGCGCCCTTCGCGAGATCGACCGCGAGCTTCGCGGCTTCGCTCGCGATCAGCTTCAGCGGCTTGTAGACGGTCATCGTCTGCGTGCCGGCGATTACGCGCTTGACCGCCGCGAGATCCGCATCCTGCCCGGACACCGGCACCTTGCCGGCCAGATGCTGCGCGGCGAGCGCCTGGATCGCGCCGCCGGCCGTGCCGTCGTTCGATGCGACGATCGCGTCGATCTTGTTGTTGTTCGCGGTCAGCGCGTCCTCGACGATCCGCAGCGCGGTCGACGCGCTCCATTCGGGCACCCACTGCTGGCCGACGACCTTGATGTCGCCGCGGTCGATCGCGGGCTTCAGCACCTTCAGTTGTCCTTCGCGCAGCATCTTCGCGTTGTTGTCGGTCGGCGCGCCGCCCAGCAGGAAATAGTTGCCCTTCGGCTTCGCGTCGAACACGCCCTGCGCCTGCAGCTCGCCGACCTTCTCGTTGTCGAACGAGATATACGCGTCGACGTCCGCGTCGAGAATCAGGCGGTCGTACGACACGACCTTGATGCCGGCCTTGCGCGCTTCGGCGACGACGTTGCCGAGCGTCTTCGAGTTGAACGGCACGATCACGATCACGTCGACGCCGCGCGAGATCAGGTTCTCGATCTGCGAAATCTGCCGCGCCTCGCTCGCGTCGGCCGACTGCACCGACACCTTCGCGCCGAGCTTCGTCGCGGCCGCGACGAAATAGTCTCGATCGCGCGACCAGCGCTCGACGCGCAGGTCGTCGATACAGAAGCCGATCTCGGGCTTGTCCTTGCTCGCGTGAGCGAGCGGCGTGCCCAGCGCGAGAATCGCCAGCGCGGCGGCGCCGGCAAGCGAACTCAATACGGTACGACGCGTCACGGATTTCATGTCTCCACTCCTTGTTATGGAACCACTCACGAACCGCGGGCGGCCGCCGGATTGCACCGCCCGCATCGATTCACTGCAACGTGCGTGTCAAGCGCCCGTCGCAAACACCGGTTCGAGCGCACGATACAGCGCGCGAAACGTCGGCCGCCGCACATCGCGATACCACGCGTGCCGCGCGGGATCGGGCTCGCGCACCGCGACGACGGGCGGCTGCGGGCACACGTCGTCGAGCCGCGCATCGGGCTCGAGCGCGAGATGCGCAAGGCGCGCGGCGCCGAGCGCCGGCCCCACTTCGCCGCCCTCGCGCAACGTCAGCGCACGGCCGCTCAGGTCGGCGAGCATCTGCGTCCAGTACGCGCTGCGCGAGCCGCCGCCGATCACGGTGATGCTGTCGGGGGCGAGCCCGGCCGCATGCAGCGCGTCGATGCCGTCGAGCAGCGCGAAGCCGACGCCTTCGAGCGTCGCGTTCGCGAGATCCGCGCGCCGCGTGTCCGGCGTGAGCCCATAGAACACACCCTTCGCGTTCACGTCGTTGTGCGGCGTGCGCTCGCCGCTCAGGTACGGCAGGAACCACGGGCGGCTCGCGCGTGCGTTCTGCTCGGCATCGTCGAGCAGCGCCGCGACGCCGTCGTAACCGGCCAGCTGCGCGGTGAAGTCGACGCAGCCGGCCGCGTTCAGCATCACGGACATCAGGTGCCACGTATCGGGCAGCGCATGACAGAAGCTGTGCACCGCCGATTCGGGATTCGCGCGAAACCCGTCCGACACCGCGAAATACACGCCCGACGTGCCGAGCGACAGCAGCGCGTCACCGGGCCGCACGATCCCGACGCCGACCGCGCCGGCCGCGTTGTCGCCGCCGCCGGCCACCACCGGGATCTCGCGCAGGCCCAGCGCCCGTGCGACGGCCGGCAGCAGCGTGCCGGTGACGCGGTTGCCCTCGAATACGGCGGGCATCTGCGTGCGCGACAGCCCGCAGACGGCGAGCAGCGTGTCGTCGTAATCGCGCTTCGCGACGTCGAGCCATAGCGTGCCCGCGGCATCCGACGGATCGGTCGCGAACGCGCCGGTCAGCCGGTAGCGCAGATAATCCTTCGGCAGCAGCACGTAGGCGATGCGCGCGAACACGTCGGGCTCGTGGCGCCGCACCCACAACAGCTTGGGCGCGGTGAAGCCCGGCATCGCGATGTTGCCGGCCACCGTACGCAGCGCGGGCGCGAGCCGTTCGAGTTCGTCGCACTCGGCGTCGGCCCGGCCGTCGTTCCACAAAATCGCGGGGCGCAGCACGTCGCCATGCGCATCGAGCAGCGTCGCGCCGTGCATCTGGCCGGTCAACCCGAGCGCGTCGATGTCGCGCGGATCGATGCCGGCCGAACGCGCATCCGCCACCAGTGCGGCGAGCGCGCCGCAAGCGGCCTCCCACCAGTCACGCGGCGCCTGCTCGGACCAGCGCGGCTGCGGCCGGCTCACCGCAAGCGGGCGGCTCGCGCTCGCGCGCACCGCGCCGTCGCGGTCGAGCAGCACCGCCTTCACGCCCGACGTGCCGAGATCGAGTCCGATGTACATGGCGTCAGCGCAGCCCGTAGATCGCCTGGTTCACGATGTTCTCCAGCCGCTCCTGCGCACCGCTCGCATGCCGCGGATCCACACCGCGCGCGAGCGCGTCGGCCGCCAGCGATTCCAGCGTATAGCCGCCCGACAGGATCTTGCGACCGAATGCATCGTCCCACTGCGCGTAGCGCTGCCGGCGCAGCGCGTCGAGCCGGTCGTTCTCGACCAGCACCGCCGCGCGTTCGAGCGCGAGCGCGAGCACGTCGATCGCGCCGACGTGGCCGTAGAACAGGTCTTCCGGATCGATGCTCTGGCGTCGCACCTTCGCGTCGAAGTTCATCCCGCCGGTCGTGAAGCCGCCGTGGCGCAGGATCTCGTAGAACGCGAGCGTCAGCTCCTCGACGCTGTTCGGGAACTGGTCGGTATCCCAGCCGTTCTGCGGATCGCCGCGATTCGCGTCGACGCTGCCGAACACGCCGAGCGCGAACGCGTTCGCGATCTCGTGATGGAACGAATGGCCGGCGAGCGTCGCGTGATTCGCCTCGATGTTCACGCGGATCTCGTCCTGCAGCCCGTACTGCACGAGGAAGCCGTGCACGGTCGCGACGTCGTAGTCGTACTGGTGCTTGGTCGGCTCCTGCGGCTTCGGCTCGATCAGCAGCGCGCCCTTGAAGCCGATCCGGTGCTTGTGCTCGACCACCATCGACAGGAAGCGGGCGAACTGGTCGCGCTCGCGCTTCAGGTCGGTATTGAGCAGCGTCTCGTAGCCTTCGCGTCCGCCCCACAGCACGTAGTTTTCGCCGCCGAGCCGGTGGGTCGCGTCGAGCGCATGGCACACCTGGGTCGCGGCCCAGGCGAACACGTCGGGGTTCGGATTCGTCGCGGCGCCGGCCGCGAAGCGCGAGTGCGAGAACAGGTTCGCGGTGCCCCACAACAGCCGCACGCCGCTCGCCTGCTGGCGCTCGCCGAGATAGTCGACCATCCGCGCGAAATTGGCCGCGTATTCGCGCAGGCTGTCGCCTTCCGGTGCGACGTCGGTGTCGTGGAACGTATAGAACGGCGTGCCGAGCTTCGTGAAGAACTCGAATGCCGCATCCGCCTTCTGCCGCGCGCGTTCGAGCGCATCGCCCGGCTGCTGCCACGGTCGCTGGAACGCGGGCTGCCCGAAGATGTCGTGACCCGGCCACACGAACGTGTGCCAGTAGCAGACCGCAATCCGCAGATGCTCGGCGAGCGTCTTGCCGAGTACGCGCTTCTCAGGGTCGTAATGGTGATACGCGAGCGGATTGTCCGACTGCGGGCCTTCGTAGCGAATGGCGGGAATATGTTCGAAATACGACATGGTGTCTCCGTGCAGGTTCTTGTTGCAGCGCAACGCGCGTCGCGGCGACGCACGCGGCCGAATTCGGTTGGCTGGATCGTGCCCCCGCGCCTGCCGGCCGGCAATTGCGAAATTGCGCAGCGCGCTTGATGTTTCTTGCCAGTCGTACGCGTGCGGCGCGCGTTCCGTCCTACAATCGCCGTACACCAGACACCGCGCGCCGCCTCCGCGAGCGCGCCCCCGGAGACAACGGCACCGCGCCCGCCACGCGCGCGCCCCGACACCGAGATGACACGCGCCCCATCCGCCCAGACACCGCACCGCATCGCGCTGCTGTTCAACGCGAACAAGGTCTACGACCGCGAAATCATCAGCGGCATCGGCCAGTACCTGCACACGACGCGCGTCGTGTGGGACCTGTTCCTCGAAGACGATTTCCGCTGCCGGCTCACCGGGATCGAGCGTTTCGACGGCGACGGCATCATCGCGGACTTCGACGACCCGGCCGTCGCCGACGCGCTCGCCGGCTCGCCGCTGCCGATCGTCGCGATCGGATCGTCGTACGAGGACCCGACGCAGTACCCGGACGATGTCCCATATATTGCGACGGACAACCCGAAGCTCGTGTCGCTCGCCTATACGCACCTTATCGGGGCCGGCCTCGCGCATTTCGCGATGTACAGCCTGCCGGTCGCGCAGGAAAACCGCTGGGCGCAGCAGCGCGAGCTCGCGTTCGACCGGCTCGCGCGCGCGGACGGGCTCGACGCGCCGATCTACCGCGGGCTGTCGACCAGCGCGTCGGGCTGGAATCATGCGATCGAGCAACTGATCGGCTGGCTGCACGCGCTGCCGAAGCCGGTCGGCGTGATCGCCGTGACCGATGCGCGCGCGCGGCATCTGCTGCAGGCGTGCCTGATCGCCGGCATCGCGGTGCCGGAACAGGTCGCGATCATCGGCATCGACAACGATCCGCTCACGCGCACGCTGACGCGCATTCCGCTGTCGTCGGTGATCCAGGGCACAGAGGAAATGGGCCGCACCGCCGCGCACCTGCTGCACCGGATGCTGCGTGGCGCGCGCTTTCCCGGGCAGCGCATTCTCGTGCCGCCAGTCGGCATCAACGTGCTCGAATCGACGCGCCACCAGCCGCTGGCGAGCCCGCACGTGATGCGCGCCCGGCATTTCATCCGCCAGTACGCGTGCCAGGGCATCAAGACCGAACAGGTCGCCGACTATGTCGGCGTGTCGCGCTCGCTGCTCGAGGAGCACTTCCGGCGCGAACTGCAGCGCACCGTGCACCAGGAGATCCTGCGTCACAAACTCGAGGCCGCGCAGGCGCTGCTCGCCAGCCGGCAGGCGTCGAGCGCCGAAGTCGCGATCCGGTGCGGGTTCACGTCGCTTCAATACATGTACGCGGTGTTCCGGCGAGAACTCGGCTGCACGCCGCGTGAATATCAGGACCGCGCGGCCGCCACGAACTGACGCGCGCCGCCCATTCGACATCCACTCATGCACATCGATACCGATTCCTCCCCTCTGACACCCGGCGTGACGCGCGTGCTTGCCGAGCCGTGGGGCGCCTTGCCCGACGGCGAGCCCGTGCGGCGCTATACGCTGCGCAACGCGCACGGGATGCGGGTCGTCGTCAGCGACCTCGGCGCGACCGTCGTGTCGTGGCTCGCGCCCGACCGCACGGGGCGCTTGGCCGATATCGTGCTCGCGCACGACACGCCGGCCGAGTATCTCGACTCCGGCGCCTATCTCGGCGCGACGGTCGGCCGCTGGGCGAACCGGATCGCCGGCGCGCGCTTCACGCTCGACGGCGTCGACTATCTGCTCGACCGCAACGAGAACGGCAACCTGCTGCATGGCGGCGCGAACGGCTTTCATCTCGCGCGCTGGGACGTGCTCGACGATAGCGGCGGGCTGACGCTGCGGCTCGATTCGCCGGAAGGCGATGCGGGATTCCCCGGCAACGTGAGCGTGCAGGTGCGCTACACGCTCGACGACGACGGCACGCTGACGATCGACTATTCGGGGTGGACCGACGCGCCGACGCCGCTGAACCTGACGAACCACAGCTACTTCAACCTGAACGGGCGCGCGGGCAGCGACGTGCGCGGCCATCTGCTGCACATCGACGCCGACGCGTTCCTCGAAGTGGACGACGCGCTGATCCCGACCGGCACGGCCGACGTGACGGGCACCGCGTTCGATTTCCGGCAAAGCGCGCCGCTCGGCGCGCGCCTCGACTGGCCGCATGCGCAACTGGCGCGGGCGCGCGGCTTCGATCACTGCTACGTCGTCGGCAACGGCGCGCGCGAGGTCCGGCCCGTCGCACGGATCTACGATCCGGAAAGCGGCCGCGAACTCATCGTGTCGACCGATCAGCGCGGGCTGCAGCTCTATACGGGCAACTATCTCGACGGCCTGCGCGTGAGCGGCGGCACGCGTTGCGTGCAACACGCGGCGCTGTGCGTCGAGGCGGGCGGTTTTCCGGATCAGGTCAACATGGACGGCCTGCGCGACGACGTGATCGTTCGTCCGGGCGACGTGTATCGGCAGACCACGCGGTATCGGGTCGCGGTTCACGCATAGTGCGGGCAAGCGGCATCGTCGGCACAGGGGGCCGCGCCGACATCGACCGCTGCTGCATGATCCGGCTTTCGTCGCGCAGCGCGTGCGCGACGCGTTTCGACGCCGTCGTCACGCATCCGCGCCGACGGCGTGGAACAGTTCCTCCTCCTGCGCGCAATGCAGACGTACGATCGCCTCCAGCCCGTACAGCACGCGTTGTATCGCCTGAACCTGCATGGCGTCGGCTCCGTCGCGCGGCAGGTCCGCGACCATCTGCCTGAGCGACCGGACCAACGTGAAGATCTCCCGGTGTGCGCCACTCATTGCCGCGAGCGGATCCTCGCCGCCGAGCAACGGCGCAAGACGCGCGTAGACCTCCAGGTCGTCGGCGCGCTCGTGCGGCAGCAGCCGTTGATCCAGCGCGTCGACGACATCGGCAAGCTCGCTGGCGATGCCGGCTCCGGATAGTTGCGGCAAGCGGCCCGCGAGCGCCCTGATCCGGTCCAGCAACGGCGACAATGCCGCGTGCTCGCGCTTGAGTTGCTCGACGTCGACATCGGCCAGCCGGGTTTCCGGCGGCCGCGGGCGCACAAGCAACACGCGCAGCGCATTGACGATCACGACGACGTCGACGACTTCCTGAATGACCGCACCGGCAATCGGCGGCAGGAATCCCGCCGCCGCAATCGCCATCGCGACGGTCGACAACGACATGCCGATCACCACGCTCTCGAGCGCGATCCGGCGCGATCGACGGGCGATGCGCATCGCATCCACGAGTCGATCCAGCCGATCCACCAGCAACACCACGTCGGCAGCTTCGGACGACGCGGCCGCGCCCCGCGCGCCCATCGCGATGCCGACATCGGCCGCCGCCAGCGCCGGCGCGTCGTTCACGCCGTCGCCGACCATGATCGTCACGCCCTCCTTGCGTGCGGCCTGGATCGCGGCGAGCTTGTCCGCCGGCGTCTGTTCGGCGCGCACGTCGGTGACCCCGAGCAGTTCGCCGACGGCCCGGGCAATGTCGCGCCGGTCGCCGGTCAGCATGACGAGGCGCTCGACGCCTTCGCGTTTGAGCAGCCGTAACGCCCGCGGCGTTTCCAGCCGCACCTGGTCGGCCATCTGGATCGCGCCGACCATGACGCCATCGACGCCGACGAACACGGCGGCCCCGCCCTCGTTGCCGACCCGCTTCAGGAATGCTTCGCTCCACGGGGCATCCGCCGAGCCGGCGCCGACGTACCCGAACTTGCCGATCCTGACGGTCCGGTTGTCGACCCGGCCGGTCACGCCCTCGCCGGCCGTTTCCATGACAGCCGACGGCGGCGACAGGTGGATTTCGCGTTCTCGCGCCGCGACCGTCAGCGCGTCGGAAATGACGTGGCCCGACGCCTGGGCCAACGATGCCGCGAAATGCAGCACGTCGTCCGTTCCGATACCGGCGCCGCATTCGATCGCCACGATGCGTGCGCGCCCGCCCGTCAGCGTGCCGGTCTTGTCGAAGAACAGGATCGTTGCCTGCGCAAGACGTTCGAGCGCGCCCCCGCCTTTGACGAGGATGCCGCGTTTCGAACAGCGCGACAGGCCGGACACGATCGCGACCGGCACGGCGAGAATCAACGGGCAAGGCGTGGCGACGACGAGCACGGCGAGCGCGCGAGCGACGTCGCCGGTCAGCAGCCACGCGATGCCGGCGACGAGCAGCGCGGCGAGCACGAAGAATGCGGCGTAACGATCCGCGAGACGCACGGACGGACCGCGCTCGTGTTGAGCGCGCTCGACCATGCGGACGATGCCTGCGAACGTGCTGTCGCCCGCCGTGGTGCGGGCGACCATTTCGAACGGTGCGCCTGCGTTGACCGCGCCGCTGCAGGCGTTTTCCCCCGAACGTCGCCGCTGGGTGGACGACTCGCCGGTCAGCATCGATTCGTCGAGCTCCGCGTCGCCGGTCAACGTGCCGTCGACCGGCGCGCATTCGCCGCTACGCACGAGCAGCCTGTCACCCGGAATGATGGTGTCCGGCGCAACGGAACGCCATTCGCCGTTCTCGAACCGGGTCGCCTGCCGGGGGGCGCGACCGAGCAGCGCGGTCATCTCGCGTTGCGCGCGGTCTTGCGCATACCGCTCCAGCGTCCGGCCGCTCGCCAGCATCAATGCGACGACCGCAGCCGTCAGCGTCTCGTCGAGCGCGATGGCCAGGCCGATTGCCAGCCATGCGAGCACGTCGATGCCGGCCTGCCGTTTCACCACGGCCCTTGCAAGCGAGACCGTCAACGCGAGCAAGACCGGCACCGTTCCCAGCAGCCATACGACCCTCGCGAGCGAAGGCATACCGAAGGCCACGCACATGCCGCCTGCCGCGAGCGTAACGGCCGCCAGAACCAGCAACGCGAGATCGATCGACCAGCGGATACGAGACATGACCATTTTTCCAATTGCCGTGCATGGCGGGTTCGCCGCCTTCGGTTCCGGTTGCGGTTGCGGACGGCCGGTTGCGGACGGCCGGTTGCGGACGGCGTGGCATCAGTCTAGGAAACACCGCGGTTCGACCGTTGACCTGCGTCACGGCGAAGCGCGTCACGCGAACGGCCGGCATGGCGCGTTGCTTGACGTGAGTCAAGCGGCCGGCGCCTTTCGTCAGCACAATCGAAGCGTGACGCCGGAGCGCCTGGGATCGATATCGTGCTGACGCTGGCTGTACTCTTCGTGCTGATTCTTCTACTGAATCTCATGCCGGCGTTCGCCCCGCCGACGTGGATGGCGATGTCGTGGGTCGGGTTCAACCTGCCCGACGGCAATCCGCTGGTTTTTGCCGTCGTGGCGGCCGCCGCGGCGACCCTCGGACGCGTCATCCTGGCGACCTTCGCCAGGTCGCTCGTGCGCTCCCGCTGGATGCGCGACGCGGATCGCGAGAACATCGACGTCGCCACGCAGTGGCTGCGCAAGCATCGGACGCTCACCGTCGGTGCGTTTTTCTTCTATGCGCTGAGCCCGCTTCCGTCGAACTACCTGTTCATCGCATACGGCCTTTCCGGATTGCCGCTCAGGATCATCGCCGCGGCGTTCTTCGTCGGGCGCGCGACGACCTATGCGATCTGGGCACACCTCGGCCGCTTTGCGTCGACCAGTCTGGACGTGGAATCCGGACTCGAAGGCAGTTACCTCGGCGGATACTTCGTCGTCACGCAACTGGCGTTGCTCGGCGTCGTGTTCGCGTTGATGAAGCTCGATTGGCGCGCGCTGCTCAACGAACGCCGGTTGACGTTCCGGCGCGGCCATCCTCCGCATCGCGCGGAGTGACACCCCGCATGCGCGCCCTGGCGATCGCCTGCGCCGGCCGACCGACCGTTGCAGCTCGTCGCACAGTCTGTTCGTCGGCGTCGATAACCGACTAGCCGGGCGCCGCCGTTTCATCGGCAACCGGCCACGACACGATCACGCGCAGTCCGCCGAGTGCGGACGATCGATCCACCTGGATGTCAGCGTCATGTGCCGCTGCGATTCGCCGCACGATCGACCAGCCGAGGCCGCTTCCGCCCGGCCGGGTTCCCGCCGGCCGAAAGAACCGTTCGCCCAGCCTTCGCAGATCGGCGTCGCCGATGCCTGGGCCGCTGTCTTCGACCCGCAGCACGGTGCGCTGTTCTCGTTGGCCGACCGAAACGGCGATGCACGCCAGCGGCGGGCTGTAGCGAATCGCGTTGTCGACCAGGTTGCGCACCATCGACTCGAGCAATGGCGCGTTGCCGCCGACGATGCACGGCGACGGCGCATCGAGTTCGAGCCTCTGCCGTTTCCCGATCGACCGCGGCGCAGCCTCCGCGACCACCCGTTTCGCCAAGGTCGATACGTCGACCGGTGCGCGGTCCGCCAACGCGCCCGCATCGAGACGCGACAGCAACAGGAGTTGATCCACCAGGCGCGCGGCCCGATCGCACCCTTCGAGCACGCTCCGCAGTGCATGCCGTCGTCGCACGTCATCGGGCTCCGCCATCGCGACCTGCGCCTGCGCCTTGACGGCCGCGAGCGGCGTGCGCAACTCGTGAGCCGCGTCGGATGTGAATCGGCGCTCCGCATCCATCACGGCACGAATCCGCTCGAACAGGGCATTCAGCGCATCCAGCATCGGCCGCATCTCGAGCGGCGTCCGGTCCGGCCGAATCGTGTCGAGTGCCTGCGGGTTCCGCTTCGCCAGCGTTCGGCCGAAATCGCGCAGCGGCGCCGTGCCGCGGCGAACCGCCCAGCCGATGGCCAGCACCAGCAACGGCAACGCAGCCGCCATCGGCCAGAATGCGCTGCGCATGACGGCACCCAGGATCGCCTTGCGTGAGTCGACTCGTTCGCCCACGAACACCTGAACATCGCCGTGCACGCCGTGCACGACGAATACCCGCCACGTATTCCCGTCGATCACGACGGTCCAGAATCCGGAAGACCGAGCGGGCCCGGTGAGCTCGGGCGCCACCATCGGCGTCGACGGCGCGTTTTCGGAATGCAGGCCAAGCCGGCCTTCATGAAACACCTGAAAGGCCACGCGCGGCCCGTACGGGTGAAGGATCGGCGCGTCGATCGCATGGTCGTCGTCATCCGGCCCGCGCACCTGTTGCGCGACGAGCAGTGCCGCCGCCTGCGCGAGGTGGCCGTCGAGCAGCCGGTCGATCTCGCGCCGAGCATCGAGCCAGGTCAGCATCAGCGTCGATAGCCAGACAGCGAGAACCACGGCCGGCACGAGCGTCAGCAGCCGGCCATGCAGCGAACGCGCGGAGAGCACGGCTTTCATGCATCGTCCCGCATCAACACGTACCCCACGCCGCGCACCGTCCGGATCAGCTCGCTGCCGAGCTTGGCGCGCAAGCGATGGATATGGACCTCGACGGCATTGCTCTCCACCTCCTGCCCCCAGCTGTACAGGTACTGCTCGATCTGCTCGCGTGACAGCACCCGGCCGGCATTCAGCATCAGTATGTGCAACAGATCGAACTCGCGCGTGGACAGCGCAGCAGCCACGCCGGCGCGGCGCGCGGTTCGAGACGCGGGTTCCAGCTCGACGTCCTGCGCGTGGAGCCGCTCGGTCGGGCGACCATGAGACCGCCGGACCAGCGCCCGCAGGCGCGCACCGAGTTCGTACAGGTCCACGGGCTTGATCACGTAATCGTCGGCGCCCACGTCGAGTGCCCGGATGCGGTCGGGCACTGCATCGCGCGCGGTCAGGACCAGGATCGGCAACGCTATCCCGTCGCGGCGAATGCGCTGCAGGACATCCATGCCGTCCATGAGCGGCAATCCGAGATCGAGGACCGCCGCGGCATGAACATGCGCGCGCAGCTCGCGCTGGGCCGCGTCGCCGTCATGCACCCAGTCGACCTGAAACCCTTGCTGGCGCAATCCGGCGCGAATCCCGTCGCCGAGCAGGACGTCGTCTTCCACGAGCAGGATGCGCACGATCGAATCCTCCGCCCGTGGCCGTCAGTCGTCGTCCCGGGCCGCCCCGTGCGCGGGGCGGCCGGTGTCCGTCGCGACGGGCCGATCCGATTGAACGGGCTGCGGTGCCGCCTGCCATTGCGCCCACCACCAGCCGATCACGGCTGCCGTCATCACGACAGCGATCCCCCACCGCGCGCGCCGGATGCCATCGATCGGCGCGCCGCGCTTGTAGCCGGTCACCATCGCGCCGGCCAGATTCTCACGATGCACGACGCTGCTGACGAGGACGGCGGCGACGTGGACCATGACGAGCGCAAGCATCGCGTTCGCCGCGCCCTCGTGAAGATCGCCGAACGATTCGCCGTTTCCGTTGTAGGCTGCCCAACCGGTCAATCCGACGAGGACCGTCATTGCCAGCATGGCGACAATCGCGACCGCGCCGGCCGGATTGTGGCCGACGTGATGTTCGGGCCGACCTTTCACAAGGCTTAGAACGTAGCGCAAAACGGCCGCCGGCGAACGTACGAACGACGAGAACCGGGCATGGCGCGTGCCGGCCACACCCCACACGACACGAAACATGACGAGCGCCAGCATCGTGTATCCGAACGCGACGTGCATCAGCCGCCATCGCTCGCTCTCGGCGGTCAGCCATGCGCCTGCAAAGGCGATGACCATCAGCCAGTGGAATACGCGCAGCGGAGCGTCCCAGACGAGTATCCGTGCGGGACGCGAGCACGCCGGTTCACCGTGTGCCTGGAATGCGGACGAATCGTTCATCGAAGTTTCCTTTGTCTGCTTGCGTATGACATGCGGCGCAATTCGACGGCCGCTTGACCGCGGCGCTGCGCCAGACGGACGCAGGCACCTCGTCGTGCGTGGCGACGAACCACGCCGACCGGGTAATCCTGTCTCCCGGGGGACGGCGCGCCGAGGTGCCCGTCGCCGCATGTGCCGTCAGCCACGTCTCCAGTTGCGCGATCGTTGTCGGGTCCAGCGTGGCATCGGTGCCGAAGTGGCGGTCGAGACCGTTCAGGATGCGGCGCCAGGATTCCGCGGGCAGCGCCCCGGGCGGATAGGCGACGTGGCAAGTCGCGCACTCCTGCTTGTACTTGGGCAGCAACGGAATCGTGGCGCTTCTCATTTCGTCTTCCGCCAGTGCCGCGCGAGGCAGCAGCGACATCAGCAGCAGCGTGAGCACGCTTGCCCGTGCATGTCGCCGCGCAGCGATCCCGCGCGGCGACGTCGTCCAGTCGATGTTGTTCATGATCGTTCGCCGTCAGGGTTTCAGGCTCATGAGCCAGCTCAGGACGTCGGCCTTTTCGATTGCCGAACATTCACGCCCGACGACGTCCTTGCAGTTTCTGCGAAACCACTTTTCGGTCCTGGCGCCGTCCGAGAATCGAGCCGGGTTGAAAGCGGGCGCGAGCGGTTCGATGGCCTTACCGGTAACGACGTGCCTGCCTGCACCGGTCGGCGTACTTCCATGACAGGTCGCGCAACTCCAGTCGCGCCCGTGTCGGGACGTGAAGAATTGCTGACCGCGCGACGGCACGGCGCCGACGCCTGACTGCACCGTATAGCCGGCCAGCAATTGGGCCGGTGTTTCGGCACTTGCGTCGGCGATGGCAGCCGCGCATATGGCAGCCGCCAGCCATGCCCGGCAAAGCATGCGAACCGAGTCGGATAGGCACATCGTGGTTCTCCTGAGCGATGCGTTCATCTTCGGGAGAATTCCTTACCGCATTCTTAACGCACGGATAACCGAGCGCCGTGCCACGCGTGCGGGATGCCGCCAGCCACATCGGTCGTTGCGCCGTGCTCGGCCGTTTGCGCGAGCGACGGCCTTGCATATCCGGAGCTTGTCCATCTCGACTACGGCCCCGGTTCTGACGGGCGAGCCTCGCATTCGCCTCCGTACTCGTCCGTGCCGATCACAGCGTGGCTAGCGATCCGGTTGCGGCCGCGGGCCGGCACACCCCGTACACAGACGCATCGTCCCGCGCCGGTCAGGGTCATGCCACGAAAAGCGCACATCGACGCCCCCCCGCCCCGGGACGACGACGTGCCGAACTTCCTGAACGGCCCGATCGTGCGCGGACACGGTGTATCTCCCCGGCGGCACGCGCGCGAACAGGAACGGCCCGCTCGTGTGAACGTCGAGGATCGTCGACTTGCCCGACGACAGCGAGACATCGACATCGGAAAGATACTGGCCGGACTTCGATGCGAACGTGAGCCGCAGGTTATATCGACGCGCAACGCCGCGAAACGCGGTGACCTCGTCCTGGCCGATTCCGCCGGTGATATAAGCGACACCGTTGCGCACGACCGGTTCGGTCGACGTGTCGGCCAGCGCGTTCGCGCCGACATTCAGCAGGCAGGCTGCCAGCAGCAGCATCTTCACGGTTGTGGTGCCCATCTTCACTCTCCTGATTGACCACGCACATCGCGCATGCGTATCGAGGACGATGCCAGCGTCGCGCGAAACCACAATCTCCCGTTGACGCATGTCAAGTGCGCGGCAGTCGAAGCGCACCCAGCCGGAGCAGGCATCGCGATAAAGCCATCGCGCCCCGTCCTCCCGAGCGGCGCGGCAAGCCTGGACACCCAGGGGTTCCGGATCCGGACGTCGCAATCAGCCGTGACGGCTGTCAGCCGATATTGCACGGCCCGTCGGAAATTTCCGACACGGCGGCCCGACGCCGGACAGCAAGCTCAGGCCACGCTGATTGTCCCGCGCGGCGGCGCCGCCAATACTGGAGACGTGACAGGGCACAACGTGTTTCGCGGCCGGGGCCCGGTTCTTCCGCCCCGCCGCCGGATCGAGGAGTTGGCGATGATTCAATCGACCGCAGCGCGCGCCGACGATGCCATGCCGACTGGCGAGCCGTCTGTCGGTGCCCACCTCGTGACCCGTCGCCACGGCTATCTGCATCACGGGATCTACGTCGGCGACGGCAACGTGATTCACTACGCCGGATGGTCGCGCCATCTGAGCGGCGGCCCGGTCGAGATCGTGACCCTCGACGGCTTTCGTGCCGGTTTCGAATTCGCCGTCATCCGCCACGCGCGCACGCCGTACGACGGGATGGAAGCAGCACGCCGCGCGGCATCGCGCCTGGGCGAATGCCGCTACCGGCTGCTCACGAACAACTGCGAACACTTCTGCCTGTGGTGTCTGTTCGGCGTCGGGCGCAGCGAGCAGGTCGCGTCGTGCCTGCGCAATCCCGTGCACGGCATGGCGGTCGCGGTCACGCTGATCGCGTGCGTGCTGGTCGCACGGTGGCATCCTGCGGCGGCCGGGCGCGAACGCCCGGTTCGGTAGTCGGCCTGGCATCGGCTGCCATGCCGTCGCTTCGTCGATCGCGACCTTCATCCGGACCTGCCGGTCAGCGCGGGACCGCGACAGGATCGTAGCGATTGCGCGGGTTCCACAGCATCCAGCCATCCGTGCCTGCCGCATCGGCCGCGTCGACCTGCGCGCGAATCTCGTCGGCATCGAACAGCCGGCGATCGAATGCATAGTCGCGAAACGCCTGAAGCCACGGCCTGAACCGGACACCGTCCAGCCCGGTGCGGCGCTTCGCCTCTTCCAGCGACCGCGCAACGATCTCGCCCGGATGCTCGGTCGGTTTCCGGCAACCTGGCAGGCCCCATGTGAAGCCGGACGGATACAGCATCGGCGACACGTAGTCCACCACCGGCACGAGCGCATCGAGCCGCTGTCCGATTGCCGTATCGTCGGCGTTCCAGCAGACATACCCGAAGATATCGGCCGACAGGTAGAGGTTGTACGGCTGCAGCCGCGCGCGCGCGCCGGTGAGGAATCCGCTGATCGCCGCGACCCGGTTGGCTTCGGTATTCGGCTCGGCGAACCGCAGGCCGTTGGCGTCGGGAAACCGCAGGTAGTCGAACTGGATTTCGTCGAAACCCATGCGGGCCGCCTCTTCGGCGACATCGTAATTGTGTTGCCAGGCCGCGCGCGACGTCGGGTCGATCCAGCGCTGATGCTCGCGGTCCTGCCAGACCTCGCCGGCTGCGTCGCGCACGGCCCACTCGGGATGAGCGCGCGAGAGCGGATCGTCCTTGAACACGACGATGCGCGCGATCAGGTAAAGGCCGCGTGCGTGGAAGGTCCGCAGCAGGTCCGGCAGATCGGGCGGATGAACGATCGCGCCGGCTACATTGTTCGCGGCGCCGGAAATCTCACGCGCCTGGCTGCGATAAGGCGTCACGCCGCTGTCGCCCTTCACGTCGATGACGAGCGCATTGATCGCCGTCTTGTCCTGGAGGGCCAGCGCCGCATCGCGCAGCGTGCGATCCGCCACACCGTAAGCGGACAGGTAGACCGCCTTCGGGCGCATCGGCGTCATGCGGATCGTGTGCGCGACCGCGGCCGGCGTCAGCGTGACTTCCGTTCGCGCGTAGCCCGCCGCGCGCACGCTGACGCGTGTCCCGCTCGCATCGAGCTCCAGTGAAAACGCGCCATCGCGATCCGCGGTGCGGTTCACGCCCGCGGCGTGGCCGATCGCGCCGGCCAGCGGGCGCCCATTCGCGGCATCGACGACGGTGATCGCGACCGGCGCCGCCCGGACGGCGAAACCGGCGAGCGACACGAGCAGACAGACGAACAGGCGCTCAATCACGGTTTCCTCCGGCGGCTCTCAGCAATCCGTCCATGCATCGTGTGTCGCACGCGTCCGTCATCAGATAGCGCGGCAGCGCCATGGCCGGGTCGGTGATGCGAACGGGGTGTGCGTCGAGCGTGAACGCCGCGACATAGCCTTCGCGAGCGGCGAGCTCGTCGGTCTGCGCATCGTGGATGCCGAACGGCCAGGCCAGCAGCCGGACCGGTTGGCCGGTTTCGGCCTCGAGCCGTGCACGCGACCGGCTCAGCTGGAACGACACGAAACGCCGGTAGTCGTCCGGTGCGAGCCGGGCGCGCTCGGTCCGGAAATTCGGATGCCAGACCGTATGCGACTCGATGTCGAATCCGCCGGCGCGCCCGAGCGTGCGAAGTTGGTCCCACGTCATCGCGTAGCGGGCATTGGAGATGGCCGACGGATAGATGAATAGCGTGACCGGCACCGGATGCGCCGCCAGCAACGGGCGCAGCACCTCGTAGACGGAGCGGTGACCGTCGTCGACCGTGATCGCGACCGCGTGCGCCGGCACGGCATCGCGCTGGCCGTCATGCCAGCGTACGACGTCGGCGAGCGGCACGATGCGGTAGCCGTTCGCCTCGATCGCGTGCAGCTGGTCGCGGAACGTGTCGACGCGCACCGTCATCGAATCCACGCGCGCGGAGGCGAACCGGTGGTAGGCCAGGATCAGCACGCGCTGCGGTGGAGAAGCGATCGTCGCGACGTCGGCGGACGCAACCGGCCGCACGCACGACAGCAGCAGCAGGCAGACGATCAGTCGAAAGGCCATGGTGGATGTCGTGGAACAGGTGCCCCATTTTTTGCGATCGTGCCGCGCCATCCACTGAGCCAGATCAACGATCGATCGCGCCGTCAGCGCGCTTGACGCGCATCAAGCCGCAACGAGCGACAGTCGGCTGCAATGAGGGCGTCGCACGCGTGTACCCAGCCTGCCGGCCAGGTCCCGCGATATCGAGCCGACGGGAACGTGCCGTTTCCGTTCGACTACAACCCGCAGGCGCTGCGACATGCAGTTGCCCTGCCCATCGATTCGTTCGCCATGTCCAGAGCGCCACGTCTGCCGTTCACGTCGAGCCGCGGAGCCGCACGACGAAAGGCCATGCAATTCGATCGCGCGTTGCGTCGGCCTGCCACCTACCCCCATCCCGCCGGCCGGATCGTACGGATCGAAACCCACCTGTCCGTCGTCTATCTGGCGGGGCGCTACGCGTACAAGCGCATCAAGCCCGTTCGATTCGCGTTCGTCGATCTCGTCCGCCCTGCGCAGCGTCACCGCTGCGCGCTGGCGGAGTGCACGCTCAACCGGCCGTTCGCCGGCTCGCTTTACCTGGGCGTCTGGCCGATCGTGGCGCGCGGCCGGCGCAGCGTCTTCGGCCCGCCCGTGCAAACCGGCGCGCGTCGCCATCGGCAGACGGCAGGGCCCGGCGAGTACGTGGTGCGGATGCGCCGGTTCGACGCGCAGGCCATGTTGTCGGCCCGCAGCGCATCACACGGCGCGGGACTGGCGGACGCGGACGCACTCGCGGATACATTGGCCCGCCATCATCTGCATGCGCCGCGCGGCCTTCGGGGCAGCACGGCCAGCGTCGTGGCGCAATGCCGGCCGTTGTGCGACACGCTCGACGTCACGGTGCGCTGGATCGACGTGGCGAGCGATCTCGCGTTTGCGCTGACGGATTATTCCGCCCACGGGCGAGCCGACTGCGCCCACCACCTCCTGTCCGAATGGCTCGCCCGCACGGGCGATCATGCGGCGCTGGGCGTGCTGCCGTGCTACTTCGTCTATCGCGCGCTGGTGCAGGCGATGACTGCGCGGCTACGCGGCGACGAGGCGGCCCGCCGTCAGTATCTGCGGGTGGCGTCGGACATGGCGCAGGCACGGTGCGATGTCCGACCGGCATTGCTGCTGTGCCATGGCGTGTCCGGTTCGGGCAAATCGCTGGCCAGCCGCGCGCTTGCGGAACAGATCGGCGCGATCCGGCTGTCCAGCGACGTCGAGCGCAAGCGCGACGCCCGCGCGCCCGAGCACACCCGGCTGTCCGCTGCCGCTTACTCGAATTCGGCGATCGACGCGATCCACGAAAGACTGCGTGAGCAGGCCGGCGTGGTCCTCGCCAGCGGCTACACGGCGATCGTCGACGCAACGTTCCTGCGCCGGCGCCACCGAGCAGCCTTCATGTCGCTCGCCGCGCAGCGCGGCGTGCGCGTCGCGATTCTCGATTTCGTCGCGAGCCGGGCAACGCTCGCCGCGCGTGTCGCGGCGCGGGCCGAGCGCGGGTGCGATGCGTCCGACGCCGACACGGCCGTACTGGCGCGGCAGATCGACCATGCCGAGACACTGGCCCCGGCCGAGGCCGCGATCGCGATCCGCTTCGATACCGATTGCGACGCCACGGCATACGGCGACCGCGCATTCTGGGCGCCGTTGTTCGCGGCGCTACGCACCTAGCCGCACGACATATGGCGCTCGTGGAACGCCCCCCCGGCGTCCACGGCGGGCGCCGGGCCAGCAAAGTTACGCGCGGAAACGCCGCTCCCCGATCTGACACGTCGCATCGCATCGGATGGAAGCGCGCCCGGTCAACGCCCGAATGTGCGCGTATGGTCGTCGTAATCGAACAGCCCGGCGTAACGGCCCCAGTCGGTCACGACACGCAGCGCCTGATCCGCGCCGCGCGGATCGAGACGATCCTCGAGTTCCAGTTCAAACCGCTCGCGAGGCGCGCGATGCGCGGCACGCTCGTCCAGCACTTCGTCGATATGCGCGGCAAGCGGCACGAATTTGACGACATGCTCCCGAAACAGGCGCCGCCGGGCCTCGTCGTCGCTGTGTGCGAACACGTGGCCCGCCGCGCTCAGCCGGATGGTGCGGTCGTGCCACTCGGCAAAGGCGAGCAGATGGAGCGCGGCGGCGGTCGGATGGAGCGCGTCGGCCCGCATCGCGAGCGCCGACGCAATCGTGCCGAGCTCCGCATGGCCGTCGTACGGCGCGCCCGCCAGTGTCTCGACGAACCCCGCGAGATGGTGGCTCGTCACGTCGGGCAGCGTCATGGCCAGCGCGCCGCCGGCCGTCTCGCGATTCGCCGCCGCATCGGCGATGCGTGCGGTCAGCGTCGCGTAGATCTTGCCGACTATCGCCTGAAAGGCCGGGTCGTGCCGGCTGCGGGGACGCGGCAGCGGCACGTTCAGCGCGGTGTCGATGCGTGCGGGACCGGCGCCGAGCACCAGGATGCGATCGCACATGAGCACCGCTTCCTCTATGTTGTGGGTCACCATCATCACCGCTCGGATCGACAGCTGACGCGCGTCCCACAGATCGAGAAAATCGGTGCGCAGCGTTTCCGCGGTGAGCACGTCCAGCGCCGAGAACGGTTCGTCCATCAACAGCAGGACGGGTTCGCTCACGAGCGCGCGGGCAAACCCGACCCGCTGACGCATCCCGCCCGACAGTTCGCGCGGAAAGGCCGATTCGAAGCCGTCGAGCCCGATCAACTCGATCGCGGCATTGGCCCGTTCGCGCATGTCGCGTGGCGGGAGGCCCAGCGCATCGAGTCCCAGCTCGACGTTTTCGACGACGGTCAGCCACGGGTACAGCGCGAAGGTCTGGAACACCACGGCGATGCCGCTGGTCGGGCCGGCAAGCGTTGCGCCTCGATACGCGACCGCGCCCGACGAAGGCTCGACGAGCCCGCCCGCGATCCGCAGCAGCGTGGACTTGCCCGAGCCGGAGCGGCCGAGCAACCCCAGTATCTCGCCCTCGCGCAGCGTGAAATCGATATCGGCCAGCACGTGCAGCGGTTCGCCGGACGGTTTCGTGAATGATTTGCATACGGCGCGCATCTCGAGCACGACCGGCGCTTGCTCCGATGACGGCGCGGCCGCGATCGCAACGTTCGCTTGCTTGCATTCACCGAGATTCGACACGCGTGTCTCCCGCGGGTAAAGGATGGGATCCGGACTCAATTGAGCCGCGTTCTGCGCTCCGCGAACGCATACATCGGGCGCCACACGAGCCGGTTGGTCGCAATCACGAGCAGCGACATGACGGCGACGCCGAGCGCGATGCGCGGAAAGTCACCGGCATCGGTCATCCGCGCGATGTAGGCGCCGAGGCCACCGGCATTCAGGCGCGTGCCGCCCCAGCTCACGGCTTCCCCGACGATGCTCGCATTCCATGCGCCGCCGAATGCAGTGATCGCGCCCGTCACGAAATACGGCAGGATGCCCGGCAACATGACGCGACGCCACCAGGTCGCCGGACGGACCCGGAAGCACGCCGCCGCTTCGCACAGGTCGGCCGGGAACGCGCTCGCGCCCGCGATCACGTTGAACAGGACATACCATTGCGCGCCCAGGACCAGCAACGGGCACAACCAGATGTCGGGTTCGAGACGAAAACGCACGATCGCAAAGACGGCGACCGGAAACAGCAGGTTGGCCGGAAACGCGGCGAGGAACTGTGTGACCGGCTGAACGCGGGCGGCCACGCGCGGCCGAAGACCGATGGCGATCCCGATCGGCACCCAGATCGCCGACGCGATCACGACGAGCACGCTCACACGGACGAACGTGAGCGCCCCTTCGCCCGCCACGACACGCAGGTCCGCCCAGGTCAGCGTCGCGCGCCCGAGGCTGAACAGCCCGTACGCCGCATACACGCATGCCGCGCCGCATAGCGCGAGCCACAGCGCGTCACCCGCGTGCCGCGGCAGCGCCATCCGGCCGCGCCACGGCCATGTCGCCGCAGGCAGCCGCGCAAGCGCCACGCGACGCAACAGCATGCCGACCGCGCTGCCCGCGCGGGCCATCCATCGCGATCGATGGAACAGGTCGAGCAGCCAGCTGCGCGGCGCGACCGCGGGCGCGGCATCGCCATGGCGGAATCGTTCCGACCACGCAACCAGCGGCCTGAACAGCAACTGGTCGTACAGGACGATTGCGATGCTCATCGCGACGATCGCCCAGCCCACCGCAGCCAGGTCGCGGTTCGCGATCGCCTGCGCGACATAGGCGCCCACGCCCGGCAGTTCGACGTGCAGGTTGCCGACCACGATCGCCTCGGACGCGACCACGAAGAACCAGCCGCCCGACATCGACATCATGGCGTTCCAGACGAGGCCGGGCATCGCGAACGGCACCTCCAGGCGCCAAAAGCGCTGCCACGCCGAAAGCCGGAAACTGCGGCTGGCCTCGTCAAGGTCGAGCGGCACCGTGCGCAGCGCCTGGTAGAAGCTGAACGTCATGTTCCACGCCTGGCTCGTGAAGATCGCGAAGATCGCGGCGCACTCGGCGCCGAGGATTCGCCCCGGAAACAACGACAGGAAGAACAGCACCGTAAACGACAGGTAGCCGAGGATCGGCACCGACTGAATCACGTCGAGCAACGGAATCAGCACCCGCTCCGCCGACCGGCTCCGGGCCGCCGCGGTCGCATAGACGAACGTGAAGACGATCGACGCGAGCAATGCCGCGAACATGCGCGAGACGGTACGCAGCGTATAGCCGGGCAACGCCGCGGGAGACAGCGAGATGGTCGGAGGATGCGCGACTGCGAGCGGGCCTGCCATCTGGTGCGCCGAGATCCCGGCGAGCAGCAGGACGCTGGTGACGATCAGCATCGCGGCGAGATCCCGCCAGCCCGGTGCGGGCAGCGTCCAGCGACCGCCCCGCAATACCTCCGCATGGTGCTCCACGGTGCCCCTCCCCGCCGATGATGGCGGTTCATCTTCCGGGGCAGGGGAGCCAGCCGGGTTGACCTGCGTCAACCGTCCCGCAGTGCCGGCACCCGGCGCGCCACTCGGCAACCGTGCGCTGGGCCGCAACCGCGCCGCGGCGCCGCACGTCCCCGCGCCCGTCGTCGAAACCGACCGGCTAACCCGGCGATTCGGCGATCCGACCGGCTACGAGAACCAGCCGGTGTTCGCCCGAAATCGCCATCGTCACGCCCCCTTCCCGGCCGTGCTTGCGCACGCCGTTGCCGCGGGCACGTCGCAACCGCCCCCGACGTGCACCGCATCATCCACGCTGTTTCTCCTCGAAATACGGCTGGCGTGCCGCCACGAGGCGTAGTTCGTCGAGCAGCGCCGCGGCCGCGCGCAGCAGGTCGTCGAGCGACACGATGCCGACCAGCTCACCGCCGTCGCCCACCACCGGCAATCGGCGCACGCCATGCTGGCGCATCCGCTTCGCGAGCAGCCAGAGATCGTCGTCGACGTCCGCGACGGCGACCGGGGCCGACATGATGTCGCCGACGAACAATGAACCGGCCGGTGCGTCGGGGCCAACGACGGCGAGCACGATATCCCGGTCGGTCAGCATGCCGACCGGCTCGCATCGTCCTTCTCTTTCACGTACGACGACCAGATCGCCGGCGTGCGTATCGCGCATCATCGCGGCCGCCTCGACGACGGTCGTCTGCACGGAACACATGGCGACATCGCGGGTGCAAAGCATCGCGGCATTCATGTTCCCTCCCCTGCCCGGGCGACGCGGGCCGTCGGTCGACTCGTGATCGACCCGCGCGAACATCGATCTTCGCTCTTGCGGCACGAGCGGTGTTGACGCAGGTCATCAAGCGCACGCATGCACCTGAAACAACCGGCGATTCGGCTGACGCAATGCCATTCCACGCCTCGGGTTCGCGTGCCCGTTACGCCACGCTGAAGCAATCCTCGCACACGTCGAACGACTCTGATGTGTTCGCGCCGCCCGCCCGTCAGCTTGCCTGCGCAACCAGTTCGGCATGAATCCGCTCGACGTCGTCGCGCGTGCACAGTGCCGTCCCCGGATGCTCGACCGAAGCGGCCGATGCCGCCAGCGCGTAGCGGCACGCGTCGTCGAACGGCACGCCGCGCGCCAGCGCCCACACCATGCCGCCGACGAAACTGTCGCCGGCGCCGACCGTGCTGCATACCGCCGCCGGCCTGCCGGGCAGGCGCAGCGTGCGATCGCGCGTGACGACCCATGCGCCGCGCGCGCCGAGCGTCAACGCGACGATGTCGGCCTGGCCGCGCGCCACGAGTTCGTTCGCTTTCCGACATGCCGACGAGTCGTCGAGCGGTTCGCCGGCCAGCGCGCTCAGTTCGCCGATACTGGGCTTGACGAGATGCACGCCGGCCTCGAGGGCCGCCTGCAGCGCCCGGCCCGCCGCGTCGACCACCACGCGGCTGCCCCTTGCTTTCGCCGTCCGCGCCAACGTCGCATAGAGATCGTCGGGAGCGCCGGGCGGCAGGCTGCCGCTCAGGACGAGATAGCGGGGCACCGGTTGCATCGCGTCGATGCGCGCCGCGCAGTCGCGCCACTCGGCCTGCGTGAGCGTCGGCCCCGGCATCAGGAAGCGGTATTCGCGCCCGGTCGCGGTCTCGGTCACGCACACATTCTCGCGGGTCTCGCCGGCGATCCGGATGCGCTCGCTCGGCAGATGCTCGGCTTCGAGCAGCCGTGTCAGGACGTCGCCGGTCGGCCCGCCGGCGAGGTACAGCGCGACGCAATCGCCGCCGAGCCGGTGAACGGTCCGGGCGACGTTGATTCCGCCGCCGCCGGGGTCGCGCCGCGGCCGCGCGCAGCGCAGCTTGTGCGACTCGACGATGTGCTCGACCGACGTAGCAACATCGACGGCGGGATTCAATGTGACGGTAACGATGTCGGTCATGGTGAGTGGCTCTCGGTCGATGGCTGGGGCGCCCCGCCGGCTTCTCGCGACGGACGCCGGCGCGGCGACGCCCGGCAACCGATGCATGCCGGCCGTGGCTCCACATTACGTTCGATGCCGGCCACCGCGTTGACCGCCGTCAAGCCACGCCGCGAAGGCGCCCGCTTGCGCTCGATCAACGACGCGTCCGGGCGGACTCCTACAGTGAGTCATTCATCGTTGCCGAGCCCCGCCATGGACGAGCAGCCGCTTTGCACCACCGTGTTCACCGAACGCTATGCGCGGCCCGGCGAAACGTCTCGCGAGGCCCTCTTCCATCGCGTCGCGCATGCGCTGTCGCTCGCCGAGCCGGCCGAACTGCGTACGCAGGCGGCGCGCGCGTTCTTCCGGAACCTGCAGCGCGGCGCCATCGGCGCGGGCCGCATCCTCGCGAACGCCGGCGCGGATACCGGCGGGACGATGATCAACTGCTTCGTCCATCCGCTCTCGATGCCGCCGGGCGCGCCATGGGCCGCCATCGACGCAGCACTCGCGCATGCGCTCGACGACGCACGGCTCACACTGTTGATGGGCGGCGGAATCGGCTACGACTTCTCGCCGGTGCCGCCTGCCGGCGCATATGAACGGCGCGTGTCGTCCGAACGAGGCGCATGCGTCGCGATCGACCGTTTCGACGCGATGTGCCGGGCGCTGCCGTTCACCGGCCCGCGTCGAGGCGCGCAAATGGGGGTGTTGCGCTGCGATCATCCGGATCTCGTGGCATTCGTCGCCGCCAAGCGCGGACGGGCGCGCTGGCCGACGTTCAACCTGTCGGTCGGCGTCACCGATGCGTTCATGGAGGCAGTCCGGCAGGACCTGCCCTGGGCGCTCGTCCATCACGCGCGGCCCCTTTCCAGGGCCGGCGCACGGCCCCGGCGGCCGGACGGACGGTATCTTTACGCGACGATTCCGGCACGCACGCTCTGGCACGAGATCGTCGGCGCGGCACGCGACAGCGCCGAGCCGGGGCTGCTGTTCCTCGACACGATCCGCGACGCGAATCCGCTGCGCGAACACGAGCGGATCGACGCGACGAACCCGTGCGGCGAGCAGCCGCTGCCGCCGTACGGCAGTTGCGTGCTCGGGCCGATCGACCTGTCGCGTTTCGTCCATCACCCGTTCGGGGTCGACGGCAAGCCGCGCTTCGATTTCCCGGGGCTCGCCGACGCGGTGCGCATCCAGGTGCGCATGCTCGACAACGTGCTCGACCTGACCGCGTGGCCGCTCGCCGCGCACGCCCACGAGGCGCGGCGCACGCGCCGCATCGGAGTCGGCGTCACCGGCCTGGGCGACGCGCTGACGATGCTGCGGCTGCGCTACGACGGTGCGCAAGCGCGGGCGTTCGCACGCGGGATCGTGCTGACGATGCGCGAGCATGCGTTCGCCGCCTCGGCCGCGCTTGCCGCCGAGCGCGGCGCGTTTCCCGCATACGATTCCTCCGCCTATCTGTCCGGCCCCGCGCACCGCATGCCGCTGCCGCTGAAGGTGCACCACGCGATCGCGCGGCACGGGCTGCGCAACAGCCACCTGCTGTCGTTCGCGCCGGCCGGCAGCGTGAGTCTCGCCTTCTGCGACAACTGTTCGAACGGGATCGAGCCGGCGCTCGGCTGGACCCAGCGGCGCCTCGTGCGCACCGCGGACGGACGGGTGCGGCCGTTTCGTGTCGAGAATCACGCTTACCGGCTGTTTCGCGACCTGCATGGCGGCACCGTCAGGCTGCCGGATTATTTCGTCACGGCGGCGGACATCGCGCCGGTCGATCATGTCGCGATGCTCGCGGCGCTGCAGCCGTGCGTCGACGCCGGCATCTCCAAGACCGTGACGCTGCCGGCGCAGTGTTCCCTCGCGGATGTCGACGCTCTGTTCTTCCAGGCATGGCGTGACGGGCTCAAGGGAATCACGGTGTTTCGGCCCGATCCGCGGCTCGCGTCGGTCGTGACCGCCGATGCGACGCAGGCGCGGCGCGAGCGCCCGGTCTGCATCGGCTGTTGAACGATGCACGCAGACCAGCGGCCGACGCGCGGCGCAACGCGGCGATCGCTCGTTCAGACCGGAGCGTCCGTGGTCAACCCGGAGTAGTCGAATGTCTTCTTCATGACGTCGAGGCTGTGCGCCGGACCTGCGACCGCTCAGGCCGCGTCACGGGTCCAGTCCGCGCGCAGCATGTCCTCGCTGTCGCGACAGTTGAATGACAGGCACGACGGTCATGCGACGGTCAACCGGTCGACCACCTCGCGCACGCCCCTGACCGACGCCGCCGCGCCGCACGCGGCACGCCTTTCCGCCAGCGACGCGACCGTGCCCGTCAGCGTGACGACGCCGTCGTCCGCATCGATCGCGATCCCGGCGGATTCGCGCTGCGCGCGACGGGCCAGCGCTTCGGCAATCCGGGTGCCGACGTCGGGCACCGTTTGGTCGGCCCGCACCCGAATGCGATTCGCGACACCGACGACGCCTTTCATCCGGCTCACCATTTTTTCCGCTGCGCGGCTCTGGAACGCATGATCGACCTCGCCGTCGAGCGTCACGCAGCCGTGATCGACTTCGACGCGAATCTGGTGATCGCGCAATGCCTCCTGCCAGCCGAGCGCGAACGTGATCGCGATCGCCAGTTCGTGGTCGGCGCAGGCATCCTCCGGCGGCTCGACGTTCAGTTCGAGCACCAGTGCGCGCGCATCTGCGACATGCAGCGCGGTTTTCTGCGCTTCGAGCTTCTGGGCCCAGCTGTCGACCGTGCCGCGCAGCGTCACGATCCGGTCGCGCACGTCGACGTCGATCCGGCGCGAATCGATCGCCGGATTCCAGAACAGCGCCTGCTCGACATCCTGCTTGAGTGCTGCATCGGACTTCATGTCGGTCTCCCGTCCCGGCGCGTGCCGATCGCGGAGCGTGCGACCGGACGTGTGCCGTAGCCGATTCAGGATCGCGCATGGCGGCACCGGCGGCTTGACGAGGATCAACCAACCGCAGGCTTGCGGCGTCGGCGGCACGGTGAGTAACCGGCTGATTTGTCCGTTGATGCAGATCAACGGGCCGCCGGAGCGCGACTCGATCATGGCGACAGACGCCGCGAACATGTCGCGCCGAGATGACCGAGCCGCTTCCCGGGAGACCGTCATGAACCGAAAGCAGTACCGCATCGCACTCGCGACGCTGAGCGTGTTCATCGCGCTGGCGTCGCTGGCCGGCATCGTGCACGGCATGCTGTTCGACGAGCGGGTGTTCAGGTATTCGATCGTCACGTTGATCCTGAGCATCCTGTCGTTCGTCGTGCTGCTGAATCTCGCGCCCGGCGACCGCCCGTAAATCGAACATCGGCTGGACGATCGGCCGTATGCCTGTCAAGCGAGGCTTCACTCGAAACGCATGACGGCCGCAGTGATGCAGATCAAGGGAGCACGCGGCATTCGTCGGATATAAGTGAACCCGAAGCGGCGTCGCCATGCGGGCGGCGCCATCCCGTGTTCGTATAGCCGATGAGGGACCCCATGCGCGCCGTCGCGCTTCCGCCGCTGTTTCAGCCTGCCGCCGCGCGGCGCGTTCGTCTCGTTGCGCTGGCAGCCTGTGCGGGCCTGCTGTCCGGATGCCTGTCGTTCGCGCCGCCCGACGAACGTCCCGCCGCGCCGATCCCCGCCGCGTTCCCCGATCCTGCCGCTCGCAGCGCCGTCATTACGCAGGTGCCGCCTGCCTGGCAACACTACTTCGTCGACGCACGTTTGCGCGCGTTGATCGAGCAGGCGCTCGCCGACAATCGGGATCTGCGCGCAGCCGTTGCACGCGTCGAACAGGCTCGCGCCGTCTATGGCATTCGCAGCGCGGATCAGTGGCCGACGATCGGCGCCGGCGCGGCCTATGCGCGGTTTCGCACGCCGGGCGGCTTCCTGACCCCGGCGCCGGTCATCGGCCAGGTCTACGAGATCCAGCTGGCGGAGACGCAATGGGAGATCGATTTCTGGGGCCGCGTGCGCAACCTGAAAGCGTCGGCGCTGCAGCGCTATCTCGCGAGCGATGCCGCGCGGCAAGCGGTGACGCTGAGCGTGATCACCGGCGTGGCGGACGCCTATCTGACCCTGTGCGAACTCGATGAACGGATCGCGCTGACGCGCGCGACGATCGACACGCGGCGCGAATCGCTGCGGATTTTCCGGCTGCGTCACGCGGCCGGCGCGATCTCGCGGCTGGACCTGACGCAATCGGAGATCCTGCTGCAGCAGGCCGAATCGCTTGGCGTCCAGTTGCAGCAGGCGCGTGCATCGGCGGCCGATGCGCTGGCGTTGCTCGTCGGCGCGACGCCGGCACTGGCCGACACGCCGCTGACGCTCGACGACGGCGCGGTGATGCCGTCGCTCGCGCCCGGCCTGCCGTCGTCGCTGCTCGCCCGGCGTCCGGACGTGATCGCGGCGGAGCACGAACTGCAGGCCACGCGCTCGAACATCGGCGCGGCACGCGCGGCGTTTTTTCCGCGTATCGCGTTGACGAGCGCGATCGGTTCGGGAAGCAGCGCACTGCATGACCTGCTGTCGTCCGGAACGGGCGTGTGGTCGGTGATTCCCAATGTCACGCTGCCGCTCGTCGACGGCGGCCGCAATCGATCGAATCTCGCCCTCGCGCACGCCCAGCGCGACGAGGCCCTCGCCCAGTACGAGAAGACCATGCAGCGCGCATTTCGCGACGTGTCCGATGCACTCGCCGCACGCTATTGGCTCGCCGACCAGGTCGCGATCGAACGGGCGACGCTCGCGTCCCAGGCCGAGCGCGCGCGGCTGGCGAAACTACGCTACGACAGCGGCGCCACCCGCTTCCTGGAAGTACTCGACGCACAACGCGACCTGATGAACGCCGAGCAGCAATGGGTGATGACGCGCCGTGCGCTGTTGTCGAGCCGCGTCGCGCTGTACGGCGCGCTCGGCGGCGGGACGACCGACACCGACAGCGCCGCCGCGGCATCGAACCACCTTTCCATCGATTCGGGTTCCAGACCATGAAGACCATCAAGCGCCCTCTTCTGATCGGTGCCGGCGCGGCCGTGCTCGCGGTCGGCCTCGTTTACTACGGCTGGACCCGCTGGCGCGATGCACGGACGGACGCCGGGCTCGTCAACGGCAACGGCCGCATCGAGGCGACCGAGATCGACGTCGCGACCAAGCTGCCGGGGCGCGTTACCGCCATGCTCGTCGACGAAGGCGACTTCGTGAGCGCCGGTCAGCCGCTCGCCCGCATGGACGTGGTCGTCCTGCGGGCACAGCTCGACGAGGCGCAGGCCCGGGAACAACAGGCGGTGAACACCGCGGCGAGCATCGACGCGCAGGTGGCCCAGCGTCGCAGCGACAAGGCCGCGGCGGCCGCGCTCGTCGTGCAGCGCGAAAGCGAGCTCGACGCGGCCACGCGCCGGCTAGCGCGGTCCGAAACGCTGTCGCGGGACGGCGCGTCGTCGCTGCAGGAACTCGACGACGATCGCGCGCGCGCCGGCAGCCTGCGCGCGACCGTGAACGCCGCGCGCGCCCAGGTAGAAGCCGCGCAGGCCGGAATCGACGCCACCCGGGCCCAGCTCGTCGCCGCGCGCTCGGCCGTGACGGCCGCGCAGGCGACCGTCGCACGCGTGCAGGCCGACCTCGCGGACAGCGAGCTGACGTCGCCGCGCGACGGGCGGGTCCAGTATCGCATTGCCGAATCGGGCGAAGTCCTGCCGGCAGGCGGCAAGGTGCTCAATGTCGTCGACCTGTCCGACGTCTACATGACGTTCTTTCTGCCCGAAACGGTCGTCGGCAGAGTCCCGCTCGGCGCCGACGTGCGGATCGTGCTCGATGCGGCACCGGAATACGTGATTCCGGCACGCGTGTCGTACGTGTCGAGCACGGCGCAATTCACGCCGAAGACGGTCGAGACGGCCACCGAACGGCAGAAACTGATGTTTCGGGTCAAGGCGCGCATCGACCGCGATCTGCTGCAGCGCCACCTGAAGCTCGTCAAGACCGGCCTGCCCGGCGTCGCGTGGCTGAAGACCGATCCGAACGCAGCGTGGCCGGCACGCCTCGCGATCAAGGTGCCGCAATGAAGGCAACGTTGCCTGCCGATGCCGACGCGGGCGGGACCGAAGGCCCGCCGGCTTCCATGCAATCGGGCGCGGTCGCCCGGCTGTCGGGCGTCTCGTTGCGCTACGGCGATACCTGCGCGCTCGACGACGTGACGCTCGATATTCCGGCCGGCCGCATGATCGGGCTGATCGGACCGGACGGCGTCGGCAAGTCGAGCCTGCTCGCGCTCGTCTCCGGCGCGCGTGCGATCCAGCAGGGCCGCGTATGGACGCTCGATGGCGATCTGTCGTCGCGCGGCCATCGCGCACGCGTATGCCGGCGTATCGCCTACATGCCGCAAGGGCTGGGCCGGAACCTGTACGCGACGCTGTCGGTCGAGGAAAACCTGCAGTTCTTCGCCAGACTGTTCGGCCACGATGCGGCCGAGCGACGCCGCCGCATCGACGCGCTCACGCACAGTACCGGCCTTCATGCGTTTCTCGACCGCCCCGCCGGCAAACTGTCGGGCGGCATGAAGCAGAAACTCGGCCTGTGCTGCGCATTGATCCACGATCCCGATCTGCTGATCCTGGACGAACCGACGACCGGCGTGGATCCGCTGTCGCGCGCCCAGTTCTGGGAATTGATCGAACGTATTCGCACCGCCCGCCCCGCAATGAGCGTACTCGTCGCCACCGCGTACATGGACGAGGCCCGGCGTTTCGACTGGCTGATCGCGATGGACGCCGGCCGCGTGCTCGCGACGGGCAGCCCCGGCGACCTGCTCGCCCGCACCGGCTGCGACACGCTGGAAGCCGCGTTCATCGCGTTGCTGCCGGAAGCGCGCCGGCACGGGCACCAGCCGATCCGGATAACGCCGTTCCAGCCCGACGCGGCCGGCGGCTACGCGATCGAGGCCGACGCGCTCACGATGCGGTTCGGCGATTTCGTCGCGGTCGACCACGTGAGCCTGAAAATCCGTCGCGGCGAAATCTTCGGCTTTCTCGGCTCCAACGGCTGCGGCAAATCGACGACCATGAAGATGCTCACGGGCCTGCTCGCCGCGTCCGAAGGCACGGCGACGCTGTTCGGCCGTCCGGTCGCCGCGAACGATATCGATACGCGCAGGCGGGTCGGCTACATGTCGCAAGGGTTTTCGCTGTACGGCGAACTGACCGTCAGGCAGAACCTCGTGCTGCATGCGCGCCTGTTCGGCGTACCGGAACCGGACCTGCCCGCACGCATCGACGAAATGGTCGGACGCTTCGGGCTCGCCGAGGTACTCGATGCGCTGCCCGAACGTCTGCCGCTCGGCATGCGGCAGCGGCTGTCCCTTGCCGTGGCGATGGTGCACAAGCCCGAACTGCTGATCCTCGACGAACCGACGTCCGGCGTGGACCCGGTTGCGCGCGACGACTTCTGGCGATTGATGATCGAGCTCGCGCGCAACGATCGCGTGACGATTTTCATTTCGACGCACTTCATGAACGAGGCCGCCCGCTGCGACCGCATCTCGCTGATGCACGCGGGTCGCGTGCTGGCGAGCGCCGCGCCGGACGAACTGGTTCGCCTGCGCGGCGCCGCCACGCTCGAGGACGCGTTCATCGGCTACCTGACCGACGCGCAACGCGTGGACGGCGCACCCGCGGACACGTCACCGGGCGCCGGCTGGCTGGCCGTATCGCCCGCCGCTAGCGATACCGCCCACGGCGCCGCCTGGTTCAGTCCGGCGCGCGCCGGCAGCTACCTGTGGCGCGAAGTGCTGGAACTGCGACGCGACCCGCTGCGCGCGACGCTGGCGCTGTTCGGTTCGCTCGTACTGATGTGCGTGATCAGCATCGGCATCAGTCTCGACGTGGACAACCTGACGTTCGCCGTGCTCGATCGCGATCAATCGATGCTGAGCCAGGACTACGCGCAGAATCTCGCGGGCTCCCGCTACTTCGTGCCGCGCGCGCGGCTCGTGGATGACCGCGACATCGATCGCCGCATGCGCAACGGCCAGCTGTCGCTCGCGATCGAGATCCCGCCCGGTTTCGCACGCGACGTCGCCCGCGGCCGGCACGTGGAGATCGGCGCGTGGGTCGACGGCGCGATGCCGATGCGCGCGGAAACGATCCGCGGCTATGTGGCCGGCATGCACGAGAACTGGCTGCGCGATCAGGCGAAGCGCCGGCTCGGCGTGTCGCTCGTCCCGGCCGTCGATGTCGCGATCCGCTATCGGTACAACCCGGACGTCAAGAGCCTGCCCGCGATGATCCCCGCGATCATGCCGATGCTGCTTCTGATGCTGCCCGCGATGCTAACGGCGCTCGCCGTCGTCCGGGAACGGGAGCTCGGATCGATCGTCAACCTGTACGTGACGCCCGTGACCCGCGCCGAATTCCTGCTCGGCAAGCAGGCGCCGTACGTGATGCTGGCCATGCTGAATTTCCTGCTGATGGTCGTGCTGGCCGACGTCGTGTTCGGCGTGCGGATCAAGGGAAGCTTCGCGACGCTGGCGGCCGCGGTGCTGATCTTCAATGTCGTCGCCACCGGCATCGGGTTGTTTGCGTCGACGTTTACGCGCAGCCAGATCGCCGCGATCTTCATGACGATCGTCGGCACGCTGATCCCCGTCGTGCAGTTCTCGGGCCTGCTCACGCCGCTGTCGTCGCTGGAAGGCAGCGGCAAGTGGATCGGTACGATCTATCCGGCCACCTACATGCTTGCGATCAGCCGCGGCGTATACAACAAGGCGCTCGGACTCGCCGACCTGTCGTCCCAGTTCTGGCCGCTGCTCGCGGCCGTGCCGGTGATCATGGTGACGACCGGCATCCTGCTGCGCAAACAGGAGCGCTGATCGTGTCGCGCCTGCTCTCCATCTACCGGCTCGGGATCAAGGAACTCTGGAGCCTCGCCCGCGACCCGATCCTGCTCGCGCTGATCATCTATACGTTCAGCGCGTCGATCTACGTCGCCGCGACCGCACGCCCCGAAACGCTGCACAAGGTGCCGATCGCGCTCGTCGACGAAGACGCGTCGCCGCTGTCGGCGCGGATCGCGGCGGCGTTCTTTCCGCCGCAGTTCGCGCCGCCCCCGATCGTCGACGCCGGCGCGGCCGATCGCGGCCTCGACAACGGCGACTACACGTTCTCGCTCGACATTCCGCCGGACTTCCAGCGCGACGTGCTGGCCGGCCGTCACGCGACGATCCAGCTCAACGTCGATGCGACCCGCATGACGCAAGCCTTCACCGGCAGCACCTACATCCAGCAGATCGTGTCGGGCGAGATCGATACGTTCGTGCGGCGCTACCGCGGCACGCCATTGCCGCCCGTCGATCTCGCGATGCGGATGCGCTTCAACCCGAATCTCGACGAGGTCTGGTTCGGCGCGCTGATGGAACTGATCAACAACGTGACGATGCTGTCGATGATCCTCACCGGCGCCGCGCTGATTCGCGAGCGCGAACACGGCACGATCGAGCATCTGCTCGTGATGCCGGTGACCGCGGCGGAGATCATGCTCGCGAAAGTCTGGTCGATGGGGCTCGTCGTCACGGTGGCTGCCGTCGCGTCGCTGACGTGCGTCGTGGGCGGCGCCCTGCACGTGCCGATTCCCGGCTCCATCCCGCTGTTCGTGGCCGGGATGGCGTTGCACCTGTTCGCGACGACGTCGATGGGGATCTTTCTCGCGACGCTCGTGCGCAGCATGCCGCAGTTCGGCATGTTGCTCGTGCTCGTGCTGCTGCCGCTGCAACTGCTGTCGGGCGGATTGACGCCGCGCGAAAGCATGCCGGTGGCCGTGCGGGACATCATGCTGGCCGCGCCGACGACCCATTTCGTCGAGCTCGCGCAACGCATCCTGTACCGGGGCGCCGGCTTCGCTGCGGTGTGGCCGCAGTTCGCGGCGCTGTTCGCGATCGGCGGCGTGCTGTTCCTGCTGTCGCTGATGCGGTTCCGCAAGACCATTGGTCAGATGACTTGATCGTTCCACGGCCTCATCGCCCCATCGCACGCGAGGCCGGGATTCGCCTGTTGATACAGATCAACCGCGCCGGAAGCCGGTACGCGATCATGATGCCCTACCTTGCGAAATCGCAAACTGCCGCTGCGCGCCAACGCGGACGAACGCCAGCCGCTCCCCGGGAGACCGTCATGATTCGCCATTCGTACCGGACCGCGCTCGCCACGCTGGGCGTGTTCATCGCACTCGCATCGCTACTGGGCGTCGTGCACGCGATGCTGGTCGACGCGCACGTGCTGCCTTACGCGATCGTCACGCTGGTGTCGGGCGGCGTCGCATTCGTCGCGCAGCTCGATCCCGCACCGGGCGAGCGCTAGCGAGACATCCGGACGCGTCGCATTCGACATCCTGCTCGAGGCGGGAATCGCTGATTTCCGTCAATCGCCGCGCGCCGCTTCGCGATGTAATCGACGCACTGAACCCGTCAATTTTCAGGAAGGCGAACGATGAAACTGACTTTTCTCGGTGCGACCGAAACCGTGACCGGCTCGAAGTATCTGGTCGAGCACGGCGGCCGGCGCGTGCTGGTCGATTGCGGCCTGTTCCAGGGCACGAAAAACCTGCGATTGCGCAACTGGAGCCCGCTGCCGCTCGCGCCCGACACGCTCGACGCGGTCGTGCTCACGCATGCGCATATCGACCACACCGGCTATCTGCCAGTGCTGGCGCGCGAAGGCTATCGCGGGCCGGTGTACTGCACGGCGGCCACGGCCGAACTCTGCGACATCATGTTGCGCGACAGCGCGCGGCTGCAGGAGGAAGAAGCCGACTTCGCGAACCGGCACGGCTACTCGAAGCATCATCCGGCGCAGCCGCTCTATACGCTCGACGATGCGCAGCGGGCGCTGCGGCTGCTGAAGCCCGTCGCCTTCGACGAATGCACGGCGCTCGGCGACGGCCTGGCGTTCCGCCTGCTGCCGGCCGGGCACATCCTCGGCGCGGCGAGCGTCGTGATGCACTGGGATCACAAGGTGCTCGCGTTCTCGGGCGACCTCGGCCGCTATCACGACCCGATCATGCAGCCGCCGCGACCGCCGGCGCATGCCGACTATCTCGTCGTCGAATCGACCTACGGCGACCGGCTGCATCCGGAATCCGATCCCGAGAACGCGCTCGCCACGCTGTTCGACACGACCTTCGCGCGCGGCGGGGTCGTCGTGATGCCCTGCTTCACCGTCGGCCGCGCGCAGGAGATCCTGCACTACATCGCGCGGCTGAAGGCGTCCGGCCGCATGGCGCGCGTCCCCGTGTTCGTCGACAGCCCGATGGCGACCGACGTGACCGAAATCTATCGCCACCACATCCTCGAACACCGGCTGACGCTTTCGGAAGCGAACGCGCTCGGCCACGCGGCGACGATGATCCGGACGGTCGAGCAGTCGAAGGCGATTGCGGAACACCACGGGCCGATGGTCATCATCGCCGGCAGCGGCATGGCCACGGGCGGGCGCGTGCTCCATCACCTGAGCCGCTACGCGCCCGACGCGCGCAACACGATCGCGCTGGTCGGCTATCAGGCGGCCGGTACACGCGGCGCGGCGCTGGCCGCGCACGAACCGACCGTCAAGATTCACGGCGAATACGTGCGTGTGCGCGCGCAGGTCGAGTCGATCGCCGCGCTGTCCGCGCATGCCGACTACGAGGAGATTCTCCGGTGGCTCGGTACGATGCAGCCCGCGCCCGTACGGACCTTCATCACGCATGGCGAACCTGCATCGGCGGACGCACTGCGGCGGCGTATTTCGGAGCGATTGCATTGGCCGTGCGAAGTCCCGACCTACGCGCAGACCGTCGATCTCGATGCAGTCGAATCGGGCGATGCGCGCGAGCCGGCCGCCGTTTCGTCCTGACTCCGGCGCCGGCGAAACACCGGTCGGGCGCGGCGGGAACCGAACGACGTTGCGTACCGGTCCCCGTCACGCGCCACCGGCCCGTCAGCCGACTTCGATGATCACCTTCAGCGCATGGGTTTGCGCCGCGCGACCGAACGTGTCGTACGCACGCTCGACGTCGTCGAGCGAAAACCGGTGCGTGATCAGGCGTGTCGGATCGAGACGCCCGGCGCGCACGGTCTTCAGCAGCATCGGCGTGCTGACCGTGTCGACGAGCCGCGTCGTGATCGAGATGTTGCGATCCCACAGCTTCTCGAGGTGCAGGTCGGCCTTCACGCCATGCACGCCGACGTTCGCGACGACACCGCCCGGCGCCACGAGCGCCGTGCACATCTCGAACGTCGCGGGAATGCCGACCGCCTCGATCGCGCAATCGACGCCGATGCCGTCGGTCAGCTTCATGACCTCCGCCACCGGATCGCCGGCGCGGCCGTCGATGCAATCCGTCGCGCCGAAGTGCCGCGCGATCTCGAGCCGGTTGCTGTCCGGGTCGATCATGATGACCTGCGCAGGCGAGTAGAACTGCGCGGTCAGCAACGCGGCCAACCCGATCGGCCCCGCGCCGACGATCGCGACCGAGCACCCGGGCTGCACCTTGCCGTTCAACACTCCGCATTCGAACCCGGTCGGCAGGATATCGGACAGCATCACGAGCGCGTCCTCGTCGGCGCCGGCCGGAATCCGGTACAGGCTGGTCGCCGCATGCGGGATACGCACGTACTCGGCCTGCGTACCGTCGATCCGGTTGCCGAGAATCCAGCCGCCGGTCGTGCAATGCGAATACAGGCCGCGGCGGCAGTATTCGCAGCGGCCGCACGACGAGATGCACGAAATGAGCACGCGATCGCCCGGCTTCAGCGAATCGACCGCGGCGCCGACCTGTTCGACGATGCCGACGCCCTCGTGGCCGAGAATGCGGCCGGGCTCGCACGTCGGTACGTCGCCTTTGAGGATATGCAGATCGGTGCCGCAGATCGTCGTGCGCGTCACGCGGACGATCGCGTCGGTGGGCGACTGCAGTTCCGGCTTGGGCCGTTCCTCGAGCGCCTTGCGCCCCGGCCCGTGGTAGACGAGTGCTTTCATCGCTGTTTCTCCGTTCATGTTTCCAGTACATAGGCGCCGGGCGCCGCCGCGAAGCCGTCGGGCGGCGTACGGGCCGGCACGTCGCCCGACGAGCGCGCGTGCAACCAGTCGCGCCAGCATGTCCACCACGATCCGTCGACCGCCGGCGTATCGCGCACGAAGTCGTGCGGGCTGCGGTAAGCCACGCCGGGGTCGCGCGTCCCGCACCGATAGTGGCGCCCCGGATGGCCCGGTTCGGACACGATGCCCGCGTTGTGCCCGCCCGACGTCAGCACGAACGTCAGCGCATGGTGCGTGAGCAGATGGAGCTTGTAGACGGACCGCCACGGCGACACGTGATCGCGCTCGGTGCCGACCACGAACGTCGGCACGTCGATATCCGACAACGCGACCGGCCGCCCGTCGACGCAATACCGGCCGGCCGCGAGATCGTTGTCGAGAAAGAGCCGCGTCAGGTATTCCGAATGCATGCGATACGGCATGCGCGTGGTATCCGCATTCCACGACATCAGGTCGTTGGGTTTCGTGCGCGTGCCGAGCAGGTATTCGCTCATCATCCGCGACCAGATCAGATCGCGCGCGTTCAGCAGTTCGAACGCGGCGGACATCTGCGCGCCGTCCAGGTAGCCCTGCCGCCACATCAGCGCGTCGAGCGCGGACAGCTCGCTCGCGTCGATGAACAGGCCGAGCTCGCCGGGTTCGCTGAAATCGGTCTGGGCCGCGAGCAACGTGATCGAGCGCAGCGCTTCGTACTGCTGGCCGTCGCGCGCCAGCGCCGCCGCGGCGATCGTCAGCAGCGTGCCGCCCAGACAATAGCCGACCGCGTGGACCGCTTCGCCGCCGATCGAACGGGCGGCGTCGAGCGCCGCGATGCAGCCGTCCCGCAGATAGTCGTCGAGCCCGAGGTCGCGCGACTCCGCACCCGGGTTGCGCCACGACACGGCGAACACCGTATAGCCCGCGTCGACCAGGAAACGGATCAGCGAATTGTGCGGCTGCAGATCGAGGATGTAGTACTTCATGATCCACGACGGCACGATCAGGATCGGCTCGTGCGCCACGCGGGCCGTCGTCGGCGCGTATTGCAGCAGCTCGCACAGCGCGTTGCGCCAGACGACGCGACCCGGCGTGATCGCCACGTCGCGACCGGGCAGATAGGCGCGCGCATCGTGTGCCTGCGTGCCGCTCGCGCGCTCGACGAACGCGTTCGCGTCGTCCCGCCAGTGCCGGAAACCTGCCGCGAGGTTCGCGCCGCCACTGCGCATCGTCGCGTCGAGCACGACCGGATTGGTCGCCAGGAAATTGCCCGGCGAACAGGCGTCGAGCCACTGGCGTGCGGCGAACCCGACCAGTTCCTCATGATGGCGTTCGACACCCGGCACGCCGCGTGTCGCGTCGCGCCACCAACGCTGGATCGCCAGGAAACCGTCGCGATACACACAAAACGGCCAGCCGCCCCACGCGGGCGCGGCGAAGCGCGGATCGGCGTCGCCAGCGTGTACGGCCAGGCCGCCCGACTCCGCATCGTCGGCCTCGCCGTCGCGTCCGCTTGCCGCCGGCGCCACGGCGCCCAGCCACGCCTGTGCGGCGAGCTCGAAGCCTTTACCCGGCGCCACCGCCAGATGCGCGCTCCAGTCGAGCATGGCCAGCGCCAGCGATACCGGCGACAGCCCGAACGTCAGCGCGGCCACATTCGCGTGCGCGGCACGGTTCCACTGTTCGGCCGCGCTCATCCGGGCAGGCGCGCATCGCGTCGCCGCCGGCGCGTGCCCATCGTCGGCCGGCGTGGGCAGCGATGCCGGCGCGCGACGCGCGCGCAGCACGGACGCGTTCATCGCAGGTACATTCCGCCGTTGACGTCGAATTCCGCGCCGGTTGCGAACGCACCGGCATCGGAGCACAAGAGCGCGACGAACGCGGCGATTTCGTCGGGGTCGCCCAACCGCCCGGCCGGGATCTGCGGCAGGATCTTCGTGTCGAGCACCTCCTTCGGCACCGACTCGAGCATCGCGGTCGCCAGATAGCCGGGCGACACCGTGTTGACCGTCACGCCATGCCGCGCGAGTTCGAGCGCCAGCGTTTTCGTGAAGCCGTGGATGCCGGCCTTCGCGGCCGCGTAGTTGGCTTGCCCGTACGCGCCTCTCGACCCGTTAACTGAGCCGATGTTCACGATCCGCCCGAAACCGGCGTCGATCATGCCCGGCACGAACGGCTTCGTCATGTTGAACATGCTGTCGAGATTGGTGCGCAGCACCGCGTCCCACATGCTCTTCGTCATCTTCACGAAGGTGGCGTCGTGCGTGATGCCGGCGTTGTTGACGAGCACGTCGACGCGCCCGAATTCGGCCAGCACGCATGCCGCGCAGTGCTGGCACGAATCGTAGTCGGCCACGTCCACTTCGAACGCATGAAACGTGCGGCCCGCGTCGCGTTCGTGCGCGAGCCACGTCGCGACGTGGTCGTTGCGCTCCGTGTACGACACGGCCACCGTCATGCCGGCGTCGTGCAGGCGACGGCTGATCGCGGCACCGAGGCCGCCCATCCCGCCCGTGACGAACGCGACGCGGTCAGCGCACATGATCGCTCTCCCGTGCGTCTGCGATGCCGTTCAGGCGGCGTGCGGCGAGCGCCCCGTTCGTCGCGCCGCCCGCCTCCTCGATCCCGCGCTCCAGCGCGGCCATCCAGTCGGCCCACGGCATGCTGGCTTCGTTGACCACCGCGAGTCGCTCGAGGTCAGGCAACCAGTCGGTCTGATAACGCGACAGCGCGCCCGAGCCGTATTCGCGCAACCAGGTACGCCACGCACTGGCGCGCTCGAATTGCGCACGCATGCACAGCTCGGCGGCGTCCTGCCAGATCTCGACGCTCGCGATCGCGTAGTCGCTCGTCACCTGCCGGCCAGCCTCGGCGAAGGCCGTCCACTCGTTCGTTTCCGCCAGCGCCTGCTGCAGGCGCCGCACCGCGGTGCGGTCGCGCTCGATGCGCCGCCCTGCCAGCGCATGCCATTCGTATTGCCAGTCGCGGTTCAGCGCGACCATGCGCAACGCGAGATCGCAGCCCGCGCGCCAAGCGTCGTTCGATGTCGTCAAAGCATCGCTACTCATCGGCGTCCCCTTTCGATCGTATCCATGGGTTGGCATCCGCGTCGTGCCGCCTGCCCGGCCTCGGCGTCGCGACCGCTTCACTGTGCGGGTATCGCGCACGGCTGCCGTTGATCTGAGTCAACCGCGTGGAAACCCTGCTTCGTAGACTGGATTGCACCGGCGGATCACCCGTCGATGGAGCGATTCCGATGAGCTACAAAAGCATGGTCGTGCACCTCGATACGAGCGCCCGCGCGCATTCGCGTCTCGAGTTCGCATTGCGTCTCGCCCGGCGCTTCGGTGCGCATCTCACCGGGCTGTTCGCCATCTACACGCCCGAGCCACATTCGTTCTACGTGATGGCCGGTTCCGCCGACTATTTCCGCGCGCAACGCGAACGGCGCGACGAGCGGCTTGCCGCGCTGGAGCGTCTGTTCCATGCGGAGACGGCGCGCGCCAAAGTGCCCGCAACCTGGATTCGCACCGACGAGCGGGCGAACGTGGCCGTACCGCGCGCTGCCCGTCTCGCCGACCTGGTGATCGCGGGCCAGAGCGACCCGAACGATCCCGAAACCTATATCGACGACCAGTTTCCGGAAAATCTCGTGTTGACCGCCGGCCGCCCGGTGCTGTTCTGGCCGTACACCGGAGAATTCCCGTCGGTCGGCGAACGGGTTTTCGTCGCATGGGACGGCAGCCGCGAAGCGACCCGCGCCGCGCACGACGCGCTGCCCTTTCTCGAACACGCGAAGCGGACGACGGTCGTCGCCGTGGTCGACGGCAAGTCGGAGGCCGCGGCCACGCGGATCCCCGCCGCCGATGCCGCGCTGATGCTGGCGCGCCACGCGCAGGACGTGAACGTGCTCGACATCGACACCGGCGCTGGCTCGTCCGTCGGCGAAACGCTGCTGTCGCGCACGTACGACACGGGTTCCGACCTGCTCGTCATGGGCGCGTACGGCCATCCGCGCTGGCGCGAGCTGTTGATGGGCGGCGCGACACGCACGGTGCTCGCGTCGATGACGCTGCCGGTACTGATGTCGCACTGACGCGTCCGACGCACACGTCGTGTCGTCCGCGTCGAGCGCGCTCACGTGGTCGTCGAGCCGACCAACGAAGCGTGGATCGCGGCACGCGCCGCGATGGGCGTGCTGCGCGGCAATCGGGACGCTTGATCCAGATCAGCGCCATCGGCGTGCACGCGCCGATGATGGTTTCATCCACATCCGTTCAAGGGACATGCCATGTACTCGAACATTCTGGTGGCACTCGACGGCAGCGACACGTCGTCCCGTGCACTCGACGCCGCGCTGGCGCTCGCGGCGCAAACGGGTGCGCGGCTCACACCCGTCTACGTCGTCGATTTCCTCGCGCCGGCCTACGACATGTATGGATACGATCCGTCGATCCTGGTCGATTCGTTCCGTGAAGAAGGATTGCGCGTGATCGACGACGCCGCGCGGCGCATGAAGGCGCGCGACGTGGCCGGCACGCCGCAGATCTCCAACGTCGCGCCGGCAGGCGAAGACGTCCCGCACCGGATCGTCGGCGTCGCGAGCGAGATCGGTGCCGATCTGATCGTGATGGGCACGCACGGCCGGCGCGGCTTTCGGCGCCTCTTCCTCGGCAGCGTGGCCGAACGCGTGCTGCGCCAGGCCCGATGCCCGGTCCTGATGATTCCGGCGAGCTGCGCAGCGAAGGCATCCGCCGACGTCACCGCCGCTTCCACCGCAAAGGAGCCGTCATGAGCTACAAGACCCTGCTCGTTCACCTCGACGACAGCGATCGCTGTGCGACGCGCGTCGACCTCGCGCTCCAGCTCGCGGGACGCTGGAACGCGCACTTGATCGGCCTCTACCTGGTCTGCCAGGATCTCTTCGAGCCGTTGCGCCGGCCCGACGAACCGCTCAAGCTGGCCGTCTACGAGCGCCTCTGCGACCAGCGGCGCAAGGAGGCGGAAGAACGCTTCCTGACGGCCGCCGAACGTGCCGGACGCAGTGTCGAATGGCAGGCGCCGGCGGGCAATGCGATCGATGCCGCGATCCTGCACGCGCGCCACGCCGATCTGCTGGTGCTCGGCCAGGAAGATCCGGACGATCGCATGACGTACGTGGCGCGCCATTTCGTCGAGGATGTCGTGATCGGCAGCGGCCGTCCGGCGATCGTCGTGCCGTATGCGGGCGACGTGCGCACGTTCGGCGAGAACGTGCTGATCGGCTGGGACGGCGGGCGCGAGGCCGCGCGTGCGATGGCCGACGCGCTGCCGCTGCTCGCCCGCGCACGCTTCGTCAACGTCGAGACGGTCGTCCGCGGACAACCCGATCCGGACAGCACGCCGGCCGGCGTCGACGTCGCCGCGTATCTCGAACGACACGGCGTTCGCGCGTCGTTCTCGACGACGCCGCGCGAGCGGTCGGTCGGCGTGGGCGGGACGCTGCTGAACCGCGTGACCGACGTGCATGCGGACCTGCTCGTCATGGGCCTGTACAGCCATACCCGCGCCCACGAGCGCGTGCTGGGCGGAGCCACGCGCACGATCCTCGAGACGATGACGGTGCCGGTGCTGCTGTCTCACTGAACCGGCGGGCGGGTATCGGGCAGCCGGTCGAGGCTGCCCGCTTTCGTCACAACACGGCCGCACCCGCGCCCAGCCCCTCCCGCACGACCAGCACCGGCCGGTCGGCGGTGCGCACCAGCGACTCGGCGACGCTGCCGAGCAACGCGCGGCGCATGCCGCGACGGCCATGCGTGCCCATCACGATCAAGTCCGCGTCGCATTCGGCGGCCGCTCGCGCCAGCACCGACGACACGTCCTCTCCGCACGCGTCGATCGCATGCACCGTGCCGCGCACGCCGCACAGCCGGAACGCCGTCTCGGCATCCGCCACCGCGACCGCGGCCTTGTCCGCGTCCAGCCCGGCCGGGTCGCGCCGGCCGATATAGCCGCTATCGACGTCCGTCAGCCGCGGCGCGTCCGATACCACGCACACGGCGACGATCAAGCCGCCCGACGCGCGGGCGAGCGCGATCGCCTCGTCGAGCGCGAGCCGCGAGCCGCGGCTGCCGTCGAGGGCCGCAAAGATTCGTGCATACATAAAGCCTCCCCTGTTGCCGTTCGGTGTCGATCGGCATGCCCACCAGTCTGGGCGCGACGCACATCGTCCGGTTGACGTCGGTCAAGCCCGCACGGCAACGGACGTACGCATCGGTCCCGATTGGCGAATACCGGCAAAACGCGCACAATTTCGGCGCATCGGACATGCTTTCGATGCGACCCTTTGAAGAGACATCGTCCGGTCATCGACGGCCGCCATCCTGTCCGCCGTCCGGAATCGGACGATTGCAACGCTCCGGTCGGAGCCGGATCGACGAACGCCGGCGGGCGCCTGCCCCGCGCGAGCCGGCTAAGGATGCACGCCATGATCAGGGTACTCATTGCGGACGACCACACGCTCGTCCGGGACGGACTGCGGCACATCCTGCAGAACGCGCGCGATTTCGTCGTGGCGGGAGAAGCCAGCGACAGTGCGTCGACGATCGCGCTGACGCGCGGCACCGAGGCCGAGGTGCTGGTGCTCGACCTGTCGATGCCCGGCCGCAACGGCATCGAACTGATCAAGCAGATCAAGGACGAGAAACCGGCGCTGCACATCCTGGTGTTGACGATGCATGCCGAGCAGCAATATGCGGTGCGTGCGTTCCGCGCCGGCGCATCGGGCTACATGACCAAGGAAAGCGCGAGCGCTGAGCTGGTGGCCGCGCTGACGAAAATTGCCGGCGGCGGCGTGTACGTCAGCCTGTCGATGGCGGAGCAATTCGCGCAAAGCCTCAACGAGCCGACCGACCTGTTGCCGCATCAACGGCTGTCCGATCGCGAATTCGACGTGTTCCGGCGCGTGACCTCCGGCGAGTCCATTTCCGAGATCGCGCGGGCGCTGTGCGTGAGCGTCAAGACCGTGAGCACCTACAAGACGCGAATCCTCGAGAAAATGCAGATGGCCAACGATACGGCGCTCGTCCGGTACGCGATGCGCCACAAGCTGTTCGACGATCCTGACGAACTCTGACCGCGACAACCCGCCGCACCGTTGTAGGAATCGTCCTACAAACCTTCCCTATCACCTACCGCATCTTCAATTTCCGCTGATTTCAATCAAGCATCCGGCTGTCCATACTCCGATCAAGAACAACACACCGGCGCGCCTTCCGGAGCTGCCCGGCCTTGCCGTCCCGTCGCGACTGCATCGTCGGCCCGCCGATCCGGTGGACGCCGATTCGACCAACCAGGCGGCGACGTGCCTGTCCGCCTGTACGACGGCCAGCGCAACCGCGACGACGCGATCCGCTGCCGCCCCAACCGGAGCAGATCATGCAGAGCCATGCCGAAACCACGACGACGGCGCCGTTGCACCCGTTCATTCCGCTGCATCCCGTCGCGCGGGCGGACCAGCCGAAGCGCACGTCGTCCCGCTGCTCGTCCTGCACGCTGCGCACCGTTTGCATGCCGCGGGAAATGACGCCCGACGAGTTCGCCCGGGTCGACGCGATGATCTGCACGACGCGCCACGTCAAACGCGGTGAAACGCTGTTTCGCGCGGACGACACTTTCCACAGCATCTATGCGGTCAGAACCGGATCGTTCAAGACCGTGATGATGCATCGCGACGGCGACGAGCAGATCACCGGCTTCCAGATCGTCGGCGAAGCGCTCGGGCTCGACGGCGTGCATACCGGACGGCACAACGGCGATGCGATCGCGCTCGAGGACAGTACGGTCTGCATCATTCCGTTCGGCCAGCTCGAGCAGATGTGTCGCGAAGTGCGGCCGATGCAGCATCACGTGTATCAGATGATGAGCGGCGAAATCGTCCGCGAATCGGCGCTGATGGTGCTGCTCGGCACGATGACCGCCGAGCAGCGCGTGGCCGCCTTCCTGCTGAACCTGTCCACCCGCTTCAAGACGCGCGGCTACTCGGCCGCCGAATTCGTGCTGCGGATGACGCGCGACGAGATCGGCGAATATCTCGGGATGAAGCTCGAAACGGTCAGCCGCATGCTGTCGAAGTTCCAGCGTGACGGGCTCGTCGCCGCGCAAGGCAAGCAGATCCGCATCGTCGATCCGGAAGGCCTCGGGCGCATCTGAGCGGATCGCGCGAACCGGGCGGGATCAATCGCGCATGCCGAGCACGGCGGCGCCGGACACGCGGCCCCTGCGCAGATCGTCCAGTGCGCGATTCGCATCGGTCAGCGCGTAGCGCACGGCCTCGACCCGCAGCGGCATCGCGGCGGCGATCCGCATGAATTCGACCGCATCGGCACGCGTCAGGTTGGCGACCGATGCGATCCGGCGCTCGCCCCACAGCCACGCGTACGGAAAGCTCGGGATATCGCTCATGTGAATGCCGCCGCATACGACAATCCCGCCTTTGCCGACGGCGCGCAGCGCGGCCGGCACCAGCGCGCCCGCCGGCGCGAAAATGAGCGCGGCGTCGAGTGTTTCCGGCGGTGTTTCGTCGCTGCCACCGGCCCACGCGGCGCCGAGCGACAGCGCGAGCTGTTGTGCCGCGGTATCGCCCGGTTTCGTCAGCGCGAACACCTTGCGCCCCTCGGCATGCGCGACCTGCGCGACGAGATGAGCGGCCGCGCCGAAGCCGTAGATGCCGATGCGACGCGCGTCGCCGGCCATGCGCAAGGTTCGATAGCCGATCAGGCCCGCGCACAGCAACGGCGCGGCTTCCAGATCGGAATAGCGTTGCGGCAGGTGCACGCAATACCGGTGGTCGGCGACCGTGCACTCGGCATAGCCGCCGTCGATCGTATAGCCCGTGAAACCCGGGCTGTCGCACAGGTTTTCTCGGCCGGATACGCAATACGCGCAATGCCCGCATGTCGAGCCAAGCCACGGAACGCCGATCCGGTCGCCGACGGAGAACCCCGTCACGCCCTCGCCGAGCACGCGCACCGTTCCCACGATTTCGTGCCCCGGCACCAGCGGCAGCTTCGGGTGCGCGAGCTCGCCGTCGACGACGTGCAGATCGGTTCGACAGACACCGCATGCGTGCACGTCGATCAGCAGCTGGCCCGGCGCCGGCAGCGGATCCGGCATGTGCGCCTCGCGCAAATACGGTGTCGTGCCGTCAAACATCATCGCAAGCATGCTCGCCTCCCGCTCGGTCGTCTTCGTGCTTCGCTGTCCAAGGCTAATCCCGGCGCATCGCGCGCGCATGGCCCGGTGACGGGCGCTTGATGTGGGTCAACGGCTGCCGGACGGTTGCTGACACGATGAGGTGGCATGACGCCGCCCGCGCGGCGTGCCAGGAGATGATCGAATGATATCCGTTCCCCCGCTTGCCGCAAGCGCCCATGTCGACGATCAATTGAAGTCGCTGTTGGCGTACGCGGTGCTGGCTCCGTCCAGCCACAATTCGCAGCCGTGGCGGTTCATCGTCAACGGCGCCACGATCGCTGTCTGTGCGGACCGGGTCCGCGCGTTGCCCGTGGTCGATCCGTTCGACCGCGAACTGATCATCAGTTGCGGCGCGGCATTGCTCAACCTGCGCGTCGCGCTCGATCACGCCGGCCTCGCCCACACGATCAGCACGTTTCCGTCCGAGGTCGACCCCGATCTCCTTGCGCTGGTCCGCGTCTGCGACGACGGCTATTCCGATCCGTCTCTCGGCGGGCTGTTCGACGCGATCCAGGACCGCGTCACGACGCGCGCGCCATTCGAATCTACCGCGGTGCCCGACGAGATTCAGCGCGAGCTGATCGCGGCCGGCGTCGCGGAAGGCGCCGAGGTCGCGTGCATCGACTCGACTGCACGTCGCGCACGGGTCGCCGAACTGGTTGCGCAGGCCGACCAGCAGCAGTTCGCGGATCCGCGCTTCCGCCGCGAACTGGCGAGCTGGATCGATCCGCGCCGGCGCGTCGACGGCATGCCGGCATTCGCGGCCGGCGTGCCGACGCTGCTGGACTTCGCGGCGCCTGTCGTGACGATGGCGGTGCGAACGTTCGATCTCGGCAACGGGCTGGCCGCGCTCCATCATCAACTCGTCGGCGCATCGCCTTTGATCGTGTGCCTGTCGACCGTGCGCGACGACCGCGAAGCGTGGCTGGCCGCGGGCCAGGCGCTGGAGCGGATCCTGCTCGTCGCGGCGCGCGCGGGCTATACGGCGTCGTACCTGAACCAGCCGATCGAGACGGCCGCGCTGCGTGCCGACCTGGGCCGGATGCTCGGGCTACACGGCGAGCCGCAGTTGCTGCTGCGGGTGGGCCGCGGCCCGCACACGCCGCATTCGCCCCGTCGCCCGCTCGGCGAAGTGATCTCCTGAGCGCAACCGGCGACGCGCCGCGCGCATTCCGCTCCGGACGAGGAAAACATGAACATCACGCGCTGCTCCGCTTTCTCTTTCTTTCTGCTCGCTGCCATGGCCGGAACAGCGGTCGCGCAAACGACCGTGCCCGAGCCGACCGAGCTCGTCAACGCGCAGCACTGCATGTTCTGCCACACGCCCGACATGACGTTCCTCGGGCCGTCGTTCCACGACATCGCCGCGCGCTACCGCGGCGATCCTCACGCGGCCGCCGAACTGGAACGCAAGTTGCGCGTCGGCGGCCCCGCGCATTGGGGCGACACGCCGATGCCGTCCGCGATCGATCGCGGCGGGCCGCTGTCTGCCGACGACGCGCATCAGTTCGTCCAATGGGTGTTGAGTCAGTGACCGTGCGCACGATAGTCAAACGCGCTCCTGCCGGCATGGCGCGCGGCGGCGCGCGCGGCAAGCGGGTACGCGCCCGGCCCGAATCGCCCGCCAGCCTCGACGACATCCCGCGGCCGTCTCGTCGAGGGCGGCATCTCGCCAGCCATCCGGACTGCACGCCCGGCGACGCGGACACGTCGTTGCTGCAACGCGCGACCATGCGCGGTATCCGGCTGCAGCTCGACTACTGGAACGCCGAAGCGCGCCTGCAACACGAGCGTATCGGCCATGCCGTCGTGATCTACGGCAGCACGCGCATCGTCGCGCCCGCCGTCGCGAACGCACGGCTCGCCGAAGCGAACCGCCTGCTCGCGCTGCGTCCGCGTGACCCGGGCCGGCGTCGTGCCGTCGCGGTCGCCAGCCGTCTCCTCGAGCACAGCGCGTACTACCGCGTCGCACGCGAATTCGGCCGTATCGTCGGTCATGCCGACCGGCGCGCGCGTACGGCGCGCCTCGCAATCGTCACGGGCGGTGGCCCCGGCATCATGGAGGCCGCCAATCGCGGCGCCTACGAGCGCGGCGCCCCGAGCATCGGCTTCAATATCGAGCTGCCGCACGAACAGGCGCCGAATCCGTACATCACGCCGGATCTGTGCTTCCGGTTCCACTACTTCGCGATTCGCAAGCTTCACCTGCTCGAGCGCGCCAAGGCAGCCGTGTTTTTCCCCGGCGGATACGGCACGTTCGACGAACTGTTCGAGGTCCTGACGCTGCTGCAGACGCGCAAGATCGCGCCGCTGCCGGTTGTCCTGGTCGGCGAAGCGTACTGGCGGCGTGCCGTCGATCTGGCGTTTCTCGCGGACGAAGGGATGATCGACCGCCGCGACCTCGAACTGTTCACCTACTGCGAATCCGCCGCCGATATCTGGCACGCGATCGGATCCTGGTATGCACGGTGCCGCGCCGGGCGGGCGGCCCGACGAAGCCCTTCGCCGAAGCCGTCCGCCGTGTAGGAATCCGCCGACGGCCTCCGCTCGATTCCTACTACAACTTCGGGACACGCCGATTGAATCGCGCATGCACGCCAACGATACTGAAATCACGGATAACGGCTCCCGGCATACCGATCGCGAGCCCTCAGGAGAGACGTCATGTCACACGCTACCCAGCCTGCCGATTCGGGCAATCCGTCCGGTCGGTCCGATGCAGCAGCGCTCGACACGCTGGCATTGGTCACCCTCGCCCGCGATGCCGGCATGCTCGTGATCCTCGACGGCCAGATCGGACGGGAACGGTACGAAAGCGTGACGGGATCGATCGCCACGCTCGCCCGCTTCGCGCAGGCGCTGCAACGTTCGGCGCTCAAGGCTGCATGAAACCGGGCGCGATCGAAGCCGTGCCGCGCGCCGACTCAATGCCGATGAACTGGCCCTCACGGATCGGGCCGCCCCTTTTGCCCGGATATCCGCTGAATGAAGCGGCGATGAACCTGCTCCGCTCCGGACGCATCGCACTCATGTTCCCGGTGGGGCGTTGCTCGCGAACTATCGGTGTGCATGGTTATCGCGCGATCTCTATGCGGGCATCGCGCTTTCCGCCGTGCTGGTAGGGGCCGGTGAAGGATCGCCTGCGCGCCTACGGGCTGTTCGACGTGTTCGGCGCGGCCAGCTTCTTTCCGACCGTGACCGATGCCGTTGCGCATCACGTCCAGCGGAATGGCGAGCACGGCATGCGTTCCGCGGCATCGCCGCCCGCGCGGAAAAGGATGGGCGGCTAGACGCTTGAAGATGGGCGGCCGCCACGCGCATCGCGTCGAGCCGGGAGAAGCGGTCGGCTTCTGTCCGACAACCTTACTCGACGACCAGGTCGTCGACGACCGCGCGCACGCCACGCGCCGACCACGCGGCGCCGCGCACGGCCTTGCGCTCGGAGAACGAGCCGACCTTGCCGGACAACCGGACGGTGCCGTCGCGCACCTCGACCGCGATGTGTTTCGCCTCGCGCTCCGCGTGGCGCATGATCGCGCGCTTGATGCTGCCGCCGATGTCGGCCGAGCCGACCGCCCCCTGCACGACGATGTGGTCGGTCACGCCGGTCACGCTGCGCATCTGCGAGATCGCGCGCACGGCCAGATGGCTCTGATATGCCCATTCGACCCGGCCGGACAGCGTGATCCAGCCGTGCTCGACCTGCACCTTGACCGCGTCGTCATGCAGCCCGACCGTCCAGTGCAGCACCGAGCGCACGGCATTCGCGATGTCCTCGTCGGTGCGGACGTCGTCGTTCGGCAGATGCACGGTCATGTCGACGACGAGCGCCTTGACACCGGCCACGCGGTTCGCCGCACGCTCGATCGCGAGTTTCTCCGCATAGCTCGGCGGGTGACCCGAAAGCGTCACGATCCGGTCGGACACCTCGACACCGATTCGTGTCGCGTCGATTGCCGGGTCGGATTCCAGCTCGTCCTGAACGTCCTGTTTCAACTGCTTGTCGGTTTTCATCGTCTGCACTCCCGTGAGCCGCGGCGCGCTTGTCCGCCGTACACGGCCAGATTTGCACACGCGCGGCCCCGCGTTGCTGATGCAGGTCAACGGATGCCCTGTGCCGGGCTTCGCGGCTCGTGCATGGGTCGCTTGACGAAGGTCAAGCCGGTGCGGCCCGGCCGTCTTATCGTGAGATCGCCGATGCGCGACGTGTCCGGCTCGCGCAGCGATGCCCGAAGGAGATTCACATGACGGAACAGCAACTGTTGGCCTATTCGCCGGCGCCTCCGGCGCTGCCGGCGCCGCCGCAAGGGGCGTCGCCGGCCATCATCGATCTGCCGCGCCCGACCCTCGACGGCGGCACGCCGTTGATGACGGCACTCGCAACGAGAATGAGTTCACGCGAATTCACCGCCACGCCGCTCTCGCCTGCGACGCTCGGCGAATTGCTGTGGGCCGCGGACGGCATCAACCGGCCGGCAAGCGGCGGTCGTACGGCGCCGTCCGCGCACGCGTTCAATGAAATCGACCTCTACGTCGCGCTGCCGCACGGCGTTTACCGCTACGACGCGCCCGCGCATCGGCTCGTGCTGAAACACGCGGCCGATGCACGCAACCTGACGGGGTACCAGGACTTCGTGGGCCGCGCGCCACTCGATCTCGTCTACGTAGTGCGGACCGCCGCGATCCTCGACATGCCGCCGCCGCAACGCGACGTGTTCTCGGCCATCGCGGCGGGCGCCATCGCACAGAACGTTTCGCTCTACTGTGCGGCAGCCGGCCTCGGCACGGTCGTGCGCGGCTGGATCAATCATCGCGTGCTCGCCGACGCGTTGCGGCTGAATGAGGACGAACTGCCGATCCTCGCGCAGACCGTCGGATACCGTGCCGGCGGGACGGTATCGGCGGCGTGAGCGCACGTGGACGGTTGAAAGAAACGGCGCGCGGATGGCTCCGCGCGCCGTCATCCTCCCTTCGAGCGACGCGTGCCCCGCGTCGCCCGGCGTCTGCCTCCCGATCAGCTGATCGTCAGCTTCTTCTGCCCGACCGGCGCCTTCTTCGGCAGCGTCAGCGACAGCACGCCGTCCTGATACGTCGCCGTCGCGTTCGCGTCGTCGATCTCGCCAGACAGCGAGAACGACCGGCCGATCGCGCCGCTGTAGCGCTCGCGCCGGATCACGCGCTCGCCATCCTTCTGCTCGTTGTTGCGCTCGACCTTCGCGTTGATCGTGACGGTTCGGCCCGTCACCTGGACATCGATATCCTCCTTCGCGACGCCCGGCAACTCCGCATTGACCTTGTAGGCATTGTCGCTTTCCGTCACGTCGATCTTCATCGACGCAAGATCGGGTTCGTCCGTCGTCGCCACGCCGCGCAGCGGCCTGAACAGCCCCTGAAACAGGTCGGAGACGGGTTCGATCGAAAACGGATCGTAACGCGTGAGGTGGGTCATGGTTCGCACTCCTCGTACGGTTGACATGCAGCAGCGCTTTCGTCCGGCCAGCGCGGTGCCGTGATGCGGATCGGACTGGCGCGGCATCGCGTGCCGCGCAACGGACGAAGGATCCCTTCGAAATCAGCGTATCCGCTCGCACCGTCACGCGCTTGATACGCGTCAATGACCCACGGCGATCACGTACAGAACCGGAAAAATCCGCTGTGAAGCAGGATCGGCCTGCCGTCCATTTCCTCGAGCAGGCAGCGCGCCGCGCGTTCGATCGCGGAGCGATGGTGCGCGAATGCGTCGACAAGATCCTGTTCGCGCGGCGATGCCGCCCGAAAGTGATCTTCCAGCGCTTCCGCGGTGATCGCGCAGCGCACGCGTCGGCCTTCGACCACGGCCGGAAAGGCCAGTGCCGAGTCTTGACCGCAATACGTCGGCGGTTCGGAAGGAAAAGTTATCTGCATGACGATCTCCTGGGCAGGTTGCGTGCCGACCGTCGCCCGACTCGACCCGGGCGGCCCGACCCGTTATCGGGCACGGCGACGCTAGGCTGCCGCGACGGCAGCCGGCGCGGCATCGTCGCCGCGTACGAGCAGGACCGGGCAACTCGATCGGCGCAGAAACCGTTCGGCTACGCTGCCGAGGACAAGCCGACGGACGCCGCGCCGCCCGTGCGTGCCGACCACGGCGAGATCAATCGACCGTTCGACGACATAGCGTTGCAGCCGCTCGGCGATATCCACGCCGGGTTCGGTCTCGATGATTTCGGTATCGCCGTTGACGGCCGCATGCGAGATGGCCCGCTCCGCGCTTCGCAGCACGGCCGCGCCATCGCGCCGAACCTCGTCGAGCAGGGCATCCGGGTTCATGCGTCCGGCGTACGTGATCAGAAGCGATTGGTCGACGACGAAAACGGCGAACAGGCGCGCGCCGCATGACCGGGCAACCTTCAAGCCCTCTTCAAGCGCCAGATTCGAAGAAGGACTGCCGTCGACGGCGACCATGATGTTCGTGTACATACTGACCTCGCTGGATGACTGGACGCGCCGGTGGCGTTCGGCGTTGTTTCATCATCAGCGCTCGCTGGAAACCGGCGTTGACCGAAGTCAACGGTTTGAAGCGATATGAGCCGACGCGGGAGGCGCTCCGTTATCGAGGGTCGACCGGCAGCGTCGGCGTGCCCGTTGGGCGCTCGTACGTCGCGAAACCGCGCTCGATTTCAAGGATCTTCGACGCGCATGCATCGTATTGCCAGCCGGGGCCGCCATCGGTGCCGTACATGCCCTTGCACATCGCCTTGAGCCGGATCACCGCGCCGCCGTCGCCCGATGCCGTGCGCGACGCCCATAGATACACTTCTCCGGCGAAATGCGGTTGCGCGGTTTCGATCCGGTCCGCACTGACTCGCGTGATACGGGTCGACGAATGCGCGTCGATGTAGCGCCGTGCGAGCTGCCATGCACGGTCGCATTCGGGCGGCGTCGAACACTGCAGCGCGGCAGCCTCCCGTGCCGCCTTCAATTGCGTTTCGGTCGACCGGAACGCCGCCTCCTGGCCCATACCCGCGCAAGCGCCCAGCGCGAGCGCGGCGCCGATCGCCCACGTCGGATGTTTCATTGCCCATGCCTCATCACGCGGCGACTCGCGCGTGCCATCGGGTGCCGCGTCATGCGAGCGCCGACGTCCACTGTATTGCCGGCAGCGCGAATGCGATTGACCTGCGTCAATCGCCGCCCTGCGTTGCCGATCGCGGACTGCCCTTCGTCGCCACGAGAAAATGCTTTCCACCATTCCTTGGTTTGAGCGGTGCGGCGCAGCCCGTAGCATGGGCGCGTCACCCATCCTCCAGCATCGGAATGTCCGCGCAAACAGACAAGGTCGTCCATTGGCTGCTGTCCAGCCTGGAGCCGAAAAGCCAGCTTTTCCACGTCGGCCAGTATTGCGGCGACTGGCAGGCATCCACCGCCGGCCGTGCGAAAGCGAGCTTCCACATCCTCCTTCACGGATCGGCGTGGCTGCACTTCGCCGACGGCCGCGACAGCATCCCGGTCGCCGAAGGTGAAGCCGTCTTTCTGCTGCGCGACGTGCCGCACGGCTTGTCGCCGAGCCCGGTCAATCCGCACGCCTGTGCGGTCGCGGGCAGCCATCCGCTCGAGCGACGCGGGTCGATGCAACCGCTCGACCCGTCAATCGACGGCAGCGTCGGCCTCGCCTGCGGTTTCATCGAATTCCAGTCCACCGTGTCGCGCGCGATCGTGTCGCTCTTTCCCGAATACCTGATCGTACGGCGCGGCGACGACGCCTATCGCGGCATCCATGGGCTGTTCGATCTGATTCGCGCCGAAGGGCGTCATGGCGTCGACGCGCCGTCCCCGCTGATCGACAAGCTGGTCGAACTGCTGCTGTTCTACGCGGTGCGGGACGCCGCGGGGCACGATACCGTCGCCAGCGGGCTCGCGTCGCTGATGCAGCGGACCGGTTTCGGCACGCTCGTCGCCGCGATCATCGACGCGCCGGCCGACGCATGGACCACGGAATCGATGGCCGCGTTCGCGAACATGTCGCGCACCGCGTTCTGCAAGCATTTCAGCGAAGCATCCGGCCATCCACCGATGCAGTTCGTCACGATGGTGCGGATGCGGCTCGCGGCGGACCTGCTGCAACAAGGCTTGCCGATTTCACGGGCGGGCGAACTGGTGGGCTATCAGTCGGAGTCGGCGTTCGCGCATGCGTTCAAGCGCACGATGGGCATGCAACCCGGCGCATGGCGCCGCGACCGCGACGACGCGTCGCCATCGGCAGCCCGCCTGCACTAGCCGGCCGTCGCGGCGCGCGGCGCGGGACGAACGCACAGGAATCGCGGATGTTCGCGCATTGTCCGGCCGCGGCGGCGCCTCGACAATGATCTCACTGCCCCTCCGGAGAATCCTGTGAGCCGCCTGCCTTTGCTTACCGTCGAAACCGCCCCCGCGGCCAGCCAGCCGTTCCTCGAAAAATCGCAGCGCGCGAACGGTTTCCTGCCGAACCTCGTGCGCTCGCTCGCGAACGCGCCGGTCGCGCTCGAAACCTACCTGACCGTCGCGGAGATCAACGGCCGCGCGGGCCTCACGTTCGCCGAGCGCGAAGCCGTGCAGATCACCGCGGCCGCCGTCCACGGCTGTGCGTTCTGCGTGGCCGGACACACCGCCGCCGCGCTGAAAAAAGCCCATGTCGATCGCGCCGACGTCGACGCACTGCGCGACGGCGAACCGGTCGCCGAGCCGCGGCTGGAAGCCGTCGCGGCTTTCACGCGCGCCGTGATCGCGACGCGCGGCGGCGTGACCGACGACGCGCTCGACGCGTTCCTGGCCGCCGGCTTCACCGAAGCGAACGCGCTCGAGGTGGTGCTGGGCGTGAGCCTCGCGACGCTGTGCAACTTCGCGAACAATCTGTCGCGCAACGAACTCAACCCCGAACTGGCGGCATACCGATGGGAACCCCGGACACAAGCCGCCTGACGGCGCCCGCACTCGACGCGTCGCTGGTCGACTGGCTCGACGCGAACGCCACGCAGCTCGACACGAGCGCCGCGCTGAAGGCGGAGGTCGTGCCGCGTCTCGCGGCCGCCGGCCTGTTCCGGACCGGCGTGCCCGCGAGCCTCGGTGGCGCGGGCGGCGCCACCACGGACGCCATCGCCGGCATTGCCGCGGTGGCCGAGCATTCGCTGACCGCCGCCTTCGTGCTGTGGGGCCAGCGCAGCTTCATCGAATATCTGCTGCAAAGCCCGAATGCCGCGCTGCGCGAGCGCTGGCTGCCGGCGCTGCTCGACGGCCGTTGCGCCGGCGCGAGCGGCCTGTCGAACGCGATGAAATACCTGTCCGGCATCGAGTCGCTTCAGATCGACGCGACGCCGCACGCGGAAGGCGCCGACGACTGGCGGATGACCGGCCGGATGGCGTGGGTCACGAACCTGCGTGCGGAACGATTCGTGGTGGCGGCCGCCGTCACGTTCGGTGATGAGCGCCCGTCCGCGATCGTCGCGATCCCGGATGACGCGCCGGGCCTTACCCGCAGCGCCGATCTCGACCTGATCGCGCTGCGCGGCAGCAACACCGCCGCGCTGCATCTCGACGGCGTACCGACCGACGCCGCGTGGCTGATCCATCCGGATGCGCAAACCTTCCTGCCCGCCGTGCGACCGGCCTTCCTCGGCCTGCAGTGCGGGCTGTCGATCGGGCTCGCGCGGCGCGCGCTGGCCGAAGCGCGGCGCGCGGCGGAAACGACGCGCGGCATTCTCGGCCCCGAAGTCGAAGCCTGCGCGGCCGAACTGGCCGCCGCCTGCGCGCACCTGTCGGCCGGCCTCGCCGACGGCAGCCTGCGCGCGCATCCGAACCGCCTGTTCGAGCTGCGCATCGCGCTCGCGACGCACGTGGCCACCGCCGTGAACCTCGAACTCGAGGCGAGCGGCGGCCGCGGCTATCTGCGCGATGCGGGGCTCGGCTTCGAGCGACGCTGGCGCGAAGCGGCGTTCATTCCGATCGTCACGCCGAGCGTCGTGCAGTTGAAGGCGCAACTCGCCGCGCAGGCGCGGAGCATCGCCGCATGACGCCGCCGCTGCTGGACGCACGCCATCTGACGCTCGGCTACGACGGCGAGCGGCACAATACCATCCTGGCCGATGTGTCACTGTCGGTCGATCGCGGCGAAATCGTCGCGTTGATCGGCCCGAGCGGCACCGGCAAGTCGAGCCTGTTGCGCGCACTGGCCGGGCTGGAGCGGCCGCAATCCGGCACCGTGTCGATCGACGGTACGACGTTGCAGGGCCCGCACCCGAGGATCGCGATCGCGTTTCAGGACCCATGCCTGCTGCCGTGGCTGTCGACCGAAAAGAACGTCGCATTCGGGCTCGCCTTCGAACATCAGGAGCGCCTCACGCGCGAACAGCAACGCGAACGCGTCCGCTCGGCGCTGCAGGCGGTCGGGCTCGAAGCCGCCGCGTCGCTGCGTCCGGCCCAGCTCTCCGGCGGGATGGCGCAGCGTGCGGCGCTGGCGCGCGCACTCGCGCGTCAGCCGCACGCGCTGCTGCTCGACGAGCCGTTCTCGGCGCTCGACGAAGTGACGCGCGCCGCGATGCAGCAGTTGCTGGTCAACGTCGTGTCGACGACACGCTGCGCGACGGTGCTCGTGACGCACGATATCGACGAGGCGCTGCTCGTGGCCGATCGCATCGTGCTGCTCGGCACGCAAGGCCGCCTCATCGATGCATGGCACGTCGATTTCCCGCACCCGCGCGATGCGTTCGTCACCGAACTCGGCACGATGCGCATCGACATCCTGAAGGCGTTGCAGGCCGGCATGAAGCGTCCGCACGCGTCCGAACTCCCCTCCCTGAACTGACCCGACCCGCCTATCCATGTGCCAGATTCCGATGTCGCGCCGCGAATGGCTGAAGCTTGCGGCCCTGTTCACCGCGACGGGGGCCGCCCCGTTGCTGTCGATGGCGAACGCGCACGCCGCGGCAGAACCGGATGCGCCGGTTCGCATCGGCTATCTGCCGATCACCGACGCGGCCCCGTTGCTGGTCGCCCACAACAACGGCTATTTCGCGTCCGAAGGGCTGACGGTCGAACCGCCGAAGCTGTTGCGCAGCTGGGCGCAGCTCGTCGAAGCATTCCTGTCCGGCCAGGTCAACGTCGTGCACCTGCTGTCGCCGATGACGCTGTGGGCGCGCTACGGCAGCCGCGCGCCGGCGAAGGTGGTCGCGTGGAACCACGTGAACGGCTCCGGGCTGACGGTCGCGCCCGACATCGATTCGCTGCGCGATCTCGGCGGCAAGACCGTCGCGATTCCGTTCTGGTATTCGATTCACAACGTCGTGCTGCAGGACATGCTGCGCCAGCAGGGGCTCACACCCGTGCTCAAGCGGCGCGGCACGCCCGCGGCGAACGAAGTCAACCTGGTCGTGATGGCGCCGTCGGACATGCTGCCCGCGCTCGCCGCGCGCCAGATCGCCGGGTATATCGTCGCGGAGCCGTTCAACGCGACCGCGGAATTGATGAAGATCGGCAAGATTCTGCGCTTCACCGGCGATGTGTGGAAAAACCATGCGTGCTGCGTCGTGTTCATGCACGAGAACGATCTGACGCAGCGGCCCGCGTGGTCGCAAAAGGTCGTCGACGCGATCGTGAAGGCGCAGCTGTGGGCGCGCGCGCATCCGCAGGACACCGCGCAGTTGCTGTCGAAGGACGGCGCGCACCGCTATTCGCCGCATACGCTCGCGTCGCTCGAGCGCGTGCTGGTGCCGTCGGCGTCGCTGGCCGACGCCTACCGGGCGAGCGGCGCGATCCGCCATGCCGACTGGCACGCGAAGCGGATCGACTTCCAGCCGTATCCGTTCCCGAGCTATACCGAGGCGCTGGTTCAACGCCTGAAGCGCACGGTGGTCGACGGCGACAGCGGCTTCCTCGCGTCACTCGACCCGGCGTTCGCGGCCCGCGATCTCGTCGACACCCGCTTCGTACGCAAGAGCATCGAGGCGGTCGGCGGGCTGAGCGCATTCGGTCAAGCAGGCGCGTTCCAGCGCGAGGAGATCGTCGTTGTCTGATGCGCTCGCCACCCGCCGCTCATCGGCACCCGACACGCACCGGGACGTCGGTTCCCGCTTGCCGGCACGCGTGGCCGCGGGTTGGCTCGGCGTCGCCGGGCTCGTTGCGACGGTCGCCGTGTGGTGGGCTGCGATCCACGGGTTGACCGAGCCCGGCTCGCTCGGCCGGCAGTTCGCGCCGGACCGCGCGTTCGCCAGCCTGCGGTCGCTGTGCGCGGACGATCATCTCGTCGAACACGCGCTCGTCAGCCTGCGACGCATCGGCGTCGGGCTCGGGGCGGCGCTGCTGGCCGGCGTCCCGCTCGGGCTGCTGATCGGCCGCGTGCAATGGGTCGAGCGGATGCTGTCGCCGACGTTCCAGTTCCTGCGCATGGTGTCGCCGCTGTCGTGGATGCCGCTCGCGGTCATGTCGTTCGGCATCGGCGATCGTGCGATCTACTTCCTGCTCGGATTCGCCGCGTTGTGGCCGGTGCTGATGAGCACGGCGGCCGGCGTCATGCAGATCGACCGGCGCTGGCTGCAACTCGGCGCCAGCCTCGCGGCCACCCGCCGCGAGCTGCTGGTGCATATCGTGCTGCCCGCCATCGCGGGGCCGCTGCTCAACGGCATCCGGCTCGCGATCGGCATTCTGTGGATCGTGCTGGTGCCGGCCGAGATGCTCGGCGTCAACGCGGGCCTCGGCTACCTGATCCTCGACACGCGCGACCGGCTCGCGTATGCCGAACTGACCGCGGTGATCGTCGTCATCGGTGCGCTCGGCTTCACGCTGGACGGCATCGCGCGGTTATTGACCCGCGCGCTGCTGGCGTCCGACCGCTAGCGCCGCTCACGCGATACGCGGCAATCGGACGAACCGTGTGCCGCGGGCGGCTCAATTCCACGCATGGCGCGCCGGGCGTGCGCCGTTCAGATAGTAGTTGCCGACGAGGTGATATTTCCAGCGCACCGGGTCGTGCAGCGTATGCGTGCGCGCGTTGCGCCAATGCCGGTCGAGGTTGTGCTCGGCGAGCGTCGACTGCGTGCCGGCCAGCTCGAACAGCTTCTCGCCCGCGAGCAGCGCGACCTCGGTCGTCAGCACCTTCGCCTCGCCGACCGCAACGGACGCCCGCGCGACATCGTCTTCCGTCACGTCGCCCTTTGCCGCGATCTCGTCGAGCGTGCGCGCCGCGCGTTCCAGCAACGCGTCGGCCGCATGCAGCTGGATGTGCAGCCGGCCGATTTCGCGAATCGTCAGCGGATCGTCCACCGCCCGCTCGACGCCGCTGTCGACCCACGGCCGCGTGCGGGTCCGCACGAATGCGAGCGTATCGTCGATCGCCGCCTTCGCGATGCCCGCGTCGATCGCCGCCTGGATGATCTGCGACAGCGGGCCGTTGAGCGTCGGCACGTCCGACACGCGCTGCGCGGGCAGCACGTGCGACGCGGGGATGCGCACCGCATCGAGCACGACCGTGCCGCTCGCGGTCGTGCGCTGCCCGAATCCCGACCAGTCGTCGATCACGGTCAGCCCCGGCGTCGGTTGCGGTATGTACGCGAGCCAGGCCTGCTGCGCGTCGTCGAGGCCGAGCACCGGCACGTAGTGCGCGAACAGCGCGCCGGTCGAATAGAACTTCGTGCCGTCGACCACATAGTCGTCGCCGTCGCGGCGCACGCGCGTCTTCAGGTCGAGCACGTGCTTCGTGCCCTTCTCCGAGAATCCGTTGCCGAACCGCTTGCCGCTCAGCACTTCGGCGAAGAAATGACGCTTCTGCGCGTCGGTGCCGACGAGCGTGATCACGTCGACCAACCCGAAATGATTCCGCGGAAGCTGCCCGAGCGACGCATCGGCCGCGGCGACGATCTTGATCACCTCGGTGAGCGTCACGTGCGACACGCCCGCGCCGCCGTATGCCTTCGGCACCGTGATCGCCCACAGCCCCGACTGCGAGAACCATTCGATTTCCTCGCGCGGCAGCCGGCGCTCGCGATCGCGCTCGGCGGCCCCTTGCGCAAGGCGTTGCGCCAGTGCATGCGCGACCGCGATCGCTTCCGCATCGTCCGCAATCACGCGGGCCAGCTGGGGTTGCGCATCGGCCGGCCGCTCCTGAATCGTCGCGCTCGTGTCTGACATCGGGTTCTCCTGTCGAATGGCGAAAGCATTCAATCTAGCAGCGCCGCGCGGGCCGGAAAACCGAGCGATTCTCGAAACGATATTCCTTTGGAGAACAAACGACGTCGCAATGGATGCACGCGAATCGGCGCTTCGACGTCGCAATGGACGCGAGAACGTCGATGCGTGCCCGCGCGGCGTCGGTAATACGCAGCGACGATAACGATCCGAGAATCCGTTATTGGAACGCTCGCATCGCGCTTCCTATACTGGGCTCCCGGCGCACACGGCCACGCCCTTCGAGGAAATCCGCATGACTTCGTCGCACGCAGCTTTCGACCTTTCCACCGGTACCGATTACGACGCGCTCGCGAGCCGGTTCCGGCCGATCTTCGAGCGTATCGCCGCCGGCACCGCCGAGCGCGAACGCAACCGCGAATTGCCGCACGAGGCGATCGGCTGGCTGAAGTCCGCAGGCTTCGGCGCGATCCGCCTGCCGGCCAGCGCCGGCGGCGCGGGCGCATCGCTGCCGCAGTTGTTCCGGTTGCTGACCGAGCTCGCCGCAGCCGATTCCAATTTGCCGCAGGCGTTGCGCGGGCATTTCGCGTTCGTCGAGGACTGGCTGAACGTGCCGGCCGGGCCGCAGCGCACGGCCTGGTTCGACCGCTTCGCGAGCGGCCAGCTCGTCGGCAATGCATGGTCGGAGGCCGGCGACGTACCGCTCGGCCAGACCGTCACGAAGGTGTCGGAGCAGAACGGCCGGCTCGTGCTGAACGGCAGGAAGTTCTATAGCACCGGCAGCCTGTTCGCCGACTGGATCGACGTGTTCGCGCAGCGCGCGCATGACGGCAGCGACGTGATCGTCGCCGTCGCGACCGCGCAGCCCGGCGTGATCCGCGACGACGACTGGGACGGCTTCGGCCAGACCACCACCGGCAGCGGCACGACGCGTTTCGAGAATGCGGCGGTCGACGCGGACAACGTGATCGATTTCGCGCGCCGCTTCAAGTACCAGACCGCGTTCTACCAGTTGTTCCACGTCGCGACGCTGGCCGGCATCGGCCACGCGATCGTGCGCGATGCGGGCGAGCTCGTGCGCAGCCGCACGCGCGTGTACAGCCACGGCAACGCGCAGCGTGCCGGCGACGACGCGCAGCTGCAGCAGGTGATCGGCGAGATCGCGTCATGGGCGTACGCGGCCGACGCGCTCGCGCTGCGCGCCGCGCAACCGCTTCAGCAAGCCTATGAAGCGCGCTTCGGCGGCGACGAAGCGGCCGAGCAGACCGCGAACGTCGCGGCCGAAATCGAATCCGCGCAAAGCCAGCTCGTCGTGTCCGAACTCGTGCTGCGCGCGGCGACGCGCCTGTTCGACGCGCTCGGCGCATCCGCGACCCGCAGCACGACCGCGCTCGATCGCCACTGGCGCAACGCGCGCACGGTGTCGTCGCACAACCCGCTCGTGTACAAGGCGCGCATCGTCGGCGACTGGATCATCAACGGCCGCACGCCGCCGTTCGTCTGGCGTGTCGGCAACGGTGCGGGCGCCCATGCGCAGGCCGGCGCGGAAACGGGGGCCGCGCAATGAGCAAGACCATCCGCTTCAACGCATTCGAGATGAACTGCGTGGGCCATCAGTCGCCGGGCCTGTGGGCGCATCCGCGCGACCGCTCTTGGCAGTACAAGGATCTCGATTACTGGACCGACCTCGCGCGCGTGCTGGAGCGCGGGATCTTCGATGCAATCTTCATCGCGGACGTGATCGGCTACTACGACGTGTACAAGGGCAGCAACTATCACGCGCTGCACCAGGCCGCGCAGATCCCGGTCAACGATCCGCTGCAACTGGCCGCGCCGATCGCGATGGCGACCGAGCATCTCGGCATCGGCATCACCGCGTCGACGACGTTCGAACACCCGTACACGTTCGCGCGCCGGCTGTCGACCGCCGATCATCATACGAAGGGGCGGCTCGCGTGGAACATCGTCACGTCGTACCTGGAGAGCGGCGCGAAGAACGTCGGCGATCACGGGCTACGCACGCACGACGACCGCTATGCGGTCGCGGCCGAATACGTCGAGGTGCTGTACAAGCTGTTCGAGGGCAGTTGGGAAGATGGCGCGGTGGTGCGCGATCGCGACGGCCGCGTGTTCACGCATCCCGAGAAAGTGCACGAGATCGGCCATAAGGGCCGCTTCTTCGACGTGCCCGGCTATCACCTGTGCGAGCCGTCGCCGCAGCGCACGCCGGTGCTGTTCCAGGCCGGCGCGTCGGGCCCCGGCAAGGCGTTCGCCGCGCAGCACGCCGAATGCGTGTTCGTCGCCGCGCCGACGCGCGACCAGCTCGCGCGCTACGTCGCCGACGTGCGTGCGCGGGCCGCGGCCGCCGGGCGCGATCCGGCGAAGGTGCTGATCTACAACCTCGTCACGGTGATCGTCGACGAGACCGACGAGAAGGCGCAGGCCAAGTTCGACGAGTATCGGCGCTACGTGTCGTACGACGGCTCGCTGGTGTTCATGTCCGGCTGGACCGGCATCGACTTCGGCCAGTACGCGCCGACCGATCCCGTCAGGCGCGTCGAAACGAATGCGATCGTGTCCGCCGTCGAGCACCTGTCGGGCGGCGACACCGCGTGGACGATCGAGGCGCTGGCGGCGTGGGGCGGCATCGGCGGGATGGGCCCGGTGTTCGTCGGGTCGGCGGCGACCGTCGCGGACATCCTGCAGGAATGGGTAGCCGCGACCGACGTGGACGGCTTCAATCTCGCGTATGCGATCGCGCATGAAACCTTCGAGGACGTCGTGCGCTATCTCGTGCCGGAGTTGCAGCGCCGCGGCGTGTATCCGACCGCGTATGCGCCGGGCACGCTGCGCGAAAAACTGTTCGGCGGGTCGGCCCGGTTGCCGGACGAACATCCGGCCGCGCAGTTTCGCGATATCGAACAGGTCAAGCGCGCGGCCGAGCGGGAAGCGGTCAGCGCGTAACGCGCACTATGTCGAAGCCGGTCTGTCCGCGTACGCGGGACTGGCTTCAGTATTCCGTAGGAACGGCTTCGTGCAGTCTGACGAAGCCGTTCGTGTTTTCGGGGAGCGGCGAGCGCCCCCGGGTCAAGGCTTACGCGGCGCTTTCGTCGTCGACGTCGTGCGCCGTCGGTTCATATCGCACGATCAGCAGAAACACGATCGGCGTGACCGCGCTGACCGCGACGACCCAGAACATGTCGGTGCCGAGGCGGGCCTGCAGGATCGGCAGCACGAACAGCGCGAGCGCCTGGCCGATGCCGCACAGCGACCGCCCGAAGCCGACGCCGGTGCCGCGGATCGCAGCCGGATACGACAGCGTCGGATAGATCATCATCTGCGCACCCGGCCCGAAACCTTCGGCGAACAGCCACGTGCCGAGCATCAGCAGCACGACACCGACCGCGATCGCCCCGTGCGGATGCCCTGCGAGCGCCAGCGCGACGAGCGCGACCGTTTGCAGCGCGAACCCCGTGATCGCGACATGACGCGACGCATACCGATACGCGAGATGCATGCCGAGCAAGCCGCCGGTGAACGCGAACAGCACGTTCAACGCCAGCGATGCCGCGATCGTCTCGAACACGCCCGCGCCGAGGAATTGCGACAGGATCGACGGCAGGAAGAATGCGATCGCCGTGTATTCGAACGGGATGCACAGGTTCATCACGCTGGCGACGATCGTGCGCCCCAGATACGGACGCTGGAACAGCACGCGAATCCGCACGGGCGGCGGGCTCGGCTCGCGTTGCGCGTCCTCCGCCTCGTGCGCGTGAATGCCGTACGACTTGCGCAGGATACGCGCGGCGCTGGCCAGGTCGCCCTGATTCGCGGCCCACAGCGGCGATTCGTTCATGAAGCGGTTGCGGAACAGGATGATGACGAGCGCCGGCACCGCGCCGAAGATCAGCGACGCGCGCCACAGCCAGCCCGCATGCTCGGCCGGCAGCAGAAAATACAGGCCGAAGATCAGCAGGAAGCACACCGACGACGCGACATACCACATCGGGCACCACGCGGCGAGCCGCGACGCCTTGTTGCCGCGGCCGTTGAACTTCGAGAATTCCGCGAGAAACGCCATCGCGACGGGCAGGTCGATGCCGACGCCGAGCCCCATCACGAAGCGGGCGGCGATCAGCACCCAGACGTTCGGCGCGAGCCCGGCCGCGATCGCCGCGACCACGAAGAACAGCATGTCGGCCATGAACACCTGATAGCGGCCGATCCGGTCGGTCAGCCAGCCGCCGATCAGGCTGCCGAAGATCGTACCGATCATGATCGCCGACCCGACCAGCCCGGTCAGCGCGGGCGTCAGACCGAATTCGCGCGCCACGTCGTCGATGCCGTAGGACAGCGTCGTCAGGTCGTACGCGTCGAGAAACACGCCGCCGAGCGCCAGCAGCACGATCATCCGTGCGTGGCTCACCGAACTGTCCACCGTATTGATCAGGCGCGCGACGTCGCTGGCCGAGCGGATGGGAGAAGAAACCGGCGTGACCGGGCTCAGATCGATCGAACTCATCGGATTCCTTAATTTGGTGCCGAACACGCGGCAAGGTCGTCGTGAAGCCGGGAACCGGGCTGATGCCTGCGCGACCATCGCGGCGCCGAGCGAATGCGGCCCGCTGCCGCCGGGTTCCGGCAGCGGAAATTCTGTTCCCTCGATCCGCCAATCCCAAGCGATATAAACCGATAAATTAATCGGCGTGCGTCATAAAGTTGCGCGGGCGGCGCTTAGCAGCGGCACGCATGTGCAATCGCGAATTCCTTCGTTAACGGATTGCCGGCGGTTCGTTACATTAGCCGGTCACCTGCCTGTTCGCGGCGCGTTGCCGCTCTTCCGGAGAATCCCCGATGAAGCCGTTCTGGTCCCGCGTGTGGCAATCCGCGGCCGTCGTCGTTGCCGCGCTGGTCGGCCTCGCGTCGATGCAAGCGCACGCGGCGACGCCCGCCGAAATCCGCGTCGACTATGCGTACTACTCGCCCGAGAGTCTCGTGATCCGCCACTTCGGCTGGCTCGACGACGCCTTCAAGGCCGACGGGACGGCGATTCGCTGGGTGCTGAGCCTCGGCAGCAATCGCGCGCTCGAATACCTGAACAGCGGCGCGGTCGATTTCGGCTCGGCCGCGGGACTCGCGTCGGTGCTCGCACGTGCGAACGGCAATCCGATCCATACCGTCTACGTGTTCTCGCGCCCCGAATGGACGGCGCTCGTGGTGCGCAAGGATTCGCCGATCCGTTCGCTCGCCGACCTTAAAGGCAAGAAGATCGCCGCGACGCGCGGCACCGATCCGTTCCTGTTCACGCTGCGCGCGCTGCATACGGTCGGCCTGACGCGCGACGACGTCGAGATCGTCAACCTGCAGCATCCGGACGGCCGCACCGCGCTCGCGAACGGTCAGGTCGATGCATGGGCCGGGCTCGATCCGCACATGGCGGCTGCCCAGCTCGACGACGGCGCGCGCCTGCTGTACCGCAACGTCACGTTCAATACGTACGGGTTCCTGAACGTGCGCGACGCGTTCGCGAGCCAGTATCCGCAGGCGGTCGAGCGCGTGCTGAAAGTGTATGACCGCGCGCGCCAGTGGATCGTCGCGCATCCGGCCGAGACCGCGCAGATCGTCGCCGACGAATCGAAGGTGTCGCTGCCGGTCGCGAAGCTGCAGCTTCAGCGCAACGACTTCAGCGACCCGGTGCCGGGCGACACGCAGCGCGCGGCGCTGAAGGCTGCCGCGCCGGTGCTGACGGCCGAGCAGTTGACCAAGCCGGGCGTCGATCCCGCGAAGATCGTCGATACGCTGATCGATCCGTCGTTCGCGCGTCCGATCGTCGCCGCATCGCACTGAGCGTGCCGCCGATGACGGACACCACCGCGCGCGGCGACGCGCTCGCATCGCGTCAACCTGCTGCGCCACCCCGCGCGGCGCGACGCGACCCGCTGCGCGCCTGGCGCATCGCGGGGCTCGCGCTGCCGTTCGCCGCGCTCGTGCTGCTGGAGGTCGCGGTGCGGCGCGGCTGGCTGCCCGATCATCTCGTGCCGGCGCCGAGCGAGATTCTCGATACGCTCGCGCGGATGGGCGTCACGCGGGTCGCGCGCCATGTCGGCGCGAGCACGCTGCGCGTCGCGGCCGGGTTCGCGGCCGGCGCCGGGCTCGCGCTCGTCGTCGGCGCGGCGATGGGCCTGAGCCGGCGAATCGACGCGCTGTTCGAACCGACGTTCCAGGCGTTGCGCGCGATTCCGTCGCTTGCGTGGGTGCCGGTGCTGCTGCTGTGGCTCGGCATCGACGAAGCACCGAAGATCACGCTGATCGCGATCGGCGCGTTCTTTCCGGTTCACCTCGCGGTGGTCGCCGGCATTCGCGATGTCGACCGCAAGCTCGTCGAACTCGGCGCGGTGTACCGGCTCGGCCCGCTCGCGCTGTTCCGCCGGATCCTGCTGCCGGCCGCGCTGCCGCAGATCGTCACCGGCCTGCGCACCGGCCTCAGTCTCGCGTGGATGTTCATGGTCGCCGCGGAGCTGATCGCGGCCACGCGCGGCCTCGGCTTCCTGCTGAGCGACGGCCGCGAAACCGGGCGGCCCGATCTCGTGTTCGGCGCGATCCTGCTGCTCGCGCTGCTCGGCAAGCTGACCGACGGCGCGATGCGCCGTATCGAGTCGCGCTGGCTCGGCTGGCGCGATGCGTTCGACGGCACGTCGCGCGAGGGTGGGAAATGAGTGCCTCTCCTTCCGTCCGCCCGGCCGCCGGCAGCGCGACGCCGCTGCTCGACCTGCGGATCGCCCGCAAACTTTACGGTGATCGCACGATCCTCACCGACATCGCATTGCAGGTCGCACGCGGCGAGATCGTCTGCGTGGTCGGCCCGAGCGGTTGCGGCAAGAGCACGCTGCTACGGATTGTCGCCGGCCTCGACGCCGACTTCCGCGGCAGCGTGACGCTCGACGGCAGCGCGCTCGCCGGGCCGTCCGCGCGCGTCGGCGTGATCTTTCAGGAGCCGCGGCTGCTGCCGTGGCTGTCGATCGCCGACAACGTCGGTTTCGCGTCCGGCGCACGCGGCGGGCGCGACCCGAGCGTCGCGCGCTTGCTCGACGAGGTCGGCCTGGCCGGCGTCGCGCGGCAACTGCCGGCGACGCTGTCGGGCGGGATGGCGCAGCGCGCCGCGATCGCACGCGGGCTGTTCGGCGAGCCGGATCTGCTGCTGCTCGACGAACCGTTCAGCGCGGTCGACGCGATCACGCGGATGCGCTTGCAGACGCTGCTGCTCGACGTCGTCCACCGGCACCGGACGGCCGCGATCGTCGTCACGCACGATCTCGACGAGGCGCTGTATCTCGGCGATCGCGTGCTGATGCTCGCGCCGAACCCGGGCCGCATCGACGACGACATCCACGTCGACGTCGCCCGGCCGCGCGATCGGCGCGATCCGGCGCTGGCCGCCCAGCGCGCACGGCTGCTCGATGCGTTCCAGCGCTTTCACGATCGTGCGGCGGGCGACACGGCCGGCATCGCGGTCACGCCGGGCTGACCTCGCCACTTCACTGCGCCGACGCCGACCGCACGAACGCGGCCAGATCGCGATTGAACCGCTCGGCTTCCTCGAGGAACGGCGCGTGCCCGGACGCCGCGTACACCTTGCTGGCGATGCGCGGATTCAGCGCGGCCGCGCGAGCCAGCGTCGCGTGCGTATCGACCAGCGCGTCGCGGCCGCCGTAGATGAAAAGCAGCGGCACGCGCGCATTGCCGAGGCCCTCGGCGGCAAATACCGACATCATCGGGATCGCCTTTTGCATGTCCCACGACGCCATCGCGGCGTTCGCGAGCAAGCGCTCGAACGTGGCGGCCTCCGGCCGACGGTTGAAGCACAGGCCGACAAACGTACGCTCGCCGTCGAGATGCGTTTTCAGGTCCGGCGCATTCATGTCCCGGTACACGTCCGGATGATCGATGATCTGGCCCGGCGCAAGCTCGACCACGCCGTCGACGTACACCGCGCCTGCGATCGCGCGGTCGCCGTACTTCGCGAGGTAGTTCGAGATCACGACGCCGCCGAGCGACCAGCCGACCACGACGGGTTTGCGCGCATGCGCACCGTCGATCACCGCGGCGAGATCGTCGCCCCAGCGGGTTCCGTCGCGGTACGGCTGTGCGCCGGACGGCTTGTCCGACAGCCCGTGGCCACGCAGATCGTACGTGATGATCCGGAACCCGCGCAGGTCGGGGCTGCGGACCTGCGCGTCCCAGTTCAGGCGGCTGCCGAGCAAGCCGTGGATCAGGATGACCGGCACGCCGTCGGGGTCGCCGCTTTCCTGCACGGCCAGCTTCACGCCATCCGTCGACGTCACGGTATAGCTGAGCGGCGCGGCGGCCGCGTGGTACGCCAACGCGAACGGCATCGCCCACCAGGTCACGGCGATCAGCCAGCGGATCAGCACTCGGGTAGTCACGATTTTTCCTCCAGGGTGAAAGAACGCCCAGTCTCAACCCTCACACTGATGTGAGAGTCAAGCGGATCGTGCTAACCTGCCGTCCATGAAAAAATCGCCTGCTCAACCCCTGCTGACCATCGGCAAACTCGCGCAGCTCACCGGCGCGAGCGTGCGCTCGATCCGGCACTACGACGAGCACGGCCTGCTCGCGTCGGTGCGCGCGGCCAACGGCTATCGGCTGTTCGCCGACAACGCGGTGACGCAGGTCAAGCAGATTCAGCGCATGATCGCGACCGGCTTCACGCTCGACGACATTCGCGGCTTTCCGGACTGCATGCTGTTGATCGACGGCGCGCGTGCGTGCGACCAGATCACCGAGGTCCAGCGCGAACGGCTCGACGCGATCGACCGCCAGATCGCCGATCTGGAGAAGCGGCGCGCGCGGCTCGTCAAGATGTTGCGGGATGGCGCGGTGCCGCCGCTCGATTGATCGAGGCGCGGGTTCGCCGGCCCGGATCGGGCCCCTCGCTGCCCTTCCGGCCCCTGCTCCATATCGAAATCGCGCCAGGGTGCGCGGCCGCCGCGCCATCACGAAAAGCACGCCGATTCAATGACGGTCGATTACAAACGCTTTTTATAAGCGCATCCTTGACATGCCGAATCGCGTGGTATTTACTCCCATTGCACTCGACGCAATACGAAATCGCAGCGCGAAAAAACAACAGGACTGAGAGTTGCATTTGCATCGGCATGCAAAAAGAATGCGTGTCGGCGAAATGCAAGACGAAGAAGTAAAACAGGCGTGATCCGAACGGGGGCCACATCCATGTCCGCTACCAGCAAACCGCCGCCTGGCGGTTGATTCCCGCCATTCAGCCATCCGACCACGCAGGTCCGCCGCCGGTTTTTCGATAGAACCGGGGCGGCGCCGTCACGTGCGTCGTCCACCCGCATCGCATCGCGCATGCGTCGGGTTTCAATGCGAGACGGCAAGTTCGCGGAATATCCATTTTCAAAATCCGGTGAATCCCGAATTTCACCGGCCATGCATTACCAATTCGGGATTTTTTTAATCATGCGCGTCGATATTTCACATATTGATGAAGGAATGAAAATGAGTACCACGACGATCGAAAATGCCGGTTACGGGGTCTACAACTCGACCATCGATGTCACCACCCAGGTGGCGGCGGCCTACAAGAACGGCCAGCGCGTATTCACGGCCAGCAATCAATGGGGCGATCCGGCGCCGGGCGAGCGCAAGTACCTGTACATCTTCTGGACCCGCAACAGCGAATCGCAGTCGGGCGTGACCGGCGAGAACGATTCTCACGGCGTGACCCTGCCCTGAACCGTATTCCGCGCGCGGGACGGGTCGCCGCGTCGCGGCAGCTTGCAGTCGCCGTACGGCCCATGCGCGTCATCCGGCGCGCAGCGTGTTTCCCCACCCTACCGATCGACAGGAGTCTTTCATGCCGTCCGTCTACGTGCAGAACATCTCGATTCCCGTGAGCACCGCCACGCCGTCCGACTCGGGCGTCATCACGGCCCAGACCACCTACAGTTTCCCGACCAACGTGATTGCGGCCGGCGCGTCGGTGGCCAGCTACTCGGCCTCGTTCGGCAACACCGACCACCACCTGCGCACGGTAGGCGCGAGCGTGCAGGTACAGACGCAGAACAATTCGCCGACGGTGACCATCACGGGCTCGCTCCAGCTGATCGACAACAGCAGCAACGAGCTCAACCCGAGCAGCTGCTCGTTGACCGCGTCGGTCATTGCCTGGGCGCAATAAGCGACGTTCGTCGCCGCGATGCGCGGCGTCGTTCCATTGTCGGGTTTGCAGTCGTGCCTTTCATGGTCCTCCGCCCGCGGTTCGGGTCGAGGACCATTTTCTCGAGGAGTCGCCATGTCCACCAGCGCCAGCCAGCAAGCCGACATCCCCGCCCTGGGCGTGCTCCAGTTCGACGCCGGCAGCTTCGGTTCCGCCGTGAACCTGTTCCGCGGCAATCTCGCCTTCCCGCTCAAGCTGCTGACGCTGCCCGCGCGTGGCGGGCTGGCGTTCGACCTGACCCTGCTGTACCAGAGCAACGTCGCGGACCAGGTCTCGCAATGGAACCTCACGAACCCGAGCGGCGCGCTCGGCGTCGGCTGGAGCATGCCCCTCGAACGCATCGTCGCGGAAACGCAGGGGACGGGCAGCCCGCTCGACGTCCAGTATTACCTGATGAGCCAGGGCCAGGCGATGCAGCTCGTGCCGATCCCGACGGCGTGGAGCCGCGGCACGCTGCCCGCTGACGCGTTCGACGACGCCGCGAATGCGGCGCTGTTCTCGAGCGACCGCGTGCCGGCGCCGCTCGCGTCCGCGCTGGAACGACACGGCTGGCGCCCGTCCGGCGACGCGCGTATCGCGTCCACCGGCCGCCCCGACGAGTGGCGCGTCGACGATGCGCCGCTGCGCCGCTCGCACCTGTTGCGCCGGCAACCGGACGGCACGATCGCCGTGACCACCGACGGCGAGTCCTATGAAACGGCGCCCTACCAGTTCTGGCAGATCACGCACTACCCGGCCTGGGACAGCTGGGAAGTCGTCCGCCCGGACGGCACGGTCGCCACCTACGGCGGCTCGGATGCGGCCGCCGCCGCGCGCAGCCTGATCCAGTGGGGCATCCGCTGGGGCAACTGGGTCGGCCCGAGCCGCCGCGCGGAAAACCAGCAGCGCTACGCGCTCGCGTGGAATCTCGCGCAGCTGCGCAACACGCTCGGGCACTGGATCGAATTTTCGTACAGCACGATCGAGCAGGCGGTCGGCGACGGCACGTTGACCTACACGCGCGAATGCCAGATCGCGAGCATGGAAAACGATCTCGGCTGGTCGTGCCGGTTCGCGTGGCAGCCGATGACCTACGACACCCGCTCGCTCGATGCGCCGAAGGAATACCTGGCCGCGCACGGCGACCCGACTCGCGTGCCGGGCGACACGCCGAACGCGTGGCAAGACCGTTACGAGACGCGCTATCTCGACCACGTCGACGTGATCGACGGCTCGGGCGCGCAGCAGACCCGCCTCGATTTCGACTGGTACGACCTGACCCTGCTCGCGCCGCGCGACGCCGCCAATCCGCTCGCCACCGGCGCCTGCTACAAACGCTATCTGAAGGGCGTGACCGATACCTTCAGCGGCGGCGCGGCCCGCCCCGGCATCGCATTCGACTACAACTTCGATGCCGGCGGCACGGCGAACCCGGGCGCGATGACGTCGATGACGCTGCCCACCGGCGGCGTGCTGCGCTACACGTACGCCGAGATCGACGTGGGCGCGGACGAGAACGTCGATCCGGGCTCGCGCAACCTCACCGTCGACAATCCGTTCGGCGCCAGCCGGCCGGGCGCGCCGCGCATCTGGTACGGCGGCGACTACGTGGTCGTCGCCTGGTACGAGGCCAGCGAGAACGCGCTGCTGGTGAACGTCTACACGTGGCTGGGCCGCTGGATTCCGGCCTGGACGGACTGGCAGCGTTTCGACGGCGCGCTCGATCTCGACCGGACGGTGGCCACGACCAGCGCCGACAGCTTCATGCTGCTGCTGGCGAACCTCGACGATACGCAATCGACGCTCTATCTCGCGTCGCGCCGGCCGGTCGCGAACGCGGACTGGCATTTCGCGGGCGAGCCCGGCTCGCCCACGCCGTACCGCTACGACAGCACCCGGCTGCGGATCGCCAACGGCGCCGACTTCTTCGTCGTGGTCGACGACGACGATCGCCGCATCGACCGCTACGCGCTGAACTGGCAGACGCGCGGCTGGGACGTCGCGCCCGCGCTCGCGAGCGGCGCGTGCTGCCCGTCCGGCAGCGTCAATACGCAATCGTACGTGGCGGCGGCCACGAACCACTATCTGGTGTTCTGCTATGACGAGGACACGGCGCGGGGCCGCTTCAGCCTGATGGTCCGCGATGCGGCGACGCTGGCGTGGCGGCTCGGCAGCACGCTGGACACCGACGCGATCACGATTCCGGCGGTCGGCGCCACATCGTATTTCCAGCTGTCGATGGGCCAGGGCTTCGCGGCCGCCGCGTGGATCGACCGCTACGCATCGTCGGGCGGCGTGGTGCAAGCCTTCGACTACCGCCTCGCGGTGCCGGCGTGGGACGACGACTACGGCAACCTCGCATTGCGCCCGCTGCCCGACGTATTCGACGGCCCGGGCTTCACGAACCTGTCGCCGGCGTTCATGCAGACGCTCGGCCCGGTGATCACCGGCAACAGCCTGATCGGCTCGGGCCCGAACGTGCTGGTGTTCGACGGCGTGAGCTGGTCCTACCACTTCGCCGGCATCCAGTACCCGCCGGGCAGCGACGCGAACCGCCAGTTCTACTGGTACGCGTGGGATCAGCTCGGCGTGCTGAAGACGGAGAACACGACGTCGGCGCTCTACGCCGCGCTCGACAGTTTCGATCCCGACGCCGACACGCCCTGGGTCACCCAGGTGCTGCAGGACGAGGACCCGGCGCCCGCGGATCGCGAGACGCAGGGCTTCCCGACGCTGGCCGGCGCCTTCCTGTCGCAGAACCGCGACCTCTACGGCCGGTCGGTCTGGCCCGCGTGGAACCCGCTCGCCGGCTTCCGGCTGGGCGAGATCACCGTCGATCGCTTCGACAGCACGACCGTCATCAACCAGGCGCCCGACTTCCTCGCGTTCATGACGCTCGACGCCGACGGCGCGCCGCTCGACACGCAGGTACGCTTCTTCTGCAACGGCGGGCTGCTGCGGGACGCGCAAGGCGAGCCGGTCGTCGAGCGTTTCCCCGGGCAGCAGATGTTCCGCCTGCTCAACAGCACGCTGCATTACGAGACGGCCATTTCGGGCAAGCTGCCGGCGATTCCGTCGGGGTTCGTGACCTTCCCGTCGGGCAACGAGATCGACGCGTCGACCCACATCACGCTGCACCGCTATGCGAATCACTCGTTGCATGCGCCGCTGGCGGCCTTCGTCGTGACCGCGCTCGCGATGGACAGCGGCTACGACTCGATGCTGCGCTGCTACGCGTACGCGGACGTGTCGGCCAACACCGATCCGTCGGGCAGCATCGTGCAATTCTCTAAGGTGTCCGAATACCAGGCGTGCGCGACGCCGCAGGCGCAGCGCTACGGCTGGACCACGAGCCATTTCTACAACGGCCTGCCCGCGCGGACGCTGCAGTTGCCGGACGATTGCCGCATCCGCGCCGGCGTACGCGGTACGGCCGCGCCGGTCGACGACGCGTATTCGCTGGCGGCCGGCCTGCTGCTGTCGACCTCGGTGTACGACCGCGACGGCACGCTGCTGTCGTCCACGACCAGCGAGTGGACCTACACCGACCAGGTCGCGAGCGACGCGAACGGCGCCACGCTGCGCAATCTCTACGACGCCGTGCCGCAGATCGCGACGTCGGTCGAGAGCCTGCAGGGCGTCGCGCGCACCATGACCTATGCGTACAACGCGGCGTCGGGCTATCCGGCTACGGTGCAAACCGCCTATTACGACAGCCAGGGCGAGCTCAACGTCACGCAGCGCACGTCGCTGTTCGGTTTCGAGGTCTACCCGGCGATGTGGAGCGCGCACATCCTCGCGCCGGTGGCCAGTGCATCGACGCGGGTGCAGGCGAACGGCGACTGGCTGTTGCAGGCCGCGAAGGCGCAGACCTTCCGCAGCTGGGATCACGACGACGGCACCACCTATCTCGCGGAAGCCGACAGTTGGGTCGCGGTCGACGAGAATGCGCCGCCGTTCGCCGCATGGAACGGCGGTCAGCCCGGCGCGGGCTGGCTGCTGGAGGAGCGTATCGATACGCGCGACGGCGAGGGCAACGTGCTGCTCTCTCACGACGTCACCGGCCGCCCGATGGCTTCGCTGTTCGACGATGCAGGGCGCTTTCGTATCGCGGGCTTCGTCAATTCGGCGGGCGGCAATGCATACGACAGTTTCGAGGATTACCAGCGGCCGACCTGGAGCCTGCCGGCCGGCGCGGCCGTCTATCGCGACGACGCGGCCAGCGGCACCGCCTGCCTGCAGATCACCGCGTCGGCGACGCTCACCCGCGCCGTGACGCTGACCGACGGTCGCGCGCGGCAGGTGTTCGGCCTGTGGTTCAAGAGCCCGACCGGCGCGACGGCGAGCGACTTCACCGTGACGTTGACGCTCACCGCGCCGGGCGGCGCGCAGTTGAGCCGGCGCCTCGCGCCCACCGCCGGCCAGTGGCAACCGCAGCAATGGACCGTCGATCCGTCGTCGCTCGGCCTCGGCGCGAACGCCACCGTCACGCTCGGCATTCGGGCCGAACTGCCGACGGGCGGCGCGGCGTGGCTGCGGCTCGACGACGTGTTCTTCACGCCGCTCGACTGCCAGTTCCAGTCGATCGCCTACGACGGCGCACGGCTGCGCACGCTCGGCACCACCGCGCCGAACGGCGTGCGCTCGCGCACGCTCTACAACCCGTTCGCCGAGCCGTCCGTGACGGTCGGCCCCTGGGACAATCCGAGCCTGATCAGCATGACGTGGTTCGCTGCGCAGGACACGACGATCGGCCCCGCCGCGCCGTTTCCGCGCGCCACGCCGAACGCGGCGATCAACGTCAACGGCCAGGGGATCGGCGTGTACGACGGCTTCTGCAACGGCGCGCTGGCGTTCTACACGGCCGCGTCGGGCAATGCGGCCGACTGGACCGCGGGCGGCGGGCTGCTCAGCTATCACGGCGAAGCGGCCGGGCCGCTCGGCGCGCGGCTCGAACGCACCGGTTTCGCGGCGACGAGCATCGCCGCGCGCGTGCTGGTCGACCGCGCCAGCCTCGGCGACGCGGTGCTCGGCACCGGTACCTGGTTCGTCGGCTTCAGCCCGGCGCAGGGCTGGCGCCTGTGGCGGCTCGACGGCGCGAACCCCGTGCTGCTGCAATCCGACAGCGTCGCGCCGGCCGCCCGGGAATGGCTGCTGGTGGCCGTGACGGGCCGCGTGCTGTTCTTCGCCGACGGGCGCAAGGTGTTCGAATATGCGGACGCCGCGGTCGCCGCCCCGTTCGGCCTCCAGCTCGGCATGACGCAGCCCGGCAGCTTCTCGGCGCTGGCCGTGGCCGAGGACGTCGGCCTGAGCGTCGAGTATCGGGACGGCCTCGCGCGCAGCCTGCAGACGCTGAAGCTCGAATCGGCCGATAGCGCGGTGCTCGACACCGGCGTGTACGACGATCGCGGCAACACCGCGATCCGGGCGCTCACGAGCCGCGTCACGGTGTCCGGCGCCCAGGCGTTGTTCGTCTACCAGGACGGGCTGGTGACCAACGGCGGCGCCGACGGCAGCCTCTGGCAAGGCGCGCCGCTCGAGGGCGCGCTCGCCGCCTGGCATCCCGACGCCGGCGGCTATCCGTTCGCGCGCACCGTCTACGAAAACGCGCCGCTCGGCCGGCCGGTGGCGTTTGGTCAGCCCGGCTACGACTATGCGATCCGGCCCGGCAGCACGCATTACGCGACGCGCGGCTACGGCGTCAACGCCGACGCGGGACGCTTCGCCTATCCGTTGCCGATCGGCGAGTATCACCTGACGACGGACGTCGATCCCAACGGCGCGGTCACGCAAAGCTGGTCGGACACGGCCGAGCACCTGATCGGCCGCGTCGTGCAGAACGCGCTCACCGACGACAGCCTCGACTGGCGCATGAGCCAGATTTACGACGCGCAGGGCCGCACCGTCGCGTCGGTGCCGCCCGCGTCGTACGCGGCAGGCGGCGCCGGCACGAAAGCCGTGCCGGCCGGCAGCAGCACCGCCGACTACGACTTCGCCGGGCATCGGCTCAGCTCGACCGATCCCGACAGCGGCACGACGCAGATCGTCTACAGCAGCGCCGGGCTGATGCGCTTCCTCGCCGACGGCAACGCATTGAACGGCGGCTACATCGCCTATCGGAAATACGACACGCTGAGCCGCGTGATCGAGGAAGGCACCTGTGCCGTCGCGTGGGACCGCGCGCAGCTTCAGCAGCATGCCGACGACCCCGACTGGCCGCCGTCGTCGCCCACCTGGAGCGTGCGCCGCCATTACGACGGCGACGGGTCGGATGCGACCCAGGACGACCATCTCGTCGGCCGGCTCTGGAAGGTGGAGGTCAACCAGGGCGACGCCGCGCAGGCCGGCTTGACCGAGACGGTCGCGTACGACCGGGCCGGGCGCGTGCTCGCGCGGCGCCGGCAATTCGCCGGGATGCCGGCGGGCGACTGCGTCATCGCGAATACGTGGTCGGCCGGCGGCAACCTGCTGTCGAGCACGGATTCGACCACGGGGCTCGTCAGCCTGCGCCGTTACGACGCGCTCGGCCGCGTGCTCGAGGTCGCGGCCGATACCGGCGGCACGACGACGGTGCTGATCGCGCACGAGTACGCGCCCAACGGCAAACCGACGCTCACCCGCCTGCTGCCCGACGGCAAAGGCGCGTCGATGCTGTCCCGACGCTTCGCGTACACGCCGCCCGGCTGGCCCACCGTCAGCGATGCCGGGGGCGTGCTCAGGGAAGCGCTCGCCTACGACACCGGCGCTTGTGAGGGCGGCGGCTATTACAACGGCGAAATCGCACGACAGACCGTCACGTCGGACGTGCCCGGCGGGTCGGTCGGGCCGGCCTGCACCACGATGGATTCGCTCGGCCAGCTGACCGCGTTCGGTTCCGGCGCCGACGCGCAACGCTGGGAGATCGACCTGAACGGCAACTTCGAGCGGCACACGCGCGGCGCGGATTCGGCCGGCTACACGTATGCAGCCGGCACGAACCGCCTGACCGGCTATACGGCCGCGCAGGACACCACCACGTTCGCGTACGACCATGCGGGCGGCATCGTCGGCGCGAGCGACGGCACGGGTGCGACGCGCTGGCAGATCGGCTATGACGCCGGCACCGGGCGGCCCGTCAGCTACGCCGGCCCCGGTGCGTCGCTGTCGATCCTGCGCGACGCGGACGGCAATCGCGCGGCGCTTACCCGTACGAGCGGCGGCGCGACCACGCAGCGGTTCCAGACGTCGATGCCCGACGGCGAACTCGTGATCGACGCGGCAAACGGCGCGAGCACGCCGACCCGCTTCATCGCCGCGCTCGACGTCCAGGTGGCGTGGCACGACGGACGCTTCTACTTCGCGCTGCTCGACCATCTCGGCAGCGTGCGCGTGCTGCTCGACGCGAGCGGCGAGACCGTCGGTGCGTGGCAGTACGACGTGTATGGCCAGCCCACCGTGCTGGTGGCCGCGCCGTTCGCGTGGCCGCGACTGTTCACCGGCCACAACTACGACGCGGATTCCGGTTTCTACGACTGCAACGCGCGCTTCTACCACCCGGGCTACGGCCGTTACCTCAGCGTCGATCCGATGCTGGAAACGCCGTCGCCGTACGTCTATGTCGGCAACAACCCGCTCGTCTTCACCGATCCGAGCGGCATGAACGTGTGGGGCATCATCGTCGGCGCGCTGGTCACGCTGGCGGTGGGCGTGGCCGGCGTGCTGCTGCTCGGCACCGGCATCGGCGCGGCGATCCTGGTGGGCGTCGTGGCCGGCGCGGTCGGGTCGATGGCCGGCGACCTCATGAGCATGGCCACCGGCGACCAGATCAGCTGGAAACAGTTCGGCATCGATGCGCTGGCCGGTGCGGCGGCCGGCGCGGCCGGCGCGCTCGCGGGCGGCGGCGCCGGCGCACTGACCGCGCGCGCGGCGCTCGGCTTGAGCGCGAGCAAGGTGGCCACCACGCTGTCGGTGTCGCTCGTCTCCGGCATCGCGGGCGGCGTGGCGGGCGGTGCGGCCGGGGCCGGCGTGACGGCAGGCATGACCGGGCAGCCGTTCTTCAGCCGGGCGACCGCGCTGAACATCGCGATCGGCGCGGTGGCCGGCGGCGGCGCCGGGCTGATGGCGGCGGGCGCGCACCTCACCTTCTTCACCGGCAAGGCGTCGCTCGGCGTGAACCCGACGCCCCTGGAGAACGCCGGCGAAATCCCGAACTATCCGCCGCCGAACACGCCCGGCTTGCCGAGCGAACCCGGCCAGAACGGTCTGGTCGGGAAGGTGCGGATCCTGATGCCGAACGATCCGGTCACGACCAGCGTGAAAGCCACGTGGGATGCGTTCACCACCGATCTGCAGCGGCAGCAGTTCGCGGAGAATCTCACGCGGGTCGGCAACCTCGACGTCGACGTCGTCGCGACGCACGGCATTTCGCGCAGCGCGATGGTCGAGTGGACGGGCGCGAACGGCGTGCCGATCAACCGGCCGACCTCCGCGTCCACGCTGGCGCGGTTCCTGCGCGCACAGGGCTATGGCGCGGCCGATACGAACTTTCCCGCCGCGTCGGGCAGGCCGATCAAGCTCGTCACCTGCTTCGCCGGGATGGCCGGCCGCTTCAGTTTCGCGCAGGCGCTGGCCAACGAGTTGCAGGTCGACGTGTACGCGCACTGGTGGGTGGTCTATCCGACCAACAATGCGACGCCATGGATCCGCTTTCAGCCGCGCTGACGGCGCGACGCATCGCGACAGGCGACGGCGGCCGCATGGCGGCCGTCGCGCATCGGGGCACAACACGCGGCTTCACCTTCTGCCCGTGGGATGGATTTCCCCGATCCGCTCGTTCCGACGTCAATCGTCGAAGGTGCCCTGATATTCCGGCGCGGCATCCGCGCGCGTGTTCAGTTCGAACATCACGCCGCCCGGCGCACGGCAAAAGAAGCGCGAGCCGCGCCCGTTGTTGAAGACGTCCGTCTCCATCGCGACGCCCTCTTCCTTGAAACGCGCGAACAGCGCATGCACAGCATCGAGGCTCGGCAGTTCGAAGCCGACGTGGAAGTTGGCCGGCCACGCGGGCGCGCCGTCGCCGACGTGATCGATCACGACGTCGAAGCCCGGGCGTTTGAGTATCCACGATTTGTCCCAGCTTCCCGCGATCGTGAAGCCGAGGTATCGCTCGAAGAATCGGGCCGTCGCCAGCGTGTCGGCAGAAGGAAAGCTCAGGTGGTTGAGCTTCATCGTGTGTGTCGTGTCGGTCATTGTCGGACTCTCTGATACGGTGATGGGCGAGGCGCCATGCCATGCCGCCCGAGGACTTCAGAATACGGGCGCGGGCTCGCATTCCACAACTCGCATTGGACGTTCCGCCGGCGGCGCGTGAAACCCTTGCCGCGCCGTCGGTTGCGGGAGGGCGACGATCGCGGCGGATGGGGTGACTCGCATTCGCGACGGCATCGTCGATACCCAATGCCCGATCGACTGGCGACCTCAACGACGAAGGCCCGGGATTCGCAAACGAACCCCGGGCCTTCGATCGACAGCGGGCGCCGGGCTGTGCATCCATTGCCCGGCACCGCGCATCGCTCAACGCGACGCGGCCTGCATCAGAACTGATAACCCGCGCCGACCACCGCGCCGAAGTCCGACCGCGTGTTGCCCGTCACCGATGCCTTGACGACCCAGCGATTGCTCTCCGTCACGTACGAGTAGCCGGCCGCGAAGCCCTGCTGGCCGTGATAGTTCGACGTCGCCGCCGACACCATCGAGCGCCCCGCGCCGGTCGGCTGCGGCAAGCCGGCCACCGCCATCGCCGACGCGACGCCGCCGTACATGTCCTTCTTCAGGTCGTTGAACGCGTTGTACACCTGCCCGATGCGCTGGTCGGTATAGCCCTTCGCCTGCGTCGACGCCGTCGCGAGGTTGTCGTTCAGCTGCTGCACGTTCACCGCGTCGGTCGGCGCCGTGCCGGCCGCGACGTTCGTGACCTGACGCTCGCTGCCCTTCGCGCCGACCGAGAACGAATTGTCGCGATCGGCGACGGAGCCCGCGCCGACCGCCACCGCGTTCTTGCCGGTCGCGGTCGCCGTCGACCCGATCGCACCCGCATCGGCGCGCGCGATCCACGTGGTGTTCGCGTCGGTCGCGGTCGCGCGGATCCTGTCGTTGGCCGCGACGTTCTGCAGCGCGGCGTTGAACTGGCCCATGTTGACCGCGTCGTTGGCGTTCACGCCCGCCGCGACCCCGGTCAGCACGCGGTCGCCCGCCGTACCGGAGAAGTTCACGCTCGTGCCGCCCGAGTCCTTGCCGACCGTGATCGCGCCGTTCGGGTCCTGCTGTTGCACGAGGCCGGCCTTGCCGTTCGCGATGTTGGTCACGCTGCCTTGCAGGTTCGAGATGTCGGTGGTGTTCTTCGACACCTGCTGGTTGGTCGCGTAGAGCTGCGAGCCGTTCACCGCGTCGGTGCTGGTCGCGCCGAGCGTGCCGGCCTGCACGTTGGTGATGCGCGTGCCGCCCGCGCCGCCGAGCGTGATCGTGCTCTTCGAGCTGTCGTCGTACTGCACCGCGAGCGCGCCAAGCTGGTTCAGGTTCGACTGCACGTCCTTCAACTGCTTCACGTTCACCGCGTCGGTATCGCTGGTGCCCGCCGCAACGTTCTTCAGCACGACCGCCGACGTGGCGTCTCCGCCGACGAGCGATACCGAATTCAGCCGGTTGCCGCTCGGGTCGACGTCGTACTTGACGACGTTCTTCACCGCTTCGCCGGCCTGGTTCGACACGTTCGTGATCTGCTGTTCGAGCGCGGTCTTCACGCCCGACAACTGGCCGCCGTTGACCGCATCCTTGCTGCCCGCGGCCAGGTTGCCGTCGGCCACGTTCGTCAGCTTCGTCGGCGCACCGCCGCGCGCGGCATTGAACGCGCCGAGCGCCGGATCGAATTGCAGCGCATCCTGCTGCAGCCCGGCAATCGCCGCCGTGTTGCCCGCGATATTCGTTTCGGCATTGCCGAGGCGCGTTTCGTGATTCGCGAGCGTCGTCGTGTTGCTGCCGACACGGCCGTCGAGGTTCGTCAGCGCGTCGCCGACGTTGTTGAACGCGCTGCCGCCGATCTTGTAGTTCGGTGCGCCGATCGAGCCGTCGGGGTTCGCCGTCGCACCGCCGCCGAGCGCGGCCGCCGCGCCGTCGGTCGCGCGACGCAGTTGCGCGCCGTTCACCGCGTCGGTGCTGCCGGCCGCCACGTTGCCTTCCGCGACGTTGGTCACGCGCACCGGGCTGCCGCCGTTGCCCGCGCCGAGCGATACCTGCTGCTTGCTCGCATCGTCGTATTTGACGGCGAGCGCGTCGAGCTGGCTCGTCCCGTCGTGAATCGCCGCGGTCAACTGATCGACGTTGACCGCGTCCGTGCCGCTTTTGCCGGCCGCGACGTTGCTGATCAACTGCGGGCCGTGGCCGCCGTGGCTCGCATCGTACGCGCCGAGGCCCGGGTTCCACTGCAGCGCGTCCTGCTGAAGCGCCGCGATGTTGCCGGTGTTCGTCGTCACCTGGTTGCCGACGGCCGTGATCGACTGGTTGAGCGTGTCGGTCACCTTGCCGAGCTGGCCCACGTTCACCGCATCGCCTGCCGCCACGCCATCCGCGACGTTGTGCAGGCCGACCGGCGCCGTGGCGCCGGTGCCGCCGAGCGTGACGCCGCCGTGCGCATCGTCGTCGTACTGCACCGCGTTCTTCGTCGCGTTGCCGATCTGGCTGGTGATCGACGTGCTCAGGTTGCCGAGCGCCGTGCCGAGGTTGTTCGTCACGCTCGTGCTCAGCGATGCAAGGCCGCCCGTCAACTGGCCGACGTTCACGGCGTCGTGCAGATCCTTGCCGTCCGCGACGTTGTGCAGCGTCGTGCCGTTGGGGCCGGCGAACGTCACCGAATCGAAGCCGCTCGCGCCGTCGTACTTGACGTTGCGCGTATCGGCCGCCTGCAGGCCGGCGATGTTCGATGCCGCCGTGCTCAACGATCCGTTGATGCCGGTCACGCTGTTCTGCAGGTTCGTGATGTTCGACGCCGCCGTCGACAGGGACGTCTGCAACGGCGCGACGCTGCCCTTCAACTGGCCGACGTTGACCGCGTCGGTATCGGCGACGCCGGCAGCCACGCCGCCGATCGTCGTGCCGGTCGCGCCGTCGAGCGCGATCGTCGCATGCGAGTCGTCGGTGTATTTGACGACGTTCTGCGTCGCCGTGACGATGCTCGTGCTCAAGCTGTTGCCGACGCTGGTCACGCGCTGGTCGACGTTCGAGATCGTGGTCGACAGCGAATTGCCGACCGACGTCACGCGCGCGTCGACATTGCCGATGCCCGTGCTCAGCGTACTGTTCACGTTCTTCAGCTGCTGGACGTTGACCGCGTCGGTATCGGCCGCGCCCGCCGCGACGTTCTTGAGCTGGCGTTCGCTGCCGGGCGCGCCGAACGATACCGCGCCGCCGACCGGCGCGGCCGTGCCGCCGAACACCGGCGTACCGCCGTTGTTCGCGCCGACGCTGCCCGAGCCGATCGCCACCTGGTTGTTGTCGTTCGTCTGCGCGCCGGCGCCGATCGCCACCGACTGGGTGCCGCCAGCACGCGTCTGCGTGGCCGCGTCGTACGATGCGCCGGCCGACACGCCGTCGCTCGACGTCGGGTTCGCGCCGCCGATCGCGACCGAGCGGTCGCCGCTCGCGAGCGCCGAGTGGCCGAGCGCGATCGAACTCGTGCCGTGCGCGTCCGCGACGTTGCCGAGCGCCATCGAGAAATCGCCGACCGCCGCCGACTGGCGGCCGATCGCCAGCGCCGTGTTGCCCTGCGCGACCGCCACCGTGCCGATCGCGGTAGCCGAATTCGCCAGCGCCTGCGAGCCGACCCCGATCGCAATCGCGCCGCCGCTGCCGCTGCCGCCCTTGCTGCTCGCATTCGACTGGTCGCCGATCGCGATGCCGCTGGCGCCGGCCTTCGCATTGGTTCCTTGCGTCACGTTGGTGGTACTGACCGCCACGTAGCTGCCGTTCCTGGTCGCCACGCATAGCGGGTTGGTGCCGTCGATGCACTGGCCGCTCAGCGCATTGTCCGGGTTGCCGCGGTCGACGAAGTTGTCCGCGTGAGCGGCGCCGGCGATCAACACACCCGCGCCGGTGAACATCGCGGCGGCGAGCGCCGAAATCTGCTTCCTCTTCATGGTCTTCTGCTCCGTTGTGTAGCGTCTGGTTTGAATACGGACTACTTACTTTTATTGACAGCTTCGACTTCGATTACGACTTCGTTTCGGAAGCGGATTCCGCGACCGGGCCGGCCATATCGACACGACGCGCATCGAGCACCCGTTTCGGCAGGGCGTTCGAAAGCCGCGGGCATGTCGTCGGCCTGACGTCCCGTCCCGTCAATTCTGCAATTACATTAGGAATGCGTATTGATTCTTATGGACGAGTTTTCCCCCGACTGAATCCGGAGATTCAACCCGTCGTCATGACCATTCCCGATTCGCCGTCGCGTTGACCGCGACCCACCACGCTTCTTTTATTTCATCCCCGGCAACCGGGGTTTCATTTCGGTGCAGCGAGCACGTGCCTGGACAGCCATCAATTGATGCGCCGGCCCCGGGTCGGGCAACGTCCGTCACCGCTTGCGGCGCTTTCGCTGCCCTGCTCCACCCGTCATTCAAAGTTCGGACGAATTATGAGACACGAGCCTGAATTATTAAAGCCGGCATTCTTTATAGATTGTAAAATTCCAAATATTCAATGGCTTACGAAAAATACAGCCATTACGCAAACGATTTCGCGCCAACGCCGTTATTCAAAATCTTTTACCGAGCGGATAAATACTTTGCCAAAGCGGATTGCAATAATATTTTTTCTTCAAAAAACAATCAGGGAGCCGCCCGGCCGCGCGAATACTCACTGGATATACGTGTAAACCATGAGTATTGACGCACATCGCCGCCTTACGTTCCTGTTGCAAACCGCCATTTTCGATAATCGCGAAGATTGAATGATGCGAATAGAGCCGTCATGTCTGGCCGGATTCGAAATATGCTCCTACAATTCCGCTCGCATCGATTCCGGCAGTCGCGATCGTTCACCACGCGATCACGGCAATCCGTCGCGTGTCGACCGGCTCCGTCATTAAAACGACGCACGCCGTGCGATGCGTCGAACGGTTGCATGCCACGCGACGCCGGGCTGCCCGGCATCGATGCGAGCGTGCGATGCCATGGATGCGTCGCCACAGAGCGGCTTCCGACGTTTCCACCGCACCGGGCAGGCCACCCGCGGAAACGCAGCCAACCGCCTTTTCATCACAGGTGCACGATGTCTTCACCGATCTCCGCGTTGAGCGACGCGCATATCCTGATCGTCGACGATCAACCCGACCAGCTCCGTTTGCTGATCGAGATCCTGCGCAGCACGGGATGCCGGATCAGCATCGCATTCGACGGCACGCAAGCGTGTCAGCGCGCGCAGGCGCTGATGCCCGACCTGATCCTGATGGACGTGCGCATGCCGCACATGGACGGCTTCACCGCATGCCGCCTGCTGGCCGCCGATCCGTTGACGAGCGCGATCCCGGTCATCTTCCTCACCGTGGCCGACGCGTTGCACGAACGGCTCGAGGGGCTCGAGATCGGTGGCGTCGACTATGTGGCGAAGCCGTTCGAGCCGGCGGAGGTGATCGCGCGGATTCGCGTGCAGTTGTCGCGGACGAAGCGCGAACGGCCGGCCGTGACGGAGCAGGCGGAACGCCCGCCCGCGGGCGGCAAGGAGGACGACATCATCGTGCGCGCGGCCATCCGCCACCTGTCGCGCACACTGAACGATCCGCCGACGGTGGAGGAACTGGCGCGCGCGGTCGGCACGCACGAAAAGCGCTTGTCGCGCGCGTTTCGCGACAATCTCGGCCAGACCGTGTTCGAGTATCTGCGCTACGAGCGGCTGCGGATCGCGCAGGATCTGCTGGATTCCACGTCGCTCAGCATCGCCAGCATCGCGAAGGAAATCGGCTTTTCCACGCCGGCCAATTTCGCGACCGCCTTTCGCGAACGGTTCGGCATCACGCCGACCGAATGGCGGCGCCAGGCCCATGCCGGCGCGCGCACCGCGGCCCGGGAACCGCAACGCCGCGCGTAGGCCGCATGCGACGCGCTCCCGCCTACCAGTTGTATTTCGCGCTGGCCAGCACGGTCCGCTCGTTGCCGAACACGCACACCGCGTACGACTGGCAGCCGCTCACGTAGCGCCGGTCGAACAGGTTCGCGACGTTCACCGCGAAACGCCAGTGCGGCAGCTCGTAGTGGATCGCGAGGTCGTAAAGCGTCGCGCTCGGCACCGTCAGCGAGTTGTCCGGCGCGCCCGCCGATGCGCTCTGGTAGCGCACGCCGCCGCCAACGCCGAGGCCCGCCAGCGCGCCGGTATGCCAGGTCCAGTCGGCCCACATCGACGCGATCTGCCGCGGCAGCGGCACCGACACCGGCCAGTGGTTCAGCGACGCGTCGTTCGCCTGCACGTTCTTGACGTCCTGATACACATACGACGCGACGATCGACAGCTCGCGCGTCAGCTTGCCCACCGCGCTCAACTCGATGCCGCGCGAGCGCACCTTGCCGGTCTGCACCGACGTCGTGCCGGTCGGGTCGAGATTGACCGGCGTCGGCGTCACGACGTGGGTCTGGTCGATCTGGTACACGGCCGCGTTCAGCATCAGGTTGCGGCCGGCCGGCTCCCAGCGCAGCCCGGCCTCCGTCTGCGCGCCGCGGGTCGGCTTCGGCAGGCCGCCGCCGAACATCCGCACGCCGATGACCGGATCGAACGACGTCGAATAGCTGACGTACGGCGACAAACCGGCGTCGCCGCGATAGGTGAGCCCGACACGCCCGGAGAACGCACTGACGTCCTGCTGAGCGTGCGTGCCGGCCGTACGGTCGTCGAACCGCGCATTCACGACATCCTCGCGGCCGCCGAGCGTCAGCGTCCAGCGCCGCCAGCGGATCTGGTCCTGCGCATAGACGCCGACCGCGTTCATCGCCGTGTACTGGTCGACGTGGCCGAGCGACGTCGGCCCCGAGAAGATCGCGGCCGTCACCGGCCGATAAACCGGGTGGTACAGGTCCAGCGACGGCGCGAGCGCGAGGTACACGCTGTTGGTCGTCGTCTGCCGGTCGAACTGCACGCCGAACAGCAGCGTGTGTTCGAGCGGCCCCGTGCCGAAGCGCGCCTGCGCGTGGTTGTCGACATCGAGCCGGCTGTAGTTGAGCTGGAACAGCCCCGCGAAACGCATCATGTTCGTCGTGCTGCGCGGCGCGAGGCCGTTGCCGAACACCGTCGCATCGTCGAGCGACAGGTGCGACCAGCGCACGTCCTGATGCAGCGTCCAGATCGCGTTCACGCGGTGTTCCAGCGCGTAGCCGAGCGACCATTGCTTCTTGCGGTAGTCGTTGAACGACGGGTCGCCCATGTAGAGATCCTGCGACAGGCGGCCGTTCGGGTTCGGCAGCACCGTGCCCGATGCGGGCAGGAAGTTCGACGAGATGTCGCCGCTGTCCTGCAGGAACGTCGCGGAAACCGTCAGCGACGTGTCGGCGTTCGGCCGCCACCGGAACGACGGCGCGAGCGCGACACGCCGGTTACCGTTCGGGCCGGTCACCGCATTGCCGTCGCGCGCGACGCCGACGAAACGGTACGCATACTTGCGATCGGGGTCCAGCGTGTCGCCGACGTCGAGCATCGCTTGCTTGCGCGCATCGTTGCCGATCTGCACGCCGGCTTCGCGTACCCGCTCGCCATCGGCCAGCTTCGTGTGCGCGTCGACGATCGCGCCCGGCTCGCCCGCGCCGTACAGCACCGACGTCGGCCCGCGCAGCACCGCGATCGAATCGATCGTGTACGGATCGACGCGCCAGTTCGCGATCACGGCCGTGTCCGGCGCCGGCAGGCCGTCGACGTACAGCGTCGGCGTGAAGCCGCGCAGCGCCGCATACCAGTCGGTGCGGCTGTCAGCCCCGAACGTCGCGAAACCCGGCACGTAGCGCAACGCCTGGTTCAGGTCGGTCGCGCCGGTCATGTCGATCTGTTGCGCGGTCACGAGGTTGACCGTTTGCGGAATCTCGTCGATCGCCGTGTCGGTCTTGGTGCCGGTGGCGGTACGCCGCCCGACGAGCCCGACCGACGACGCATCGGCCGGCCCTCGCACGTCGATGGGCGGCAGCACGGCCCCCGTCGCCCCCGGCGCCGATGCCTGCGCGTACGCGCCGCCCGCGGCGGCCACGCACAACGCTCCGCCGGCCGCGATCACTGTCGCGCGCCGTCCCGCCCCTGTCTCCGTCCACATCCTGTCGATACTCCGTCGTGCTGGGTTGGCCCGTTCGGCCGGATCGGCGGACCGCGTGTCGCCGGGGCCCGTCCGGTTGTGTCGTGATTGCCGTGCCGGCGAAGGCTGTGACGCCATCGGCCGGATGCACCGGCCGATGGCATCGTTCGCGAGCGCAGCGATCATACCGGCCGAACGTGGCGCGGTCTTTAAAAAATCAAATCGGCGACGGCGGCGGCACGCGGATTGCTCGTCGCCCGAACCGCATCAGGGACCGGCGCGGCCGGGCATCGACGTGACACGCACATCCGGCAGGATTCACATCGGCATTTCGGGCTGGCGCTACCCCGGCTGGCGGGGGACCTTCTACCCGCCCGACCTGAAGCAGGCCAACGAGCTGCGGTATGCATCGGGCCACATGCAGACGATCGAAATCAACGGCACGCACTACAGCTTGCAAGCACCTGACAGCTGGCGGCGCTGGTACGCCGACACGCCGCCCGGGTTCGTGTTCAGCGTGAAAGGCTCGCGTTACCTGACGCACATGCTGCGCTTTCGCGACGAAACGGCCATGACCGCGTGCGCGAATTTTTTCGCTCAGGGGCTGTTCGCACTGAAGGACAAGCTCGGCCCACTGCTGTGGCAATTCCCGCCGTCGCTGCGGTTCGATCCGGCTCACATGGAACGCTTCCTGAGCCTGCTCCCGCACGACACGGAAGCCGCGCTCACGCTCGCGCGACGGCACGATGCGCGGGTCCGGGAGCCGTATCTGCGGATCGACCGCAAGCGCGCGTTGCGTCATGCGGTGGAAGTACGGCACGACAGCTTCGTGGATCCGGCGTTCGTGAAGCTGCTGCGCCGCCACAAGGTCGCGCTCGTCGTGTCGGATTCGACCGAGGCGTGGCCGCAGTTCGAGGATCTGAGCGCGCGGTTCGTCTATATCCGGCTGCACGGCACTGAAACGAAGTATTCGGGCGAATACGCCGATGCGGCGCTCGAACGATGGGCGCGCAGAATCGAAGCGTGGAGCCGGGGCGCGCAGCCCGATGATGCGCGTCTCGCCGCACCGGCGCTGAAACCGCCGCGTGCGGCGACGCGCGACGTGTACTGCTATTTCGACAACGACACGAAAACGCAGGCGCCGTTCGATGCCGGGCGGCTCATGGCGCGGCTCGGGGTGCATGCGCACGATGCGGCGCCCGAATGAAGACGCTCCGCAAGCGGCGACCATCGGGAATGCTGTCCGGCATCGCAAGGCCAGGCCCGGAATATGCTCCTGCACGCCCGGATAGTGCCCTCATCGCGCTCACGGCGCGCCCGGTAAATTTTGCACGACCGGCACCCGACGCCACGGGCCAATTCAGCAAGGAGAAAAAGCGATGACCCTGCTTATCTACCTGGTCGGATGGATCATTTTCATCGGCGGCGTCGCCTGGGGCTTGATGACGCTGCACGTCTCGCAGCACATCATCGAGATCGTCGCCGTCATCCTGTTCGGCATCGCGGTCATCACCGGCGCGACGCGCGCCCGAAATCGCGACCGGTCGTAGCGCGGCGCGAATGCCGCGATCGTGCCGACAGCAGCGTGCGCCCGGATGCGATCGGTACGCCGGAGCCCATCGGCACCGTCAATCGAGGTGTGCCGAATCGCCCGCGAGCCGCTCGTTCAGCACGCGCGCGTCGGCCTGCCGGTCCAGCGACAGGCACATGTCGCTCAACGCGTCGACGCGCGCACCGTCGAACGCCGTGCTTGCCAGCGCACGATATTTCGCCAGCAGCGCCGCATCCGGCAGCGGATTGCGCGGATCGCCGAGGGCGATCGGAACGTGCCGCGATTCCTGCGTCCCGTCCGCGCGCTGCAGGATCACGGTCGGCTCGTCGAGATCGCCGAGCGCCGGGTCGACTTCGACCGTGATGCGCGCGAGCAGCGCAGTCACGCTTGGGTCGGTGCGCCGGTCCGCACGATAAGCGTCGATCCCGGTGTCGCCGAACGCGAGCGCCGCCGCAACCGCGTACGGCAGGCTCATCTGCGCGGACGACAGCGTCGACAGGTCCCGGCCGCCGCACATCCGCGCAACGAACGCGCTTGCACGCACCGTCACCCGTTCGATCTCGCCCGCCGCGAACGTGCGGCCGTCCGCGAGCTGCAGCGCCGCGTCGACCGCCGCATGCGCGCTGCGGCACGACGCGTGCGGCTTGATCGAGCAGCGCATCAGCTTCCAGTGCGTGCCCAGGCCGTCGGTCAACGCGTCGGGCGCATGCGATGGCGCGGCGAACGTGTTGAAGAAGCCGCCCCACACGTCGTCGAACACGCGGGCGGGCCCGCTCACGCCTTCCCGAGCAAGCAATGCCGCCAGCACGCCGCCTTCGGCCGCCCGCCCGGCGTGCAGCCGCTTGGTTTGCGATCCGTCGTGAATGAAGCTCCAGAGGCCACCGGCGAAGCTCGCCGCGTGGCCCAATGCGTGACGCGTGCGCACGGCGTCGAGCCCGAGCACGCGCGCGCTCGCGGCGGCCGCGCCGAACACGCCGCAACTGAGCGTCGAATGCCAGCCCGCGCCGTTATGGGCCGAGTAGCCGCCCGCCGCCTCGAGCACGCGCCGACCGACGTCGTAACCGAGCGCGATTGCCAGCACGCATTCCCGGCCCGCGACGGGTTGACTGGCGCACGACAGCGCGGCCAGCACGGCGGGCAGCACGACCGTGCCCGAATGATCGCAGCCGCCGGAATCGTCGAGCTCGAGCGCGTGCGCGGCAATGCCGTTGACGAACGCCGCGTCCCGCGCACTCGCACGCCGTCGCGTGCCCCATAGCGACGCACCGCGTCCGACGGCGCCGGTCAGCGCACGGGCGCTGCGCGTCTCGACGGCCGACGTGCCCGCCAGGGCGGCACCGAACGTGTCCAGGACATGGCGCTTGGCTTTCGCGACGACGTCGTCCGGTAATGCATCGGCGGAAGTCCGCGCAACGAATGCCGCGAGCCGCGTCGCGCGCGCGTGCGTGTCCGTCGTCATCGTGCCGCCTCCTCCGCCACGCAGCGTGCGAACACGTCGACCGGATGGCCCGGGGCGTTGACGGGTGCCTGCGCACGCCACCAGCGCGCGATGTCGTGCCCCGTCGCGAACCACGCATCGCCGGTGCCGCGCAGGTGCGCGAGCAACGCGCGCAGCAGATCGATTCGCCCGGCCGTGCCGATGATCTCGGGATGCAGGCGCAACACGCAGCACAACCCGAAACGCCTGAACCCGTCGACGTCGCGCCGCCAGTTGTCGAGCACGTCGCGATACGCGGCGATGCGCGGCTGGCCTGCCGGCACGGGCGGCGACAGGTTGAACTCGAAATACGGTTCGTCCTCGAGTTCGTAGTGCAACGGCAGTTCGACGAGCCGTGCGCCGTTCGCGTCGCCGCCGCTACGCGGATGCACGTAAGGCAGATCGTCGCCGCGCCAGGACGACGACCACGTGAAACCGTCCGCGACGAGAAATTCGGCGAAGCCGTCGGCCCAGTTGCCGGTGAACGAGCGAAAGCCGTGCGCGTCGCGACCGGTCACATCCGCGAGCGCCGCACGCCCCGCGCGGCACGCGTCGACCTGCGCGGCAAGCGGCAACGCATCGAAATCTTCACAGCGATAACCGCTCACGCCGAGTTCGTGGCCCGCTGCGGCAATCTCGCATACCGTGCCGCGATGCGTGTCGGCGACGGCGCCGGGCACGAACCAGCTCGTCGGCACGCCGAACGCATCGAACGCCGCAAGCAGCCGGTCGACACCGCGCTTCGCGCCGTAACGCCAGACCGACAGCGATTTCTCGCGGCCGACGATACGCGGTTCGCGCGTCTGGATGCCATGAACGTCGTTGAAGTCGACCGTGATCGCGACCGCGTATCGCGCGCCGCCCGGCCATGCAGGAAGGTGGGTCACGTACCGCTCCGTTGCGTGGGCGCCGCATCCCGCGCGGCCTGTGCGAGCCACCAGTCGGCGACATCGCGGCAACGCGCGAACCATACGCCGTCCTGCGCGCACATGTGGTCGAGCCAGGCCTCCAGCAGCGCGATGCGTCCCGGTTTGCCGCATACCTTTGGATGAAGAAGCGTCGTCAGGCACAGCCCTTCACGATATACGCCGTCGAATTCGCGCGTCCAGTTGTCGAGCGTCGCGCCGTAGCCCGCGATCCGGTCGAGTCCGGCCGGGTAGTCGGGATTGCGGTGATACGCGAGCGACGCGTAGTCGTCGGTTTCCCAGCGACCGGGAATCTCGACGAGCGGCGGCTCGCCGTTCTCGCCGTGCAGCAGGTACGGCCGGTCGTCGCCGCGCATCGAGCTCGAATAGCGCACGCCCGCTTCGCGCAATACGGCCACCGTCGCGGCGCTCCAGTCGCCGGACGGCGTGCGGAACCCGACCGGCCGCACGCCGAGCGTGCGCGCGAAGATATCGGCCGATTGCGCCATGATCTCGCGCTGCCGATCGGGTTCGAGCGTCCAGAACGCTTCGTGCCGGTAGCCGTGATAGCCGATCTCGTGGCCGCGCTCGACGATCGCCGCGCATTGCGCGGGCCACGTTCGCGCGACCCAGGCGGGCACGAAAAACGTCGCGGGCAGCGCGAAGGACGCGAGCATGTCGAGCAGCCGGCCGAGCGCGCGCCACGGCCCGTAGCTGCCGAGCGTGAAATACGCGGGGTTGCGCCAGATCGACCCGTTCAGCATCGCGTCGCCGGTCGGGCCGTCGAGATCGAACGCGAGCGCGACGCATGCGCGCTTCGCGTCGGGCCAGCGGGGCGCCAGGTCCGTCATCGCGCGCTCAGCGGGTGCCGTTGATCATCGCCTTCGCCACCGCGTGTTCCTGCAGCCCCCATTTCGCGAGCAGCTTCCGGTACGAGCCGTCCGCGATCAGCTGGTCGAGCGCGGTCGTCAGCGCGCTGCTCAGCGCCGTGTTGCTCTTCGCGACGCCGATGCCCGTGTATTGCGACAGGAACGGCTTGCCGACCGGCGCATACGCGTTCTGCTCGAGGCTGTTCTGGTACGGCAGCGTCTCGCCGCCCTGCACCGCCGCGTCGATGCGGTTCTGGCGCAGCTGCATCCGCGCATCCGACGAGCCGTCGGTGCCCACCACGACGATCGCCGGCTTGCCGGCCCTCACACAGTTCTCCGCGCTCCACGCGGTCGTATTGTCCGGGAACGACGTGCGCCGGCTCGACCCCACGCGCTTGCCGCACAGTGCGCTCATCTGCGCGAACTCGCCGGCGCGTGCCTTCAGCACGTAGAACTGCGGGCCCGTCTCGATGTAGTCGACGAACGTCACCGCATCGCGGCGCGTCGGCAGGTCGGTCATCCCGGACAGGATCATGTCCACGCGTTGCGTCGCGACCGCGCTCATCATCTGGTCGAAGCTCGTCTCGACCCAGTTGAGTTTCGCGCCCATCTTCGCGGCAAGCGCCTCGCCGAGATCGACGTCGAAGCCCGCGAGCTTGTCGGTCGCCGGATCCTTGTATTCGAACGGCGGATAGTTCGGCACGATCGCGACGTTCAGCGTGCGTTTCGCGCTCGCGGCCTGTGCGGTGGCGTACGGTGCATGAAGCACGAGCGCGCCGAATGCGACGGCGGCCAGCGTGCGGGTCAGGACGGATGCTTTCATGGGATGTCGCCTTCTTGGTGGAGTAATGGTGGGCTGCGCCGCTCGTATCGGCGGCGCGGTCGTTCGGGCCCTGCGCAACGGACCCGCCCGCTCATGCAATCACGGCCGAAATGAAGTCGCGCGTGCGCGCATGTGTCGGTGCGGACAGCACCTGGTCCGGCGGCCCGCTTTCGACGATCCGGCCGCCATCCATGAACACGATGCGGTCGGCCACCTCGCGCGCGAAGCCGAGCTCGTGCGTGACGACGATCATCGTCATCCCGCTCTTCGCGAGATCGCGCATCACGGCCAGCACTTCGCCGACGAGTTCGGGATCGAGCGCCGACGTCGGTTCGTCGAACAGGATCAGCTGCGGATGCATCGCGAGCGCCCGCGCGATCGCGACGCGCTGCTGCTGGCCGCCCGACAGCTCGACCGGAAACGCGTCGCATTTGTGAGCGAGCCCGACGCGGGCGAGCAGCGCGCGCGCCTCCTCCTCCGCTTGCGCACGGCGGCGCTTGAGCACCTGCACGGGCCCCTCGATCACGTTTTCGAGCGCGGTCTTGTGCGGGAACAGGTTGAAGCGCTGGAACACCATGCTCGTCGCCAGCCGCTGGCGCGCGACCTGGCGCTCGGACAACTCGTGGAGCCGGTTGCCGGCGCGGCGATAGCCAGCCAGTTCGCCGTTGACCCACAGCGCGCCCGCGCTGATCGTCTCGAGCTGGTTGATGCAGCGCAGGAACGTGCTTTTGCCCGAACCCGACGGCCCGATGATGCACAGCACTTCGCCCTGTTCGACGTCGAGCGTGATGCCGTGCAGCGCCTGGAAATCGCCGTAGGATTTGCGCACGTCGACCGCGCGAACGACTGCATTCGGCATGACGTTCTCCCGATGGGTAAGGGTCGTGAGGGTCGTGAGGTTCATTTGCGGCCCGCCGCGCGCCCCGCGCCGCGTGCGAAGCGCCGTTCGACGCGGGCCTGCGCCAGCGACAGCACGGTGACGACGGCGAGATACCAGATGCCGGCGACGATCAGCAACTCGATCACGCGGGCATTCGCGTAGTAGATGTTCTGCGCGTTGTGCAGCATCTCCGCGTACTGCACGACGCTCGCGAGCGACGTCAGCTTGACCATGCCGATCAGTTCGTTGCCGATCGGCGGCACGATCACGCGCATCGCCTGCGGCAGGATGATCCGGCGCAGCGCCTGCAGGCGCGGCATGCCGATCGATTTCGCCGCCTCGTACTGGCCGACGTCGACCGACAGCAGCCCCGCACGCACGACTTCCGACGTGTACGCGCCTTGATTGATGCCGAGTCCGAGCACCGCCGCGAGGAACGGCGTCATCACGTCGACGGTCCGGTATTCGGCGATGCCCGGAATGCCGAGCGTCGGAAACACCAGCGCCAGGTTGAACCACAGCAGCAACTGCAGAATCACCGGCGTGCCGCGGAACAGCCAGATGTAGCCCTGCGCGATCGCCCCGAGCACCGGGTTCGACGACAGCCGCATCACCGCGGTGACGACCCCGAGCACGACACCGAGCGTCATCGCGAGGACGGTCATCACGATCGTGTTGGCGAGCCCCGTCAGGATTGAGCGCGCGGTCAGGAACTGGCCGACGACACGCCACTCGATCTGTCCGCGCGCGAACGCGGCGGCGATATAGGCGAGCGCGGCAACGATCGCGACCGATGCGACGTAGCGGCCCCAGTAGCGCCGGCGCACGCGCACGAGCGCGGCCGTGTCGTCCGCAGCCGCGTCGGCCGCCGCCGGTGCGCCGTCGAGGCGACGAGAATCGGATGCGCTCAGCATGACGGCCCCCGGTAATCGGCTGCCCACGCGACCTGGCGCCCGATTGCCTCGCTCAGGCGCTCGATCTGTTCTCGCACCCGTGCAGGCGAGGTGCCGCCCGCGCCGCCGCGTGCGGCGACGGCCGCGTCGAGCGTCAGATGCGCGCGTACCGCCGGTGCGAGGCGCGTGTCGACGGCCTGCAACTGTTCGGCGCTCGCGTCGGCCAGCTCGATGCCGTCCCGCTCGCACGCGCGCACGAGCGTGCCGGTGATCTCGTGCGCCTCGCTGAACGGCACGCCCGTCAGCGCGAGCCAGTCGGCGACCTCGGTGGCGAGCGTAAAGCCGAGGGGTGCCTGGCGGCGCATCTCGTCGACGTTCACGCGCATCGTGCGGATCATCCCCGCCATCGCCGGCAGCACGAGTTCGAGCGTGTCGATCGAATCGAACGCGGCGATCTTGTCTTCCGCGAGATCGCGGTTGTACGCGAGCGGCAGCGACTTCAGCGTCGCGAGCAGCCCCGTCAGGTTGCCGATCAGGCGCCCCGCCTTGCCCCGCGTGAGTTCCGCGATGTCCGGATTCTTCTTCTGCGGCATGATCGAGCTACCGGTCGCGTAGCCGTCGTCGAGTTCCACCCAGCGGAATTGTCGCGACGTCCACAGGATCACTTCTTCCGACAGGCGAGACAGGTTCACGGCGAGCATGCTCGTGACGAACACGAATTCGGCGACGTGGTCGCGCGCGGCCACCGCGTCGATCGAGTTCTCGCACGGCGCGTCGTAACCCAGCTCCCGCGCCGACAGCTCGGGCCGCACGCAGATCGCCGAGCCCGCGAGCGCGGCCGCGCCGAGCGGCGAACGCGCGGTGCGACGGTCCCAGTCGACCAGGCGATCGGCGTCGCGATACAGCGACTGCGCGTGGGCGAGCAATTGATGGCCGAACACGATCGGCTGCGCGGGCTGCAGGTGTGTGAATCCGGCCGTCACCGTGTCGACGTGCCGGCTCGCCTGGCCGATCAGCGCATCCTGCAGGTCGAGCACGCCGCGCACGAGCTGGCGCGCCTTGTCGCGCAGGTACAGGCGCAGGTCGTTCGCCGCCTGGTCGTTGCGCGAGCGCCCGGCGCGCAGCTTGCCGCCGAGCGCCGGCAGCCGCTGCGTGAGCACGCGCTCGAGGAACGTGTGCACGTCCTCGTCGGCGAGCGATGGCGCGATCGCGCCGGCCGCATAGTCGCGCGCGATGCCGTCCATCGCGTCCAGCAGTTGCGCGAGGTCGTCGTCGTTCAGGATACCCGCGCGGTTCAGTTCGCGCGCATGGGCCCGGGAGCCTGCCAGATCGTACGGCACGAGACGGAAGAAACTCGGATCCGAGCGGGACAGATTCTGCAGCGCGTCAGACGGCTCCGACTGGAAGCGGCCGCCCCACAGGCGTTCGATCGGTTCGGTAAGGCTCATTGCGGTCGACCTCGACTCGGTTGGATTAGCCCTACTGTAGGCATTCAATTTTTTTTGTTGTAGCGAGAAATTGAATCCGTTTTAATGAAATTTTTCTCAGTATCGTCGCCCGCGACGCGCCCCGCCGATGCGCAACCGCCTGCCCCCGCTCAACCCGCTTCGCGCATTCGAAGCCGCCGCCCGGTGCGGCAGCGTGTCGGCCGCCGCCGACGAGCTGCACGTGACCGCGAGCGCGGTCAGCCACCAGATCCGCATTCTCGAAAACACGCTCGGCATCGCGCTATTCGTCCGATCAAAGGCCCGCGTGAAGCTCACGCCCGAAGGCGAGGCGCTGCTGGAACCGGTCGGTACCGCGTTCGACATGATCGCGAACGCCACCGTCAGGCTCGATTCGCCGGCCGCCGCCGGCGATCTCGTCGTGTCGACGCCGCTGTCGCTGACGTCGCGCTGGCTCGCCCGGCACATCGGCGATTTTCTGGAGCGTTATCCGGGTATCCATCTGAAAGTGATTCCGTCGAACGACGATCGCGAAACCTATTCGGCGGACGTCGACGTCTGCATTCGCTACGGGGAAGGCAACTGGCGCAACCGGCGCGTCGAGCTGCTCGCGCATCCGGCGCTGTTCCCGGTCGTGAGCCCGGCGTTGATGAACGGGCCCGATGCGATCCGCAAGGTGCAGGATCTCGCGGGGCGGACGCTGTTCTGCGAGCATGCGGGCTCGTGGACGCGGTGGCTGGCGCAAGCGAACGCCGACAAGCTGCCGGGCATCCGCATTCTCGAAATCGGCAACGCGCATATCGGCGTCGAAGCCGCGGTACACGGGCAAGGCGTCGCGCTCGGCGACAGCCTGTCGGTGCGCGACGACCTGATCGACGGCACGCTCGTGCGGCCATTCAGCGCCACGGTGCCGTCACGCCACGCATACTATCTCGTCACGCGTCATGAACTGGCCGAGTCGCCGCTCGTGACCGCGTTCACGTCGTGGCTGCGGGCACGCCTCGCGTGATGCGCGTCGCCGCACGCGGCGTGCTCACGCACCGAGGCTCGCGAGGTCGTCCCACACGATGACGATGTTGCGCGATCGCCAGACCGGCCCCGGATCGATGTATTCGCCGGCGGGCCGGCCATGCAGCGCCGCATAGAACGCAATCGCCGCGTCGTTGCCGTCGACGACGCTCAACGCGGCGCCTCGATACCGCAATCGGCCCAGATGCGTCGCGAGCCGGGCGAGCAGCTGGCGGCCGATGCCGCGACGCTTGAATCCGGGATCGACATACAGGAACTTGATCTCGCCACGGCCGTTGAATATCGGATCGGACGGTGCGCCGGCGGCGCCGATGCCGACGATCCTGCCGTCGATCTCCGCCACCAGCACAAGCCGGTTCCCGTCGTTCGACGACAGCTTTTCATTCCATTGCTTGTGGCGATAGTGTTCGTCGAGAACGGCGTGCGCTTCGGCCGGCGCGAGATCCCGGTAGGTATGCCGCCAGACCTTGACATGAAAATCGGCGATCGCCTGCGCATCGCCGATCGTTGCGGACCGGATGGATAGGCCAGTCATTGAGGACGCTCCCGGAGGCATCGCGCCGACGGGCGCGATGTGCACGACGGATTGTGGACGATCCGTGCAACGCTGTCGAACGACCTTCGCGGCCGCGCGATCCAGCGGTCGATCCGTCGCGGCGTCTTTTACCCCCGCCCGCGGCGCATCCTGAGCGTCGCCGACGGCGATTCGCCGAACGCCCGCTTGTACTCGATCGCGAACCGCCCAAGGTGCGCGAAGCCCCATTTCAGCGCCACGTCGGTGACCGACGCGAGCCCTGGCGTGTCGTCGGCCAGCAGTTCGTCGCGCACATGTTGCAGACGCAACTGCCGTACGAAGCCCATCGGCGTGATCCCGTGGCGATTGCGGAAGCCGGCGAACAGCGTGCTCGGGCTGACGCCGGCGAGATCGGCGAGCCGTTCGATCGTCAGCGGCTCGTCGAGATGCGCGCGGATGTATTCCTCGACACGTCGCACGTAGAACGGCGCGAGCGGTGCCGGCGCGGAACGGGTGCCGTTGCGCGCGGTGTTCGGGTGGCCGTACAGCAGCAGGTTCAGCAACGTCGATTCGAGCTGCTCGAACGCGAGCGGATGACGCAGCGGATGCGCGTCCGTCGCGATCGCGCCGGCGAGCACCGGCAGCATCTGCGCGAGACAGGCGCCCTGCGGCGACGACAGGCTGAATTCCGGTTCGAATTCCACGGGCATGCGCCGGTCGTCGCCGAAATGCCGCTGCGCGTGGCGCTCCATCACGTCGCGCTCGATGCGCAGGATGACTTGCGGACACGCTTCGCCCCATCGCATCCGGAGCGGCAGCGTGGGCGACAGCAGCGACGCCGTGTCGGGCGACGACAGGAAGCGCGTCGCGCCGCATTCGATCTCTGCGTCGCCGCGCAGCGGAATCTGCAACAGATAGAAATGTTCGAGCGGCCCCGGTTCGATCGACACCTCGCCGCCGTAATCGAGCAGGTTCAACGACAGGTTGCCCCAGCGCGCATGATGCATGCAGCTGTGCAGCGCACGCGATTCGCCGGTCGGCGTGAGCCGGTGCGGCTTGAACACGTCGGCGACGCGCGCGCGCACCTCGTCGATGTCGTTCGACTGCAGCAGCAGCGTGTCGTGATTGAAACAGGCGGCGTCGGCCAGCCAGCCGGTTTCGGAAAATTGCGCCATCGAAGTTCTCCCGTCGTGCTCGATCGCACTCGCGCCGTGCATGCATTCCCGATATCGGGGAAGGCGTCGCACGATCCGGACAGCGCCCGGAGTATCCGGATAGTCCGTCCTGCGAAACACGCAAGTCCCGCGCAAGCCATGCAAGAAGCGGACCGTTCGCGCATCGTAGAAAACTGTGCGGGCTGTTCGCATCCGCACATACCCGCGGTCGCCCGCGGCACGCCGGCCCGCGGCGGCCGCTGCCGCAGGTTTCCGGAATTCGCGGATACCGGCCGAAGAAAGCGGATAGAAGCGTGCTTTTCGGCCGCCAATACTGGGCCGTCACCGAAACCAACCGCACGGAGGGACACATGAACGGACGTCACATCGAGATTCCATCGCCGGACGGCGGCGCGTTCCGCGCGTACCTGAGCACGCCGGCCGGCGGCACCGGGCCGGGCATCGTGCTCTGTCACGAGATCTTCGGCGCGAACGCGACGATGCGGGACGTGGCCGACTACTACGCCGAGGAAGGCTATACGGTGCTCGTGCCGGACCTGTTCTGGCGCCAGTCGCCGGGCATCGAGCTCGGGTATGCGGCGGCCGATTTCGAGCGCGCGATGGCCCTTTATCGACAATTCGACGAAAACAAGGGTGTCGAGGACGTCGGCGCCGCGCTGGACGCGCTCCGCCAGCGGCCGGAATGCACGGGCAAGGCCGGCGTGCTCGGCTACTGCCTCGGCGGCAAGCTCGCGTACCTCGCCGCGTGCCGGCTGCCGGGCGCGGCCGCGGCGGTCAGTTACTACGGCGTGGGCATCGAGCATGCGCTGGACGAAGCCGCGCACCTGCATGGGCGGCTCGTGCTGCAGATCGCGGCGCAGGACCGCTTCTGCCCGCCCGACGCGCAGCAGCGCATCGCGGATACGCTGTCCGGCCGCGACGGCGTCGAAGTCTACGTCTACCCCGGCGTCGACCACGCGTTCGCCCGCGCCGGTGGCGATCATTACGACCAAGCCGCCGCGGTCATGGCCCACCAGCGCGCGATCGCCGCGTTCCGCGCCGCGCTCGGCCCGCACTACGACCTGTCCGCGCTGTGGGAAACGCATCTGAAGCACGAGTTCGACACGCGCAACGTCGACGCAACGATGGCCACGATGGTCGCCGAGCCGTACGTCAACCATATTCCGACGCTGACGGGCGGCGTCGGCCACGACGAGCTCAAGCGCTTCTACACGCATCACTTCGTGCATGCGAACCCGCCCGACACGACGATCACGCCGATCTCGCGCACGATCGGCGCGAGCCAGATCGTCGACGAGCTGCTGTTCTGCTTCACGCATACCACCGAGATCGACTGGATGCTGCCGGGCGTCGCGCCGACCGGCAAGCGCGTCGAGATTCCGCTCGTCGCGATCGTCAAGTTTCGCGGCGACAAGCTCTATCACGAGCACATCTACTGGGATCAGGCGAGCGTGTTCGTGCAGATCGGCCTGCTCGACCCGTCCGGCCTGCCGGTCGCGGGCGTCGACACGGCCCGCAAGCTGCTCGACGTCACCGTGCCGTCGAACGGCCTGATGCGCCGCTGGCGCGACAGCGCGCCGTCCACCGGTGCGCGCTGACGCGGCCCCACCCTCACCCCACGATTCACGGAGACACCCCATGAATGCCCTTGCTGGCAAAGTCGCGCTCGTCACCGGCGGCGCCACGCTGATCGGCGCCGCGGTCGCGCAGGACCTGAGCCGCGCCGGTGCGTGCGTCGCGATCCTCGATCTCGATGCGGACAACGGCGCACGCGTGGCCGCATCGCTCGGCGAACGGGCGCTGTTCATCGCGCTCGACATCACCGACGACCGCGCGATCGAGCGTGCGATCGCGACGATCGTCGAACGGTTCGGCGCGATCGACGTACTCGTCAACCTCGCGTGCAGCTATGTCGACAACGGCATCCAAGCGACCCGCAATGACTGGCTCGCGGCGATGGACGTCAACGTCGTGTCGGCGGCGATGCTCGCGAAGGCCGTGCATCCGCACATGGCCCGGCGCGGCGGCGGCGCGATCGTGAACTTCAGCTCGATCTCCGCGCAGTGCGCGCAAACCGGCCGCTGGCTGTATCCGACCTCCAAGGCCGCGATCCGCCAGCTCACGCGCAGCATGGCGATGGATCTCGCGCCCGACCGGATTCGCGTCAACTCGGTGTCGCCCGGGTGGACCTGGTCGCGCGTGATGGACGAGCTGACGCACGGCGACCGCGCGAAGACCGATCGCGTCGCCGCGCCGTTTCATCTGCTTGGCCGCGTCGGCGATCCGTCGGAAGTCGCGCAGGTCGTCACGTTCCTGTGCAGCGACGCGGCGAGCTTCGTGACGGGCGCCGACTACGCGGTGGACGGCGGCTACGCCGCGATGGGCCCCGAACAGGCGGTGCCGGCGATTCCGCGGCTCGCGGAGTGACCGCGCTGCCGCACTGTTTCCCTCGATCATTCCGGCCGTCGCGCGGCCAACCAAGGACATTCCCATGAGACGCATCGCTATCGTCGGCGCCGGCCAGTCCGGCCTGCAACTCGCCTTCGCCCTGCTCGGCCAGGGCTACCACGTCACGCTCGCGACCAACCGCGACGCGGAGCAGATCCGCTCGGGCAAGGTCATGTCGAGCCAGTGCATGTTCCACACGTCGTTGCAGATCGAGCGCGATCTCGGCCTGAATACGTGGGAGGAAGCGTGCCCGTCCATCGAAGGCATCGGCATCGCGGTGCCGCACCCGGACGGCCACGGCCGCAAGGCGATCGACTGGTCGTCGCGGCTGACCCGCTACGCGCAGTCGGTCGACCAGCGCGTGAAGATGGCCGACTGGCTCGACGGCGTGCGCCGCCGCGGCGCGGACGTACGCATCGGCGACATCGGCGTGCCCGAACTCGAGGAACTCGCGCGCAGCCACGACCTCGTGCTGCTCGCGGCCGGCAAGGGCGACATCGTGAACCTGCTCGGCCGCGACGAGGCGCGCAGCCCGTTCGATCGCCCGCAGCGCGCGCTGGCGCTGACCTACGTGAAAGGGATGACGCCGAGCGAGCCGTATTCGCGCGTGCGCTTCAACCTGCTGCCGGGCATCGGCGAGTACTTCGTGTTTCCGGCGCTGACCACCACCGGCCCGTGCGAAATCATGGTGTTCGAAGGCATCCCGGGGGGCCCGCTCGACTGCTGGGCCGACGTGAAGACGCCCGAGCAGCATCTGGACCGCAGCCTGTCGTTCCTGCAGCAGTACGTACCGTGGGAGTTCGAGCGGTGTCGCGACGTCGCGCTCACCGATCCGAACGGCACGCTGGCCGGGCGCTTCGCGCCGACCGTGCGCAAGCCGTTCTTCCGGCTGCCGTCCGGCCGCACCGTGTTCGGGATGGCCGATGCGGTAGTGGTCAACGATCCGATCACCGGCCAGGGTTCGAACAACGCCGCGAAATGCGCGAGCGCGTATTTCGACGCGATCGTCGCGCGCGACGCCGCACCGTTCGGCGAAGACTGGATGCACCAGACGTTCGAACGCTACTGGGCGTATGCGCAGCATGTCGTGCGCTGGACCAACTCGCTGCTCACCCCGCCACCGCCGCACATCCTCGAACTGCTCGGCGCGGCCGGCCAGTTGCCGTCGCTCGCGAAGACGATCGTCGACGGTTTCGACGATCCGCGCCGGTTCGCGCCGTGGTGGTTCGAGCCGTCGGCGTGCGCGGCGCTGATCCGCGAACACAGCGTGCGGGTGGAGTAATCGTCATGGAAACCATCGTTACCGAACGCACGGCCCTCGACCCGATGCAGTTGCGCGCCGCGTTCGGGCAGTTCCCGACCGGCGTCACCGTGATCACCACGTGCGCGGCCGACGGGCGCAAGGTGGGCCTCACCGCAAATTCGTTCTCGTCGCTGTCGCTCGATCCGCCGCTCGTGCTGTGGAGCCTGCGCAAGCTCGCGCCGAGCCGCCCGGATTTCGTCGCGGCGACCCACTTCGCGATCAACATCCTCGCGCACGACCAGATCGACCTGTCGCGCCGCTTCGCGACGCCCAGCGCCGACAAGTTCGACGGCGTGCCGCACGCGGATTCGGGCAGCGGCGGCGTGCCGTGCCTCGACGGCGCGAGCGCGCGCTTCGTCTGCCGCAACGTCGGCCATTACGAAGGCGGCGACCACCTGCTCTTCATCGGCGAGATCGAGCAGTTCGACACATTCGGCAAGGCGCCGCTCGTGTTCCATGCCGGCCAGTATCGTGCGATCGCCGATCATCCCGATCTTTCACGCACTATTTGATTAGTACATACAAGTAAAACTTCAGGAGGTGGTGAACATGAAATTCGGCTCTCGCCTGCTCGTCGCCGCGGGCCTCACGATCGCCGGCCTCGCCGGCCATGCGCCGGCCCATGCGGCCGACCTGCCTGCGGTCAACCTCGGCATGACCAGTTTCCTCGACGGCATGCCGCCGGCCGGCGCCGGCTGGTACGGCACGCAGTACCTGCAGTACTACACGGCCGGCCGCGTCAACGACAATGCGGGCAACAAGGTCGGGTTGCCGAAGCAGGACATCGACCTGTTCGCGGGCTTGAGCCAGCTCGTCTACCAGTCGCCGCTGGCGTTCGCGGGCATGCATCCGGGCCTCGACGTGATCCTGCCGTGGATCGCTTCCGCGCGGACCGACGACGGCATCGGCAACGTCGCGCTGAACGCGCGCGCCGGCTTCGGCGATCTGCTGATTGGCCCATTCGTCCAGTTCGAGCCGGTGATGGGCGCGCAGGGCCCACGCTTCGCGCAGCGCGTCGAATTCCAGTTCATCGTGCCGACCGGCGCGTACGATCCGTCGCGCGCGATCAATCCGGGCAGCCATTTCTGGTCGTTCGATCCGTACTGGGCCGCGACGCTGTGGCTCACGCCGAAATGGACCGTATCGTGGCGGCTGCACTATCTGTGGAACGCGACCAACCATCAGCCGGCCACGGCACTCGGCCCGGACGTGGCGTCGACGCAGGCCGGCCAGGCGGTCCACGTGAACTTCGCGACCGAGTACGAAGTGCGACCCGGCCTGCGGCTGGGGCTCAACGGCTACTGGCTGCGTCAGACCACCGACATGAAGGTCAACGGCCAGGACGTGCCGGGCACGCGGGAAGCCGTGTTCGCGATCGGGCCGGGGGCGATGGTCAGCTTCTCGCCGCACGATCACCTGTTGTTCAACACGTATTTCGAAACCCATGCGCGCAACCGGCCGCAAGGGACGCGGATGGTGCTGCGCTACGTGCATCACTTTCAGTGACGCACGGCGCGCCGGCCGTCCCGATCCGGCGCACGCCGCTTCGAGGGTTAGCCGCAGGGGGCAGCCGTGAAGGCGGTGGACTACGGCTCGTTCCATGATCGACCATGGGTCCAGGATGCATTGACGCCGCTATGGTCGACCTGTCTCGCGGCGCCGCCTGGGGAGGGAGCCTCCATGAAGCCTGTTGCCGCGCCGGCCGCCGAATCGCCCCGGGGCCGGCACGTCGAGTCTGAATCGATGCGCGCGAAGCCGCGTCCGCGCGCCGCTCACGGCGCGACGCCGACGAACGTGGGCAGCAGCACGCGATAGACGTGAATCATCGCCGGGCCGAGCAGCACCATCATCAGCGCGGGGAAGATGCAGAAGATCAGCGGAAACAGCAGCTTCAGCGCGATCTTCGCCGCGCGTTCCTCCGCGCGCATCCGGCGCCGCGTGCGCAGCATGTCCGACAGCACGCGCAGCGATTCGCCGATGCTCGTGCCGAACCGGTCCGCCTGGATCAGCATCGCGCAGAACGATTCGATGTCCTCCACGCCGGTGCGCAATGCGAGGTTGCGCAGCGCCGTCTCCTTCGTGAAGCCGGAGCGCATCTCGAGCAGCAGCAGATCGAGTTCGCTCGCGACCACCTCGCTGCGAAACCGCAGCTCCTCGCTCACCTTCATCAGCGCCGCGTCGAGCCCGAGCCCCGCCTCGACGCACACCGTCAGCAGGTCGAGCGCGTCCGGGAAATCCTCGAAGATCTTCTGCTGGCGCACCTTGACCCGCTGCGACAGCACGACGTTCGGGATGTAGTAGCCGATGCCGGCGAGCGCCACGAGGATCAGCGACAGCAGCGCGCGCTCGTCGCCGAGCGACGTCGTGATCAGCGCCAGCAGCGCCGCGCACGGCAGACCGAGCGCGAGCACCGTCTTCGCGGTGAAATACAGCGCGGCCGCGCTCTGGTTACGCCAGCCGGCATTCATCAGCCGGATGCGCAGCGGCGAATTCTCCCAACCCTCCTTCGGCACCGACAGCTTCGAGATCGGGGTGGACAGCTCGACCAGCTTCGCGACCCAGCGCGACGCCATGTCGTCGGCGTCGCCCGGACCGGCGACGGCGCCCGCCCCGGTCCCGCCGGCCTGCTGCAGCCGGCGCTGGATCCCACGCGGCGCGAACAGCAGCATCGCGACGAGCACGCCGCCGGCCACGAAGATGAACAAGCCGCCCAGCATCACGGCCTGGACCACGCTCAGGTTTTGCATGACAACCTCGCAACGGTTCGTTATTCGGCTCGCGCGTCAGACGCGAATGCGCACGATTCGGCGGATCCAGAACAGGCCGAACAGCATCGACACCAGCATCGTGCCGACCATCCGGATCCCGGCCGGATCCTCCCAGAGCACCGACAGGAATTCGCGGTTCAGCAGCGCCATCACCGCCGCGGTGCCGAACGGCAAAAGCCCGAGAATCCACGCCGACAGCCGCCCTTCCGCCGACAGCACGCGCACCTTGTCGAACAGCTTGAAGCGCTCGCGGATCAGCCCGGCGATGCTGTCGAGCAGTTCGGCCAGGTTGCCGCCCGTCTCGCGCTGGATCAGCACCGCGATCACGAAGTAGCGCAGGTCCTGCACCGGCACGCGCGTCGCGAGATTCATCAGCGCGTCGTGCAGCGACACGCCGTAGTTGACCTCGTCGAACGTGACGCGGAACTCGCCGCCCATCGGTTCGGAAAACTCGTCGCCGACCATTCCCAGCGTGCTCGTGAACGAATGACCGGAGCGCAGCGCGCGCGCGATCATGTCGCAGATCTCCGGCAGCTGCCGCTCGAGCTTGCGCATCCGCCGGGCGCGGCGGCGCAACACGTACATCATCGGCCCCCACCCCACGAACAGCGCGATCGGCACGGCGGCGAGCTGCGGCGCCCGCGCGAAACTCGCCGCGAACCACGTGAGCGCCGCGAACGTCGCGCTGAGCGTGATCAGCTTCGGCAGCGTCCAGTCGAGGCCCGACTGCTGGATCACGAGATCGAGCGCATGCACGCGCGGCAGGCGCAGCAGCAGCCGGTCGAACGGCTTCGACTCGTCGAGCATGCGCTTCTTCAGGATCGACAGCCGCTCCTGCTGCACGTTACCGCCGGCCGACATCGCGCGAATGCGCGATTCGATCCGGCGCGCGGCGGCGCCGTGCCGCGCGTTCCACCATTGATAGATGCCTTCGATCGACAGCACGACCGCGACGAAGGTAAGAATCACAAAACCGTAAAAGATCGCATTCATGAGCCTCTCCCCGGCAGCACACGACGCCCTGGCGTCAGTCCGCCTCGTACCGCGTGGACGGGTCGTACAGCGAATCCGGCAGGTTGATGCCGAACGCCTGCAGCCGCTCGACGAACTTCGGCCGCACGCCGGTCGCGCAGAAGTGGCCGCGCACCGAGCCGTCGCGGTCCACGCCCGTACGCTTGAACGTGAAGATCTCCTGCATGTTGATGATGTCGCCCTCCATCCCGGTCAGTTCCTGGATGCTGATGATCTTGCGCTTGCCGTCCGTGAGCCGCGCCGCCTGCACGACCACCGAGATCGCCGACGCGATCTGCTGGCGCATCGTCTTCGGCGGCAGCGTCAGGCCGGACACGCTGACCATGTTCTCGAGCCGCGTCAGCGCGTCGCGCGGCGTGTTCGCGTGGATCGTCGCGAGCGAGCCTTCGTGGCCGGTATTCATCGCGTTGAGCATGTCGAGCGCTTCGGCGCCGCGTACTTCGCCGAGGATGATCCGGTCCGGGCGCATCCGCAGCGCGTTGCGCACCAGCGTGCGTTGCGTGATCTCGCCCTTGCCCTCGATGTTCGGCGGGCGCGTTTCGAGCCGCAGCACGTGCGGCTGCTGCAGTTGCAGCTCGGCGGCGTCCTCGATCGTCACGATCCGCTCGTTGCGCGGAATGAAGCCGGACAGGATGTTGAGCAGCGTCGTCTTGCCGCTGCCGGTGCCGCCCGACACCAGCACGTTCACCTTCGCGCGCGACAGCGCGTCGAGCAGCTCGGCCATCGGCGGCGTCAGGCTGTGGTAGCGCACCAGGTCGTCCATCTTCAGCGGGTTGACCGCGAAACGACGGATCGACATCAGGGGCCCGTCGATCGCGGACGGCGGGATGATCGCGTTCACGCGCGAACCGTCCGGCAGCCGCGCGTCGACCATCGGGCTCGATTCGTCGATGCGGCGCCCGACGCGCGACACGATCTTCTCGATCACCTTCATCAGGTGCGCATCGTCGTAGAACGTCACGTCGGTCAGTTCGAGCTGCCCGCAGCGCTCGACGTAGACCTGCCGGTACGTGTTCACGAGGATGTCGGAAATGCCGGGGTCGCGCAGCAGCGCTTCGAGCGGGCCGAAGCCGAACATCTCGTCGTACACGTCGATCGCGAGCTGGCGCCGCTCGATGTCGTTCGCCGGCATCCGCTCCTCGTCGAGGATCCGCGCGATCAGCGAGCCGATCTCCATGCGGACCTGGTCCGGATGCAGCCGCGACAGGCGCTCGAGTTCCACGCGCTCGAGCACGGCCAGGTGAATTTCGCGGCGCAGCTTCTGGTATGCGTCGCGCACCGACGAATGCGCCGGGCCGGCCGTCTCGCTGCCTGTCGCCACCGGCTGGGCCCGGTGCAAGGACATCTGTTCGCGCAATGACATGATGGTTCCCCGTGAGAATTACATCGACTTGAGCTTCGGCGTGGCCTTGCGGCCGAACAGCCGGGACATCAACGGCTCGCTGTGCGTCGCGCTGCGTCCCGCGCGCACCTCGCCGTCGACGAGTTGTTTCGCATAGCCCTGCAACGCCCGTGCGACCGCCGAGCCGCGTGCGAGCCGCGACACCGGGTGGCCCTGGTTGATCGCTTCGAGCACCGTGTCGGCGTCGTCGGGAATCGTGCAGGCCGCCTGCAGCCCGAGCACTTCCTCGAGCGCGGTGCGGGTCCGCTCGCTCGCGCGCGTCGCGCGGTTCACGATCAGCCGCAACTGGTCGGTCGAATAGCCGAGCGACACGAGGATCTCCAGCAGCCGGCGGCCGGCGCGCACGTGCGGCATCGCGGGCTGCAGCACGAGCTGGATCTGGTCGCTGCGATCGAGCGCGACCATCGACAGCGGGTTGATGCCGACGCCGACGTCGAAGATCACGAAGTCGTAGCGCGGCGCGGCCACGCCGAGAATCCATTCGAGCGCGTCCTCGCGCATCTCGGCGGCCTTGACCGGGTCGCCGGCGCCGGCCAGCACGTGGAAGTTTTCCGTCACGTGCGCGACGCTCGCATCGAGAAACGCGCTGTCGAGCCGCTCGATCTGCGCGCACAGCTGCGGCAGCGTCGACGGCGGGGTTTCGTCGCTGACGAGGAACGCCGCGTCGGCGAACTGCTGGTTCACGTCGATCAGCAGCACGCGGCGTTTGAAGCCCTCGGCGATCTCGAACGCGACGTTGCTGGCCGCGAAGCTCGTGCCGGCGCCGCCCTTGCACGACATGAACGACACGATGCGCGTGTCGTCGGTATCGCGCCGCGTGCTCTGCGCGGCGGCCCGGCCGAGCGCGTGGCCGAGCGCCTGCGGATCGAGCGGCCATTGCAGCACATCGCGCGCGCCCGCACGCATCGCATCGAGCAGCACGTGCGGCGATGCGTCGGACGTCACGAGGATGCAGGTCAGGCCCGCATGCGCGCGGCAGATGCGCTCGATCGCCGACAGCTCGAACGGCTCGAGCGACGTGCCGTCGACCAGCAGGATGTCGAACGCGTCGAGCCCGTCGGTGCGATGTTCGATCTGCGACGGGCGGCCGGTGGCGCGCGTCGTGCGATAGCGTCCGCAGTCGGCCACGAGACGCGCGATCTGCGAAAGCCGCGCGGTATCGTCGGAAGCTACGAGGATATTGATCATGTCGTGTGCCTCGTCTTGTCGATTAGTTGCAGGCGGAGCCGCCCGTCGCGGAATTCAGGCTTTCGCGCGGCAGCGTCGTCGTGAACGGCGGCATTTTCAGCGTGACGTTCATGAACGGGATCATGGTCTTGACGGTGACGTTCGTGACGCTCACCGTCACGAACGAACACGTGTTGATGTCGCAACTCGACGGCGTGTAGTTGACCGACACGTTCGCGTTCGACAGCAGCGGCAGCAGCGATCGCACGCGCTTCACGACGCCCGCGGCGTTCACGTCGCAGACCACCGCCGTGCGTGCGCCGAGGCGCACGGCTTCGCTCGCGGTGTTCCAGTAGAACAGCACGCGGCCGAACTCGAAGATGCCGATCAGCAGCATGATCAGCACCATCGCGACGAGGGCGAATTCGACGATCGCCGCGCCGCGCTGGGCGCGCCGGCGGGACAGCGGAACATGGCGCGCGTTCATGATACTTGCCTCATCACGGTGACGATGTTGCCGAAGGTGATCGACGGCAGCCCCGGGTACGCGGGGATCGGCTGGTACTTGTAGCCGCTGATCTTCACTTCGACGACGTTGATCGCGCCCGTGGCCGTGCCGCTTGCCGCGTTGTTGTTCGAATCGTAGGTCGGCAGGTTCGCGAACTGCGCCGGATCGGACGCATCGCTGCAGCCGGTCGTGTGCTGCGCGTCGCAGATCGTGACCATCGACGTCGTGAGCCCGGGCACCAGCTCGGTGCCCGACGTGCCGCACGTCGTGCTGCCGTAGACGACCAGGCACTGCGCCTGCGCCACCGGATACGCACTGTCGGTCGGCAACCAGACCGACAGGTAGCGCGCCGCGTCGCGGGTTGCCTTGGTCAGCGTCTCGTACTGGTAGATCGCCCGGCCGAATTCGGCCACGCCGGTCGCCAGCATGATCATCGGCATCAGCACGAGCGCGAACTCGACGGCGACGGCGCCGCGGGTGCGCGAACGACGAATCGACGGCTTCTTCATGATCGTCTCTCCGCTATTGAACGAGCATCGGAACCTGGGTTCCGGACGCGCTGCCGCTGCCGGGCAGGCCGTGCGTCGCGCACGGGTTGTTGCCGGACACCGACGAGCCGAGGTATTCCAGGTGCGCGACGATGGCGCCGCTGCCGGCGCTGAACGGGAGCGGATCGAGCATCAGCACGCAATCCCATTGCGTGACGTGCACCTTGCCGCTGCTCCCGGACAGCGTCGAGCAGTCGCCCTCCGGCGCGAGCGCGAGGCGCCGGTCGCTGCCGTAGGTCGCGTAGTTGCTCGCCGTCGCCGCGCCGTTGGTCGAGATGCCGCTGCCCGACGGCGGTGCGCCGTCGCCCTGGTAAGGCTTGAAGCTCGCGCGGTCGGCCACGAACTGCGTGTACGCGTCGCCCTTGATGCCCGGCGTTCCGGGCGGCCCGTAGTTCGGGCCGACATACGCGTAGCCGGTGAAGTCGGGCTGGCCGCTCGACCCGTTCGCGCCGTTCGTATAGATGCCGAAGCGCGTGTTCCAGGCCCGCAGCGCCGCCGACTTCAGGCCCGTGGTGGCCAGGTCCGGCGGGCTCGTGATGTTGCAGGTATTGCCCGACAGCTCGCTCGCGAGCGTCGTCTCGTTCGTCGAGCCGTCGAGCGCCGCCCAGCCGAAGTTGCCGGGCCCGTAGGTCGACGACGACCCGGACGGCGACGAAATCCAGTCGCCGACCTTGTAGGGCGGATCGGACGGGCCGCGGCACACGAACACGGGAATCGCGCAGGTCGTCTGCCCGCCGCCGACGGTCGCGATCGCGCTCGCCGACACTTCCGCCGCATTCGCGAGCTTCGTGCCCGGCAGCACGTTCAGCACCTCGATGAACCAGTGCGCGATGTTGCTCAGCGTCGCGGTGCACTGCACGTACTTGATGCTCGCCGGCTTCGTGACCGCGTCCTTGGTCAGGAACGGATTGGTCAGCGAATCGCTGAACGTGACGTTCGCGTTCGTCGACATCTGCACCGACGTCTTCTGGAAAAACACGAAATTCAGGTGGCCGGCGGCGATGCCGTCGGCCTCGGCCACCGACAGGCTGATGGCCGAGGTCAGGTCGCGCGCGGCCGACAGCGCGCAGGCATCGGCGCTGTTCTGTAGTTCGCTGCGCGTGACGTACAGCTTGCCAAGATCCAGCGCGAGCCCGACGAACCCGATCATCACCGCCAGCGAGAGGCCGACGATGATCGCGACGGCACCGCGCTGGCGATGCAGGCTGCGACGCGTGAGTTTCGGATAGCGGGCTGCGCGGTTCATGGCGTTCTCCCTGAGCATGCCGTCGTTATTGGGTGGCCTTGCCGATGCCGATCACGAACGCGTTGGCGGGCGGCACGGTCTGCTTGAACGACTTGTCGTAGTTGTCGAGCGCGGCCGCGGCGGCGGCGCCGTCGACCCCGGCCGCCGAGGCCGGATGTTCGCCGGCATGCGGATCGATGATCTGGGCGTGCATCACGGTGCGGACCGAGTCGCCGAAGCGGCTGTCCCACACCGGAGTCGACGACATGCAGCCGGCAAGCGCGAACGCGAGCGGGACGGCGAGCGCCGCGCGGCGCACGAATACGAGGTAGGCGGATTTCATGAGCTTCCCCTTGGATGGCTTCAACGATCGGTGGACTGGGGTTCCGCGCCCGTACGCGCGATCTGCGCGTTGGGCGCCGCCGCGATCCGGTGCTTGGTGCGCGTCGACGGCTGGGCCGACGGTTCGGCGCCGGCGGCCGCAAGACGCGCGGCCGCGGCTTCGATGCGTGCGACGCGCGCCGCGGTGGCCGCATCGGGCTGCGGAGCGGCGGCCGCGACCGGCGCCGGCGCCTTCGGCGGCTCGGCCGGCATCGACGGCTGCACGTCGGCTTGCGGCGCGCGCGGCGCGGGCAGCGCGGCCGGCACGACCGGTGCTTCCGATTTCGGCGTCGGAGCGGGCGCCGGCGCCTGGGCCGGCGTCTGCGGCGCCGCGGCTGCACCGTTCGCGGGTTGCATCGGCTGGGCGCCTGCCTTGCGTACGCCGCGGCGGCCTTCCATGTTGCCGGTCGCATACACGTCGATTTCGTTCGGCTTCGAGAAGCTGTCGGTCGGCAGCGCGACGTCCGCCGTCTGCAGCGGCTTCACCAGGTGCGGCGTGATCAGGAAGATCAGCTCGGTGCGGTCCTGCTGGAACGACGTGCTGCGAAACAGCGCGCCGAGCACCGGCACTTCGCCGACACCGGGGATCGCCTTCAGCGCGCCGGTCGCGTTGTCCTTGATCAGCCCGCCGATCGCGAACGATTCGCCGTCGCTCATCTGCACCGTCGTCGATGCGCGCCGCGTCGTGATCAGCGGCAGGATCGACGTGCCGCCGATGTTGGTCGCGCTCAGCGTGACGCCCGTCTGCGACAGCTCCGACACTTCCGGCGCGACCCTCAGGCTGATCCGGCCGTTGGCCAGCACCGTCGGCGTGAACTTCAGCGCGACGCCGAATTCCTCTTCCTGCAGCGTGATCGACGACGTGCCGTTGCCGCTGCTCTGCGGGATCGGGATGAAGATCTTGCCGCCCGCGAGGAATGTCGCTTCCTGGCCGCTGATCGTCACGAGGTTCGGCTCGGCGAGGATCTTCACGAGGTTGTCGGTGTTCTGCGCGTCGGCCGCGATGCTGAACGGCTTGTTGTTCGCCTTGTTGAACACCGCGCCGCTCGCGACGCCGGCAAGCAGGTTGCTGACCAGCGCGCCGCTCCACGAACCGAACCCGCCCTGGATGTTGAACGCGCTGCCCATCTGGTTGATCAGCGTCTTCGACACCTCGGCCACCTTCACCTCGAGCATCACCTGCTGCGGCGACGTGACGTTCAGCATGTTGAGCACGCCGCCGCCCTGCTTGCCGTCACCCGCGCTGTCGCCGTACGCATGGGCGATCTGCACGGCCTGCTGCGCGGCCTGCGAGCTCGACACGGTGCCGGCCAGCACGATCGTGCCGGCCGCGGTCGACACGTGGATGTCGCGCTCGTTCGGCATCAGTTGCAGCAGCGACGCCTGCAGCCCGCCGGCGTCCGCGCCGACCGCGACGTCGATCACCCGGCATGCGCCGCTCCTGCCTTGCACGATCATGTTGGTCGTGCCGACCGCGAGCCCGAGAATGTACAGCGTCTGCGGCGACACCATCGTCGCCTGCGCGACGGCCGGATTGCCGATCGTCCGGTTGCGTACCGGCTCCGGCATCGGCACCAGCAGCGACTTGCCGAGCGGCACCGCGACGCTGGTCGATTCGCGCACGGCGCCGACGCAGTTCGGCCCGCGCAGCGGCCCCGCCGACGCGGCGGGCGCGGCGGCCGGCGCCGGCGTCATGCTGATCGTCATCTGCATCGGCCCCTTGCCGACCGCGGCCGGTGCGCTGGCGCCGCCCTTGGTCAGCACCGCCGATTCGATGCCTTCCTGCGCGAGTGCGCCATATACGGTCAGCCATCCCGAACAGAGGATCGCGGCCATCATCGTGCCCCGTGCGACGCGTGTGCGCAGTGGGCCGGTACCTGTGCGTTGCGGTTTGATCTTCATTTCGTCTGATCCCCCGAGAGACCGGCGCCGTGCCGGTTATCGACTTCCAAGGCCGCCGCGCGTTGCCGGCGGCCGGTTTGTTTGTATGGCTGGTTGGTTTGGCTTCAGAAACACTCGACGCTGCCCTTCACGCCCGTCAGCACGCCGACGCAGTCGCGCCGGACTTCCGGCGCCGCGTGCGACGCGACGTGCACACGGACCGGCCGCACCTGGACGGGCGCCGGCGGCGCGGCCGGTGCGGGCTCCTTGCCTAGCAGCGTCATCTTGGTCGCGCCGCCGGTGGTCAGCGTCTTCTGGTCGACCTGGTTGCGCAGCACGAGCGACAGCGTGCCGACGCTGCGCGCGAGGTCGAGCCGTTCGGCCTGGTCGGGCGTGACTTCCAGCGTCACCGCGTTGACCACCTTCGGCGCCGTGTCGTCGCGGCTGACCTGCTGCGCGACGGCGAGCACGAGGATGTGCTCGAGCACGATCTTCGAGATGCTCTGCCCGTCGGTCTTGCCCTGTTGTTCCTGCGTGTTGACGATCACATCGACGTAGTTGCCCGGCAGCGCGAAACCCGCGACGCCGACCACATCGTTCACGCGCACCGTGATCGCGCGGCTGCCGTCGGCGATCACCGCGGACAACCCGCCCTTCGTGCCGACCGGCGCGAGCTTCGACTCGATCACCGGCTCGCCGCGCGCGAGGCTGGTGCGCACGACGCGCCCTTCGAGCGCTTTCGTGTCGGTGAACGCGCCCGTCGGCACGCTGCCCGACGGCCAGCTCACCATGTGGATCTGGTTCGGCCCGAGCGGCTCGCCCAGGTTCAGGTCGGTGGTGGCCACCGCGACGGACGTGACCGAGCTCGTGGATGTCTGCATCAGCCAGCGGGACGCGAACACGACCGCGGCGAGACCCGCGATCATCGCGACGACCAGCATCATGACTGCTCGACTGTTTTTCATGGCAATGCTCCTCGACGAATCGTGAAAGAAACCGCTCAACCGGTGATGAACGTACGGCCCCCGCGCTCGACGGGCGGCGGGTGGCTGCCGTCCCGTTCAGGCGCCGCGCCGAAGTAACTCGCCCACGCGTCGTACAGCGCGTCGTGCGTCACCTCGGGCGGATCGCCGCGGTAACGCGCGCCGGCGGCCACGAGGCGCAGCAGGTCCGCCGGAAAGCACGCGAGAAACGCCTTGCCGGTCGGCAGATGCAGCCGATGCAGCAGGAAGTCGAACGCATCGCTCGCCGATACGAGCCCGAGCGACGTGCAAGCCGCGTCGTACACCGAGCGGTAGTCGTCGATCGACATCGCGCCGACGTGCAGCTTCGAACCGAGACGGCGCAGGAAAGCGTCGTCGCAGAACTGCTCCGGCGCCAGGTTGCTCGAGAACACCGGCCATACGTCGAACGGCAGCACGAAGCGATTGCCGGATTCGAGCGTCATGAAATCGACGCCGCGATCGAGCGGACGCAGCCAGCGATTGAGCAGGTCGCGCGGCTCGACACGCTGGCGGCCGAGATCGTCGATCACGTACATGCCCATGTTCGCCTTCATGTGCGGCGGCGCCTGGTAGAAGCCGGCCGCTTCGTCGCGACGCAGGTCGAGTTCGTCGAGCGTCAGCTCGCCGCCCGACATCACGACCGGCCGGCGGCACAGGCGCCAGCGGCGATCGACCGACTGGCCGCCGCCCGGCGCCTCCGCGTCGACGTGCACGAGCGGGTCGTAGACCTGGATCACTTCGCCGGCCGCGCAGATCGCGTGCGGCACCGGCACGCGGCCGTGCATCAGCGCGCCGAGCCGCTCGGCGAGAAAGGTCTTGCCGCTGCCGGCCGGGCCGTAGATCAGCAGCGGCCGGCCCGCGTTCAGCGCGGCGGCCGCCGCATCGAGCACCGCCGTGTCGATCACGATGCCTTCGAATGCCGCCCACACGTCGCTCTGGCCGATGTGCAGCTTGCGCACCGAATGCGCGGCCACACTCGCCAGATACGTGTCGAGTGTCACCGGCGCGGGCCCGCTGTAGCCGCTGCGTTCCCGCTCCTCGAGCGCGAGCACGCGGCCCGCATCGGTCAGTCGGAACGTCACGTCGAGATCGGTCGCGCCGCGATGGGTCAGCTCGACGAGATGCTCGCGCACCAGGAACGCAAAGACGTCGTCGAGCACCGCGAGCGGCAGGCAATGCCGCTCGATCAGGTCGCCGTACGACGGGCGGCCGAGCACCAGCGTCGACTTCAGCACGAGCCCGGCGACGAACGCCATGCTCAGCCCGGTGTCGGCGAGCGAGCGCGGCGCCGGCGGCAGCTGCGCGCCCAGCTTCGTATGGATCTCCCGCGACGGCGGCGGATCGGGCAGGCGTGCCACCTGCGCGTCGCGTCCCCGTTCGGTGTGGTTCGTGTTCATGATCGTTGCGTCCTCGTTGCGTCCTCGTTGCGGATCCGTCGCGCTATGCGCACGACGCGAACAGCATGCCCAGCGTGCCGACCGCGATCGCCACGCCGTACGGCAGCGTGCCGACCGACGCGATCTCGGCGGGGCCGTCGTCGGCCTCGGCGCGCGCCGCTTGCGAGCGCCGCACGATCAGCGTGCGCACGTTCGCCCACATCTGGCGCACCCGCCCGCGCAGCAGCGCGTAGGCGATGGCGCCGATCCCGCCGGCCAGGAACGTGGCCAGCACGATGTAAAACGTCATTTCCGCGCCGACCCATGCGCCGATCGCCAGCATCAGCTTCACGTCGCCCGCCGCCATCCCGCGCAACAGGTAGAACGGCAGCAGCAGGCCGAAACCGGTCGCGGCCCCGGCGAGCCATCCGAGCACGCCTGCCAGTACGCCGTGCAACAGGCACTGCGCAACCAGTGCGCCGGCCAGGCCGAGCAACACGAGGCGATTCGGAATGCGACGGCTCGCGATGTCCGTGCTGGCCGCGGCGACCGCGAGCAGCGTCACGCACAACGGAACCGGATAAGGCGGCGCAACGGGAAGCATGGCGAACCTCGCGTATCGAATCGGTGGATCAGGAAACCATGGACAACGCGGTGGTCACGGCGGTGGCCACGGCGGCCGTCACGGCCGCGGCGATCATCTCGTAGGCATCGGCGAGCGAGCCCTTCAGCGTGACGACGGTGCCCAGCACCGCGATGGCGAACATCGACGCGAGCAATGCATACTCGATCGACGTCACACCCCGTTCGTCGGCGATCCAGCGACGGGCGACACGCGTGATGGCTTGCATGATGGTCTCCGGTTTCCGGGTGACGGAATCGCCGGGGACGGCTCGAACACTGCACCAGCCGAGCCGCCCGCGGCGCGGTGCATCAGATGCCTGCAACCGCCGAATCGAGGTCGGCCGCGATCGTGCTGAACACGGTCTTGAGGTCCTTCCCGATGGTCGACAGCGCGGCGATGATGCCGATGGCGATCAGCGCGGCGATCAGGCCGTATTCGATGGCGGTCACGCCGTCTTCGTCGCGAATGAAACGGCCGGCTTGTTGAATGAACTTGGACATGATGTTCTCCTTGCGTGGTGACTTTCAAAACCCTCGCGCACCGGCTGGTCGGATGACCGTGCATCGATACGTCGAGGAATATCGTTGATGCCGTGTGGCGCCGACGAACGATTCGAACGATCGGACAAACCGTTCGTCGTACCATCCATCAGAGGCCTGCTACCGCCGAGTCCAGATCCGCGGCGATCGTGCTGAACACGGTCTTCAGATCCGTACCGACCGTCGCCAGCGCGGCGACGATGCCGATCGCGATCAGCGCGGCGATGAGGCCGTATTCAATGGCCGTCACGCCGTCCTGATCCTGGACGAACCACGCGACCTTTTCGATGATTCTTGACATGAGCATTCTCCTTTCGGACTGCTATGAAATACCCTTCGTCGATCAAGACGTCGGGGGTGGGCACCACCGGCACTACGCTAGAAATCGGAAGCCGACGATCAGTCGCGGAAACGGGGCGGACTACCGCGGTCCGTGCGAACGGGTATCGGCGAGACGGAACATGAGAAACGCGTGTACGGTGCGACCGGCCGGACGAATCGGGCGGCTCGAGCGACCGGAACGGCACGGCGGCCATTCGACGCATGGAATCCGGTTGAACGGGAGAGGAACTCCCGGCAAAGCTGCAATGTGTCTTTAACGCGGCTTGCGATCCGCGATGTGCTGTGGTCATTCATTTTTATTCCCCATGTACTGCCATGCCGATTTCTTATTGCCCGGAAGCTGCCAGGTCTGGTGGGTCGTTCGACGACGGTTCCCGCGGTTGATCGGACGGGAGCGGCGTGTTCCCCGACGCGCTCCGGACCATCGTTTCCGCAGGCGATTCGCGAGCCGGTTCCACTGCCTGTTGCCTGAACCGCCCGGTCGCCCCGTCGTCGACTGCCGTGCCAACGCTTACGCAAAGAGCGGACCATCCCGGGCGGAATCGAGGCGTACCAAGGGTTCCGGCGATTCGCACGCGTGCCCGTCAAACGCCCGGCTACCGAAATGTTTCAACTTTGATATATGCGGTCCGGGCGAGCGCCGCCCGCCCGGACGTTCGTCGCCGCGCTGCACAAAGGGCCAAAAAAATTTTCTCGGGATTTTCCCGAACGCGGCGAGGCGTTCGCGCGAGACGGGTTCGGCGGCATGCACAGCCGGCAAGAATCGCGGAATGTTTCAGGTCAGAAACACGAATCCGGGCGGCGGCGTTTTTTCATACCAGAAATGGCGGTTTTCGCCCGAATCGCTGAACACATTCAATGCCGTCCGGCCGTGCCTGGTTTGCATCACGCGTTTTTTTCTTCAACAATGAATTCACCGGACAACGCCATTTCAGAGCGATCGATCCGCAGGCACGACAACATCAAACGGCTGCGACAGACCACGCGGCCACACCACAGACGGGGCATCATGTACACAGCCAATCGTGAAACGCGCGATCGCGCAATACGCTGTGCTCAATGGCTGACGGCCGACCGGATCATTCCGTACAGCTGCATCATGCTGATGCTCTTCGTTGCGCTGCTGATCGTGTGGGGTGTCGTGACCGACGGCTTCACGTCGAACGCCACCGCCCGACCCGGTACCGACTTCTCGGTCTTCTGGACCGCATCGCATCTCGTGTTGCAAGGCCATGCCGCGGCGGCCTACGACACGTCGTCATTCCTGCAGGCCGAGTTCGCGCACTTCGGTGCGTATCTGCAAAACCGGCCGCTTCCCTGGCTCTATCCGCCGACGATGCTGCTGTTCATCGCCCCGGTTGCCCTCGTGCCTTTCCTGCCCGCTTACTTCCTCTTTTTCGCGGGCAGTCTTTTATGCTACGCGTTCGCCGTCTCGCGGTTGTCGGGGCTGCGCGCGCATCTTCCCGTGCCGCGCGCCGCGGCGCTCGTCATCGTCGCGTATTCGGCGGTGTGCATGTCCGCGCTGTTCGGCCAGAACAGCATCCTGACCGCCGGCCTCGCCGCGCTCGCACTGCATCTGCTCGGCAAGCGCCCGGTCGTGGCGGGCGTACTGATCGGGCTGCTCGCGATCAAGCCGCAACTCGCGATCGTGTTCCCGTTCGTGCTGATTGCGACGCGCGCTTGGCGCACCTTCGCGGCGGCCGCGCTCAGCGCGACGCTGTTCGCGGCCGCCGGCGTCGCACTGGCCGGCCCCGCCGCGCTGCACGGGTTGAGTCATGCGATGTCGACGGTACGCGAGCAGCACTTCATGCTCGCGTCGTACTGGCTCGCGTCGCCGACGCCGTTCGCCGCGCTGCGGCTCGCGGGCGCGCCGGTGGCAGCCGCGCTGGCCGCCCAGGCGGCGGTCGCGCTCGTCGCACTCGCCGCGGCCGTCGACGTATGGCGCCGCACGCGTGACATGCGGCTGCGCGGCGCGGTGCTGGCGGTTGCCACGCTGCTGACGACGCCGTACCTGTGGAACTACGAACTGACGTGGCTCGGCATCGCGGTGTTCTGCCTGATCGCGCACGGTCTCGACGAAGGCTGGCTGCCCGGCGACCAGGGCATCCTCGTGCTCGCGTGGCTGCTGCCGATTTTCGAAATGCTGAACCGGCTGATGAAGCTGCCGCAAATCGGGCCGCTCGTGCTGCTTGCGATGCTGTTCGTCGTGGTGCGCCGCACGGCGCTCGCCTCCCGGAGCGCACGATGAAAACGCCGTCGTTCGCCCGCCACGCGCACCCTGCCGCCCGCGTGCATCCGGAACTCCCGATCGCCGGCCCGCGCCGCCATCCGCACTGGCTCAACCGCGATCGCGTGCGGCTCTATGCCGCCGGCGTGCTGTTGACGGAGCTGCTGTTCATCGTCATTTACCTGATCCGCGTGCACCTGTCGCACGACGGCGCGCTGGACCCGCTGTCGCAGGATTTCTCGCCGGTCTGGAGCGCCGCATGGCTTGCCGCGCACGGGCACGGTGGCGACGCGTGGCATTACTCCACGCTATTCGCGGTCCAGCGGCTCGCCATCCCGACGATGACCCTCGCGGACGGCACACTGCCGTGGCTCTATCCGCCGACGATGCTGCTGCTCGTGCTGCCGCTCGGCTGGCTGCCGTACACGCTGGCGCTCGTGCTGTGGCTCGCGATCACGTACGCGCTGTTCGCCGCGGCGATGCGCGCGACCGTGCAGCGCGACGCCGCGTGGCTGTGCGCGCTTGCGTTCCCCGGTGCGTTCCTCACGGTGATCGTCGGGCAGACGAGTCTCTTCACCGCGACGCTCGCCGCCTTCGGCCTGCTCGCGCTGAACCGCCGCCCCGTCACCGCCGGCATCTGTTTCGGGTTACTGACGATGAAGCCGCAGCTCGCGGTGCTGTTCCCGCTCGCGCTGCTGTGTGCCGGGCAATGGCGCGCACTGGGCGCATGGGCCGCGACGATCGCTGTCAGCGCCCTGCTCGCGACGCTCGCGTTCGGCGTCGGCCCGTGGATCGCGTTCATGCACTTGATCGCCCACGTCTATACGATCGTCGGCACCGGCCACGCCAAGCTCGCGCGCATGCCCACCCTGTTCGCGCTCGCGACGATGGCCGGCTGGCCCGCGCTCGTCGCGCGCGGCCTTCAACTGCTGTCGGCGGCGGCCGCGGCGATTGCCGTCGTCTACGCGTGGCGCGGCGCGTGTTCGTACGCGCTGCGCGCCGCGACCCTCGCATGCGCATGCCTGCTCGTCAGCCCCTATCTGTACGACTACGACCTGACGTGGTACGGCATCGTGATCGCGTGGTACGCACGTTATGCGTGGACGCACGGCTGGCGGCGCTTCGATCGCGAATGGCTGATGCTGCTGTGGCCGATGCCGCTCGCGAGCCTCGCGATCGTGCCGCATCTGTCGTTCCAGTTCATGCCGCTCGTGACGCTCGCGTCGCTCGCGCTGCTCGTCAGCCGGATCGCCCAGGAAAGACGCGACGTGCCGTCGATGCCGGACGCGCGCGACATCTCGACCGAGACCGAATTCGCACACCCGGTCCGACCGCACCACCGCCCGGCGCACGGCATGCGCCGCACCGGCCGCCTGACGCTCGGCGCCCACGGGTAAAACGACATCACAAGGGGAATCATCATGCGGGAGTCCATCTACACGCCGCTCGTTTCGCTGGTCGTGCCGTTCTACAACGAAGGCGAAGCCGTCGAGCGCTTCTTCGACGTCGTGATTCCGCTGATGAGCGCGATCGATGCGATCCGCTTCGAGATCGTCTGCGTGAACGACGGCAGCCGCGACGACACGCTGGAACGCCTGGTCCGGATCGGCGCCGCCGAGCGGCGCGTGCGCGTCATCGATCTCACCCGCAATTTCGGCAAGGAAGCCGCGCTGACGGCCGGCCTCGACGAAGCCGCCGGCGATGCGGTGATCCCGCTCGACGCCGACCTGCAGGATCCGCCGAGCCTGATTCCGGTGCTGATCGAGCACTGGCGCGACGGCGCGGAGGTCGTCGCGGCCAAGCGCAGCAATCGCGCCTGCGATTCGTTCGCAAAGCGCACCGCCGCCGCGATCTACTATCGCGTGCACAACCTGCTGTCGGACGTGAAGCTGCCGGAAAACGTCGGCGATTTCCGGTTGATGGATCGCAAGGTCGTGAACGCGCTGCGCAACCTGCCCGAGCGGCACCGCTTCATGAAGGGCCTGTTCGCGTGGGTCGGCTACAAGACCGTGATCGTCGAGTACCAGCGCGACCCGCGCAGCGCCGGACACTCGAAATTCTCCGGCTGGAAGCTGTGGAATTTCGCGCTGGAGGGCATCACCAGCTTCAGCACCGTGCCGCTGCGCAGCTGGACCTACATCGGCATCGGCATCGCGGCGCTCGCGTTCGTGTACGGCGCGTTCATCATCCTGCGCACGCTGCTGTTCGGCAATCCGGTGCTCGGCTACGCGTCGCTGATCTCGGTCACGCTGTTCATCGGCGGGATCGAGCTGATCGGGATCGGCGTCGTCGGCGAATACGTCGGGCGGATCTACGACGAATCGAAGCAACGGCCCGTGTACCTGATCCGCCGCCGCTACCAGACGCACGGCAAGGTGATCGAACTGCCGGTCGCGCGCGACGCACGCCGCCAGCCCGCACGCCGGCGCGCGCAGCCGGTCCGGGCGCGCATCGGCGCGCGCTGACGTGCAGGCGCCATGATCGCGCTGCTCCAGGCCGAGCGCACGCGGCTCGTGCGCTTCGGCGTGTCCGGGCTCTGCTCGACCGCGATCCACTCGCTGGTCGCGGCGGCCCTGTTCACGCTGCTCGATGCGACGCCGGTGACCGCGAATGCGGTCGCGTTCCTCTGCGCGACCGCGTTCTCGTATCTGGCGAATACGCTATGGAGCTTCTCGTCGACGGTGCGCACCCGCAACGCGACGCGCTTTCTCGCGGTCACGCTTGCCGGGTTCGTCGAAACGATGCTGCTTGCGCGCGCCGCCGAGGCGCTGGATGCGTCACGCGCGACGAGCGTCGTCGCGATCGCGCTGCTGATCCCGCCGACGACGTTCGTGCTGCACCGGCTCTGGACGTACCGGTAAGCGGCCCGCTTCCCAGTTCTGCCAATAATCGGTCAATCAATTAACAGATTCAATGTCGTGATATTTATGTAACGCATCGATTCGATTGATTCCGATTTCAAAATTAACCCGACAAATCATTTGCAAACCTGTTTACTTTTACAGCTTCCACGATTAACCAAACGGGATAATCTGCATTCGCCGTCGCTTCTGCATGCGTCGAACCCGGCGAAAACCCTTGCAGCACAACGCGATGGCGGCCGCACGAAGCAATTCGCGCAACGATAAGTTCCATTACTTGAAACGGGAGCTTCTATGTCACGCGTTACCGATGTGCTCGTCTCGTTCGATACCGAAACCATTCTCAAGAAATATCCGAATCCCAGCAAGAATCCGGCCGCGCCGACGCTGATCGACTGGCATTACGTCTATATGGTGACGAACCAGGACAACGTCATCTCCGGGCAGGCGGGCGGCGAGCTCGACCTGAAGGCGCAGGTCGGCGACCTGATCCGTTGGCGCGAAACGAGCCTGTCGCTGGGCTTCGAAAACCAGGTGGTGTTCTACAAGTTCGTCGCCAACGCCGGCAACGACCTGATCTCGACGCCGACGCCGCGCGTCGCGGAAGCATCGATCCCGGTGCCGAACACGAGCAAACCGGAAGTGCCGACGTGCCAGAAGGTCGCGAACTACTACTGGTCGTCCGAATGCCTGAAGGTCGGCCGTGTGACCTACCACTTCCAGTTCCAGATCATCGATCGCAATTGCCAGAGCCAGGGCTGCTTCTCGTGGGATCCGTTCATCTCGATCCATAACTGATCGCGGCACACGGGCGGCCGCAGGCCGTCCGGCCGCTCCCTTGTTGCGGAGGGCGTGCTCATGTCTGGTGTTCGTTACGATGTCCTGGCGATCGTCGACGCCGTCACGCTGCTGTCGGCCTACCCCGATGCGAGCCGGGACGCCGACGCGCCGACCGTGATCGATGGCCGGCACATCTACGTGTTGAGCCCCGGCGACGCCGGGCAGGCCGGCCACAACGACAACCGGCTCTTCGCCGGCCTGTCGCCGGGCGACCAGCTTCATCTGCGCGAAACCGCGCTCGCGCTGCGTGCGGAGGTGACCGTGCTGTTCGTCCGGTTCGCGTTGAAGGACGCGGGCATCGTCGCGCCGATCGAAGCGGAAATCCGCGACGCCGCCATGCCGGTGCCGGACGGCGACGATCTGCTGCATCCGTCGTGCCAGCCGATGAAAGACCATTTCTGGCGCAGCGAGGTGCTGGCGGCGGGCGCCACCTCGTGCACGGCCGATTTCGCGGTGCTCGATCGCGACGGCGCCGTGTCGGGCTATTTCCGTTGGGAAACGACGATCGAGATCGCCGACCGCCGGCCGGACACGAAACCGCCCGGCGCCAAGCCGTAGCCGGATCGCGACGACTATTTCAAGCAGCCGACGGCGGCAGCTTCAACGCGACCGGGCGGAGGACGACTACGACGATGCGCACTCGAGCCCCGCCGCGCGCCGTACTCAGGTGCGCGGCAGCCCCGGCGGATTGGTCTGCGACCGGTCGATCGCTTCGGCGTCCAGCCGCCAGTGATCGAGCGCCTTCCGATAGCTGCCGTTCGCGATCAGCGCATTGATCGCGAGCGTCAGCGGATCGGCGAGGCCGCTGCCCTTGCGGGTCGTGATCGCGATATCGGCGGTGCGCGGCCAGCCGCCGCTGACGGTGCCGATCAGCTTCGCATCGCCGCGCAGCGATGCCTGGTACGCGAGCATCGAATTCACGCTGAAGATCGTGTCGACGCGGCCCGACTGCAGCGCGACCCAGCGCTCGGCCGCATCCGCGTAGTACTGGATCTCGACCGGCGCGAGGCCGCGCGCGACGTTCTGCCGGTTCCATTCGAGCAGGATCTTTTCCTGGTTCGTGCCCGAATCGGTCACGACCCGCAGCCCGGCGACATCCTTTGGTTCGCGGATCGCGGCAAGCTTGCTGTTGGTTTTCACGTAGAAACCGAGCTGGTCCTTCCGGTAGGTCGAGAAGTCGAACTTCTCCTTGCGCTGCTCGGTCACCGTCACGTTCGAGATCACCGCGTCGACCTTGCCGGACTGCAGCGCGAGCGGCCAGTCGGCCCATGCGAGCGGCACGATCTTCAGCTTGCGGCCGATGCTGTCCGCGATCAGCTGCGCGAGATCGGGATCGAACCCGACCACCGTGCGCGCGTCGGTCGCATAGGTGCTGAGCGGCGGCAGGTTCGGCGCGATGCCGATCGTCAGCGTATTCGCTTCGGCAAACCGGAAACCGGCCGGCAGCGCCTGCTCGACCGCCGGGTTCAGCGTGCCGCGCTGTCGGGCCGGCTGCTCGGGGCTCAGGTCGAACGATGCAGCGTGCGCGGTGACGGCGCTTCCGGCACTCGCCGCGATCAGCGCGACGGCCAGCACGCGGGCGATGCGCCCAACGGGAAAGGCGGTTCTTCTCATGTCTTGTGGATTCCTGTTTTTATTCGCGGATGCTCGGAGCGAGCTCGGGCAGCAGGCTGGCAACGTTCGGCGCCAGTCGCTGCCCTATCGAGTCGATCACGCAGGCGTCGCTTCGAGTTCGACCGCGGCCGCACGCTGCGTCGCCGGTTGCACGACGGGCGACGGACGCCTCGTGTGCGCCGACTCGCCCGCATACACCGCCTTCGGGTCGAACACGCGCGCCTGCAGCGGCGTGAACGCACGGAAGTTCCACAGGCTGCGCGCGACGAACACGCGCTGCACCCAGCGGAACGCGCGGTCGTTCTCGTCGTACTGCGGATCGAAGCGGTCGCGCGAGTGCAGCGTGAAGTGGTTGTTGATCAGCACCAGCTTGCCCGGCGATACCTGCACGCCGAACGACACCTCGCGCACCGCGCGATACAGGTTGGCCAGCGCTTCCTGCGCACGCGTGTTGACCGCCAGCACCATGTCCGGATAGAACGCGACCGTCACGCGCGGCGCATCGAGCGGCCCCGACAGCACGGCGCTCAGGTCGGTGTTGTCGCGCGGCGTGGGCGCGGCGCCGCGCCACCGGTACGGCACGCGAATGATGTAGTGCTCGCCGTAGAGTTGCGCGATATCGTCCGCCGACAGCAGTTGCAGTGCGCGGCGCGCATCGGCGACGCGCGTGTACGGGCCGCCGCCGGCCTCGCTGCGCACGCCGAGCAGCAGCAGCGCGAACGGCGACGTGTCGCCTTCCGGCATGTGCGCCTGCGCGGCGTTCTCGATATGGAAGTCGAGCTCGACCTCGGAGCCGAGGCCCGTGTAGTCGCGCGCGGTCGCCTTGTGCGGCGTCAGGTTGTTCACCAGCTCGCGGCCTTCGTGCGCGATCGAGTACGGTTCGCCGGCCAGCGTGCTCAACGCGACCAGCACGTTCTCGCTCAGCACGCCGGCCTTGAACGAGCGGCCGGTTTCCTCGAACCGCGGGCTGCCCGTCACGCCGTCGTCGATCGGCAGGTTGTCGAGTTCGATCGAGCCGTGCGCGTCCGCGGTCGGGGCCTTCGCCCGATCGAATGCGTCGACGATCCGGTCGGGAAACGCGTTGTAGGCCAGCTTGCGGACTGCGCTGATGTAGCCTGCGCCGCCGGCCGGGTCGTAATCCAGCGTGCCGAGCGTCTTGCGGATGTGAGCGGATTCCGCTGCCGTCAAGGCAATACGTGCATCTGCGAGATAGGTCATAGGTCTCTCGAATAAAGATCTGGTTCGAAGAGCGGCGTGGCATCGCCGCCGCGCTCCGCCGTCCTCGGTGCGCAGCGCTCGACAAGACTAGGAGACCGTCATTGCATTTCGAAATGATATTAATTCGATTGCAAACAAAAATTATCGATATAAGTTCAGCAATGCGGACGGAACCGGTTCACCGTGTGTGCGCCGCTCCTTAACACGAATACTTGTTAAAAAATCGTTGCTTATTATTTGTATTCGCCAACGGGTCGATGCTAGTTTTCTGTCGGATTCGACGATGCGGCCGGCTCACGACGAGAAGCCGGCTCCGTTCATCTCCACACGGGAACCCGCCAGATGACTCGATACCACCTGTTGCGCCCTATGTCCCGCACGTTCCGTATGCCGCGGGAGCCGCGATGAGCGACCGTGCCCCGGCACTCGACCACGTCGCCCCGGTCGACCGCGCGCCGACCCCCGCAGCGACTCCGCCCCGCGCGTCGCTGCGCGCGATCTTCCCGACCGTCGCGGCCGCGAGCCTCGGCTTCGCGATCGTCCAGCTCGACGTGACCGTCGTCAACGTCGCGATTCCGAGCCTCGGCCACGCATTCGGATCGAGCGTCCACGGGCTGCAGTGGATCGTCGATGCGTACACGCTGTCGTTCGCCGCGCTGCTGCTGACGTCCGGCACGCTGGCCGACCGTTTCGGCAGCCGCCGGCTGTTCGCCTACGGTCTCGCGCTGTTCCTGCTCGCGTCGCTCGGCTGCGCGCTTGCGCCGTCGCTGGCCGCGCTGGTCGCCGCGCGCGTCGCCCAAGGCGTCGGCGCCGCGATGATCCTGCCCACGTCGCTCGCGCTCATCACGCATGCGTGCGCCAACGATGCTGCCGCGCGCGTAAAAGCCGTCGCGTGGTGGAGCGCGACGGGCGGCGCGATCAGCGCGGCCGGGCCGACGCTCGGCGGCCTGCTGATCGATTCGCTCGGCTGGCGCGCGATCTTCTTCATCAACCTGCCGATCTGCGCGCTCGGGCTATGGCTCACGCTGCGTCACGTGCGGGATTCGGCCGCCGCGCGCCCGCGGCTGTTCGACCCGGCCGGCCAGATCGTCGCGGTGCTCGTGCTCGGGCTGCTGACGGGCGGCATCATCCGGGCCGGTGCGCACGGAATCGGCGACCCGTATGCGGCTGCCGCGCTGATCGCGTCGGTCGTGCTCGGTGCGCTGTTCGTCGCGATCGAGCGGCGCGCGGCCGCGCCGATGTTGCAACTCGCGCTCCTCCGGATCGCCCGCGTGCCGGGCGTGCTTGCGATCGGCGCGATCACGAATGCGGCGTTCTACGGGCTGATCTTCTCGCTCAGCCTCTATTTCCAGAACGCGCGCGGCTTCACGGCGACCGAATCGGGGCTCGCGCTCGCGCCGCTCACGATCATCATGCTCGCCAACATCGCGAGCGCCCGGCTCGCGGTCCGCTACGGGTTTCGCGCGACCGTCATCGTCGGCCTCGCCGTATCGCTCGCCGGCTACGTGTGGCTGTGGCAGACCCTCGCCGCGCATACGCCGTACGCGCTGCTGGCGCCGGGGCTTGCGGCGATGGCGATCGGCGGCGGCATCGCGATTCCCGCGCTGACGTCGACGATGCTCGGCAGCGTCGAGGCCGGCCGCTCGGCCACCGCGTCCGCGATTCTCAACACCGCACGCCAGGTCGGCGCCGCGATCGGCGTCGCGGCGCTCGGCGCGCTGGTTGCCGGCCAGGGCGCGGCAATCGTGGCCGGCGCGGCGCGCGCGTTTGCGATCGCGGCCGCGCTCGTCGCGCTCTGTATCGTGCTGGCCGTGCGCTGGCCCGGCGACTCACGCGGCGACGGCACCCGGGCCTGAACACCTTGCCGCACGACATCCTTCAACCGATCCCCCATCCGAGCGAGGAATCCATGCAGCATCGCTTCATCGATACCGTCCTGATCGTCGACGGCGCGTCGACCGCCGCGTACCTGGCCCCCGCGTTTCGTGCATACGGCATCCGTTGCGTGCACGTGATCAGCGACCCCGATCTGCCGGCCATCTACCGAAACCAGTTCGTGCCGTCCGACTACATCCGGCAGGTCCAGCATCGCGGCGACATCAACGCGACGCTCGCGCAGCTGAGCGACCTGCGGATCGGCGCGGTGCTGCACGGCCTCGACGCGGCGCTCGAGCTGGCCGACACGCTGGCCGAGCGGCTCGACGTGCCATTTCGCAACCCGCTCGCGACCTCCGCCGCTCGACGCGACAAGTTCGCGATGAACGAACGCATTCGTCAGGCCGGGCTGCGCGCGCCCGCGCATTTCCACAGCACGTCGGTCGATGAAGCGCTCGCCTGGGCGCGCGCGCACGGCACGTTGCCGCTCGTCGTGAAGCCGGCGCGCAGCGCGGGCGTGGCCGGCGTGAAGATCTGCCGGACGCTCGCGCAGGTCGAGGCCGCCGCGCGCGACGTGCTCGCCACCCGTTCGCTGTACAACCAGCCGAACGACGACATCGTGATCCAGAGCTATTCCGAAGGGCAGGAATACATCGTCGATTCGGTGTCGTTCGAAGGCCGCCATCGCGTGGTCAGCCTGTGGGAAGTGCATCGCGACCGCACGCACGCGCCGCGGCTCGACAAGATGCTGGTGCTGAACCACGCCGACCCGCGCTACGCGCCGCTGCTCGACTACGCGGCCGACGTACTCGACGCGCTCGACGTGCGCTTCGGGCCGACTCATCTGGAGCTGTTCGATACGGCCGACGGCCCGACCATCGTCGAGCTGAACGCGCGGCTGCACGGCAGCCTCGACCCGCGGTTGACGAGCGCGGTCAGCGGCGAGAATCACGTGTCGGCCACCGTTGAAGCCGTGCTGCATCCGGAGCGGCTGTTCGGCGACGTCGCCACGCCGGCGGATTTTCGCGGATACTGCGGGCACGTGCTGCTGCTGTCGTCGCGCAACGGCGTGCTGCGGCAGGATTTCACGTGGCAGGCGATCCAGGCGCTACCGTCGTTCGTCGGGCTCAAGCAATGGATCAAGGTGGGCGATACGCTACGCGTGACCACCGACCTGCAGACGGCGCTCGGCACGGTCGGCCTGTACAGCCCGACGTTCGAGCGACTGCTCGAGGACTGCGCGCGCATTCGCGAAATCGAGGCCGACTTCTTCGCGGACGAACGTGCGGTCGTGCCGGCTTAGGGCCGCCGCGTGCTGGTGTCAGCGCGCGAGCAGCGCACCCGCCTGCCGGCCGAGCACCGCGCGCAACGCGTCGAGTTCGGGCAACGCAGGCGCTTCGTCGGGCGTGACGAGGTAGGTCGTCACGCTGTCGAGATCGTCGAATGCGTGCGTGCGCAGCTCCTTGCGCGCCACGTATTCGGTCGTGATCCGTTTCGGCAGGATCGCGACGCCCATTCCGGCCGCGACGCAGCCGAGGATTGCGCCGAACGTACCGAACGACGACACCGATTCGATCGCGACGCCGCGCGCCTTCAGCCAGTGCTCCGCGACCGCGCGATACGGGCAGCCGTCGTGAAACGCGAGCAAGCGCACCGTGTTGTCGGCCAGCAACTGCCGGCGCGTGACGGTCGCCGCGCTCACCAGCACCATGTCTTCCGCGAACGCGGGCTCGTAACGCAGCCCGGGCCGCACGACCGCGCGTGCGGTCAGCGCCGCGTCGATCCGGCCGCGCAGCAGCGCGTCGGCCAGATCCGGCTCGCTGCCGATCTGCACCGCGAGGCCGAGCGCCGGATCGCGCTCCTTCAGCGCGGCGGCCAGCGCCGGCAGCCGCGTGGCGGCCGTGCTTTCCATCGAACCGAGCCGGAAGCTGCGGGCAACCGGCGTTTCGCGCACCACCTGCGTTGCTTCGTCGACGAGGCGCAAGATGCGGTCGCAATACGGCATCAGCCGGCGCCCGGCATCGTTCAGCACCAGCCGCTTGCCGTGCCGGTCGAACAGCGGCGCGTCGAGCGACTCCTCGAGCTGACGCAGCCGCGCGGTGACGTTCGATTGCGTGCAGCCGAGCCGTTCGGCCGCGCGCAACGCGCTGCCTTCCTGCACGACCGCCCGGAAAGTTTCGAGCAGAGGGATGTTCATATCAGTTTCTCTTGTTACTGATTCATCTTATATCATTTTACTTCGCTCATCATCCGGATTAGCCTAGCGGGTATTCCCTGCCGGCCGCCTCTCCAAGGAATCCGCATGCCATCCGCTGCCTGCTTCGGCTTCACTCCCGTTCGCCGCCTGCCCGAGGTTCGTCCGTGCGCACAGTGATCGCCGCACTGGTGCGGCGCGGCCCGACCGTGCTGGCGTGCGGCGTCGGCCTCGGTCTGCTGGCGCCGCCGCTCGCGGATCTCGCGCGGCCGCTGATGCCCGTTACCGTGTTCCTGTTCGTGCTCGGCACGCTGCTGCGCGTGGAGCCGAGCGCCGTGCGCGCGGTCGCGCGGCGACCCGCCGTGTCGCTGCTGCTGCCCGCCGTGACGATGATCGCGTGCCCGGTCGCGCTCGGCATCGCCGCGCGGCTCGCGGGTTTGCCGTACGACTGGGTCGTCGCGCTGGTGATCGCCTACTGCGCGCCGCCGTCGAGCGGCACGTCGACGATCGCGCGTATGCTGTCGCTCGACGCCAGTGTCGCACTCGTCGCGACGCTCGCGTCGATGGTGTTCGTGCCGCTGACCGCGCCGCTGCTGACCGCCTGGTTCAGCCACGACGCGGCGGTATCGATCTCGCCGTCGAGCCTCGCGCTGCGGCTCGCGCTGCTGATCGGCAGCGCCGAGGGCGTCGCGCTGCTCGTGCGGCGCTTTGCCGGCGCGCGGCTCGCGCGCCATGCGACGCCGATCGACGCAACCGTCGTCGTCGCGCTGCTGATATTCGCACTCGGCACGATGGCCGGCATGCAGCAGTCGATCATCGACGCTCCGCACCGCGCGTTGACCGCGATCGCGCTCGCGTTCGCCGTCAACGCGGGCTTCCAGATCGTCGCGTACGGGCTCACGCCCGGCGACGTCCGCACGCGCCTGAACGTCGCGCTGATCGTCGCCAATCGCAACGTCGGGCTGATGTGGGCCGCGCTCGGGCTGGCCGCGACGCCGACCATGGCGCTCGTGTTCGCGTGTGCGCAATTGCCGATCTATACGCTGCCGCGCGTCGTCCAGCATCTGCTGCCGCGCCTCGAAGCGCAGCGGCTGCGCAGGCGCGCACGCTAGCCGGCATCCCTCTTCCGCCCTCGATCAAGGATTCATCATGAAGCGACTCATCGTGATCGGCGCACGCGCCACCGGCAGCAGCGTCGCACTGGTGCGCGCCGCCGTCGCACGCCAGGTGGCCGTGACCGTCATCACCGCGCCCGGCCATCGCATCGACGACGTGTTTCCCGACGGCGTCGAGACGGTCAATCTCGCGCCCGACGCCGGCCAGCTCGTCGAATGGCTGCGCGCGCGCTTTCCGGACGAACTCGACACGCTGCGCGTGACGACCGCGCACGACAGCTATGCGCGCACCGCCGCGTGGGTCGCCGATGCGCTCGGCCTGCCCGGCCCCGATGCGCGGCATGTCGCGCACGCGGTATCGAAGTCGAACCAGAAGGCGCTGCTCGCCGCGCACGGGATCCCGGCCGCGCAGTTCGTCGCGGGTACGCTCACCGCGCCGGCGGCGCTCGCGGCCGCCGCGGCCCCGTTGCGCTTTCCGGTCGTCGTCAAGCCGTCGGAAGGCTCCGCGAGCGACGGCGTGCGCCGCTGCGAGGACATCGCCGCCGTGCGCGCGCAGCTCGACGCGCTCGCCGCCGCGCAGGCCGATGCACTGTCGCTTGCGACCGAACGCGTCGTCATCGAGGAATTCCTGAACGGCAGCGAATACTGCGTCGAGTATTTCGACGGTCACTACGTCGGCGCGCTGCGCAAGCTGAAGCGGCATGGCGCGGGTTTTCTCGAACGCGGCTATACGTCGGAACTCGATCTCGACGCCGACACGCTGCGCGCGCTGATCGACGTCGGCACGCGTGCGACGGCCGCCGCCGGGCTCGCGTGGGGGCCCGTGCATCTCGACTGCATCGTGCATGACGGCGTGCCGCACGTGATCGAACTGAATCCGCGCATCGCGGGCAGCTTCATCTGCGACATCGTGCGCGACGGCTATGGCTTCAACGTGGTCGAAGCGTTGCTCGACAAGCTCGACGGAAAGACGGTGACGATCCCCGAGCTGTTCGAGCCGCACGCATATGCGCGCGCCGAATTCCTGCTCGACAGCGATCCCCGTGCGTGGCGTTTCGAGCAGGCGGGCGAGATCGATGATGGCGCGGTCAGGATCAGCTACGGGCCGCAGGTGCTGCCCGATCGTGAACGGCGTGCGTTTCTTTATGTGCGGGTGGCGTTGCCGACGGGGCACGATTCGGCGCGCGACGTGGGTTTGGCCGCTGAGCGCGGTGAATTGAAATCCACTACCGAGTCGGCCTGACTTCGGGGAAGCGCGGTTTGCTTGCGCCGGCGGCGCATTCAATGCAACGGCGACCACGCCTCCGGCAAGCCGATCGTCGACGTCGCCCTTTCGATCTGTTCCGGACCGCCTGCCGGCGGCCAAAGACCCTCTGCGTAGTGCCGCTTTCGCAACGCCATGCGTTCTTCCAGACTCGAGAATCCCCAGATGTGCGTGATGCGCGGCGGTCCATCGAGCGCGTACATGTTGCAAACGAGATGCGACGTATAGGCTTGGGCCGGGCCCATCGCGCGTTCCCACGCGGCAATGGTCGGCGCCACACCGCCGGCTTTCAGCCAGTAGCGGCGAATTTCATAGAAGTCGCCCAACACCGCCGGTTCGATGTCGGGGAGAAAAGGAAAAAGTGCATGGCTTTCCATCGTCAATCGAACGGACGCGCTTTCAATGCCGAAAGGTTGCTCGGCGCTCAATGCCCGATTGCGTTCATGCTGCAATTCCTCCATCGTCTCGAAGCCACGCAGCACGACGACCCGCGATAGCTCGCCAATTTCCGTGCGCCATGCGCCAAGCAGCCGCCCTAGCGCGCCGGCATCCGATACCCAGTGATGCGCACGGTGGGACACGATATTCTGGTCCAGAAGCGGACACGACAACGTCGTGAGTTCATACAGCATGTCTGCCCTCCTTTCGCTCGCCTGTCGCAATGCATTTCCACCGCAATGTATTTCCAAACCGGCGGCGGATAAACGCGCCGCACCTTGAAACAGAATCCAGTACCATTGCGCAATGGATCTCCTCAAGGCGATGGCCGTATTCGTCCGCATCGTGGAAACGGGTAGCCTGACGGCGGCCGCGCAGGCGTCCGATCTGTCGCCGACCATGGTCGGCAACTACCTTCAGGCGCTGGAAAGCCGGCTGGGCGCGGTCCTCGTTCACCGCACGACGCGCAAGCAGAAAGTCAGCGCGTTCGGCCGGGCTTACTACGAGCGATGCGTCGAAGTCCTCGGTCTGGTCGACGACACGGAACAGCTTGCACTCGATCACCTCAAGCATCCACGCGGGCGTCTGCGCGTGACGGCGCCTGTCGTGTTTACGAACGAGTGCCTGATTCCCGCGCTCGCGGACTATTACCGGCGCTACCCCGAGATCAAGCTCGATATCGTCGCAACCGACTCGCTCGCCGATCTGTTCGACGAAGGTTTCGAGGCCGCCATTCGCATCGGCGCGCTCGCCAGTCCGGATGTGGTCGCGCGTCCGCTGGCGCCATACCGGCTGGTGCTCTGTGCGTCGCCCGCTTACGTTCACGAACATGGCGCGCCGACTACGCCGCACGCGCTGCGCGAGCATCACTGCCTGACGTATGCGTATCCGCCGCGATCGGAATGGCACGCGGCGCACGCCCACTGGATGCTGGAAGGCCCGGGTGGGCCGATGAGCATCTGCGTGGACGGCCGACTGAAAATCGACAGCGCGGAAGCGTTGCGCCGGGCGACGTTGAGCGGGCTCGGTATCGCGATGCTGCCTTCGATGTTGATCCACGAGGACATTCGCGACGCGCGCCTCGTCGAGATCATGCCGGACTTCGCCGCCCCCGAGCGATCGATGAATCTGCTTTATCCGCAACAGAAGCAGAAATCACCGAAGCTTCGCAGCTTTACCGAATTCGTGGTCGACCGGTTCGGCGCCGAGACGGCCTCCCGGATGTGATACGGCTACCGCCGCCGGTCGCGAAAGACGCCCTCCTCCACCGCGCCCCGCTTCACGCCTTCGCGAAAGCGAGCAAGCGTTCGCCAAGTCTGGCCGGTTGCTCCTGCTGGATCCAGTGGCCTGCGCCGTCGATCAGCTCGATGCCACGCATTCTCGTCGTCGCCTTCGTTCTCATCAGATCGAGCGCGCCCGGCGCGGCATAAGCGCCCCAATCGCTCGTGCCGCCAATGAAGAGCGAGGGGACGTCGATCGTCTTGCCCGAAAACAGGCGCAACTCGGCGTTCAGGTCAGGATCGGACAACACACGATAAGCCTGAAGCGCGCCTTGGAACCCGGTGCGGCCGTACTCCGCCGTGTACACGCCAAGTTCCGCGTCGGTCAGCCATGTACAGCCAAGGGTTTCGCTGGCGGACGGTTGGAATGGCGCGACGGTTTCGGGCATCGTCTTGCCGAGATCCATCACGTAGTACGTGGGCATTTGCGCCAGCTCCGCGGCCGTGAGCGCCTTGAGCGGATGCGGCTTGTTGCCCGGCCAGTCGGCGCTCTTGACATGGAAAAATGCGCGAAGAAACGCGGATAAACCTTGCGGTGGGTGCCACATGTCCCGGTTGGCGTTCCGTGTACTGAGGTATTGCTGGTAATACGCCCTCGGCGGATCGAGCGCCGCAAGCGCCGCCGCCAGTTTCCGAGCGTCATCGTTCGGTCGAGCCGACGATGCCTCGCTTCGCGCCGTGTCGAACGGAAGCGCAGGCGGGCCAGGGAACGGTGCGCTCATCAACACCACCGACGGAAAGACGTCGGGTCGCGCGAGCGCACAATACGCCGCCACGGGCGAGCCGAGGTCGTGTCCTACCAGCATCGACGTCTGCCGATACCCCAATGCCGAAACCAATCCGAGCGCGTCGCGCGTCATATTCAACAGGCTGAACGGCGCGCGCGGGGCGTCATAGTCGTTCACCCAGCCGGTGGTGCGGCCAAACCCCCGCTGGTCGGGCGCCACGACGTGGTATCCCGCGTCGGCCAGGATGGGAATGAGATGCCGCCAGCCGTAGGCCAAATCCGGAAAGCCGTGCAAAAGCAACGCGAGCGGCCGGCCGGCGCTTTCATGACCGGCCTCGAGAATATGGACATCGAGGCCGTTCACCCCGGGGATCATGCGCGAACGCACCCCTTTGGGAAGCGTTCCTGCGGCGTAGGTTGGCATGGCCAGATCCCCTTCTCCTGTCGGGTTTGCGCGGGCAGGTCGAAACAAAGCCGCAATCAGTCCGGCCGCGCCCATCGCCAGAACGGTTCGTCTCGGCGCCGATGGCTTGCTCTTGTCGACGGGCATCGCGGCACTCCGGAATATGGTGATCACCATAGTATGGCGATCGCCATAGCCGGGTCAAGGCAAACGTGATACTTTTCCGGCATGACACGCAAGACTGACGCTCGCGCTCGCGCGATTGCCACGGCCGAACGGCTGTTTCGCATCCAGGGCTACACCGCGACCGGACTGACCCAGATCCTCGAAGAAAGCGGTGCGCCCAAGGGATCGTTCTACTTCCACTTTCCACGCGGCAAGGCACAACTCGCGGAAGAAGCAATCGATCAGTACGTCACGAATCGAATTGCCGTCTTGCAGAACATCTCGGCCGAAACGACCGGTCATGCGCTGGATTTCGTGCGTCGGCTCTTCAGCACGTTTGCGGCCGAAATGGTCGCTGCCGATTTCCAGTACGGGTGCCTCATGCAAAACCTGGCCAACGAACTGCCCGCGCTCGACGCCGAGCTGACCGAGCGGGTCGCGCGGGGGTTTGCCGATTCAACCGAGGTGATTGCGGCGCATTTCAGGGGATGCGGTTTTGCTTCCGCGCGCGCATCGTCGGCCGCGGCAGCGTTGGTCGCCGCGCTCGAGGGTGCACGCACGATCGCGCGCCTGGAACGCTCGCCGGCTGTATTCGACGCGCTGGCAGACGTCAGCAGCCAAAGGTGGGGGGCTTCCGAAGGGTGATCCGCCCCGATGTTGTCGTGACGAGCCGCGCCTTCCGCCCATCCCGGGGACATTGCCCGTTGTCGTGATGCCGCACCGCCCGAAAGCTACGAGACTTCCAGCCTCCCTCGCGAACGCCGAAGCCACAGATCAATGCGAATGACCGAATAGTCGAGTCACGACGCCGCGCAGCCACCGGTTGCCGGCCTCGTGGTGGTAGCGCGCGTGCCAATGCTGCCGCACCGCGAAGCCGTCGACCGGGATCGGGCATGCATGAACCGCCAGATCGCTGGCCTGGGCCAGCGTCTCGCCGATATGACGAGGTAGCGTCGTGATCAGGTCGGTCGTCTGAACGATCGCCCCCAACCCGAGAAACCCCGGCAATTCCAGCACCACGTCTCGCTCGATGCGCGCCTGCCGCAACGCCTGTTCGAGCAGTTGCGCCCCGGTTCCCGCCGTAATCGCGACATGCCCTTCCGCCCGATATTGCTTGACCCCGAGCCGGCCGCGAATCCGCGGGTGGTGCCGATTCACCAGACAAATCCAGTCCTGGTCATACAGCTTCTGCTGGTAAATGCCACCGCCCAGCCACGGCACATAGCCGATCGCGAGATCGGCTTCGCCGGATTCGAGCGCCCGCTCCGTATTGCCGTCGATCCGTGCAGCTTCCAGCCGGACGCCCGGCGCCTGCGCCCGGACATGGGCCAGTAGCCGCGGCAACAGCGTGACGTGGCTCGCATCGGTCATGCAGATGCGAAAGCGTCGCTGAGCGGTCGCGGGATCGAACGCGATCTCCCATGCAGTGAAGCGCCGCAGCGATTCGAGGATTTCCCGGCATGGCCCGATCAGCGCGTCGGCTTGCGGCGTCGGCGCCATGCCGCCCGGCGTGCGGATGAAGAGCGGATCGTGCAGGTGTTCCCGCAAGTGGCCGAGCCAGATGCTGACCGTCGGCTGGCTCTGGCCGAGTTGCTCGGCGACGCGCGTGACGCTGCGCACGTCGTACAGGAGATCGAATAACTGAAGCAGCTTCAGGTCCGGCAGATCGGCGGGCATCGTCGCATTATTGTCCATGGCAATGACGTCATTGTATCCATTGCATTGTCGGCATGAGCGACGGCTCCTATCGTGAGGCCATACGTCAAGGAGACACCATTGAAAATCGCGATTCTGGGAGCTGGCGCACTGGGCTGTGCGATCGGCGCCACCCTCACCGAAGGCGGTCACGAGACCTGGCTGATCGACCGCTCGCCCGCGCACGTCGATGCGATGCGCCGTGACGGCCTGCGGGTCGACGACGCGCGCGGCACGCGGCAGGTACGCGTGCACGCGACGACGCAGGCTGCCGAAGTCGGCGCGGCCGACCTGGTGGTGGTGCTGGTCAAGTCGTTCCACACCGACGCGGCCATCCGCGGCGCCCTGTCGCTGGTCGGGCCCGATACCGTCGTGCTGTCGCTGCAGAACGGCCTCGGCCACGAGGACATCCTGAGCGACGCCGTCGGCCGCGAGCGCGTACTCGCGGGCAAGACCTACGTCGGCGGCGTGCTGCGCGGGCCGGGTCATATCGAATCCGGCGTGATCGGCAAATACACCTACATAGGCGAACTCGACGGCCGCATCACGCCGCGCGTGCAGGCGATCGCCGCCGCGTTCGATGCGGCCGGCCTCGCGACGACGATCAGCGACAACATCGTCGGCACGATGTGGGACAAGCTGCTGGTGAATGTCGCGACGGGCGCGCTGACGGGCCTCACCGGCCTCACCTACGGGCAGCTCTACGACGAGCCGCTGTTGAAGGCGACGTCGCTCGCGGCGGTCGCCGAGGCGATCGCGGCGGCGCAGGCGGCGGGCGTGAAACTGTCGATGACCGATCCCGAACAGGCGTGGACGCTCGCCGCCGAGGGGCTGCCGGCCGCGTTCAAGACCTCGATGCTGCAAAGCCTGGAGAAAGGCTCGATCACCGAGATCGACTTCATCAACGGTTCGGTCGTGCGCTGCGGGCAGCGCTACGGCGTGCCGACCCCCGTCAACGCCACGCTCGTCGCCTGCATCAAGGGGCTGGAGCGCGCGATGGCCGATCGCCAACGCGAGGAGGCAGCCGCATGAGCGCCACGAAAGCCTATCTCGAACACGTTGCGATCTGGGTGAAGGACATCCACTGGCACATCCGTTTCTTCGAGGACGTGCTCGGCATGACGCTGCGCGAAGTGGACGGCACGCTCGACGCGCCGCGACAGTACTGGACGCTCGGCGGCCTGCAGTTCATCCACGCGCCGGAACATGACGGCCCGGAAGGCCGGCTCGCCCATCTCGGCGTGATGTGCGAAGACCTGGAGGCCGCGCTGGCCGCCGCGCAGCGATTCGACGTGACCGAGATGCCGCAAGGGCGCAACTGGATTCGCCTGCCCGACGGGCTCGCCGTCGAACTGATTCAGGCCCGGCCGGCTTCCTGCGTCGCGCAGGCGCTGGCGATCAACCCGCGCGCGGAGGCATGACCATGACGATCGTCGAGAAATACTGGGACGATGCCCGCGAAGGCGACACGTGCACGAGCCCGACCTACGTCGTGACCAAGGAGCGCATTCTCGCGTACGCCGACCTCACCGGCGACCATACGCCCGTTCACGTGGACGAGGCATACGCGAACGCGAGCCATTTCGGCTGCCTTGTCGCGCACGGGCTGTTCGGCCTGTCCGTGGCCGACGGCCTGAAGACCCAGAGCGACTACCGCTTCCTGCCGGGCATGTCGCTCGGCTGGACCTGGGATTTCCTGCTGCCGATCAAGGTCGGCGACGTGCTGCACGTGACGTTCCACGTCGGGTCGATGCGGGCCAGCAAGAGCCGCCCGGACTGGGGCATCGTCGTGCTGCCGTCGGAACTGATCAATCAGGACGGGCAGGTCGTTCAACGCGGCGAACATCGGCTGATGGTGCCGCGCCGTCCGGAGGCACCGTGATGCAGGCTCGTCCCCTCGAAGGCATTCGCGTCGTCGACTACAGCCATTTCCTCGCCGGCCCGTATGTCGGGCGCTGTCTCGCGGCGCTCGGCGCCGAAGTGATCAAGGTCGAGCGTCCCGGCGCCGGCGATGCCGGACGCCAGCACGCGACCGTGCTCGACGACCAGCAAAGCGGCTACTTCCTGCAGCTCAACATGGGCAAGCGCGGCGTGAGCGTCAACATGAAGGACCCGCGCGGCAAGGCGTTCATGCAGCGGCTGTGCGACTCCGCCGACGTCTTCATCGAGAACTATCGGCCGGGCGCGCTGGACAAGCTCGGGCTTGGCTATGAAGAACTGTCGGCGCGCAATCCGGGCCTCGTCTACTGCTCGATTTCGGCGTACGGCCATACCGGTCCCGATGCGCATCGCGCAGGCTTCGGGCTGATCGCCGAAGCCAAGAGCGGGATCATGCAGATGGTCGGTACGCCGGGCGAGCGCCCGCCGCTGCTGCGTATTTCGCTCGGCGACATGTACACCGGCATTCATGCGGTCGCGGCGATCAACGCCGCACTGCTCGGGCGCGTGAAGAGCGGTCGCGGGCAGCACGTCGACATGGCGCTGTACGACACGCTGGTGTCGATGCACGAATACGCGGTGCAGTGCTACACGCTGAAGGGCGTGCTGCCCGAGCAGACCGGGCACGACATGCCGACGTCGACACTCTATGGCGTGTTCCGCGCCGCGGACGGCGATCTCGTGATCGCCGCGCAGGTGGACGACGCGTGGAAGCGCTTCGCCGCGCTGATCGCGGCGCACGGCGGCCCGGCGGGTTTCGGCGCCGACACGCGGTTTCACGACAGCACCGGACGCAACGCGCACCGCGCGGAGATCCTGTCGGTGGTCGAGCCGTGGGTGGCCGCGCGTTCCGTCGCGTCGGTACTCGACCTGCTGGACGGCATCGACGTGCCCTGCGCGAAAGTGCAGCGCATCGACGAGGTGTTGAACGATCCGCAGATCCAGGCCCGAGGCATGGTCGTCGAGCAACAGCATCCGCGCTACGGGACGCTGCGCCTGCCCAACCTGCCGTTCCGGTTTTCCGATTGCGATACGACGATTCGCGACGTCGCGCCCGATCTCGGGCAGCACAACGCGGAAGTCGCACGTTCTCTCGGGTTCGATGCGGCCGAAATCGATGCGATGCAGGCCGACGGCGTCCTCTATTCGAAAGCGAGCCAATGATGACTGATCAATACGCGGTGATCGGCAATCCGATCGGGCATACGAAATCCCCGCTGATTCACGGCCTCTTCGCGCAAGAGACGAAGCAGGACCTCCGCTATACGGCGATCGAGGGCCCGCTCGAGCCGGCAGGCGCTTTTGCTGCCGCGGTGCGTGCGTTTTTCGACGGCGGCGGCAAGGGCATCAACGTCACCGCGCCGTTCAAGCTCGACGCGTTTGCGATGTCGGATGAACGCAGCGAGCGTGCACAACTCGCGGGCGCGGCCAACGCGCTCAAGTTCGACGGCGGTCGCATCCTGGCGGACAACTTCGACGGCATCGGACTGGTTCGCGATATCGAAGCGAACCTCCATCTGCCGATGGCCGGCAAGCGCGTGCTGGTGCTCGGTGCGGGCGGCGCGGCGCGCGGCGCGCTGTTGCCGTTCCTCGAAGCCGGCCCGGCGGAACTCGTGATCGCGAATCGCGACGTCGACAAGGCGCGCGCACTGGCCGCGCAGGTCGCCGGGCGCGGCCCGCTCGTGGCCGGCAGCTACGCGGACCTCGCGCGAATGGGACGTTTCGACCTGGTCGTCAATGCGACGTCGGCCAGTTTGACCGGCGACCTGCCGCCGGTCCCGCCGAGCGTGTTCAGCCCGACGGGAACCGCTTACGAACTCGCCTACGGCAAGCGGCTCACGCCGTTTCTCCGGCTCGCGAAAAACGCCGGCGTGCACGGGATCGCCGACGGCGTCGGCATGCTGGTCGAGCAGGCGGCCGAGGCGTTCGCATGGTGGCGCGGCGTGCGCCCCGCGACCAGTTCGGTGATCGACCGGCTGGCCGTGCCGTTTGACTGAACGCGCGATGGGGATCGGCATGCAGACGATCCCGATGCGCGATGCCATCGATCGCGACAGAGGCGGCAGGCGCGATCGGGTAGACTCGGCGCGTCCATACGAACGAGCTGCGCCGAGCAACCTTGCCTTGCCGCCGCCCTCTTCCCACGCCCGAGACCGTGCCGAACACCGTCATGCCGGACACCACGCGCCCCGCTCGCCTGAACTTCGCGCTCATGTTGCCGCTGCTGCTGGCGGCCCAGCCGGTGGCGACCGACAGTTACCTGCCGGCACTGCCTGAAATCGCCGCAACGCTGGGCTCCGCCAGCGTCAGCCTCACCGTTTTCGCATTGATATTCGGTGTCGGACAGTTGCCGATGGGCAGTCTGTCCGACCGGTTCGGCCGTCGTCCCGTCTTGCTGACCGGGCTGGCGCTCTATGCGCTGACCGCATTGGCGGCGGCGCTCGCGTCGACCGCCGCGATGCTGGTGGCCGCGCGGGCGATGCAGGGCTTTGCCATGGCCGCGATACTGGTATGCGCCCGTGCGACCGTGCGCGACCGGTATTCGGCAGGCGACGGCCCGTACGTGATGGCGCGCGGTTTCATGGGAATGGGGATGATGGCGTTCCTCGCCCCGATCGTCGGTGCGTATGTCACGCAGCATGCCGGCTGGCGATGGGTACTCGCGGGGATGAGCCTCTACGCGTTCGGCTTGCTCGCCATGTGCTGGTACGGCTTCGAGGAAAGCGCCGCTAGAATCGCGCCGCGCCGGAATTCGACCGGGGACGTGCGCGAGATATTCGGCAATGCCCCGTTCAGGGTATGGACGCTGCTGGCCGCGTCGACGTACACCGGCATGTTCTGTTTTCTTCTGCTTTCTCCAACGATTTACATCCGGCAGTTCGGCATCTCGCCGCAGCGATACGGCTGGATTCCGGCGAGCGGGACGCTCGTCTATGTGCTGAGTACCTTTGGCTGCCGGCAGTTGCTGCGACGTCAAAGCATGCTGCGAACGGTGCGCCAGGGGGCGACGTTGAGCCTCTCCGGTGCGGTGATCCAGGCTTTGGGGTGTGCGCTGCTTCCCGGCAGCATCTGGCCGCTACTTGTCGGGCATGGCGTGTATTGCCTCGGCCACGGGATTCATCAGCCGTGCGGGCAGGCTGGAGCGGTCAGCGGCTTGCCTCATCTTGCCGGCCGCGCGGTATCGTGGTCCGGCTTCATCATGATGTTCTTCGCTTTCAGCGTGGGACAGACGGCAGCGGTTTTCACCGATCCGCGCTATCTGTCGGGCGCATGGCCGATGGTGGTGCCGATGCTTGGCGTCGGCGTCACGCTGGTTACGATTGCGTTTGTGTGGTTGCCGAGAATTGGTGACGCGAATTTGGGGGTGGCAGCGGTTCCGGCGCGGGCGGTGGATGGGCGGTGAGGTGCGGCGGGCCCACGCGGCGATGCAGCAGCACCTGCTCTCTATCCGACAGGTGTAGTACGCAAACCTACGCACTCCTATGCTCGCGGCCTTTCCGATCGTCAGCTGTCGACCCGTTTCCGTCGTTCGACTTCGCGCGACCACTGCGGCAGCTTCTGACTCCAAAGCCGCCATTAATACCCCGCTGCGCATTATCGATGTCGGTTCCGTATATAAACCACTGTTAGGTCCGGTAACCCGTGGGTTTGGGCTAAACTAACCTACTCCACCTCACGCTGAATCGCCCGATTCGTGCAACATGGCCACCCAAAAAAACCAAGCCGACAAGAACACCGACTTCGAGAACCTAGTCAAAAACGGTCTCGAATTTCTTGAGAAAGCTATCTCGCAAATCGACACCGACGCGAAGCATTCAGTCATCAACTTTTACACCGCCGTTGAAATATTTCTGAAAGCTCCGCTCGTAGTCGATCATTGGTCGTTGGTAATCGCGAACCAAGACCCGGACCGGCAGAAGTATCTGTCCGGTGATTTCGTGTCTGTGGGCTTCGACGACGCCTGCAAGAGACTTGGTAGCGCTTTGGGCAAGGGGTTGCGTCAAAGCACAAGAGATGCTTTCGATAAGGTTCGGAAGCATCGAAACCGTATGGTCCACTTCTACCACAATGCGAGCAGCCCCAAAGAAAAGGAAGCTATTCGACTTGAGCAGGCGGAGGCATGGTTCGAACTGCATCGGTTTGTAACCGACTTGTTCCGAGATGAGTTCGCTCCGTTCGCTCAGGAGTTCAGCCGTATGGAACGACGGCTGTCATTAACGAAACACTATGCCAGTGTGAAATTCACCAGTCTCAGGCAGAAGATCGACGGTAAGGCGCGAGGCGGAGCTGTATTCTCTGTATGTATTCGCTGCAAGCAGCCATCGTCTGAGCGGCAAGTTATCGATGGCGCGATACCTGAGGTGCGAAGGAATTACTGTCATGTATGCCTTCGTCAAGAAACCGTGATGGCAATAAAATGCCCAAACTGCCAAGAGCCAGATCAAATCCTCGAGCAGGCTTCGGATTTTACATGCACTAAATGCGGTCACAGAGTTGACGAGGACAATATATTCGACCTGCTTGAACAGGCTATTTACGGACCAGACGATTACATGGATGCCAACACCCCAGCGAACTGTGACGAATGTCAAGGTTATCACACAGTTTGCAGCTATAACGGCAAGTACCTTTGCACGAATTGCTTCAACATATTCGATCGTTTATACAGATGTGGATATTGCAATGATCCAATGACTCAAGAGCGAGACCATAGCTACGCGTCAGGGTGTGAACACTGCGATGGCAAATACTTCGGCGACGATTGATTGCAGCTTTGCTTCCATCTATGCCAAGCCATTTGTCAACACACTGCGGGCGCCACCCGCTGGATAGTAGAGTCTCATAAAATATAGGCAAAATCATGGGCTACGCGATCTATCAATTGCCTCCTCCTGCTAATTGGGAAGTGTTTGAATCTCTTTGTAGGGATGTGTTTTCTGCCGAGTGGGGCGACCCGACAACACAGAAGCATGGGAGGACAGGTTTTCCTCAGCATGGGGTCGATGTATATGGCCGCACACAAGACGAAAGATGGTGTGGCATACAATGCAAGAAGAAAGACATCCATTCCCAACCGCAAGTCTCGGCGCAAGAGGTCAGAGATGAAGTCGCGAAAGCATTGAAGTTTAATCCGAAGCTAGCCTCCTTCATTTTTGCGACCACAACACCCAATGATCCGGGCTTGGAAGAGGTGGCGAGAAAGATAACGGAAGAGCATAGGGAGACGGGACTATTTTCCGTTCATTTTTTTGGTTGGGGAGAAATTCAAGATAAAATTCACAATCATCGCGATATACTTGCCAGGTACTATTCATCGATAATTAATTCAAATAGCCCAAACGAATATGCCTATAATTACTGGAAGGAATTTTTCGGAAGAGACTTGTTTTTTAAAGACGCATGTTATTTCCCGTTTTCCGGGCATCAAGTCAAATATAGGGAGCAATTCATCCTGCAATTGCTTTCTTTTATTTGTCAGTCCAAGACGCTCTTCGATCGAAATCGCTTTCCTGACATTGATGAAAGATTGATATCTGCCCTTGATAACTTCAATGCGGTTTCTCGTGATATTGTAGATTGCGCGACCCTTGATGCACGGCGGTATAATCCTCTTGGCGACTATTACACGCATTGGGTGGATGTTGGTCCGCTGAACTATCATGAGCAGCGTGACTATGTAGAGTACAAAAAAGATGTTTTGAAACGCTTGTTTTTTAATCTTATAAAATCCGCCAATCACATTATTGATATAGGAAACCGCATATCTGCCGGCCCCAGAGCTGTCGGAGGCTACATTTCATTTCAGGAATCCGAGCGGGACCCGTTGATGATCCCAACTTACGAGCACGATGACGTGCAGGCCGGGGTTCTCTACAAGGGGCTGGAATTTGTGAAAGGTGAATCCGCAGCCTGCTATGAAGGCCCGGTTCGGGAACAGGAGGAAGTCGTAAGGCGTTTTAGGGATGAGCAGACGGCTGACTAGCAGGCTGTCGAAATAGCTGCTGCCGTCGTCGTCGGGGCAAGCGGCAACGTACGCTCGCGGATAGAGCAACGTACAAGCGCAAATCGGCGAGGAGACGGTATTGGGTCCACCTGAATTCAGGATCCTTGGTATCAAATCGACGCGGCGTGCTTGCTGGGCCATTCTTGTACGTGGATCAGACTGTCTTTGTGCTTGTGTCCGCTCTCGGTTACGGAGTCGACCTTCGATCGTCCACCCACAATTGGGAACCAAAGACTGGATATGGCCGGATGTCGCCCAAGGAGGGCGGCTGTAGCCGACCTTGAGCGGTCCGTTAGCCTGGCGCGACATCTATGTCGGCATTCGATAACGGCCGCTCATCGACTCGAGCCTCAGGGACTTCGATGTCGTCAACAAGCTATGCAGAGGCCGTCTCTTCCTGTTTTTCGGCGGTGAGGAACAGCAGATTTTCGCGATCGTCATCCCTAAGGGAAAATCCCCATCTTTTCTCCATGAACATCAGAAGACATTGACCGCGCTCGCGGATCTGCTCCGGTCCCCAATCATCGTTTTCCGCCACCTTGATTTCCGAATGTGAACCATCGGAATAACCGTTGCGGATCTTGCCGCCCGACGCGTCGTACCTAGGCTGCTTCTTGTCGTGGAACGTATCGTTCTGAAGGGAAGCGTTAATCGACATGGAAAGCAAGAGCAGATTGCCGAGCGATCCGGCATAGCGCGTCTTTTCCTTTTGGGAAAGGTCCACGAACGCAGCTTCCCAGTCCGGCCCTGGCGTCTGTGGATATATATGCTCGATCGAGATACGGTCGCTTCCTGACTTCAGCAAGTCCTCCCAGTCCACCTTCTGTTGTCGGCTGTTGGAGCGGAGGTGCTGCTCGTATTCGTAAAGGAAGTACCGCAAACCCGACCAGCCATAATAGCCTGTACCCTCCTCGAACTTCTTGAAGAGGATGCTGTGAAACTCATCAATGCGGAGCTTGCCATCCTGATCGAAGGCGTACTTCAGCGAGTTATCCAGGTGTTGCGAGATTTCGGAGAGCGTAGTCTCGCGCCGATTCAGGTCGCGCGCAAGTTTATAGAACACACTGCTCCTGTAGTTCGAGCGCGCAGTGCCGATTCGGAACGCGATGAAGATGAAACGTTCGATCCTCCCGAAGATCCAGAGTCTGTGCGCCTCCTCTTCCACAGACTTTAACACCACCATGACTAGCGGGCGGAAATACCCCATTCCGATTCGATTCAGTCGGTCCACTGCAGTCCGCTCGGCATTCGACATGCCGACCGCGAGATGCGGATAGAACGAGTTAAACCAATGTTGAGCGGACTGGCGTAGGCTACCGACGAAGTCCCTGATGTGTTTGGGCGCAAGCTTGCTTCCGTGCGATGTAGCTGGCTTCTCCGCAGCTTCGGTCATCGCTTCATCCAGGTCGTCCACGTCAGTTTCTGGTCGCTGTTCCTCGACAGTTTCGAGTGTCACGGTTCTCTCGACCAAGTCGTGCACGTTCTGGGACGTGAAATATTCGTCTAGCAGGAAGTGAGCGTAGTCGCGGCCAGTATCGCGTGAATACTTGAAGTAGCTGATCCAGTGGGCGCGAAGGAAGTCGTCGTCGTTCAGCGGACGGGTCTTGTTGCGGCCGAGCTGGTAATACACCTCTTTCCACGCGTCGTTGATGTCGTCGCGAAGCGCCTTTTTTCCTGCCGCATCAACCTGCTCGTCCCCGTACAAAGTCGTGAGATAAATGAGCCGATTCTTCAGCAGTTCGAGGTCGGAAAGCTTTTTTCCACGATTGTTCATCGTCTCGAAAGCCACGAATACGTCGAACTCGTCGTCGATAGCATACTCATTGACGAGGAGGCGCTTGGTGAGCCTCTTGAACAGATCGGCCAAACCCTGGTGGCCATTGATTCGATGGAATTCGGCAATCTGCGCGGAAAAGTATTTGCTCGCGTTATCGAGATTCAACGTATAGAACGTTTCCTGCACTTGCTTCCCGTCAGGTTCGCCCAAGATGCGAAAGCGAAGGAATTCCTCACTCGGATTGTCCTCGGTGTAACCGAAAAGGTACGTCCGGAATCCACCTTTCGGGTTCATTCTAAAAAGGTAGCGTTCCTCGACGTCTGCAAGCGTCATGCTATCGGTGACGTAGATTTCCTTCACCGGCATTCCCTGATGTTGGGAAAGCGTGCGGAAAAAATTCACGAAGGCTTGAATAAAGATCACGAAGGTCGTTAAGCGCTGCTGACCGTCAACGACGTGATATAGGCAATAGGAATGGTCATCAACGAGCCAGTGCTCTTTCGAATCCTCACGGATCAAAGAGCCAGGGACCTCCGTCAGCGTCACAACACCCGTGTAGTGGGACCGGCTCGCGTTGAGGTTGACCAGATCTTCCCAGAATGCTCTCAACTGCTCGTGCCGCCACGCATAGCCTCGTTGAAAATCGGGGATGCGGAATATTTTCTGAGTGAACAGGCGTTCCAGCGAGATGGGCTTTTCCATTGTCCTTGTGTTGCTTGAGTTTTTCTGATCCGCAATCATCCGAGCCGGGGAGCGTGCTCGACCGATCAGATGACGTCGTTGCGTCGATACGCTGTGAACCTGCGGCGAATCACTTGTTTACGACATCGCCGCGCAAAACTTGAAGTGCAACGGCTAGCCGCAGTCTCAACTTTTGAGGGAGCCAAAATCGATTGGCCGGTCAAATGGCGAGCCGTCCACTGACCGACCTACGATGCATGCGGGCGTCCGTTCCTGGCCGACTAGGAGCGCACTCGAACTCAACCATATTAGAATACTAACGTGGGGTTCTGTCGTTAAGCATCTGCCGCATGTCGCAGAACCGCTGATTTTGCCTGCCGCAGTTCGTTAGTGCCGCCTTGTTTCCGCTGTGTGACGTAGTCGCACACAGATCCCACGGCACATAGCATCTCTATAACAACGGTTAGCGTAACCCTATCGGATCGGACGCACGCATGTATAACTTGCTCGTAACAGGGAACAACGAAGGTTGGAGCGGCGAGCCTTGGCTCATTGAAACCAGCAGATGCGTCAGGGAATACACCGACACCGAAATCACGAAGCGATTCGGTGAGCTTGATGCTACTGCGGTCAACGAGCTTCAACGCTTGCCGTGTATTTTCGCTTACGAGGCGTCTTGGAAACAGGCCCCAAAGTTTGGGGTTATTCGCAACATCACGCGGCGCCAAGACCAAGTACGCATCGAGTACGAAATAAGGGACGTCAACCCATTCCTGTCAGCGGATGACCTACAGTCGCTGGCCTTCGACTTGGACATTTCCAAGTGGGAGTTGAACAGGTCCCATTGGGCGGTAAAGAACGTCAATCTGGCTAAGGAGCTTAGGAGCCGCAGAATCAACCTGCCTGCGTGGGCTCGTGATGTTACCAAGGCCGTGGATATTTCAACTCACGCGTTCGATGTGGCGCTATCGTTCCCTGGCGAAGCCCGGCCCGTGGTTGAACAGATCGCCCAAGAGTTGGAGCGGCTGATTGGCCCGAATTCATACTTCTACGATAACAACTATGTGTCCCAGCTTGCACGGCCGTCGCTTGATACCCTGCTTCAGGACATTTACAGAAACCGCTCTAAACTGATCGTGGTTTTCATCGGCGGTGACTATCAGTTGAAAGATTGGTGTGGCATAGAGTTTCGAGCGATCAAAGAAATCATCATGGAACGCGACCACAAGAAGATCATGTTCGTAAAGATGGACGATGGCTCAGTCGACGGTGTCTTCAAAACAGACGGATACGTAGATAGCCAAAGGTTCGGTCCGCAGGAAATCGCTCACTTTATTCAAGAACGGGTTGAGCTATTGCTGTAGCGAACAGCGCACAGACATCGGCCGACCCGACTAACATCATTCGCACATGAAGGCCCGTTGTCTGGGCGAAGGCGACATTCAAATGTCCGGGCAACGGCTTGCATGAACGGCCGTTCTTGGCCGGTCACCCCGCCCCACCGCCCTGCACCGCTCGACCGACAACTTCGGACCGCGGCTATGCAGTTCGGCATCCAGCCGTGTGACTGGGCAGTCGATTTCGGCAGACGGCGGGCTCATCATACGCTGAGCGCGCTGCCCCTCTCGACCTCGATCCTGCCCCGCACGCACCGCCGCTCGCCCCTCAACGCAACGTACCCTCGTCCCGCCTGGCGGCCGCCACCAGCACATCCGACAATTTCAACACCGGACAATGCGCCCCCCCGCCCGCAACGGCATCGCGGTACGTCTCCGTAACAGCCGCCGCGATCGCATGCGCCGCGTCGACGCCTTCCGCCATCGCCGAGTAGTACGACAGGTCCTTGAGCGCGTTCGCCATATGGAACGGCAGCGCGGACGTGTCGCCGGTCTCCAGGAACGGACGCATCCGGTTCAGCGCGGCGCCGCCGCCACCGCCGTTGGCGAGCACGTCGGCGAGCATCGCGACATCGACGCCCGAGCGCTTCGCACACGCAACGGCTTCCGACAGCAACGCGATGGTCCCGAGCGAAACATAGTTGTGCAGCAGCTTCATGCTGTGGCCGGCCCCGACATCGCCGACGTGCGTGATGTTTTCCGCGAAGCACGCGAGCACCGGCCTGATCTCCGCGAACAACCCGGGCGTCGCGCCGACCAGCAGGTTCAGCCGGCCCTCGTGCGCCTCCCTGGCGCCGCGCGTCATCGGCGCATCGACGAAGCGCCCGCCTGCCGCTTCGACGAGCCGCGCCATTCTGACCGTCGACTCCGGAACGGCGGTCGAACAATCGACGACGATCGCGTTGTCCTTCAACCCGGCCAACACGCCGTCTTCACCGGTGAGCACCGCCTCCACTTCGGGCGAACCCGTCACGCAGAGGATGACGACGTCCACTTGCGCGGCCAGTTCGCGCGCGGTCCGCACGGTCCGCACGCCGCCGCGCAGCAGTTCGTCGAGCGGCTGGTTGCCCGGATGCTCGACGACCGTGAGCGGATAACCGTGCTTCAGCACGTTGCGTGCAATACCATGCCCCATCAAACCCACGCCGATCAGGCCAATCTGCTGTTTCATTTCATTCCCGTCAAAAGATGGCGCCACGGCGCAGCACCGCGGCGAAATGGATTGCCGTTACCGCTCGACCAGCCGCGCCGGCAGCAGCATCGTGAGCACGATGCCCAGCAACAGGCACCCGACCATCACGAACAGCGGCGCGGCGAGACCGCCCGACATCTGCTTCAGGTAGCCGACCGCATAGGGCCCAAAGAAGCCGCCGAGGTTCCCGAACGAGCTGATCACCGCGATGCCCATCGATACCGACGCGGTGCCGAGCGCCGCGGTCGGCATGCTCCAGAACAGCGGCGGAAACGAGATGAGCCCCGCGTTCGCGATGCAGAGGGCGAACATGCCGAGCCACAGCTGATCGTGCCAGACGACCGACAGCCCGAGCCCGGTCGCGCCCATCAGCAAAAGCGCGGCGACGTGCAGCCGCCGCGCGCCGCGCCGGTCCGCGCTGCGTCCGAACAGGACCATCACGACCACGGCCACCGCGTTCGGCAGCGCGGCGAGCAAGCCGATGACGAAATCGCTGCCGATGCCCATCTGCTTGATCATCGTCGGCGCCCAGAATGTATAGCCGTAAATCGCGAACACGTCGAGAAAGTAGATCACGCAGAACGCCCACACGAGCCAGCTCGAGAACAGACCGCGGTGATCGGTCGACTCGGTCGTCGCACGATCTTCCGCCAGCACGCGCGCGAGGACGGCGCGATCCGCGGGCGAGAAGCGCTCGCTGCGCGTGACGTCGTCGTCGAGCCCCTTCCATACGTAGAAAGCGGCCAGGAATGCCGGCAGCGCCTCGAGGATGAAGATCCATTTCCAGCCCGGTATCTGCATCGCCCCATCGAAATACTGAAGAATGAAGCCGGTCAACGGCGATCCGATCAACCCGGCCAGCGCGAGCGCCGCATAAAACATCGACAGGATCCGCGCGCGCCGCCGCCCCGGGAACGAACGGGCCATGTAGAGCACGATGGCCGGAATGAAGCCGGCCTCGGCGACGCCGAGCAGAAAGCGCATCACGTAGAACTGCATCGGCGTGGACACGAACGCCGTCAATCCCGACACGACGCCCCACGACACGACGATCCGCGTGATCCAGCGGCGCGGCCCGACGCGCACCAGCAGCATGTTGCTCGGCACCTCGAAGATCACGTAACCGAGAAAGAATATCCCCGCACCGAAGCCGAACACCGCGTCGGAAAAGCCCAGATGCTGGCTCATCTGCAGTTTGGCGAAGCTGACGTTCACGCGATCGATGTACGACGTGACGTACGCGAACATCAGGATCGGAAGGATTTGCACGGCGAGCCGACGAAAGATCCGGTCCTCCTGGGCGAGGTCGTGCGCCGATGCCGGGGCGGCGAGCTCGCCCGGGTTGCAGGTCGCGTCGATTTCCACGTTTGTCTCCGAAAGTTCATGGATGCCCCCGCGTGCATGCTTGCGTCGTCACGCGTGCAGTCGCTGTCGATATAGGTGTGTGCGACAGGGGACGGTTCGAATCTACCCGGCTGCCCCGCCCACCCGATATGCGAAATCCTTCAAGCGGCACTTCGAATATCTCGAACGCACGCGCGGGCAGCTATCGTACCGTGCAACGCACAAGCCATCGGAAACGGATTCCGCCCGTTGACCGCCCGCACGACACGGGCCTTCGCGGCATGACGGCGGCGTCGCGGTGTGCGGCGCACCATTCGCGGGCGGTCAGAGCCAGTCAGGGTTAGCACCACTTCGCCCGATGCCGTCGCGCGCGGCGATGGATGACATACTTGCCGCAGTTTCAATCGGAGCCCGCGCTTGTTCGATCTCACGTCCCTTGCCCTGTTCGTCCGTGCCTCCGAGCTGGGCAGCCTGTCGCGCGCCGCGCAGCAGTCCCACATGTCGCTGTCCACCGCGAGCCGCCGGATCGCGCTGCTCGAGCATCACTTTCGCGTGGTGCTGCTGAACCGCACGGTGGCCGGCGTCGAGCTCACGCCCGCCGGCGAAGCGCTGTTGCGCCACGCGACCGACCTGCTGCTGCGCACCGATGCGATCTACAGCGAACTGTCCGACTATACGAAAGGCGCGGTCGGCCGCGTCCGCGTGTTCGCGAACATCTCGGCGATCAGCCAGGATCTGCCCGATCAGTTGCGTACCTTCTCGCAACGCTATCGCGACATCAAGCTGCAGATCAGCGAGCTGAGAAGTTCCGACATCCTGCAGGCGCTGCGCGAAGGCCGCGCGGACGTCGGCATCGTCACGTCGCGCACCGCACCCGAGGGCATCCACCTCGCTCCTTACTGCATGGACCGCGCCAGCGTGGTCGTCCCCGACGACTACCCGCTCGCCGGCGATTCGATCGACTTCAGCGCGTTGCTCGACCACGATCTGGTCGCGCTCGACGACCGCTCGGAACTCACGCGTTCGCTCGTCAGGGAAGCGGCGCTGCTCGGCAAGTCGGTCCGTTTCCGCGTGCAGGTGCAAAGCTTCGAAGCCATGTGCCGGCTGATCGCCGCAGGGCAAGGCATCGGCATCCTGCCCGAGCGCGCGGTCGCGCTGTTTCGCGAACCGATGCGCCTGCGTTTCATTCGCCTCAACGATCCATGGGCGAACCGCGTCATGTCGGTCGGCATTCGCGCCGGCGCCGTGCCGCTGCCGACGCGCAAGCTGTTCGAGTTCCTCGCATCGTTCGCGCCGCCTTCGCTCGTCGCCGGTGAAGCCGGGCAGTCGAACGACTGACCGCGCCGCCCCACGTCGGCGCGCGCCCCGCGTGTTGCAGATTTTCGAAGGTCCCGTTCACGGATCCGCACTTCCTTCCGGCGCCTGCGACGCAGTAGATTCGACGGACAGATTCAACAGTCCGCCGGTTACCGCAACGGAAGAGACACGGGAGACATGCCGATGCGATCCGGGGTGACCGGATGCAGCGTCGCGTATCGAAGGCCGCCGCGCAGCAGTTCGATGCGGTCCGGCTCGCGCACCGTCCCCGTGTCTGTCCCCCCGTGCGGGGCGACGGCATCGGCATGGAGGCTTCCCGCAACATGAAGAACCCGCACCGCATCGCGGTCATCGCCGGCGACGGCATCGGCAAGGAAGTGATGCCCGAAGGCTTGCGCGTGCTGCGCGCTGCCGCGGACCGCTTCGACATTTCGCTCGCGTTCGACGAATTCGGCGACTGGTGTACCGATCACTACGTTCGCCACGGCACGATGATGCCGGCCGACTGGGCACGGCAGATCGGTGCGCACGACGCCATTTTCTTCGGGGCCGTCGGCGCGCCCGATATCGTGCCGGACCACGTCGCCGTATGGGAATCGCTGATCAAGATCCGGCGCGAGTTCGATCAATACGTGAACCTGCGGCCGGTCCGCCTGATGCCGGGCGTGCCCGCGCCGCTCGCCGGGCGCCAGCCGGGCGACATCGACTTCATCGTCGTGCGCGAGAATACGGAAGGCGAGTATTCGTCGGTGGGCGGCCGGATGTTTACCGGGACAGACCGCGAGATCGCCGTGCAGCAATCGGTTTTCTCGCGCGTCGGCGTCGATCGCGTGCTCCGGTTCGCATTCGAACTCGCCCGCTCGCGCCCGCGCAAGCAACTGACGGCGGCGACGAAATCCAACGGCATCTCGATCACCATGCCGTTCTGGGACGAGCGCGTCGCGGAGATCGCCCGATCGTTCCCGGACATCGAAACGCGCAAATATCACATCGACATACTGTGCGCGCACTTCGTCCAGAATCCGGATCGCTTCGACGTCGTCGTCGCCTCGAACCTGTTCGGCGACATCCTGTCCGATCTCGGCCCCGCCTGTACCGGCACGATCGGCATCGCGCCGTCGGCGAACCTGAACCCGGAGCGACGCTTCCCGTCGCTGTTCGAGCCGGTGCACGGCTCGGCACCTGATATCGCGGGCCGCGGCATCGCGAATCCGATCGGCCAGATCTGGTCGGCCGCGTTGCTGCTTCAACACCTCGGTCGCGGCGAATCGCGCTACGAAGCCGCGGCCGCCGAAATCGTGGCGGCCATCGAATCCGTCCTCGTCGCCGGCCCGCGCACCCGCGACATGGGCGGCACGGCCAGCACCGAAGAACTGGGCGCCGCGATTGCGCACACCGTCGCGAATCCCGCATCGATCGAGGAATGACCCATGCAATTTGATCACTACATCGACAACGCCCGCGTCGCGCCGCATACCGGCGCGCGGATCGACGTCGTCGACCCGAGCACCGGCGAACCGTTCGCGACGATCGCGCGCGGCGATGCGACGGACGTGCAGCACGCCGTGTCCGCCGCCCAGCGCGCGATGGGCGACACGCTCAACGGCCCGTGGGCGAAGCTGTCGCCGGTCGAGCGCGGCAACTTGCTGTTCGCGTACGCCGCGGCCGTCTCGCGGCATGCCGACGAGCTCGCGCAGCTCGAAGCGCGCGACACGGGCAAGGCGCTGAACACCGCACGTACCGACGCAGCGGTGCTCGCGCGCTACCTCCAGTACTACGCCGGATGCGTCGACAAGCTGCACGGCGACACGCTGCCCTACACCGCCGGGTTCACGGTATTGACGGTGCGCGAACCGATCGGCGTGACCGGCCACATCATTCCGTGGAATTACCCGATGCAGATCTACGGTCGCTCGGTCGGTGCGTCGCTCGCCGCCGGCAATGCGTGCGTGGTCAAGCCGGCGGAGGATGCGAGCCTGTCCATTCTGCGGCTGGCCGAAATCGCGGCCGAGGTCGGCTTTCCGGCCGGCACGGTCAACGTGGTCACGGGGTTGGGCGGCGAAGCCGGCGCGGCCCTGTCGGCCCATCCCGGCATTCGCCACATCTCGTTTACCGGATCGACCGGAACGGGCGCGCTGGTCGGCCGCGCGGCCGCCGAGCGTCACTGCCCGGCGGTGCTCGAGCTGGGCGGCAAGTCGCCGCAATTACTGTTCGACGATGCCGATCTCGACCAGGCGCTGCCCGTCATCGTCAACGCGATCGTGCAGAACGCGGGGCAGACCTGCTCGGCCGGCAGCCGCCTGCTCGTCCAGCGCGCCGTCTACGAGCGCGTGCTCGATCGTCTCGCTCAGCAATTTGCGCGGCTGCGTTCGGGGCCGCCGTCGATGAATCTGGAGATGGGGCCGCTCGTCAACGCGAAGCAGCATGCCCGGGTCCGGGCCATCGTCGAGCGCGCGCAGGCCGACGGCATTCGCGTGGCGGCGCGCGGCACCATCGCGGCCGGCGCATCGGGTGCCGGCTACTACCAGGAAGCGGTCCTGTTCCGCGACGTGCCGCCCGACAGCGAACTCGCTCAGGAAGAGGTATTCGGCCCCGTGCTCGCGGCCATGCCGTTCGACGACGAAGACGCGGCGGTCGCACTCGCGAACGGCACGCAGTACGGCCTCGTGGCGGGCGTGTGGACGCGCGACGGCGCTCGCGCGCTGCGGCTCGCGCGCAAGCTGCAGGCCGGACAGGTCTTCATCAACAACTACGGCGCCGGGGGTGGCGTGGAACTGCCGTTCGGCGGCGTGAAGGCAAGCGGATATGGCCGCGAGAAAGGCTTCGAGGCATTGCTCGGCTTTACCGCGCTGAAGACCATCGCGATCAGGCACGACTGAGCGTCGCAACGGTGCGACGGTCGTGCGGGGCCGCCGCCGGAGAATCGCCATGTCTCGACTGACCATCGTGACCACTGGCGCCATTGCGCGCGATCGGCGCGTGGGATCCTGCCGCGCGCGACGCGTACGACGCGTTGTCCATACTCGCCACGCGCCTCGCGAAGAACGGGCAGGTTCACGCGTAAAAAGCCGGGGCCTACGATCCCCCCAAGCCATCAACCGATCGTTTGCGCAAACGACTTCAAATACTTCATGCCCGTGTCGCACATGATCGTCACGATCGTGGCGTCCGGGCCGAGCCGCTCGGCGAGTCGCAAGGCGGCGGTTACGTTGGCGCCGGTCGACGTACCGCAGAACAGCCCCTCCTCGGCGGCCAGTCGGAACGCCATGGCTCTCGCGTCCTCCGTCGTGACGCGCTCGAGCTCGTCCGCGATGCCGTCGCGCCAAAGCGGCACGACATAGCCCGCGCCGATTCCGTCGATCTTGTGCGCGCCGGTCGGCCCACCCGACAGCACCGCCGATTCGGCCGGCTCGACACCGGCGATCCGGATGCGTGCGTCATGCTCGCGCAAGCGCCGCGAAATCCCGCGCAGCGACGCAGCCGTGCCGACGCTCTGGACGAAACCGTCGAGACGGCCGCCGGTCTGCTCCCAGATCTCGTCGGCCATCTTCGTATAAGCGTCGAGCTGATCGGTGTTTTCCATCTGCGCGGTGATGTATGCGCCCGTCTCGCCGGCAATCCGATGCGCCTCGCGAATCATGTCCTTCGTCAGCTTTTCGGTTTGCTTGCCGTTGTCGCTCGGGACGAGCGTCAGCTTCGCGCCAAGCAGGCGCATGTGATCCAGCTTCTCCTTCGAGAACGCATCCGATGAGACCAGATGCAGCGGATGCCGCTTGACGGCGCACACCAGCGCGAGCGACACGCCCGTGCTGCCGCCGGTGTACTCGACCACCGCGCCGCCGGGCTTCAGACGCCCATCGCGCTCAGGCGCTTCGATCATCGCGAGCGCGATCCGGTCTTTCATGCTGCCGGTCGGATTCTGACTTTCGAGCTTGACGAACAGACGCGCACCGTTCTTCGGGACAACCTGTCGTAACGGGACGAGCGACGTGTTGCCGATCGTGTCGAGGATGCTGCCGGGAGTCGATTTCATATTGACCTCTTAAGTAAGCGAACGGGCAAGACCCGGCGGGAAACGGTCAGGTCGCATGGCCGAGCAGCGCAACAGCGAACGTGAGCGTTGCCGCGAAACCGGTCAGGAAAGCGATCGTGCGAACCACCGGAATGCCTGCGGCGTAGACGACGTAGTGAACCAGCCGCGCGCCCAGATAGAGCCTGGCCGAGAACACCGTCGCCGGGCTGCTCGCTCCCGTCATTGCGCACATCAATACGAGCGGAGCGAACACGGCGAGATTCTCGATCGCGTTCGCATGCGCGCGCCGTGCGCGCTCCGCCCACGGCGGATCAGGCGGGAAGGACGGATCGGGATTGCTCAAGGCCGCCATCAGGCCACGCGTGACGATTCTCGCCAGCATGTAGGGGATCCACATCAGCAGCGTCGCGATCGCGGTCAGCGTCAGCAGGTGAAGTTCTGGCGAAAATGTCATCGGATTGGCCTCTGTCGGACCGAGCCGCAGGAGGGGCCTGCGGATGCCGGAAATGCTTCGCAGTCTAGACGCGGGACGAGGTCGTTCGCCATAGTCATAAATGACATTAATGGCGACATTTGCGACATCCCTTCGACACGGAAGCCACTATCCGTCCGACGGGAAATCCGCTGCATGGGCGGGCGTAGCGCAAGCGCGCCACGCGTCGCCCGCCGCATTCAATCAGACCGTACGCGACATGAGCTCGCCCAGAACCGTGTCCAGCTCGACACGGCCGCGCAAGATGCCGTCAGGATTACTTTCGAAATCGATCCAGCCTTCGTTGAAGCCGTCCAGCATGCGCATGCGCGGGAGCGGATGCTTCATGCCCTGCGAGCGGAACAGCGCTTCCCACGTTCGCCTGTCGACGGCCTCCGCGCGCATGTCACGGCCCAACACGCGAGCGAAGGCCAGCGCGAGATCGTTGGGGCTCACCCGGTGCGGCCCCTCGAGCTCGACGACGCGCACCCCACTCCACGTCTGCTGCAGCAGTTCCGCCGCAACGCGGCCCACGTCCGCGGTCGCGACCATCGGCACGGGCTTGTCGAGCGGCTGCAGGTAACTGGCGACGACGCCCTCGTCGCGCGCGGACGCGACATCCCACGCGGCGTTCTCCATGAACCAGCCGGGCCGCAGGAACGTCACCGGCATCGGCATCTCGCGCAGCGTCTGCTCCATCAGCATGAGTTGCGTGAGCAGATTGGTCTCGTCGGCCTGCGCGCCGATCGTCGACAGGCACACGACCTTTTCGGGGCGCGCTTTCAGAAGCGCGGCGGATACGGCCTCGATCACTTTCCGCGCTTCGGGAAACCCGGGCGCCGGATCGAACACCGGCGGCAGCAGGATGAAAACGCCCGCCGCGCCGGCGAACGCGGCGGCGAGCGACGAAGGATCTTCCATGAAGGCGGTCGCCATCTCACACCCGCGCTCCGCCCACACCGCTGCCCGCGTCGTGTCGCGCACCACTGCGCGGACCGACCGACCCGAGGCCAGTAGCTCGCGCGCCAGCGCGCCGCCGACCTGACCGGTGATTCCCGTGATTGCATACATTGCTCGTTCTCCGTGTGTGAATACGCGGGTCGCATTGTCGACAAATGCCGACCAAAACAAAACGACATGGACGGCATCAGATAAGTGACAACGCGTCATCAATTCGGCATGATCGACACCGACGCCCGAATGGCTGCGCTGTGCGGCGTTGGCGTGCCGGCCTTCAGTGGGGCGCGCGCGATTCGCCATCCGTATTCACTCGAACAACCATGAGATCCAATAGCGAGAAACTGTCCGGCAGCATCAGCGTATTCGCCGCCGTGGTCGATGCCGGGACGTTCTCGGCTGCCGCCGACGTCATCGGCATGACGCCGCCGGGCGTCAGTCGAGCGATTGCGCGGCTGGAAAAAAGGCTCAACATCCGGCTTTTCAACCGAACGACGCGGTCCGTCTCGCTGACGGAAGAAGGGCGCCGCTTTTACGAGCAGGTGATGCCCCATCTCGCCGGGCTGGAGGAAGCCGCGGCGGCGGCGGCAGGAGGCGTCTCCGCCGTGCGCGGCAGGCTGAGGATCAATCTGGATCCGGTCGTCTACCGGGCCATTCTCGGGCCACGGCTCGATGCGTTCATGGACGCGCATCCCGACCTCGAAATCGAGCTCATCGCGCGAGACAGCCTGGGCGACCTCGTCACGGACGGCTTCGACCTCGCCGTGCGATTCGGCGAACCGCGCGCATCCAGCCTGATCGCGAGAAAGCTGCTCGATACCGGCGTCGTGACGGTCGCGGCGCCCTCGTACATCGCACGCCGGGGGCGGCCGGCCAAACCCCAGGACCTCGAAAACCGCAGCCACCGCTGCCTGGAGTTTCGCAATCCGGAGACAGGCAAGCCGTTCACGTGGGAATTCCATCGCCGGCGCAAACGCATCGTGGTCGACACCCGCGGACGCCTGACGGTCAACGATCCGGGCGCGCTGCTCAATGCGTGCCTCGCCGGTTCCGGCATTGCGCAGATGCTGCTGCTCGGCGCCGAGCCGCTGATCGCCGACGGCCGGTTGATCAATCTCTTTCCCGAATGGGCCGACGAGCGGTATCCGTTATACGCGTACTACCCGTCCCGGCATCACGTGCCGGCCAAGACGCGCGCGTTCCTGGATTTCGTGGTCGAACTGACGGGCATTCACGGGGGCGTCGGCGCGCGCTAGTGCTGTTCCGGCGGAACCCACGGAGCCTCGCTTCGGCATTCGCAGCGACGGTCCTCGAAGCCGAAGCGCTCGCCATTGACGAAGCCATGCCGATCCGTACCGGGGGCGCTACCGATTCGCTACCGATTGTCGGCACGCAATTCCCGCACCCCGCGGCCGAGCCTGCGACGCAACAAGGCCCGCAACGTCGCCGAATCCGCGTAGCCCACCTCGCCTGCGATCGTCTCCAGGTCGTAACCCATCGACACGAGTGTCTGCGCCCGTTCGATTCGCAGATCCTGGAAGAACGCCAAAGGCGACTTCCCGAGTACCGCCTCGGTACGGCGCTGCAACGTGCGCGGTCCGACGGCGAGTGCGGCGGCCGCCGTCTGCAGCGAGAAACCGAGGGAAAGATTCTCGCGGGCCCAGCGCTCGAATCGCGCGATCAACGGATCGGCGTGCGCAAGGTAATCCGGAATGATGTATTCGGCCTGTGACGAACGCTTGTCGATCAGCATGAAGCGAGCCACGAGCGTCGCCAGTTCGGGACTGGCCTGACGCAGCAACCACAGCGCAAGGTCGAGATGGCCCATGGCCGATCCTGCGGTGACCACGCGATCCGCGGCGACGACCATCCGCGAATCGTTCAGATCGACGGCCGGATAACGTTGACGGAAAAAAGGCGACAGCGACCAGGTCGTTGTCGCCTCGCGATGATCCAGCAGCCCGGCTTCGGCCAGCAAAAACGTACCGATACAAGCGGCGGCGACGCCGACGCCATCGGCATGCCACGCACGAAGGTGCGCCATCGCATCGCACACGTCCCGACGCCGCAGCGTCTCGATCAGGCGCTCCGGCTCTCTGATACCGGGCGCGGGCACGGCCACCCAGTCCGCGTGGCGTACGCTGCTTGCCGGCTCCACCAGCATCGACAATCCATGCGCGGTACGAATGCGTTTGCGCACGCCAGCCACCGTCACCTCGAAGGGCGGTGCGGCGAAGCCTTGGGCGGCAGCCAGTTCGTTGGCCATCGCGAAGGTATCCAGCAGTACCGTCAGCCCGGTATCGAACAGGCCCTCGAGGGCCAGGATCGTCAATCTCATGTCGTAAATACCACTATTAATGTCATTTACGACTATAGCCCGGTTTCCGGGCAAAGCCTAGACTGCGTGGCAACGCGATGAAGACACCGGCCGCCCGGGGGTTCAACGACATCGCACGTTTCATCTCGACCGCATCGGACCTGCACGTACGGATGCGGTTGCGGTCCTCCAACCTTCTTGCTGGGAAACACTCGACATGTCCAGAACCATTCTGATCACCGGCGCCAGCAGCGGCTTCGGCCGCGACACCGCGGAAACGCTCGCGCGTGCAGGGCACCGGGTATTCGCCTCGATGCGTGACGTCGCCGGCCGCAACCGGCCTCATGCCGATGCCCTCCGGGCGAGCGGCGCGCATGTCGTCGAACTCGACGTGACGGACGATGCGTCCGTCGAGCGCGGCGTCGCTTCCGTGCTGGACAATACCGGGCGTCTCGACGTCCTCGTCAACAACGCAGGTATCGGGTCGGCCGGCGTTTCCGAGGCGTTCACGACCAAGCAGGTACAGGCACTCTTCGACGTGAACGTATTTGGTATCCAGCGAACGTCGAGAGCGGTATTGCCGACCTTCAGGAAACAGGGTGAAGGCCTGATCGTGAACATCGGCTCGATACTCGGCCGCGTGACGTTTCCGTTCTTCGGTCTCTACGGCGCATCGAAGTTTGCGATCGAAGCGTTGACTGACAGCTACCGCTATGAATTGTCGACGTTGGGCATCGACGTCGTTCTCGTTCAACCCAGCAACTATCCAACGCATATCTTCGCCAGCGCGCAGCGGCCCGCCGACGCCGCGCGCGCCGCCGGCTACGGTGAAGCCGGTGCGATTCCGGACAAGATGGTGGAGACGTTGATGGCGTTGTTCGCGAGCGACCACGCGCCGGACCCGCACGACGTCGCCGATGCAATCGTGCAGCTCGCCGAACAGGCAAACGGCACGCGGCCCGCCCGTGTGGTCGTGGGCCAGTCGTTCGGCGCCGACGCCCTCAACGCCCAGGCAGCATCGATCCAGGCCCAGACGCTGGAAAGCCTCGGGCTGGCGCACCTCGCCCAGCCACAAGGGCGGTCCGCGGCGGCTTGAAGATACGTCCGCGGCAGAAACAACGCCGGCCGGCGCCACGGCGACAACACACGCCAACGCGTTCCTGCGCGCACTGACGACGATCGACGCGAACGCGTGTCCCACGTCGCGTCGATCCCCCCTCAAATCTGTTGCTGGCCGCCGTCGACGAACAATTCGATGCCGTTCACGAAGCTCGCGTCGTCCGACGCCAGGAACAGCGCCGCGCTCGCGATCTCTTCCGGCTCGCCGAGCCGCCCCATCGGGATCTGCGCCGCCAGATAATCGGCCAGCCCCTGCCGCTGAGCCGCATCGTCACCGGCGAGATCGAGCAGGCCGGGCGTGCGGGTCGCGCCCGGGCTGATCGTGTTCACGCGGATGCCGCGCTCCTTGAGGTCGAGAATCCAGCTGCGTGCGAAGGCACGCACCGCCGCCTTCGAAGCCGAATACACGCTGAACGCAGCGGTGCCCGCGCTACCCGCCGTCGAGCCGGTCAGAATCACCGATGCGCTATCGGCGAGCAGCGGCAGCGCCTTCTGCACGGTGAACAGCACACCCTTCACGTTTCGGTCGAAGGTTTCGTCGTAGTGCGCTTCGGTGATGCTGCCCAGCGGCAGCATCGAGCCGCCGCCGGCGTTCACGAACAGCACGTCCAGGCGCCCCTGTTCTTCGTTGATTTGCGCATACAGCGCGTCGAGTTCATCGAGCTTCGTGGAATCGGAACGCACGCCGGTCGCGTTGCCGCCGGCTTCGCGAATGCGCTTCACGGCGGCATCGAGTTCGGCCTGGCGGCGGCCCGTGAGATAGACGTGAGCGCCTTCCGCCGCGAAGCGTTGAGCGGTGGCCAGCCCGATGCCGCTGGTTGCGCCGGTGACGAGTGCGATCTTGTTGTCGAGTTTGCGTGCCATGGTATTGCTCCTTTCAGTGGGTCAGCGGTGTTTGGGTTCGGTGTTACGTGCTGCGATGTGAGGAGAATATCGACGGGCTGATCTTTTCGAAATAGAATCAATCGCAAACAAACGTTGCATAAATGAAAAGATGAAGAGAAATGGCGCACCTACCTGATTTCGAAGGGCTCGCGATGTTCGCGAAAGTGGCCGAGCACGGGTCGTTTGCCGCCGCGGCGCGCGCGACCGGGGTGTCGGTCGCCACCGTCTCGCGCGGGGTGGCGCGTCTGGAGGAGCGGCTCGGCGCGCGGCTGTTCAACCGCACGTCGCGCCAGCTGTCGCTGACCGAGTTCGGCCGGACGATCAGCGAGAAAGCCGGCGAGATCTATCGCCAGGCCGAGGAGGCGGAAAGCTCGGCGCGCGAGATGTCGGTGCAGCCGCGCGGGCTGGTGCGCCTGGCCGTGCCGATGTCGTTCGGGCTGCGCTGGGTCGCACCACTGCTGCCGGGCTTCTTTCGCGCGTATCCGGAAGTGTCGATCGACCTGCATTTATCGGATGCGTCGGTCGATCTGATCGCCGATGGATTCGACGCCGCGTTGCGGATCGCCGCGCTGCCGGATTCGTCGCTGGTCGCGCGTCGGCTGTGCGCGGTCACGCAACTCGTGGTGGCATCGCCGGAATATTTGCGGCGCGAAGGGCGACCCACGCATCCGAGCGAGCTGGCGGATCGCCCGTGCCTCTCGTACGCGTATCGCGCGCGGAGTGCCGTATGGCGCTTCACGAACGACGCGGGCGACGAGGAGCCGGTGATGCCGACGGGCCCGCTGCGCGTCACCAACGCCGATGCGCTGTTGCCGACGCTGCTCGATGGGCTCGCGATCGCCGAGTTGCCGGAGTTCATCGCCCATGAATATCTGGCCGATGGCCGCCTCGAAGCCATTCTCACCGACTGGTCGCTGACGAAGGGCGGTCTTTATTTCGTTACGCCGTCGGCACGGGCACGCCCGGCGAAGGTGACGGCATTGTCCGACTACTTCGCCGAACATCTGGGCAATCCCGTCTGGCGATGGCCGAAGTGATGGTCCGGCAGGTGGCGGAGTCGAGCACCCTGCCCCATGACCGCGCTGCCACCTGATGCCCCGGCCCCGCTCCATCAAGACCGCTGCCGCCCGAAAGCGGCCGCACGTCACGTCGACCTCGCGCTTCCCGCCTTTTGCGAAGGACAACTGCCAAGGAGCTCGACCAGCCGTGTCTCGCATCCGGAAAACGCGTACCCGCGCCGCTGCGAAATCATGAACGTAAGCGGACGCATGTGCCACGCACGCCGCTGGAGCTCGACCAGCGTTCCGTTCGCGAGGTCGGCCTCGACCATATGGCGCGGCATGTGCCCCCAGCACAGGTTCCCTCTGAGCAGGTCGTGCTTCGCGCCGAGATCGTTCACCCACCACTGGCGTTCACTGGCGACGCCTTGCTGGGTCTTTTCCGCATCGGGCTGATTGTCGGTGACGACGAGCTGGATGTGCCGGCCGAATTCCTCCCGCGGAATCGGCTTCGCGCATGCGGCCAGCGGATGCGCTGGCCCACATACGGTCACCATTTGCGCATCGAGCAAATGATGCCGTTCGATGGTGCCCGGGCTCAACTCGGGCACGTCCGTGATCGTCACCGCCAATGCGCACGTGCCCTCGAGAACCAGGCGCTCGCCGCCCTGCATGGTCGTCATGCGCAGATTGATGGCAATCGTTGGAAATTCCGCCTGCAGCGTGCGCAGGCATTCGATCAGGTGCGCACGCGGGAAATAGGTGTCGATGGAGATCGACACCTGCGGGACGCCGGTTTCGGCGATCGCAACCGCACGCATCTTCATTTCCTCGGTGCGTGAGATCACCCCGCGCGCATCGGGCAGCAGGCTGCGGCCGGCGGCCGTGAGCGTCGCCTTGCGCGTGTTGCGCTCGAACAGCACCACGTCGAATGCGCTCTCGAGCGCGCTGATTGCATGACTGATCGCCGATTGCGCACGCCTCAGTTCCCGCGCGGCGCCGGAAAAGCTTCCCTGGTCGCACACGGCGACGAACGCGCGAAGCTGATTGATGGTGACGTTGTCCAGCATATATCTATCTAAAAAGTAGATGGCACTTATAGATATTCAGTCAGTTTTCTTCATGAATCAAGCGCGCCAGAATCGGGCTTGTCGATTTCGTTTCGAAGGACGCATGACATGAACAGACTGAATGGAAAGACCGCCGTGATCACCGGCGGCGCAACCGGCATCGGCCGGGCGGCGGCAAAGCGCTTCATCGAGGAAGGCGCGTTCGTCTTCCTCTTCGGTCGCCGGCAGGCGGCGCTCGACGCGGCAGTGGCCGACCTGGGGCCCCATGCCCGCGCGATGAAGGGCTCGGTGGCCGAACCGGCCGACCTCGACCGGCTCTACGCGTCGGTAAAGGCGGAGCGCGGGACCCTCGACATCGTCTTCGCCAATGCGGGGACGGGCAGCCCGCTTCCGCTCGGCCAGATCACCACCGGGCACATCGACGACACGTTCGATACCAATGTGAAGGGGACGATCTTCACGGTCCAGAAGGCGCTGCCGCTGATGCGCGCGGGCGGGTCGATCATCCTGACCGGCTCGAGCGCCGGCACCACGGGAGCCCCGGGGTTCACGGCCTACAGCGCGAGCAAGGCCGCGGTGCGCAACCTCGCCCGGACCTGGGCGGAAGAGCTGAAAGGCACCGGCATCCGGGTCAACGTGCTGTCGCCCGGTGCGACGGCGACGGAACTGGCCAAGGAAGCGCTCGGCGAAGAAGGCCAGAAAGCCTACGGCGCGATGACGCCGCTCCAGCGCATGGCCGATCCGGCAGAGATCGGCGCGGTGGCCGCCTTTCTTGCGTCGTCGGACAGCAGCTTCATGACCGCCAGCGAGGTCGCCGTCGACGGCGGCCTGGCGCAACTCTGAGGAGAGGCACCACATGACCCAATCGCTAACAGGCAAAACGGCGCTCGTGACCGGCGCGTCACGCGGCATTGGCCGTGCGATCGCCGAACGTCTCGCCCGGGACGGCGCGACGGTCGCACTGACCTACAACGCCAGCCAATCCGGCGCGGACGAGGCGATCGCTGCGATCGAAAAAGCGGGCGGCACCGCGTTTGCGATCCATGCGGATCTCGTCGACCCGGCGAGCGTGCCGGCCTTGTTCGAAAGACTCGACGACGAACTCACCCGGCGCAACGGCAGCAAGACCCTCGACATTCTGGTCAACAACGCAGGCAATTCCGGCTGGGTCGGCTTCAAGGACGCGACGCCGAAAAGCTGGGACACGCTGATGGCGGTCTACGCCCGCGCGCCCTTCTTCATCGTCCAGGCCGCGCTGGATCGCCTCGCCGATGGCGCGCGCATCGTCAACATTTCATCCGCTGCCGCCACGAAGCCCGTCACGGCGGCGCCCGTCTACTCGATGGCGAAAGCGGCGATCAACACGCTGACCCGGACGCTCGCCATCGAGCTCGGGCCGCGCGGCATCACCGCGAACGCCGTCGCGCCCGGCTTCACGCGAACGGATGCGAACGCCGCCTTTCGCGAGAATCCCGAACTCGTCAAGGCGGTCGAGGCGCAAATCGCGCTGGGCCGCTTTGGCGAGCCTTCGGAAATCGCGGCCGTCGTCGCGTTTCTCGCGTCCGACGACGGCCACTGGGTGACGGGCCAGACGATCGAGGCGAGCGGCGGTTACAAGCTCTGAGCACACCGGAAAACGAAGGAGAAACCCATGCGTTACGCCATCATCGGCTTCGGCAAGATCGGCCACGCGCTTGCCGGCGCGTTCGCCCGCAACGGTATCGACGTGGCCGTTGCAACCACGCGCGACCCGGCAAGCTTTGCGGCCGATGCGGCCGCGATCGGACCGACGATCACGCCCACGAGCCTGGCGGAAGCCGTCAAGGCAGACGTCATCTTTCTGGCGGTTCGTTTCGAGTCGCACCCCGCGGTCGCCAAAGCGCTGGCCGACTGGAACGGGAAGACCGTCATCGACGCGATGAACACGCAGGCCCCGCTGGACGAACTGGACGGTCTCCCGTCCTCGGCCTTCGTCGCGAAAGCGTTCACCGGAGCCCGGCTGGTGAAAGGCTTCAACCATCTGGTCGCGGCCGTCCTTGGCCAGGACCCGGCCGTCCACGGCGGCAGGAGAGTCGTGTTTCTGGCGAGCGACGACGACGAGGCCGCGGCGGACGTGAGCGCGCTTGCGGAAAAACTCGGCTTCGCGCCGATCCAGCTCGGCGGGCTGTCGGAAGGCGGATGGCTGGTGCACGCGCGCGGAAAAAGCTGGGGACGCCTGATCTTCAAGGACTTGATCAGGTTTGACTGATCAAGCTCGATGTCCGGGCATTCCGCCGGGACGAGACGAGACGAATGGTCGGTTGCCCGGCGCGGCCGGGCGCCGACCTATCCTGCCTGCAAGACGGCTGGATCGATCTCGCGCGCCGTCAGTCCGAATCTCGCCATGCGGGCGCGATGGTCGGGCGAGCCGAGATAGGCACGAAGTCGCCGATCAAACGCGTCGAGAAGACCCCGGTTTTCCCGGTTGAACGAGAACGCGCCCAGCGGAGGCGTCCGCTGTCCGCCGTCGACATCCGGCTCGTGCGCGACGGCCTCGATCAGCGCGCTGCCTATCCGGCCCGCCACGATTCGATTCCCCAACGCGGTGCTCGCATACGCGTCGATCACGCCGGAGAGAACGGCCGCAATCGCGTCGGCCTGCTGTTCGAAGACGACGATTTGCCGCCGGCTCACGCCTGACGCCATCGCGGAATCATGCTGGACCTGTCCGGCAATGATGCCGAGGCGCGCATCGGGACGTTGGGCGATCGACGCATAACTCCTGAGCGCCTTCGGGTTGCCGGGTCGAACCAGGAAACCGTCCTCGATCCCCCACACCGGCACGCTGAACGCGACGGCATGGGCTCGCTGCGGCGTCACGAAGAGCGGCACATTCATGTCCCAGTGACCTGACGCAACGCCGGGCAGCAATTCGCCGAACGTCGTCGCGCAATACTCGATCCGGGTGACGCCGATCTGCCGGAGAATCATCGCCGCGAGTTCGAGATCGGCGCCGGTAGCCGTGCCCTCCGCTTCGGTCCAGCCGAATGGCGGTTCTTCGATGTACGCAATGGTCACCTTCATCGCTTTCTCTCGCAAGCCGAAGAATCGATCGGGAATTCATCAGCTTACCGTGGGAAGTCGAGGTCCACGAAGCGTGGACAAAATTAATCCGGGTGTAAGCCAGTTGGCGACATCATTTTGGTGCAGGCGCGTGTGAAGTCGTCGACTATTCGACGTTATCCGCAACATCCGTCATCCGGATCATGTGCGGCTTGATACCGTCGTCTTCCGCCGTCGCGGCCTCCTTCGGATGAATCAGCGCTTCGAGCCGCGCCTTCGTCGCGATGAACTCGGGCGTATTGACCTGCGAATAATCGCGCGGCCGCGGCACCGGCACCTCGATCAGCTCCTGCACCCCACCCGGATTCGCCTTCAGCACCAGAATCCGGTCGGCCAGAAAAATCGCCTCGTCGAGGTCGTGCGTGATGAACAGGATCGTCACGTCGATGTTGCGCCAGATGTCGAGCAGGTGCGTCTGCATCCTCGCACGCGTCTGGGCGTCGAGCGCGCCGAACGGTTCGTCCATCAGCAGGATGCGCGGACGGTTCGCGAGCGCGCGGGCAATCGCCACGCGCTGCTTCATGCCGCCCGACAACTGGTGCGGATACACGTCGGCGAAACGCGTCAGCCCGACGAGATCGAGCCACTGCAGCGCCTCGCGCTCGGCCACGCCGCTGCTGCTGCCGTTCATTCGCAAACCGAACATCACGTTCTTCTTGACCGTGAGCCACGGAAACAGCGTATAGCCCTGGAACACCATCCCGCGATCGGCGCCCGGCCCGTCCACCGGTTTGCCGTCCAGCAGCACTTCGCCGCTCGTCTGCGCGTCGAGCCCGGCAAGGATCCGGATCAACGTCGACTTGCCGCAGCCGGACGGGCCGATCACGCACACGAACTCGCGCCGGTGCGTGCGGAAGCTGATGTCGTCGAGCGCGACGCACTCGCCCTGCGGCGTCGCGAAACGCTTGCCGACGTGCCGCACGTCGAGTATCACGTCGCGGGCCTTCAGTCGCGCGAAGCGCTCGCGCACCGCGTCGGATTGGATCAGGTAATCGGGGACGGCTTGCGGGTTCTGCATGATGCCCTCTGCGGAAATCGGTCGATGGGTACGGGCGGGCGAACGTCACGCTTTCAGCGTGCGGTCCCACGGAAAGAGCCGGCGGCCGAGCAGCCCGAGCACGATGTCGGTGCCGAGGCCGATGATCCCGATCATCAGGATCGCCGCATACACGTTGTCGAAATGCTGGTAGCGCGCCTGCTGGCTGATGTACCACGTGATGCCCGAACTCGTGCCGACCAGCTCGGCGACGATCAGATACGTCCACGCCCAGCCGAGCAGGATCCGCTGATCGCGATACAGGTCCGGCAGCACGCCCGGAATCACGACGTGCGTGAGCAGCTTCAGCTTCTTCGTGCCGAGCGTCATCGCGGCCTCGAACAGTCCGTATTCGAGCTTGCGCGTGGTGTTCGCGACGATCAGCACCTGCTGGAACAGCGTACCGATCACGATGATCGCGATCTTCGGCGCGTCGTAGATGCCGAGAATCGCGACCATCAGCGCGCCGAACGCGGGCGCCGGCAGATAGCGGAAGAACTCGAGGAACGGCTCCTGCAGCCGCGCGAGCGCACTGAAGGTGCCGCAGACGATGCCGAGCGGCACGCCGATCGCGGACGAAATCACGAAGCCCCAGAAGATGATGCGGATGCTGTGCCACAGGCTTTCGTGCAGCCACACGCCGTCGCGCGACGCGGGCGGAGTCGTGAACGCCGTGTAGAACGCGCGCAATACCTGGTGCGGCGCCGGCAGGTACACCGGATTCGCGCGCTCGCCCTCGGGCACCGCCGCGTGCGTCGCACGCGCATGCGCGCGCTCGTCGTCGAACACGTCGCGGTCGATCTGCATGCCGGTCTGGAAATAGTCGACGCTGCCCGGATTCGTGATGCGCATCTGCGGATGCCAGACGAACGGGACATAGCTGATCAGGCACCAGACGGCGAACGGCAGCAGGAAGGACGCCAGCCCGAGCGTCCATTTGCCGCGCGTGGTCAGCTCGCGGCGCACCGCGAGCCAGCCGGTCGTGTTGCGGGTCGTTGTCATCGGAATCTCCGTATCGTTTCGGGTGCCGGTCGCGCGGATGCCGCGGCATCGCGCGACCGTGCGTTCATTGCAGTACGTCGCGGGCCGCCTGCGCGCGGTAAGCGCGCCAGCCGCCGAAGCGCGTGATGTCCTGCGCATCGTCGAGCGCCACGCTTTCGCACAGGAAGCCCTGCACGCGCGCACCGTCGGCGAGTGTCAGCGTGCCGATGCCGAGCGGCGCCGCGATACCGGCGACGAAACTGCCGTACGCGTCGACCGGTATCTCCCAGACCTCGACCGCGATCGGCGCGCCGCCGTCCGGCACGCGCACGAGGCCCGGTTTGGCGACGCCGCCGCTTGCATCGGCGGACAGCGCATAGAGACGATAGGCCGGCGCGGTCGTGGTCGCGGAGACGAAGCGCGCGCCACGCTGCGTGAGCTGCCCGTTCAACGGTTCGCCGCGCAGATGCGCACCGACGACGGCCACCCGCACGACGCCCTCGGCCGCGGCACGCGCCGGCGTCGCGGCCGCGGGTGGCCGAACCTCGTCGAGCGCGGCTGCGCCGTCGCCCCACGCGTGCGCGAGATCGAGCAACCGCGCATCGTCGTGCGCGCGGCCGACGAACGTGATCCCGAACGGCAAGCCCGCATGCGGCCCGGTCGCGCACGTGCCCGCAGGCACCGCGATCGCCGACAGGTCGAGCAGGTTCACGAAGTTCGTGTAGTAGCCGAAGCGCGAATTGATCGCGATCGGATCGGCTTCGAGCGCCTCGACGGTCGCGGTCGTCGCCGAGGTCGGCATCACGATCGCGTCGAGGCCGTCCCACGCGCGGGCCGCCTCGACGCGCAGCGCCGCAAGCCGGTCGAATGCGGCGAACGCATCGGCGGCGCTGAAGCGCGCGGCGCCGCCAATGATCTCGCGGATCACCGGATGCAGCGCATCGGGCTCACGCGCGGCGAACGCGCCGATCGCGGCGAGCCGCTCGGCGACCCACGGGCCGTCGTACAGCAGCCGCGCGGCCGCCAGAAACGGTTCGAAGTCGATCTCGACGATCCGCGCGCCGGTCGCACGCAGCCGTTCGAGCGCCGCGCCCCACGCCGCGCGATACGATTCGTCGCCGAAGAATTCGAGCTGATCGGCACGCGGCATGCCGAAACGCAATTGCCCGAGCGGCCGCGCCGGGTCCGCGCGCAATCCGTCCGCACCCAACAGCGGCTGCCACGGGCGCCCGTACGGGTCGCCTTCCGTCACGCCGTGCGCGGCGGCGAATACGGTGCGCGCGTCGTCCGCCGACCGCGCGAACACCGACACGCAGTCGAGCGACCGGCAGGCCGGCACCACGCCGAGCGTGCTCAGCACGCCCCGTGTCGGCTTGAGCCCGACGAGCCCGTGGAAGGCGGCCGGCACGCGCCCGGAGCCAGCCGTGTCGGTGCCGAGCGAGAACGTCGCGACGCCGAGCGCGACCGCCACCGCCGACCCGGAACTCGACCCGCCCGACGCATAGCGCGGGTCGAGCGCATTGCGGCATGCGCCGTAAGGCGAGCGCTGCCCCGAGAGCCCGGTCGCGAACTGGTCGAGATTGGTCTTGCCGACGGGAATCGCGCCGGCCGCGATCAACCGCTCGACGACGGGCGCGCTGCGTGCCGGCGTGTATGTGTAGGCGGGACAGCCGGCCGTCGTCGGGATGCCGGCGACGTCGATGTTGTCCTTGATCGCGAACGGCACGCCGTACAGCGGCAACGACGCGATGTCGCGTCCGGCCAGCGCGTCGGCGTACGGCATCATCTCGTCGCGCGTCAGCGGCCGGATCCACGCATGGTGCGGATCGCCCGCGTCGAAGTGCGTAGCGATCGCGTCGACGAGCGCATGCGGCGTCAGGTCGCCCGCCGCGTAGCGCGCGCGCAGCGCGGCAATCGAGTGCCGCCCCGGCAAAACCGGGCGTTTCGTCGTGCTCATGCAACCTCCTCGGCGGCGCCCGCCTTCATCACCATCAACCGCTGGCCAGCCACCACCGCAGCGCCTGACGCGCAATCGATCGTCTCGATCGTGCCGTCTTCCGTTGCCGTCACCGCCACCTCCATCTTCATCGACTCGACGATCGCGACGACCTGCCCTTCGGTCACGCGCTCGCCGGCTTCGACCAGCACTTTCCACACGCTGCCCGACACGTCCGCGGCGATCGCGCGCTGCGTGTCGTCGAGCGCGCCCGCTACGCGGTCCGCGTGCGCATCACCCGGCTCCCCGTCGCCGACGTATTCCGCGTGGCCGGCCGCGCGCCAGCGCTCGCGCTCCGCGTCGAACGCGGCCTGCTGCGTCGCCTTGAACGCGGCGATCGACTCCGCCTCGTCGTGCAGGAAGCGGTTGTATTCGCGCAGATCGAACACCGATTCCTCGATCTTCAGCGTCGCGCGGCCCGCGATGAAATCCGCCCGTAGCGCAGCCAACTCGGCCTCGCTGACTTCGTAGAAGCGGATCTCGTCGAAGAAGCGCAGCAGCCACGGTTTGCCGGCTTCGAATTCGCGCGTGGTGCGGTGGCGATTCCACATCTGCACGGTCCGGCCAACGAACTGATAGCCGCCCGGCCCTTCCATTCCGTACACGCACAGATACGCGCCGCCGATGCCGACCGCGTTCTCCGGCGTCCACGTGCGCGCGGGGTTGTACTTCGTCGTCACGAGCCGGTGCCGGGGATCGAGCGGCGTCGCGACGGGCGCACCGAGGTAAACGTCGCCGAGGCCCATCACCAGATAGCGCGCGTCGAACACGACGCGCTTCACGTCGTCGATGCTCGCCAGGCCGTTGATGCGCCGGATGAACTCGATATTGCTCGGGCACCACGGCGCGTCGGGCCGCACCGACTGCATGTAGCGCTCGATCGCGACGCGCGTCGACGGGTCGTCCCAGGACAGCGGCAGATGCACGATGCGGTTCGGCACGCGCATGTCGGCCACGTCGGCGAGTTCGCGCTCCGCGGCCTGCAGATGCGCGAGCAGCGCGTCCAGCCGCAGCGTCCGTGCATCGAACTGCACCTGAAGCGAGCGAATGCCCGGCGTCAGGTCGAGCATGCCGGGCAGCCGGTGCGCGTCGAGCCAGCCCATCAGCGCATGCACGCGAAAGCGCAGGTTCAGGTCGAGCACCAGCGGCCCGTATTCGACCAGTACGTTGCGATCGCCCGAGCGCCGGTAGACGACGCCGATGCCGCCGCCGGCCGACGGGTCGCGATGCAGCACGCAATCGTCGGATGAGCCGGATGCAGCAGCAACGGCGGCAACGTCACGCGTCGCCTCAGCGATCGCGGCAGCGGGTTTCCCGGTCGATATCCCGACCGACACGTTCGCGCGCACGAACTGCACGGTATCGCCCGGCCGCAACTGCCCGAGCTTCCACAGCTCGTCGCGCACGACCGTCACCGGACACACGAAGCCGCCGAGGCTCGGCCCGTCCGGGCCGAGAATCACCGGCATGTCGCCCGTGAAATCGACGGTGCCGATCGCATACGCGTTGTCGTGGATATTCGACGGATGCAGCCCCGCCTCGCCGCCGTCCGCGCGCGCCCATTGCGGCTTCGGGCCGATCAGCCGCACGCCGGTGCGGCTGGAGTTGTAATGGACGGTCCACTGCGTGCCGTAAAGCATCGCGATGTCGTCCGGCGTGAAGAAGTCCGGCGCGCCATGCGGACCGTCGAGCACGCCGAGCGTCCACGCATGCGTCAGCGCGGGAATATCGGCCGCGGCCAGCGTCGCACCGGCGTTGCCGCGCCCGGCGTCCGCGTGCAGATGCAGCACGTCGCCCTTGCGCAACGCGCGGCCGGCATGGCCGCCGAACTGGCCGAGCGTGAAGGTCGCCTTGCTGCCGAGATAGTCGGGCACCTGCAGCCCGCCGTTGACGGCGAGACACGCGCGCACACCCGCGCCCGTCACGCCACCCAGCTTGAGTACCGCACCCGCTCGTGCGCGCACGACCTCCCAGAACGGCACCGCTTCGCCGTCGAGCGTGGCCGCGAGCGGCGCGCCGCCGAGCACGAACAGCGTGGCGGTATTGAAGCGCAGCGTCGCGCCGACCATCGTGAATTCCAGCCCGGCCGCGTCGCGCGCGTTGCCGAGCAGCGCGTTCGCGAGATCGAACGCGCGATCGTCCATCGGCCCCGACGGCGGCACGCCGACGCTCCAGTAGCCGACCCGCCCGGGCGCCTGCTGCACAGTGGTCTGCACGCCACCGTCGAGCACGTCGATCGTGTGCGGCGCGAACGCGAAGCGCGACAGGAACGCGGTCGTCGGCGCGCCGCGCGCGAACGTGTCGGAACCGACGACGGCACGCAGGTAGTCGAGGTTGGTCTCGATCCCGTACAGCTCGGTCTGGTCGAGCGCGGCGCGCAGCGCGCCCAGCGCGTCGCGCCGCGTGTCGCCGTGCACGATCAGCTTCGCGAGCAGCGGATCGTAATGCGCGCTGATCTCCGTGCCCGCGTCGATCCAGCCGTCGACCCGCACGTTGTCGGGAAACGCGACGTGCGTGAGCACCCCGGCGCTCGGCTGAAACTGCTTGTTCGGATCCTCCGCATAGAGCCGCACCTGGATGCTCGCGCCGCGCGGCGCGACGGCGAGCGTGTCGAGCGGCGGCAGGTCGCCTTCGGCCTGCAGGATCATCCATTCGACGAGATCGACGCCCGTCACTGCCTCGGTCACGCAATGTTCGACCTGCAGCCGCGTGTTCACCTCGAGGAAATAGAACTGCCGCGCGGTCGCGTCGAATACGAATTCGACCGTGCCGGCCGATGCGTAGCCCACCGCGCGCACGAGCCGCACCGCGCTCGCGTGCAGCGCATCGCGCTCGGCGTCGGTCAGGTCGGGCGCGGGCGTTTCCTCGATCACCTTCTGGTTGCGGCGCTGCACCGAGCAATCGCGTTCGCCGAGCGCGATCGCGCCGCCGCGGCCGTCGCCGAAGATCTGCACTTCGATGTGCCGCGCGTGTTCGACGAACTTCTCGAGATAGACGCCCGCATGCGCGAAGTTCGCAGCGCCGAGCCGCACGACGGATTCGAACGCCGCGCCGAGCTGCGCGGCATCGCGGCACAGCGACATGCCGATCCCGCCGCCGCCGGCCGTACTCTTCAGCATCACCGGATAGCCGATCGCATCGGCTTCGGCGAGCGCCGTCGCGACGTCGTCGAGCAGCCCGGTGCCGGGCAGCAGCGCGACGCCGTGCGCGGCCGCGAGTTCGCGCGCGGTGTGCTTGAGTCCGAACGCGCGCATGTGATCGCCGCGCGGCCCGATGAAGCGCAGGCCCGCCGCTTCGCATGCGTCGGCAAAGCCCGCGTGCTCGGACAGGAAGCCGTAACCGGGATGCACGGCCTGCGCGCCGGTCTCGCGCGCGGCGGCGAGGATCGCCGCGACGTTCAGATAGCTGTCGGCGGCCGGTGCGGGCCCGACACGCACGGCTTCGTCCGCGAGCGCCACGTGGCGCGCATCGCGATCGGCATCCGAATAGATCGCGACCGATGCGATGCCGAGGCGCTTCAGCGTGCGGATCACGCGGCACGCGATTTCGCCGCGGTTCGCGACGAGGACTTTGGCGAATCTCATGTTGCCTCCCGCAGCGAACGTGTCGGCCCGTAGTAGCGCTTCAGCGCGTACTCCGGCCCCATGCAAAGCAAGTGAGCGTGGGGGCAGTTCATTCCGCCTCCCACACGATGAGGCGCACGGGCGTCGGGTTGTAGCCGTTGCACGGGTTGTTGAGTTGCGGGCAGTTCGAGATCAGCACCGTGACGTCCATCTCCGCGCGCATCTCGACGTACTTGCCGGGCGCGGAGATGCCGTCCTCGAACGTGAGTCCGCCGAGCGGCGTGACGGGCACGTTCATGAAGAAGTTGACGTTGCCGACCAGGTCGCGCTTGGTCAGCCGCGCGCCGGCGCCGCACGTGCAGTGCGCGATCGCGTTGAGGAAACTGTCGCGGCAGTTGTGCATGTAGCGCTTGTCGAGCGCATAGCGCACCGTGTTGCTCTCGGCCGCGCACGCGCCGCCGAGCGTGTCGTGACGGCCGCACGTGTCGGCGACGATCGTCGCCATCGGGTTGCCGTGGCTCGACACGAGTACGCTGCCCGCGCTCAGGTACAGGTTGCGCTGCGTGCGGATCGTGTCCTGCGCGCTGTAGCGCTCCTCGGGATCGTCGGTGCGGTAGAACAGCGTGTCGACGGCCTGGTTGCCTTCGAGGTCGAGAATGCGGAAGATCTGCCCGCGTTTCAGGTCGTGCAGCCACGGGTCGCCCGCGTTCAGCGTGGTGTCGTGGATCGCGTCGCGCGGGTCGAGTCGGCTTTCGATGATCGGCATGGTGTCGCTCCTCATGCGAACAGGCGGTCGGTGTTGGCGAAGCCGCGCGCGTTTTCCGCGCATGCGCGCCGGCACGGGTCGTCGTCGGGCGCGGCGCCGTCGGCCGGATACGCGCGGTACGCGATCAGCTTCACGGCTTTCGGCGCGTAGTCCGGACGCGGGTCGAGCGGATGCGGCGCGGTCGAGAACGCCGCCAGCGTATTCATCTCGAAGCGCAGATCGAACGCGCTGCCGGCCGGCGAATGTCCGGCGACGAAATCGAGCGCGCCGTCGTCGCGCGTGTCCAGCTTGCTGAAGAAGTTGACGTTCGCGGCGAGATCGCGCGCCGACAGCCCGTATTTCGCGAGTTCGAGCACGAGGCTGTCTCGGCCGTTGCGGATCATCGCGTTGCGGTCGGCCTGATACGACGACGTGCCGTACTTGTGCGCGAACAACCGCGCATCGCCGACGCCGCCGAGCGGGTCGTGCCAGCCGAGCGTGTCGGCCGTGATCGACGCGATCACGCGCCCCATGTCCGTATACAGCGCATGGCCGCGCGTGAGATGCGCGGTGTGCTGCGCCTTCAGCGTATCGGCCATGTTGTAGCGTTCGAGCAGGTCTTCCTGACGATGAAAGACGGCGGACAGGTTCGCGCCGCCGTCGACATCGACGATGCGCAGCGCGAGACCGCGGCGCAGGATGCCGGACCAGTGGGTTCCGGCGGGAATCAGCGTTTCCCACGCGACGTGTGGCGGCGGGGCAAGGACGGCTTGGGGGCTCGGCGACATGGCGGCTCCGGGATCGGTTGGACAAAAGGCGTGAGAGGGCGACCGAACGACATCGCGACCTCCCGGGCTTTTATCCCTCCGTGGAGCCTCGCCGTTTCCTCTCATCGAGGCGAAGGCAAGACCGGATTGCTCTCGGACCAGACATCGCGCGGCGCACGCCGCACGACCGGAACCCTAGCGATCCTGAAGATGATGCAAATTGCTTCGCACCTCTCGGGCATCGAATAAGCGAGTTGCATGCCAGCCGCCGCCTAATCACCGTACGACGCGGCCCCGTGGCGCGATGCCGCGCGGCATCCGGATGGCGGACGCGTTCGCTTGCCCTCGCGGCGGGCGCGCGGCGCACCATGCGCACGCAACCGCGCACCGGTGCAGTGCGCGTCGCGTGGGCGCGCACCGTGCGATCCGCGATGGCACGGGCATTGCTGAACTCACGCACCGTTACCTCATACCCGCTCCTTCATGAACAAGCTCGACCTGCTCCGGCGCGCGCTGCACGCGCTGTTCGCCGCCCGCTTCATCGAACTTCAGCGCACCATGCGTCAACGTTGAATCGCGTTGCCGCGCGCCGTTGGCACGCTTCTCGCTCGGCATGACGCCGAGAGGTGCGGCGGCGTCGCATCTTAGGGGTGCTAGGGTTCCGGTTCATCGAATGTCTGGTCCGAGAGCAGCCCGGCGCGGGTTCATCCGATCGCGAGACCGGATGCACGCGTGCTACACGGCGGGACAAAAGCCCGGGAGATTGGCGATGGCAACGGCCGTCGCGCCTCTCCGTGGCCGCCCCGTTCGTTCCGCATCCGCAGGAACCGGTCACGCAGCCGGCCCGTGTGTTCGCGCACGGGCCGTATCGACGATCCCGATCCCGGTCTCCTGGAGAACAACGATGACCCGTCCCGCCCCGGCGTTCCGCCGCCTGTCGTCCTTCCGTTTCATCCGTCATGCTTTGGGCGCCGCCGCCGCGGCCGCCACGCTGTGGGCGGCGCCTGCCGCGCACGCTGCCGCACCGCTGAAGATCGGCTACAGCGACTGGCCCGGCTGGGTCGCGTTCCAGGTCGCGCTCGACAAGGGCTGGTTCAAGGAAGCCGGCGTCGACGTCGATTTCGAATGGTTCGATTATTCGGCGTCGCTCGACGCGTTTTCCGCAGGCAAGCTGGACGCGGTCGCGGCGACCAACGGCGATGCGCTCGTGACGGGCGCTTCCGGCGCGAAGAACGTGATGATCCTGCTGACCGATTATTCGGCCGGCAACGACATGATCGTCGCGAAGCCGCCGTTGCGCACCGTCGAGGCGCTGAAAGGCAAGAAGGTCGGCGTCGAGCTCGGCCTCGTCGACCACCTGCTGCTCGAAACCGCGCTGCAGAAGCACGGACTCAAGAACAGCGACGTCACGCTCGTGAATGCGAAAACCAACGAGCTGCCGCAGGTGCTCGGTTCGTCGGCCGACATCGCGGCGGTAGCTGCATGGCAACCGAACGCGGGCGAAGCGTTGAAGCGCGCGCCGGGCGCACGCGCGATCTTTACGTCCGCGGATGCGCCGGGGCTGATCTACGATGCGATCACGGTCGCGCCGGCGAGCCTCGCCGCGCGCCGCGCCGATTGGGCGAAGGTGGTCAAGGTCTGGTATCGCTGCGTCGCGTACATCAACGATCCGAAGACGCAGGCCGATGCGGTCAAGATCATGTCGGCGCGCGTCGGGCTCGCGCCGGCGCAATACCTTCCGTTGCTGAAGGGCACGCACCTGCTGGACGAAGCGGCTGCGAAGCGTGCGTTCCGCAAGGGTGACGGGCTCGATTCGATCTATGGCTCGACGCGCAATGCGAATGCGTTCAACGTGCGTAACGCTGTGTACAAGCAGTCGCAGGATGTCGACGCGTATATCGATTCGCGGTTCATCGACGCGCATTGACGGCAGCATGCCCGCCGGCGCGGCGATGTGCCGCGTCGCGTCGGTGGGCAACGCGTGTCGGCCGCATGCTCCGTACTGGAGTAACCTTCCGCCATGTGCCCGGTTGAATGGCTGCGACGCTGATTGATCGTCGCGGCGAGATGCGAACGGTTGTTTGCAAGCCGTTGCCGAAGGCGGCGTGGATCGTCCGCTGCCGACCCATCTGAGACATTCGTTGCGCCGGGCTCCGAACAGCGGGTTCGGGAGGCAACGGTCGTTGGCTATGACCGGTCGAAAGGCCGTTCGGCGACAGAGGCAATCATTAGCGCAGCCAGTCAGTACGTTCGGCTTCGAGCATGAGTTGAGACGGCTACTGAGTGCATTACAGCCTGTCGAGTTCGATTGCATCGGGCATTCTTTCGAACTGAACGGAACAAGCTTCCAGTCGGACCTCCAGAAATCCGGATGGCACGCCTCGACGATCGGAGCGAGGCTTCCATTGCGAAAAGTCCATCGGGACCGCGTCAGTCCGGATCTCTGTGCCGGGAGGAAAGGTTGCCATTTTTGAATTCCAGTCAAAAAATCCTGTCCCGCTGATTCCGACGAGTCGCTCAAGCTTGTCGCAGATTCGCTCTGCACTAAAGGAAATTGCCGTACACAGATATTCTTCGCCCGGACGCACGCTGACTGTCTGCAGTTCTTCAAACTGAACGATGATATTTACTACCCACCCAAGCTCTGTGATTTCGGCCTCCTTGTCCAGCAGGTAGTTTGTGAACCAGTCGAGCACCTTCTTGCCGCGGACAGTCAGTTCATCGGCGTTGAAATGAACGGCCTCTGTAGGTTGATTAGCGAAATGGAGCGTTACAGCGATCCGTCCCCAGCGAGTTATGTCAGCTTCCCAGCGCGTTCCAACGAAGAAATTCTTATTAGCTGGATCGTTGTCTACGAGAGATAGAGGTTGAATTCCATAGTGACAACACTTTGAGAGGGCAGGCTTCGAGAACCCCTTGCGGGACACCAGGATTTTGAAGTTGGCGTTAACGTCCGACGCCTTGGTGATAAAGCCATCGACCTCAGGGGTCCCCACCTTCTTGTTGAGGTCCTTGCATTCGATAACGCCGAGCATCTTCTGTCCAGCAAAGACGCCTCGGACTACGACATCGAACTGGCGTGAGTGGCCCAGTCTATCCACGAGCACTTCATTATGGGTAACGCTGGCTGCGGGGTCGAGCTGGGCCTGGATAGCCGCCACAACCTTTTCGAACGAAATACCGGGATGGTCGACGTGATCGCATGTCGATGGGTTCATACGCAGCCCCTTCGAACTGCACTACGTTCGCCCTGTTCGGCATCGACGTCATAGTCGGTACCGGTGCGATGAACATGTCTCGGCCCGTGGCCAATCAAGCCAATAGGCTTCTGCGTCGCCGTGGCAACTCTCGGCAATGGCTTGCTTTCGGCCGCCGCTGTCACGGGGCCGCTTACATCGTACAGGAGCAAGATGACCTCCTTCTCGTGGACAGAATAACCTGCTGTAAATCGGACCGGCCCTCATGAGCCCAAGTGCGTGCGTTCGCCAAAGATACCCGGCGGCCAGAATTTTGGCGGGATCGAGTGCAACCACGTCGGGTAATGCGGCCGGTTGTGCTCGCAAAAACCGACATTCGACGGGCCATTCTACGGAATCGCGGAATGACCGTAGATGGCCGACTTCCGCCCGATGCCGCCCCGCGCCGCTCGATGACACCTTCGAGCCCCCTTGCGACCACCCGGTTTTCTCCTAAGCCATCATTCGTGTTAGCGTAATCCTCCCCCTACAGTTCCGGTTTCTGCCATGGCTTATCGACTGCACATCGAACGTGAACCGTCCATCTCGCTGGATGAATGGCGGGCCGCTATCCTCGGGCAAGCCTCTTTAAAAGAGGACGAGCGCCCGGTCACGTCGGCGAATCCAGTGACGGGCGAACGGATTTCGATTCCGGGCAGACCTGGCGATGTCGCGGTCCTCGTCGATGGCGAATGGATCAAATCCTTTAGCTGGAATCAGGGCCGTGCAAGTTTCAACGCGCCTCGGAATCTATCCGCGGTCGATCCAACGATGGCGGCGGCTATGCAACTGGCCGTGGCGCTTTCTGCCGTCATCCGGGGCGATGAAGGCGAGGTCTACCCGCTTGCTGGCTGAATTCCGCTGGCCGCTGCTCTGCGACGGGCAACTTCCGACCCGTTTCGGTCGGTCGAGATGTCGAGCCGACCGCTCGAAGTCAGACGTTCGGAGCTGAATCAGGCGAGCGGCAGCCGCCGCACCTATGCTGCCCTTCACGCGTGGTGCACTGCACAGAGGTGCCGTCGCGCGACGTCCGCTGCGCCGAATCCCGCTTGGAGTCACCGAGTGGACGAGGCGCCATCCGCTCGCCGTCGAAATGCGGACGCTTAGCGCAATGGCATCAGGGCGCGCTCGGCACCGAGAGTTCGGTCGGACACATGGATTTCATCCTGAGAGCGAGCTGACTGGATAGTAAGGTATCACGTTTTCCATACCCACTTGATAAAGCGGCCCGAGCATTCTTTTGTCATTTGTGAGAACATCGAATTGCTCCGAAAGCTGGATGATTGAGCCATCAGTCAGACCAAATGGAATGTAGAACTCGTTCTCACAGTCCTTAGAGATCAACGAATCGACCTGATTAAGTCTAGAAAAAATCTCCTTGGCAATAACATATGCCTTGACGCCGGCCTCTCCATCCAAATCAATTAGATTCGAAACTTCGGCAGCAATATAGGGGGTTATCCAAACCTCCTTATATGAGGCAAAGATATTCCATAGATTGTCGAAGTCCTCAAGAGAATACGACCCCAGGCGCTTCGATTTGGCGATGTACCTCCCCTCTTCAACGCCACCGATTATCATGACAAGCCAAAGATTGGTGTCAATCAATAATCGCTGAAGCGCCCGACGTTTGGCCTTGGTCATTCTTTGTAGGCTCTGAAGCCGCGGAAGGCGAAAGTGCTTTTATCAACCAAGAACACTTTGTACTCTCGTCGTGTAGTCATCATTGCCGCAAGCAAGCCTAGGGTTTCCTTCTTGCTGCGCTGGGAAAGCTCAAGAGGACTTTGCCCGGAAATGTAATAGCTAAGGGTTACCTCGTAGTCTTTACCGGAAATGACTACGCCCTCCAACTTCAAATCGGATAGTTCGGGCAACAGGTCCCTGGCGCTGTCCTCAGCAACTTGAATTGCCTTTCTGAAATTTGCTGCTGCAACGCTCATATGTCGATCCCATCCGGGCAAGCGGCTTTTAGATAAGAACGAGTGTAAACCAGATCCGGGGCATGGCGAAGTTGCGGGCGACAGTTTCCACTTCGACTGCCCCAGACTAGTCCACTCAACCGAATCTCGCTGATGGGCCGGAAGTTGAACGCGCATGCGTACTGCGGTCGTCCCGGCGACGGTCGGCGACGGGCGTCATATTCTAGGTGACACTGAGCGCTCGGGCTTCCCCATATGCGAGGAGCGACAACAGGGCCCACAAGGCGGTCGCCTCCGAGAGACCGCTTCTGGCCGATAGCGGCCTCTCGCCACACCGCCGACCGCAAGCCCGGCGAATCATTCCCCTGCCCGCTCTCCCCGCCTCATATGCCTCTCGGCAACCGCACCGTAAAAACGGTTTCCGCCTGATCCGACCGCGCATCAATCCGGCCGCGATGCGCCTTGGCGATTTCGTTGGCGATAAACAACCCGAGCCCTAGACCGGCATCATCCCCCGTCCGACGCGAACGATCATCCTCCCCGCGCTCGAGCGGATCGAAAATACGGTCGAGCGTGCGCGGATCGATCGCCGGCCCGCTGTTGCCGACCTCGACGACCACTTCGGCGCCGGTCGTCGTCGCCACCACCCGCACCGGTGTATCGTGCGTGCCGTACTTGACGGCATTGCTCACCAGATTGCTCAGCAACTGCTGCATGCGCTGTTCGTCCCACTCACCCCGGAGGTCCCCACGTATATCGACGGTAATTTCGCGATCCGGATGACCCGCCCGCAGCTCGTCCACCACATTGACGAGCACGTGCGCGAGATCGATAGGGCGGGGAACGACGTTGATGCCCAGCCCGAGCTGGGTTCGATTGAAATCGCAGAGATCGTCGAGCAGGCCCTGCATGCGACCACCGCTTCTGATCAGCCGCGCGGCGGCCGCCGAGACTTCCTCACCCGCATGGAGCGCGGCAAGATACGACGCCGTGAGCTGGATCGTCTGCAGCGGCGTGCGCATGTCGTGGCTCAGCATGCCGAGAAACAAGTTACGAGCCTGTTCGACCTGTTCGGTAAAAAAAGCGACGGATTCCGCCAGCGCTTGATCGATCGCTTCGTTGAAGCGAATCATGTCGTCCATATCGATCGGGCCCGGCTGACACGCGTCGATCCACAGGCGCAGCACGCTGGCACGCAGCGCCCGATACTCGGCTGCCAGCTGGTTGATGTTGAAGCCCCGCCGGGCGCGCAGAACGGCATGCGTCTGGGCAGCCGTCTCGCGAGCGTCCGCCGGCTCGGGTGCGCGCCCCAGCGATTTTTCGTGTTGCGCTTCCCTCGTCTGCGGGGTCGCGATGTCCCTGGCGACGGCGGTCAGGATCTCGCGCGCGTGGTCGCGTAGCCCGTGCGAGGTCATGTTCCTCGCGGCCGGTAACAGCGTGGCGGCAAACGCTTCCCACTGCACCAGGATCGGTTCCATGTTCCGTACGATGAAATCGGAAAGACGCATGTCGCCCCTCACAACGGAATGAACGGTGGATCTTCTGTCGAACCGCACGATATCACGTGAATCACGGCGTTAGCCGAAGCGGGCTTCGATTCGCACGCCCGTCACGTCGGGCGGCCAGTATCGCCGATAATCGATTCGCGTCATTCCGGTTCCGAAGCGCGCCACCTTTCGACTGCCGCGACACCGGCAGCACGAACCTTGCTTCGCGCCCGTTCGACTTCCATCCGACGGTGGGATCGGCCGCCGCTTCCTGTCACGGCCGGCCGCCGGCACGAGATTGCGCATGCCCAGGATAAAATCCAGCCTCTGGTTGCGGCATCTTGAACTGTTTTCAGCGGCGGCCGGCGCACGTCCGAAGAAGCGCGCCGGCAAGCCGCGGCCGGCCGCAAAAAAAACCGCCGCCAAGCTCGCTCGACGGCCCGCCAAGCCGGCCGCCCCCGCGCGCGCCGCCAAACGGCAGGGCACCGCACGCGCCCCGTCGGCCCGGCCGCCCGGCACCTGGCTCCGGTCGTTTCATTCGTCCGGCCCGAGCGCAGGCCGGCTCGTGAACCATCTGGCGTACGCGCTGTATCTTCCCGCGGCGCCCGTGACGACAGCGGGCATGCCGGCCGTCGTCATGCTGCACGGCTGCAGGCAGACCGCCGAATCGTTCGCCGCGGGTACGCGCATCTGCCGTCTCGCGGAGCGGGCGGGGTTCGCCGTGCTGTTTCCCGAGCAGGCCAAAACCGCCCATGCGCACCGTTGCTGGCACTGGCATGGCGACGCGACCCAGTCCGAAGCCGCGTCCGTCGCGTCGCTGATCGACGCCATCGTCCGGCGCCACGGCTTCGATCGCGACCGGATCTACGTGGCCGGCATGTCCGCCGGCGCCGGGCTCGCCGCGGCGCTGGCGCTCCGCTATCCCGACCGCTTCGCGGCCGTCGGCCTGCACTCCGGGCCGGCCGTCGCGCCGCCGTCGTCGACGATGGCCGCGATGAACCTGATGCGCCGCGGCCTCCGCGACGATCCGATTCACGCGCTCGACGCATGCGTCGACGTCGCATCCTATCCCGGCATGCCGGCCTTCGTCATCCATGGCCGGCTCGATACGGTCGTGACCGACCGGAACGCGACGCAGCTCGGCATCGCGTTCGCGCGACTCAACCGGCTCGTCGACGAACACGGAGCGATCCGCGTCGGCGAGCAACGCAGCTACGCGCAGGACGATGCGGACTACATCGACTATCTGAAGGGTGGACGGCTGGTCGTCAGGGTGTGCATCGTCCGCGGGCTGCCGCATGCATGGAGCGGCGGCGATCCGGGCGAGCCGTTCCATTCCGCCACCGGCCCGGCCGCGACTGCGATGTTCTGGCATTTCTTTCGTCGTCAGCGCCGCAAGCGGTTGGCGTGACGCGCGACGCTCGCGCCGGCCGCCATCGCATCGTCATGCCCGTTGCTCCAGCGCCGCCGCATTCGCGCGATCGCCGGCACGCCGAACCGGCAACCGTATCCGGAAGGTCGTGCCGCGCCCCGGCTCGCTGGTCACGTCGATGGTGCCGCGATGACGCTCGACGATGCCGTGCGATACCGACAGCCCGAGCCCCGTGCCCTGCCCGACCGGTTTCGTCGTGAAGAACGGATCGAAGATCCGCCGGACGACGTCGGGCGTCATGCCGGCGCCGGTGTCGCTGATCGCGATCGATACCTGATCGCCGTCGCTCGACGTACGGATCGTGATCACGCCGCGCTCCGGAATCGCCTGCGCCGCGTTGACGAGCAGGTTCATGAAGACCTGGTTCAACTGCGATGGCAGGCATTCGACCTGCGGGACATCGCCGTAATCGCGCACGATGTCGGCCTTGTACTTGAGCTCGTTATGGACGACGTTGAGCGTGCTCTCGAGGCCCGCATGCAGATCGACCACGCTCCATTCATCGCTGGCCGGGCGCGAGAAATCGCGCAAATCCTGCACGATGCGCCGCACGCGCAGCGCGCCGTCGATCGATTCGTCGATCAGCATCGCGATCTCGTCGCGGACGTAGTCGAGATCCGCGGCACGGTGCACGGCCGCCAGCGCGTCGCGGGTGGCCGGATCGAGCTGCGGCAGCGTGGCCTCATGCGCTGCGACCACGTCGAGCAGGCTGCGCACCCACGTCTTCAACGTATTGAGGTTGGCGCTGACGAAGCCGATCGGATTGTTGATCTCGTGCGCGACGCCGGCCGCGAGCTGGCCGATCGACGCGAGCTTTTCCGACTGCAGCAATTGCTCGTGCGTTTCCTCGAGCGCATGCAGCAGGCGCCGCTGTTCGTCCTTCTCCTGTTCGAGCAGCGCGTGCGCGGCCTTGCGTTCGTCGATCTCGGTCGCCATGTTCTCGCGCGTGCGTTGCAGCATCTGCGTCGTCTGCTCGTAGCGATGCAATGCGCGTTCGAGTTCGCCGGTTCGCAACCGCACGAGCCGTTCGAGCGTGTCGGTCATCCCGCGCAGGAACGTTGTGCGCGCATCGAAACGGCACACCAGCAGCGTGACGACCAGCGTCGCCATCGTGAACAACGCGACCGTCGTCGCGAGCCACGGCGCGTCGACGCCGTTCGCGGCGCCGCACCGCGCATCCGGCGCGAAATGCGCGGCCGCCATCGCCGTGTAGTGCATGCCGGTAATCGCGATGCCCATGATGACGGCCGCGCCGATGCGTTGCGCGGTCGCGTAGCGTGCCTGCTGCATGCGCAGCGCCTGCGCGATCCACAGCGCGGCGGTCGACGCGATCACCGCGATGCCGATCGACGCGGCGAACAGCGCGGCATCGTAGCGAATGCCGGGCTGCATGTGCATCGCGGCCATCCCGGTGTAGTGCATGCCGGCGATCCCCCCGCCCATCAGCACACCGCCCGCGCACAGCCGCCGCCAGCCCAGCCGTGCGCGCGTGACGACATTCAGCGCGAAATACGATACGAGCACCGCGATCGCGAGCGAAGCGCCGGTTTCCCGCCATGCGTAGCCGAGCGGCACCGGCAACGAAAACGCGAGCATGCCGACGAAATGCATCGACCAGATGCCGGTGCCCATCGCCGCCGCGCCGCCGCCCAACCATGCGCGCTTCAACTTCGGATTGTCGAGCAGCGAAATGAATGCGGCGAGGTCGAGCGTCGTATAGGAGGCCAGCGTCGCGATCGCGAGCGACAGCAGGACGAGCGGAAGGTTGTAGATGCCATGCATGATCGGACGCCCGGAACGGGTTGATTGCATCGCCGCGGTACGGGCAGTCGCGCGCACCGCGGCCATCGGGCCGACGTTCGACGTCAGGCCGGCGGCGCGCCTGCGTTGGGAGCGTGCGTCTGCCCCGCCGAACGGGCCAGCACGAGAATGTCGAACGGCGTGCCCTCCCGCGTTTCGAAGCGGCGCACGAGTTCGATCTGGTGCGCGGACATCACGCTGCCTTTCGTCATCAACAACACGCCGCGATGCGTGCGTAGATCGTCGGCGAGTTCCATCCCTTCGCGCAGTTGAGCCGACCGGATTTCGGCGACGGACGCCGCGATGCCGAGACTCTCCGGATCCCGCATCAACTCGACGAAGCGTGCGACCAGTTGCGGGTCGTAACGCACGCCTGCTTGCGAGTGCAACACGTCGATCGCCTGCTCGATCGAATGCGGCGCACCGATTTCGCCGTGGCGCAGCCCTTCGAAATCGCGCGCGATCGCGACGATCCGCGATCCGACCGGGATCGCGTCGCCGACCAGACCGTCCGGCGTGCCGCGACCATTGAAGCGCTCGTACTGGTGCAGCACGATCGACGCGACCTTGTGCAACTGGGCGACCGGCGTCAGCACCATCTGCGCGCGCAGCGGATGCTCCTGGAACACGCGGTGCTCGTCCGTCGTCATCCGCGAGAGCGGCTTGCGCAGCAATTCGTCCGGCAGCGACAGCTTGCCGATACCATGCAACAGTCCCGCGAAATAGACGTCCTGCGCATGCAGTTCGCTCATCCCGGCGGCAAGCGCGAGCCGGCGCGCGATCTCGCCGACCCGCATCGCATGCCCGCTCGCGGCCCCGCAGCGCAGCTCGATCATGCTTGCGCACACCTGAACCATCGCCGTGAAGCTGCTTTTCAGGTCGCTCTGCGCCGCTTCGAGGAACATCACCGTCTGGCCGAGCTCCTCCGTTCGCGCACGAACCTGCGTTTCGAGATCCGTATTGAAACGGCGCAGCGCTTCGTTCTGCGCTTCCGTCAGCGCCGCCAGCCGGGCCGCTTCGCGGCGCAGACGGCGCTGCTCCAGCGCGTGCTCGATGGTCAGCAGCAGGTCGTGATCGTCCCACGGCTTGTTCAGGTAGCGATACACGCCGCCTTCGTTGACGGCCTGCATGACCGACGCGATCTCCGCATAGCCGGTCAGCAGAATGCGCATCGTGTCCGGGTACAGCTCCCGCGCGCGCGCCAGGAATTCCGCGCCGCTCATGTGCGGCATCCGCATGTCGGACACGATCAGGTCGATTTCCGTCGACGCCAAAATCTCGAGCGCGGCCTCGCCGCTGTCGGCGGTCACGATGTCGTAGCCGGTGGGCCGGAACACGCGCCTGAGCGCGGACAGCACGTTCGGTTCGTCGTCGACCAGCAGGATCGACGGTACGCGGGTTGCGTCGCCGGATGCCGCTGCGGTGTCGGACGTTTCGGGCGGCACGGCGTTCACGCCGTTTGTTGCAGATGTCGTCATAATCGGCCTCGGATCAATTATTTACGCCCTCTCTGCAACATCGGCCGGGGCCGCGTTTTCCGCATTGGTGGAAACGCTAATGCGCGCGTGTCGATTTCAACCGGAATGCATCACGCGAATGCTGCGTCGTTGCCGCGCCCGGTTCGCGCCGGGAGTAGATGTCCCGTTCCGCTTCGTCGGTTTGCACGAAGCCGTGCCGTTCGCAGAAGCGGTTCGAATCGCTGCCGCGCAATGCGCCGACGCGAACGGGCATTCGATGTTCGTCGGCGTCGGCCAGGATCTCGCGCAGCACGGCGGCGCCGATGCCCCTCCGCTGATGCACGGGCACGATGTACAGCGTGACGGGGAAGAAGGTCGGGGCCGTCGTCACTGGCTGACGAGATGCGGGAGGAAGCAAGCGCTCGGCCCGGCCAGGCGCGCCGCCGGGCGTCGAAAACGCGTGATCTCGTCAGCGCGCCTCGATGCCTTGCGCTTGCATGAACTGACTCCGGACATCTTCGCTCAACACGGACTTCGGCGGCACGCCTCTCCTCGATCGGCGCGCGCGAAGCAAGCGAGCCGACGCGATCGGCTCAACGAATAAAAAACGCTGGCCAGTGAGCTGGCCAGCAAAAGGTTCTGGCGATCCGAGGTTGAGTGTGCCAGAACCGCATACATTGAACGGCGTACGTGTACCAACGGACGGGGACGGCCAACGACCTGCCCCGAAAATCGGGACGCCCGGCTCGACCCCGCGCAACAATCTGTGATCGCAGTTCAGGCCGGGCTAACGGATGCTGCCAGGCGAGCGCTCACGCCCGCAAGCTCGAACGCCTCGCCGGGAGTCGGCCCTTCCCATGTTGCGATCATCGCATCGGTCGGCAGATAGTCGGGATCGGCCGACGCGACGCCGGCCCACAGTCCTTGAGACACCTGTCTGCCATGGAGATAAAAGTGCAGCTCCCGGCCGGCGCGCTCGCAAGTACACCTGATTCTCCCCACCGATTGGCCCAGCCCTCTGATCTGTGCGACCTGGTTGCGATCCAGCTCGAACATGGCGCTCACCACCCCGTCGCAATCGACAATGCCGATCATGTTGCTGTCATCGGTGAATGTCCACGACGGATGCGGCGTGCCCAAACGCAGCATGAAAAAATCTGCGGATTCTGAACCAATCATCATGTTTCTCCTGCAACGATACGTCGTTCTACTCACTGTAACTTGATGAAGACGCTCGCTCATCCAATGTCCTCTCGTCGCCGTGCCTGGATGCTCGAGTGGACATACGCCAGCGCCTTGCAACAGGCGGGCGCAACATGGAAACGCGCACCGCCCGTCGCTTCCGGAGCCTCTACACGCTTGCCCGCCCCGTCACGGTTTCCGCGGCCGTACTCTCCGAACCGGAAAGCTTCACCGCCACGGCGGCGGCCGCCGTGCTTCCGTAGACGTTGAGGGCGGTTCTCCCCATGTCGAAAAAGGCGTCGACGCCCAGCAGCAGCAGCACCGCATCGGCAGGCAACCCGATCGACGTGAGAACGATGGTGATCGCGACGATCGCGCCGGACGGCACGTTGGCTGCTCCGTCGATGGTGACGATCGTCAAAATCAAGATCGTGATCACCAGCGGCCAGGACCAGACGAGGTGATAGGCGTCGGCCAGATACCCGACCGCGAGGGCCGTGTAGAGGACCGCGCCGTCGCGATTGAAAATATAGGCAAGCGGCAAGATCGTGGACGCCACGCCGTAGGGCACGCCCAGTTCAACCAGCTTCTTCAGATGCAACGGGTAGGTAATTTCGGACGAACGTGTCGTGAACCCCAGGATCAGCGGTTCCTTCACCTTTCTCAGCACGGCGAGCGGCGACTGACCGGCGACGCGAATGACGATGGTGAGCACCACCGCCAGAATCGCCATGCCGAGATAGGCCACGCCCAGCAGTTCGATGAGCGAGTGCGCGCCTGTAAAGCCCTTCGCTGACAACAGCTGCGCGATCGCGGCGAAGATCGCGAGCGGCGACCAGGCGATCACCCACTGGATCATCTTGAACAGCCCCGACAGCAGCGCCTCGAAAACGGCAATCGCAGGCTCGGCACGCTCCGGGGCGGCCGACAATGCGGCGCCGAAAATGACGCCGAAAACGAGCACCGGGAGCGAATTCCCCGCGGCAAGCGCAGCGACGATGTTGGCGGGGATCAAATCGACCAGGAATTTCGTCCAGTCGATGCTGGACGCGAGCGCGGCGGGCATCGATCCAGAGTGAGTCAGGCTCGCCCCGAGCCCCGGTCGAAATGCAAAGTTGAGCAGCAGGCCGCACGAGGCAGCCAGGCCGGTCATAAGAACGAAGAAGCCGATACTGGACAGCGCGACCTTTCCGAGCCGCTCACGCAGCCGGCCCGCGCGAAAGACCCCGACCGTGACCGACAGGAAGATCAGCGGCATGACGACCATCTTGATCGCGTGGCCGAACATCGTGCTGAGAAAGCCCAGCTTCGCGGCGAAGCCCGGCGCGAACACGCCGCAAGCGACGCCCAGCACAAGTCCGCCAAACATTTGCATCGGGAGGGAAAGCCCTTTATTTTTCGTGTTCATGCCGTGCCTTTAGCAGTTTTATCCGTGCCGGCGTGCCGTCAACGATGTGATTCCACATATGCTGACGCGCAAGCTCGCCGTCGTTCGCTTCGATTGCGTGAAAGATGTGCAGGTGCTCGATCGTGCCGCGCCGAACGGTTTCCGCGTCGCCACGCGGGAGTTCGTTCAGGGCCAAGGTCTGGGCCCGCAATAAACCATACGCCGACGAGATCCGGACGTTCCGTGCGGCAGCAAACAACTCTTGATGAAACACCCAACCGATACGTTGCTCGAGCATGATGTCCGCGACGTCCCGTTCGATCAGCTCCTGCATTTTTGCCGCGGCCTCGCGAAGGCCCGCCGTTACGCCCGACTTCGCTGCAAGAAACGCTGCGGTACTCTCGAGGGCCAGCCGCATTTCAAAAATTTCGCGAAGATCGCTGGTAGTCGGCGACGCGACATAGGTGCCACTCTTTTCGACCACGACGACCAGCCCTTCGGATTCGAGCAAATGCAATGCGCTGCGCACCGGCATCTGGCCGAAACCCAGTTCGTCCGACAGGCCTCGGTGAGATACTTTCTGCCCAGGCGCAAGACGGCCGTCAAAGATCCTCGATCGGATCTCGTCGTAGGCCAGTTCTGCATCTGTCGATACTTTCAACGTCATCTGTGATCGCAGTTAGCGTATGATTCAAAAAAAGAAACAGGTAGGAAATTACCCTTACTCGCCATGCCCGGCAACTGCTAATTTTGCGAGTGGGTATGCCGAAAGAGAATTGGAAGAAAATCCGCGTTACGAAGAGAGCCGATAATTATATGACTTCACAAGATGTGCGCTTTACCATCTGTGCCGTCCGTGCGGAAGAAACCTATCCCCTCAGAGCCGCAATCCTGATGGCTGGAGATGAAGAGGGAAGCGCGTTACACGGAGATCACGCCCCCACGACGATGCACTTTGCCGTTCGTGACAACGACAGGATCGTTGCAGTGGCATCGGTGTGTAAAGAAGCACAATCCGGCGCTTTGAACACTGAAATGTGGCGCCTTCGCGGCATGGCCGTCGATCCGTCGGTACGCGGCCTGGGATTCGGACGCCTGCTGGTCAATCTGTCCATTCGCCATGTGCGCGAACAGCGTGGCGTCCTGCTCTGGTGCACGGCGCGCGAATCGGCATATCCATTCTATGAAATGCTCGGCTTTGAGCGGGACCCGATACCGATTTCAATGCATGGCCGCGACGACATGAAATTCTATTTAATGCAACGCCGGATCGAATGCTGAGTTTCGTCCGCGATTGACGTTCGATTGGAATCGGAGGCCGATGTCAGGCGCTGGCTGCCGACCCGGAAAACCGGTTCGCCCGGCGTCCGCATGAGCCGGTTCGCCCGCGTAAAACCCCTCCGACGCACTGCGACATGTGAAAAACCCGCTGGCGGCCAATACGAACAGATACTCAACAATCGCCTTTTCTGTTTCGATTACTGCAATCCGGGAATAAATGGAACGATTACAACCGGTATTGCCTGATCGTCGCCCGTCGTGGCCGGCCTCTTGAAGCCGGTGATTGCTCCCCCACCCCACCCAATCCGAATTCGCTTGCCGTGGTCGAGATCATCAGCGTGACGGCGCGGATCGCGATAACACGTCGCCTTCGTGCCGGCGCTTGTAAGGGAAATCCCGTAAGACGCCCCGCAATCAGACGAGATTAACTTATATCAAACAAATTTTGACCAGAATTTATGTTCCTGATATGGTCTTTGCACTTGCAAAGTGCGGCCAGGCCGTATTGGCGCCCGCCGCCAGCGGCTGAACCGGACGCTTGGCCAGTCCATAAGGATGGCCGATGCGACAACCGAGCAAGGGAAATTGTAAGGACCACGAAGTGAGCTGATCTCGCATGCCGATTTGGCGAACATGACGGCGGCCATCGCGACCGAGACGACGCGCAGGCCATGCACCGTCCGCTGCATCCGGATACGACAAAGGCCGTTTCACCCCATCCCGAAACTACTCCTGACCGTGAAATGCAGATGAAAAACAAAAAAATCAACATCAGCGTTATCGCTGTTGCCGCCTTCGCAGCATCTTCGGCAGCAATGGCACAGTCGTCGATCACCCTGTATGGCATGCTCGATGCAGGTATCGGTTACACGTCGAACATCAACGGCCACAGCAGGTACGGCCTCGATGGCGGCGCCGCGGGTTCGAACAAGTGGGGCCTCAGAGGGCAGGAGGATCTCGGTGGCGGCCTCCAGGCGGTATTCAAGATCGAGAATGGTTTCAACATCGGGACAGGCGGCATAGGCGGCCAGGGGCCGATCGGTTCCACGCGTTCGCTGTTCAACCGCCAGGCTTACGTGGGCCTTGCGTCCAATCAGTACGGCGCGTTGCGCATGGGGCGCCAACTCGACGCCGTGACGGAAATGGTTCAGGTCCTGACGGGTGACGCCATTTCGGCGTCGACCTTCTCGACGCCGGGCGACGTCGACAACAACGACAACACGACGAACCAGAACAACGCGGTGAAGTACATTTCGCCGATCATCCACGGCTTCCAGGCCGAAGCCGCGTACTCGTTCGGCGGCGTGGCCGGTGCAACGGGTTCGGGGCAATCGTGGTCGGCGGCCGCGACCTACGCTCAAGGTGGCCTGACGGTCGCCGGCGGCTACTTCCGTGCGGCCAACCAGGGCGAGAACGGATGGTTGAACGCAACGGCGCAACCGAGCTTCGGTGGCGCGCTCGGCTATCCGAGTTCGGGCTACAACGGCGGCAATGCATTCAAGAGCGCGGGCATCGCGCAAGTCGCCGCGCAATACGAGGTGGGGCCGTATACGGCCGGCCTGCGCTACTCGAACGCCCAGTACAAGGGCAACGACGGCCAGCCGTCGATCCACTTCAACGTGCTCGGTGCGCTGCTGCAGTACCGCGTCACGCCGGCACTGTCGCTGGCGACCGGCTACACGTATGTCTACGGTTCCGCAGCCACGCCCACGCAAGCCGCCGAAGGTCGCACGATGGCCTCGATCAACCAGGTGTCATTGGGTGCAACGTACTCGCTGTCGAAGAGCACCGCGCTGTATGCGATGGGCGCCTACGTGCATGCGAAGGGTGCGCAGGCTTCCGCTGCGGACTTCGGCAACACCTCGTCGGGCGGCAACCAGGTTCAGGTCAACATCGGCATGTTCCACGGCTTCTGATCGCCGGCTCGCAACACCGGAGCAATGGCGGCATGGCTCCGGTGTCGTACCTCGCCCGGCCTGATCGGCGAACCTAGCCGCCTTCCTGACTCGCCATGCCTTCCATCCACGCCTCGAACGCGGACACGGCCGCATCGTCGGCGCGATCGGCATTCGTCACCAGCATGTAGTCGTCCGCACGCCAGACGGGCGATGCGATGGGACACACGAGGCGCCCTTCGGCAAGATCGCGCCCGATCAGCGGCAGCGATGCCAGCGCCACGCCGAGCCCCTCGATCGCCGCGCCAAGCTGAAGATTCACGTGATCGAATTCGACATGGCGCGCCGCTCGCAGATCGGGCGCGCCCGCTTCCTTCAACCAGTGCGACCACGCGGCACGCGTCGTGGCCGAATGCAGCAGCGTGTGATGACGCAGATCGGTCACGCTCTGTATCGGATGCCGGCGCAGCACGGCGGGATTGCAAGCCGGCACACGCGGGTCGGGCATCAACGGACGCGAGACGACGCCCGCGCCTTGCTCGGGACCGGAGCGGACGCCGATATCGAAAGCGTCGGCGACATAGCGCAGCTTGCGCGACGTCGTCGATACCCTGACGTCGATGTCGGGGTACCGCGAATGGAAATCGGCGAGCCGCGGCAGCAGCCAGCACAGCGCAAAGCTCATCGGCACATTCACCCGCACGACGCCCGATATCCGGTGCGCGAACGGGTTGTGGCGCAGCCGCACCACCGCGGTACCGAGGCGCTCGAACGCGTGGCTGACGTCGTTCAGCAACGCGGCTCCTTCGTCGGTCAGCACGACGCCACGCGGACGGCGGTCGAACAACGGCAGGCCGAACCAGTCTTCCAGCAACCTGATCTGTTTTCCGACGGCCCAGTGGGTGACATGCAGTTCCGCCGCGGCCCCGGCGAAGCTGCCGTGCCGCGCGACCGCATCGAAAGCGCGCAGCGCATTGAGCGGAGGCAACTCGTCCCGGTGCTTCGAAGTACCTCGGCTTTCGTCCATGACGTGACTTTTTCTCTCTGTTGACGGGATTTTAGCTCAATTGAAATGGGTGGCGCCCCGGTCATAGAATTGACGCGTCGAGCCTGAAAACCATACCGCGAGCGCCTTTCATTCACCGCTCGTACGGAGAGAATGACAATGCGCTTGCCCGTTTTTTCCCCTCCCGTCGTGCGGGAAACTGCACCGTCGAGGCCGCGCGTGCTGTGGCTATCCTGCGTTGCGCACGCCATACACGATGGCTATACGGACATGATCTACGCGCTGCTACCCGTGTGGCAGTCGGAATTCGGGCTCGACTTTGCGGCCCTGGCTATCCTGCGCGGCGTCTATGCGGGCACGATGGCGACGCTGCAGTTGTCCGCGGGGCGTGTCGCGCAACGTCTGGGCAGCGGCGCGACGCTCGCAATCGGTACGCTGCTCGCCGCGCTCGGCTATGCGATCGCGGGCATGTCGGGTGGGCTGCTCGGGTTGGGCGTCGCGCTCGCGATCTCGGGCGGCGGCTCCAGCACGCAGCATCCGATCGCGTCGGGCGCCGTCTCCCGTGTCTACGGGCGCGACGCGAGAGGCCCGCTGAGCATCTACAACTTTTCCGGCGATCTGGGGAAATCCGCGCTGCCGGCCGCCATTTCGCTGCTCGTGACCATGATGCCGTGGCGTCATGCGCTATGGATCGTCGCCGGGCTGGGCTGCGTCGTAGCCGCCGGCATCGCGCTCTGGTTTCCCGCCGTGCCCCGCGCCGCCGCGCAGGCAACGGCAAAAGAGCAAACGTCCGCTCGACACAGTGGCACCGGCGGAAGCGGATTCTCCGCGCTGTTTTCCATCGGCGTGCTCGATACGGCCGTACGCATGGGACTGCTTACCTTCCTGCCTTTCCTGCTGAAGGCAAAGGGCGTTTCGCCGCAACTGCTGGGAACGGCGCTTGCACTCGTTTTCATTGGCGGTGCGGCCGGCAAATTCACGTGCGGCTGGCTCGGCGCGCGCATGGGGACGGTGAGGACGGTGCTGCTCACCGAGGGCGGTACGGCGGCGTGCATCGTCGCGGTGATATATCTTCCGTTGACGCTTACCATGGTGCTGCTGCCGATTCTGGGCATGATGCTCAACGGCACGTCGTCGGTACTGTACGGAACCGTCCCGGAGATGTCCGCACCCGAGCGCACCGAGCGCGCATTCGCGATTTTCTATACCGGGACGATCGCATCGGGCGCGATCTCGCCCGTTCTCTACGGTTTCCTGGGCGACAGGATCGGTGTGCACGGCGCCACGTATGCGACCGCGTTGACCGCGCTGGCGATTTTTCCGCTCGCGCTCGCACTGCGCCCGCATCTGACAGACCACTCACAGGATGAACGCCATGACGAAGCCTGACTACCCGAGCGTCGCCCTCGTCGGTCCCGGCGCAATCGGAACGACCGTCGCCGCGGCCCTTCATGAAGCCGGCCGCACGCCGGTAATCTGCGGCCGCTCGGCGCACGAGCAGTTGACGTTGCGCTTCGACGGCGGCGAGATCGTCGTGCCCGGGCCCGTGCTGACCGATCCGCAAGCCGTCCACGACCGGTTCGATCTCGTGTTCGTTGCGGTCAAGTCGACGCAGATCGCGAGCGCGGCACCGTGGGTCTCCGCGCTATGCGACGCGAATACCGTCGTCTGCGTGCTGCAAAACGGCGTCGAGCAGAAAGCCGCCTTCGCACCGTACGCGGCCGGCGCCACGATCGTGCCGTCGGTCGTCTGGTTTCCCGCGCAACGCGAATCGGGCACGTCGGTGTGGCTGCGGGGCAAGCCCCGGCTCACCCTGCCCGATACGCCGGCGAGCGACGTGGTGGTCTCGGCTTTGCGCGGCACGCGGTGCTCGCCCGAGGTGGCGGAGGATTTCATCTCGCTCGCGTGGCGAAAGCTGTTGCAGAACGCCGTGGCGGGGCTCATGGTACTGACCGGTCGCCGCGCCGGCATGTTCGCGCGAAGCGACATCACCGACCTGTCGCTCGCGTACTTGCGGGAATGTCTCGAGGTCGCGCGTGCGGAGGGTGCGAAGCTGGGCGATGAAGTGCCGCAGGAGATCGTCGACGGATTCCACGGCTTTCCGCCCGATTTGGGGACGTCGATTCTTGCCGACCGGCAGGGCAACCGTCCGCTCGAATGGGACTGCCGGAATGGCGTCATACAGCGATACGGACGAACGCACGGCATTCCGACGCCGATCAGCGATCTGGTCGTGCCGCTTCTCGCGGCCGCGAGCGATGGTCCGGGCTAACGGCGAGGCACGCTCCATCGAGCGCGATTCGCGTGAACCCGTGCTGGAGACGACGCCGGTGACGAACGCCACGGCGGCCCGTCAGTTCGCCGGTCGCGGCTCGCCGCGATGGATTGACTGTCGAGCTAGGGCAAGTAGGGTTTGAGGTTCGCCAGCGCGCGGGAAACATACTCGTCCTTCTCCCCGACTGGCGCGACGTAGTGCAGCGCGCCGCGCGCGGCGTCCTCACCTTCCAGCCGCGCAATGAGCCACGCGGCCAGATATTGAGAAGCAAAGCAGCCACCCGCCGTGGCGACGTTACCTTGAGCAAAGAACGGCTGATTCAGGACGTCGACGCCCGCCTCGATCACCCACGGTTTGGTCGTGAGATCGGTGCACGCCGGGATTTTGCCGAGCAAACCGAGCTTCGCCAGAACCAACGTGCCCGAGCATTGCGCGCCGATGAGCTGGCGCGCGGGGTCCAACAACTTCAACTGCGCCATCAGCGCCGTGTCGTTGACGATTTCCCGGGTTTGAATACCGCTCCCGATGATGACGGCATCGGCCGCGCAAGCGTCCGCCAACGTCGACTGCGCATGCACGGTGACCCCGTTCATCGACGTGACGGCAGGCTCGGGGCAACAGAGGGTGACCCGCCAGCCGGGCTTCCTGATCCGATTGAGCACGCCAAGCGCAATGAGCGAGTCGAGCTCGTTGAAGCCCTGGAAGGTTACGATCGCGATGTGCATGGGATACCCTGTCTCCAGTCGGTGGACGCATCTTGCCAGATTGCCGTCACGAAGGGCCCTCCCTTACCGACAACTCAGTGTTACAGCCGGCAAAGCTGGCGATAACGTATGACGAAAGGGATTGCGCCGTACGACGCAATCGCCTTCGCCGCCCGCCCGGCGTGCGCCGAAGCGACATCCATGCCGGCCAAGATTTACCGATCGAACAAATAGTTACCGTTCGTTTCAAAGTTACCCAGATAGTGAGCTGCGGCCCGGCTATTCTTCCGTCACCCACAATAACGATCCCACTGGGGGTGACATATGAACAACCTGATCAAGAGCGCCCTGTGCGCTGCCTTCGTACCATTCATTCTCGCCGGTTGCGGCGGCGGCGACGACGGTGGCGGCACGCAAACCGGCACGCTGCACGTCGCAATGACGGATGCGCCATCGTGCGGCTTCGACCACGTGTACGTCACCGTCTCGCAAGTCCGCGTCAACGCCAACCCGAACGCCAATGATAACGACGCCGGCTGGTCGACCGTTTCCCTCGCGACGCCGCAGAAGATCGACCTGCTGTCGCTGACCAACGGCGTGCTCGCCGATCTCGGCCAGACCGCACTGCCAGCCGGCCAGTATCAGCAAGTCCGGCTGGTGCTCGCGCAGAACCAGGGCAACAACCTCGCCAACTCGGTCGTCCCGACGGGCGGCACGGAGCAGGCGCTCGCCACGCCGAGCGCGACCCAAAGCGGCTACAAGATCATCCAGCCGTTCACGGTCCAGCCCAACACGCTCGTCGATCTCGTGCTCGACTTCAACGCATGCAAGTCGATCGTCCAGCGCGGCAACGGCTCGTACGCACTGAAACCCGTCGTCACCGCGATCCCGACCGTCGTGAGCGGCGCGATCTCTGGTTACGTCGCATCCGCCGAAGCCGGCGCGACCGTCTATGCCGAACAAGGCGGCAAGGTCGTCCGCGGCACGGTGGCCGACAGTTCCGGGAAGTTCGTGCTGTCGCCGCTGATCCAGAGCTCGACGCAGGGCAACTACGATGTCGTGATCGTGCAGAACAACTTCGCGTCGGGCATCGTCCGCTCGGTTCCGGTGGTCGTGAACACGACCACGGCGGTGTCGGCGTCGAGCGCACCGATCACGCTGCCGGCCTCGACGATGAGCACCGTCAGCGGTACGGTCACGGCCAGCGCGAACGCCTTCGTGCGCGCGCTGCAGACGATCGACGCGAACGCCTACGAGATCACGTCGATCAACGCGAACATGGACACCGGCGCCTATGCGCTGTCCGTGCCCGCGGCTGCACCGATCGTCGGCACTTACTCGGGCTCGCTGCCGGTCGCGCTGGCCGCAGCGCCGGCCGCCGCGGGCCAATATACGATCGAGGCCGACGCGGCATCGGGCGCGACCCAGTCGGCGAACGTCAACGCAACGACCAGTCAGTCCAACGTCAACTTCAGTTTCTGACGCGCTGACCGCATCATCGAAAGGGCCGAACGGCCCTTTCCTATCAACGGGAGAACGAAGTGAAAAAAGGGGTAATCGCAGTGCTCGCAGCGGCGAGCATGGTCGGCGCGCTCGGCGGGTGCGTCGCCTATGTTCCGGGCCCACCGGTCGTGGTCGCGCCGCAAGGCGGGCCGGGGAATGGATTCTGTCCGCCGGGACAGGCCAAGAAAGGCAACTGTTGACGAAATGCCCGCGCATCGCGGGCATTTTTTCATCTGTCGACGGAGCCGGACGGTTCGACGAATCCCCCCGTTCTCCGCGTCGTCACTCCGCCATCCTCGGCGGCCACGCATGGCCTTCGGCCTGACAATGCCTGCACCACGCATACAGCGCGTCGTACATGACGAGACCGTGCTCCAACATCGCGTGATCGTCGGCAAACATGTCCGACAGTCCGAGCGAAATCGCATAAAGGCCGCTCGACTGCGGCGTCAGGTCGAGCCGCGACGTATCCGCGCCGCGAATGATGCGGGCCATGTGCTGCAACGCCCGATCGTCAGCCAGACCATACTTGTCGAGAAACGCGTCGAAGCTGCATTGCTCGCCGACGTGCGTCAATTCCACCCCCGGAATGTCGTACGGAATCGCGCCGGTCTCGTCGGCGATCCGCAGCACGTCGCCCGGCGGGACATACAGAAATTCGGGCGTCTCGTCGATAAAACGGGCAATGAGCCAGGGGCACGCTACCCGGTCGATTTTCGGACGTTGTCGCGTAATCCATTGCATGACGGCCTCCACGATCAGTGATGCAACAGCGGGTACACAATCAGGCCGATCACGGCGGCCCCGCCGACGACCACCGGCTCCGACAGCTTCTTGAACCTGACCAGCAGCACGATCGTCGCGAGCGCCATCAACGCGGTGGGCACGTCGACGATCGAACGCCGCGCCAGCACGATCACCGACCCGGTGATCGCGCCGACGGCCGCGGCCGTCACGCCGTCGACGAATGCCAGGATCGCCGGCAGCCTGCCGTACTTCTTGAAGTACGGCGCCGGCAACACCGTGAACAGATAGCACGGCAGAAACGTGCCGGCCGCCGCCACGCACGCACCCGGCAGTCCCGCCACCAGATAGCCGATGAAGCCGACCGTGATGACCACCGGGCCTGGCGTGATCATCGCGACCGCCACGGCGTCGACGAACTGCTTCTCGTTGAGCCAATGGTGCTCGGTGACGACGCCACCATAGAGGAACGGCACGATGGCGAGCCCCGAGCCGAACACGAACGCGCCGGCCTTCGCAAAGAACACGGCGAGTTGCGCGAGCTGCGGCCAGTCGACGATACCGAGCCATGCGCCGGTGGCGGACACGGGCAACGCCACGGCGGCATTGACGCGCCGCTGGCGCAACCACCTCGGCGGCGCGCGCGTGAACCAGACGAGCAGGCCCGCCGCGAGAAACAGCCACGCCACTTCGGATTCTGTGATCACCGTCACGGCGACCAGCGCGAGGTAGATCGCCCAAAGGAGCTTGTCGCGACCGATGCTCTTCACGGTCAGCTTGCGCGCGCTGATCGCGATGATGCCGATCACCGCCGCGCCGACGCCATAGAACACCGACTGCATCCACGTCAGGCCGCCGAATCGCGTGTACGCATAGCCGAGCAGCACGACCATCAGAAACGACGGGAGCACGAACGCGATCCCGACCATCGTGGCGCCGACGATCCGGTAGTGCACGTAGCCGAGATAGATCGCCAGTTGCGCGGCAAGCGGGCCGGGGGCCAGCTGCGCGAGCGCCAGGCCTTCCTTGTAGTCCGCGTCCGCGATCCAGCGGCGCGTGTCCACGAGATCCCGATGCATGTAGCCGGCCAGCGCGACGGGCCCGCCGAAACCCGTCGCGCCGAGCCACGCGAAGTACAGGATCAGTTGCCACAGCGTATAGGCCGGACGGTCGCGATGTGTATTCATGTCGAGGCGGGCAGCGAGGTCAGGGTTTGCGGTTGCCGCGAAAATGCACGTACAACGAATCGAGTACCGCGCCGATCTCCATCAGCAACGCATCGTCGTCGGCCAGACGCTTGCGGGCGCCGGCGAGAATGGCCTCGAATCCGCCGGCTTCCGGCACGGTCGCGCCGCCCACGTCCAGCGCATGCACCATGGCCCCCAGCCGGACGAGTCCGTCGTCGTCGCCGAGCCCGAAGCTCGCGACCAGCACCTCGAACGACACGCGATCGCCCACGTGCGTGAACGGAGCGCCGTCGAAATCGAAGCCGAGCGCATCAGCCGGACAATCGGCGAGGTTGTCCAGCCACACGAAACGCGCATGCGGATCGATGAAACGCCGAATCAGCCACGCGCTGGCGACGCGATCGACCCACAGGTGACGGCGCGTCGCCCACAGCCTGCCCTGATACTGCGCGGGGTCGCGACGGGGAATGCCGCGTTGAGCGGCATGCGGCTCGCCGGGAGAGCGCCGCGCTTCGATCGCGGCGGTGAAATCCCGCCATTGCGCGTGCGCGCGCAGCGACGTTTCACCGGGAAAGAAATCGATGCTTCGAATGGCCTCGTACGTGCGCGCGTGGCGGCGTTGCAGGCGATTGAGATCGGCTGCCGTCAGGTCGGGCAGCGTCTTGCGGGCCTCCGAAAGCTCGGCCAGCCAGTCTGCGTAATCGCCCGCGCGATCGAACAGCGACTTGTACGCTTCTTCGTCCGCGGGATCGTCCGCACGGACATCCAGCAGCCACGCGTGGCCGTCGCCGTTACGCGCGTCGTCGGCCAGCTCGCGCAACTGCGCCGCCTGCTCGGCATGCGCCGGCAACAGGTAGGCACCGTCGCGCAACGCGCCGCAGCCGAGCGCCTTGACGGTACGCCAGATGCGCATGCGGGCAGTCGCGCCGGAGGTCGGCAGACTGACGATCAACAGGAGCCAGGGCGTCGGGGCGGGATTCATGACGGCAGCATAATGGGCCGTCACGAGCACTGCAATTCAGTAGATATCGCTACAACGCTTCGGCGGCAGGCCGCTCCACTCGACGCGTGGAGCGCGCTCCACCTGACGGCCGGATCGCCTCGTCGCCGGACCGACGCCGCGGGACATCGTTACGATATCCTGCGAATCGAGCGGTTCAACGCATAAACTGAAAGCACGACACGGCGAATTCCCGTCGCGCCATCGCGCGCTTTCGCCGATACCGTTCCGAATGCAGCCGGACGGCAAACGCAGGCCCACACATGAAACCGCGCCAATGACAATCGATCCCGGCTCCATTCCTTACTATCTCGTCCTTCGGGCCGGTTGGCCACCCTATGTGTTGAACGCGGATCGTCAAGTGCTGCGCCGCCAGGCGAGTCCGCTCTTGCTGGCATTCGCGCGCACGCGCGGCGCGATCGCCCATGTCGACGACAGCGCGTGGAACGTCTTCTCCGACAGCGAGGGGCTCACGGTGGTCGAACGTCGCGAGACCGGGTTCTTTTCGCTGGTCGCGGGAAACGAGACTGAACGTCAGTTGCAGTTGCTGACGACGCTCTGACGCCGGCGCCGCGCGTGCCGCCGTGCCTGCGCCGCCTGGAATAAATCGACCGCTCGGCAGACGATGCGCGTATGATGGGTCCATCCGCGCGATCAGCCGTCCTTTGACCGTTCGCCCCTCCACCCACCCGCTTGCTGCATCGCCCCTCCTTCGCGCTGCAACGTTGTCCCCTTCACCCATCGGCCCCCCATAACGGGAATACTGGCCGGATGTGTTCGCCCATGCGACTCGTCGTGGCCGAACGCCAGGAGTTCGTCATGAGCATGCACGTCTATCGTGGATTCGAGATTTATCCACTCATCTATCCTCACGTGCCGGCGCTGAACGGCTGCCCGCATAACTACGACGCCGGATTCGACGCGGCGGTCAAGATTTGCCTGCGCGGCACCACCGATACGCTGACGCAGAGCCAGACCTTCAGATTGGGCGACGCATCGCCATTCGACAACGCCGGCGACGCGCGTCGAGCGTCGGTGCGCTATGCCGAGAACATCATCGACGACAATCGCGGCAAACAGGGATTCTTCGCCAGCGCGTGCTGACGCGGCTCGTCAATGCATACACCTTTTCGGTACTTTGGAGGTCGAAATGATCATCGACGAACTGCTCGGCTTGATCAGCCGGCGTGAAGTCACCCGGATCGACACCGCCGTGCCGGCCGGAATCGCCGATTCGGCGATGTGCCATCAACCCGAGCTGCACATGTTCATGGCGGTCCGTGCGCTATCGATCGGCGCAGGCTATTCGGAATTCGAATCCGACGAGATAGCCAGCGCCGTCATGACACGGCTCGGCTAGCTTTCCGTTCCCACCTCTTTCCAGACAGGATCTACATGACGACAATCACGCCGAAGCTGAACGAACCGATCGATGTCACGCTGCGGCGATTCCGGCGCGACATCGAGAAAATCGGGCTGATTCGCGAGCTGCGCAGCCGCACGAGCTACGAGAAGCCGACGACGGAGCGCAAGCGGAAAAAAGCCAGCGCCGTTGCCCGACAGCGCTTGCAGGCGAAGCGCCTGTTGCCGCCCCGAAAAATGTACTAGGCGTACATCGTGTACGACATGCCGGCCGAGGCCCCACCGTTCTTCCCGCTGACGAAATGCGAAGTCGATTTCGATCGGGAGAACGACATGGTGACACTGCTGCCGAGCTTCTATGCCTTCGGGTGCGAGTACACCAGCCGCGGGTTGCTGATCGGGCGCAGCGATGCACTCAAACTGATTGCCGCGATCGAGAAGGCGCTCAGCATTCAGGAGTGAGCCGACAGCGGCGCGGCAGCCCGCTCGTCGGATTGCCGCCGTCGATGTCCTGCATCGTCAGCCAGTCGTCGCGCGCGAGAATCCCCGGCCCGATACGCGCCGCCGACAGAAGCGCCTCGTTGTCGTTGCCGATCCTGCTGCCGCGCGCCTTGATCGCATGTGGCTGGCCGTCCAGCGTCAGCTTCCGCTCCGGACACGTGTGCAGCCCCGTAACAGGGATGCAGCGGCCGCCCATGAAGGCCGCGTGCCGACTCAACGTCTCGTCGTCTCCACCCAGGCACGCCCGCAACACGCGATCTACGACGTCCGGTGATAAGCTCGGCATCGACGCGCTGTCGCGCATTCCGTCACCCGACCGACCCCACGCCTCCCGCGAGTCCGCCCATGCCCATCGCTCCTGCTGTCGTCGCCGCCTTCACCCCCACCGGCAAGCTCCGCGCCTCGATCAACCTCGGCAATCCGATCCTCGCGAACCGCGACCCGGCAACGGGCGAACCGTTCGGCGTATCGATCGACCTCGCCCGTGCATTCGCCGAGCGCCTGTCGGCCGACCTCGAACTCGTGGTGTTCGACACGGCCGGCAAATCGGTGCAGGCGCTGACCGACGAGCGCGCCGATTTCGGCTTCTTCGCGGTCGATCCGCTGCGCGGCGAAACGGTCGCGTTCACCGCGCCGTACGTACTGATCGAAGGCTTCTATCTCGTGCCGGACGCATCGCCGATCCGCACCAACGCGGACGTCGACCAGCCACACAACCGCGTGGCCGTCGGCAAGGGCAGCGCGTACGACCTGTTCCTCACCCGCGAACTGAAGGCCGCGCAGATCGTGCGCGCGCCGACGTCGCAGGCCGTCGTGCCGACGTTCGTCGAGCAGCAGCTGGAAGTGGCGGCCGGCGTGAAGCAGCAGCTCGAAACCGACGCCGCGAAAACGCCCGGCCTGCGCCTGCTCGACGAGCGCTTCATGGTGATCCGGCAGGCGATGGGCGTGCCGAAGAGTCGCGGCGACGCGGCCGCGGCGGCACTGAGCGCCTTCGTCGAGGAAATGAAGGCGTCGGGCTTCGTCGCCGACTCGCTGCGCCGGCACCGCATCACGGGCGCATCGGTCGCGCCGGCGGGCTGATCGAGAATCGCGGGCCGTCACGCCGAATGCGTCCGTTCGCTGGCCGCCGGGATCGTCCGGCTCGCGGCGCAAGCGGGCGATTTCAGCACGCGCCTGCCCGATCCCAGCGCGCGTGACGCGTGCAACATCGCGGCAACGCAGCATCGCTCGCCGATCAGCGCCGGACGGGCGCACATGGCGCGGCGGCGCAGGTCATGCCGATCCGGCGGCCGCCGAACAAGCGATGTGCTGCTCCGCAACAAACCGGTAGCCGGTTGCGCCGGCTTCTGGCACGAAGCGCCACCGGCGCAGCCGCCGTCGCCCGATCGGCCGCGACCCGGCGCTAGCGCAAACCCGAACCCGGTTGCACTGTTCATCGCGATTCTGGTCCTGTATCGTCGTCCCATCCCCGATTGCGAAACCGCTGCATGGGAGGCTTACGATGCGAAAAAAGAATGCTGCAGCCGTCTGGATCCTGATCGCGATGGTGGCAGGCATCGCGATCGGCTACATGGTCTTCACGAGCTTTCCGGACAAGAAGGCCGCCGCTGAAATCGCCGGGTACATCTCGCTCGTCTCCGACGTGTTCCTGCGGCTGATCAAGATGGTGATCGGGCCGCTCGTCTTCTCCACGCTGGTGGTCGGCATCGCGCACATGGGCGACGCGGCCTCGGTCGGACGCGTGTTCGCGAAAGCGTTCGGCTGGTTCGTCACCGCATCGCTGGTCTCGCTGCTGCTCGGGCTGCTGATGGCGAACCTGCTGCGGCCCGGCGACAATCTCGGCTTGCCGCTGCCGGACATCGGCGCCTCGGCGAACCTCGCGACGTCCAAGTTCACGTTGAAGGATTTCGTCGGCCACATGGTGCCGAAGTCATTCGCCGAGGCGATGGCGAACAACGAAATCCTGCAGATCGTCGTGTTCTCGATGTTCTTCGGCGTCGCGCTCGCCGCGCTCGGCGAGCGCGGCAAGATCCTCATCGCCGCGATCGACCAGTTGTCGCACGTGATGCTCAAGATCACCGGCTACGTGATGAAGCTCGCGCCGCTCGCGGTGATGGCCGCGATGGCCGCGACCGTCGCGGTCAACGGACTGTCGGTGCTGCTGAAGTTCGCGGTGTTCATGGGCGACTTCTACGTCAGCCTGCTCCTGCTCTGGGCATTGCTCGTGTGTGCCGGGCTGTTGTTCCTCGGCCGTCGCGTGTTCAAGCTGCTGGTGCTGATCAAGGAAGCGTTCATGCTGTCGTTCGCGACGGCCAGTTCCGAAGCCGCGTACCCGAAGATCCTCGACGCGCTCGACCGCTTCGGCGTGAAGCGCAAGATTTCGAGCTTCGTGATGCCGATGGGGTATTCGTTCAACCTCGACGGCTCGATGATGTACTGCACGTTCGCGTCGCTGTTCATCGCACAGGCGTACAACATCCACCTGTCGCTCGGCACGCAGATCACGATGCTGCTGGTGCTGATGCTCACGTCGAAGGGGATGGCCGGCGTGCCGCGCGCGTCGCTCGTCGTGATCGCGGCCACGCTGCATCAGTTCGGGCTGCCGGAGGCCGGGCTGCTGCTGATTCTCGGCGTCGACACGTTCCTCGACATGGGCCGCTCGGCCACCAATGCGGTCGGCAATTCGATCGCGAGCGCGGTGGTCGCGAAATGGGAAGGCCAGCTGCTGTCGGAAGCGGAAGCCGAAGCCAACGCGGCGCGCATCGAAGCGGAACTGGAAGCGACGATCGCCCATCCGACCGAAGTGTGACGGAGGTCCGGCGATGAAGATGCAGCGATTCTGGCGTGCGCTCGCGCTCGCGGGCCTGCTTGCCGCGGGCGCGACCGCTCGCGCGGAAGATGCACCCTCGACGCCGCCGCGCGTCGAGCCGTTCGCGCCGGCCCAACTGACCGGCACGCTCGCGAAGGTGCGCGGCAGCGGCACGATCTCACTCGGCTATCGCGACGCGTCGATACCGTTCTCGTACCTGAACGCGCGCAACCAGCCGATCGGCTATTCGATCGAGCTGTGCAAGGCGCTCGTGTCGTCGATCGAGGATGCGATCAACCAGAGCCTCACGATCCGCTGGGTGCCGGTCACGTCCGACAACCGCATCGACGCGGTGGTCAGCGGGAAGGTCGATCTGGAATGCGGCTCCACGACCAGCAACCTCGAGCGCCAGAAGCGCGTGGCGTTCTCGCCGATCTTCTTCGTGGCCGGCACGAAAGTGATGGTGAAACGCGGCGCGCCGATCCGCTCGTTCCGCGATCTCGCGGGCAAGAAAGTCGCGGTGACGGCCGGTACGACCAACGAGAAGGCGCTGCGCGACCTGAACGAGCGGTTCAGGCTCGGGATCCAGCTACAGGTGGTGCCCGATCATGCGCAGGGCTTCGCGCTCGTCGCGAACGGCAGCGCCGACGCGTTCGCGACGGACGACGTGCTGCTGTACGGCCTGATCGCCGAGAATGCGGGCAAGGGCGGCCAGTACGACGTGGTGGGCGATTTTCTGTCCTACGACCCGTACGGCATCATGTTCCGCAAGGACGATCCGCAGCTCGCGCAGGTCGTGAAAAGCACGTTCCAGGAACTGGCCGCCGACGGCGAGATCGCACGTCAGTACAAGCGCTGGTTTCTGCGCCCGCTTCCGTCGGGCTTGAGTCTCAACCTGCCGATGAGCCCGCAACTGGAGACCATCATCGAGGCGATCGGCGTCAACGGGAATTGAGCGCGGCGCCATCGTCGACATGAACTGACAAAAACGAGAACGGCCCCGATGCCTCGCCAGGCACCGGGGCCGCTCGCCGGATGCAACGCGGTCAGCCGACCCGCGCCGCACCCTGCTGCACCGCTTCGGCGCCTTCGCTGGCCGTTCGCGCCAGCACCGGCTTCAGCGCCTGCCCGGTATGGCTCGCGCTCACCTTCGCGAGCGCTTCCGGCGGCGCCGCCGCGACGATCGTGCCGCCGCCCACGCCGCCTTCCGGGCCGAGATCGATGATCCAGTCGGCTTCCGCGATCACGTCGAGGTCGTGCTCGATCACGACGACGCTATGCCCCGCATCGACGAGCCGGTGCAGCACGCGAATCAGCTTCGCGACGTCGGCCATGTGCAGGCCGACCGTCGGCTCGTCGAGCACGTACAGCGTGTGCGGCGCCTTCTGGCCGCGGCGCGTGATGTCGTCGCGCACCTTCGTCAGCTCGGTGACGAGCTTGATGCGCTGCGCCTCGCCGCCGGACAGCGTCGGCGACGGCTGGCCGAGCGTCAGGTAGCCGAGCCCGACATCCTTCATCAGTTGCAGCGGATGCGCGATGTTCGAGATCGGCGCGAAGAACGCCACCGCCTCGTCGATCTCCATCGTCAGCACGTCGCCGATGTTCCGGCCGCGCCACGTGACCGCGAGCGTTTCCGGATTGAAACGCTGCCCGTGGCACACGTCGCACGGCACCTTCACGTCGGGCAGGAAGCTCATGCCGATCGTGCGCACGCCTTGCCCTTCGCACGCGGGGCAGCGCCCGTCTCCGGTGTTGAACGAGAAACGCGACGCGGTATAGCCGCGGGCGCGCGCTTCGAGCGTATCGGCGAACAGCTTGCGGATCGTGTCCCACACGCCGATATAGGTCGCCGGGCACGAACGCGGCGTCTTGCCGATCGGCGTCTGATCGACTTCGAGCACGCGGTCGATCTGCTCCCAGCCGCTCAGCGACTCGCAGCCCTGCCACGCATGCGTGACGTTCAGCGACGGCCGCGGTGCGCTGCGCGCGAGCACGCTCGAGCGGCGGTTGGCGGCCGGCGCGTCCTGCTGCGCGGCCTTGCGCGCACGCCGCGTGGCGGGCGACGACAGCACCGAGCGGCCGACCGCGTCGAGCAGGTTCGTCATCAGTACGTCGCGCGCGAGCGTCGACTTGCCCGAGCCGCTGACGCCCGTCACCGCGACGAGCCGCGCGAGCGGAATGCCGACCGTCACGTCGCGCAGGTTGTGCAGCTTGGCGCCATGCACGGTCAGCCACGCTTCCGGCGCGGCTTCACCGCCCTTCTTGCCCGGCAGGCTCACGCTGCGGCGCGGCTGCAACGGGTGCAGCATCGGCTGCGCGAGCAGACGTCCCGTCACCGAATCCGGCTGCGCGGCGAGATCGGCGACCGCGCCTTGCGCGACCAGCGTGCCGCCGCGCTTGCCGGCGCCCGGGCCGACGTCGATGATGTGATCCGCGCGGCGGATCGTGTCCTCGTCATGCTCGACGACGACCAGCGTATTACCCTTGTCGCCGAGCTTGCGCAATGCGTCGAGCAGGATCTGGTTGTCGCGCGGATGCAGGCCGATCGTCGGCTCGTCGAGCACGTAGCACACGCCCTGCAGGTTGCTGCCGAGCTGCGCGGCCAGCCGGATCCGCTGCGCTTCGCCGCCCGACAGGCTCGGCGCCGCGCGGTCGAGGCTCAGGTAGCCGAGCCCGACTTCCTCGAGAAACGCGAGGCGGCTGCCGATCTCGCTGACGATGTCGCGCGCGATCTGCGCGTCGCGCCCGATGAGTTCGAGCGCGTCGATCCAGCGACGCGTGTCCGACACCGTCCACTGCGCGACCTCGACGATCGGATGCGCGTCGAACGTGACCGCGCGCGCGGACGGGTTCAGCCGCGTGCCGTGGCAATCCGGGCACGGCTCGTTGCCGACGCCTTCCGGCTCCTGCTCGTCCGACGGCAAGGTTTGCTCGCGGCCGCGATCGTCGCCGGCGAGCACCGTGTCGTCGTATGCGGCGCGCTGTTCGCGCGTGAGCGTGACGCCGGTGCCGACGCAGGTCGTGCACCAGCCGTGCTTGCTGTTGTACGAGAACATCCGCGGGTCGAGTTCCGGATAGCTCGTGCCGCACACCGGGCACGCGCGCTTGACCGACAGCACCTTGACCGCGCCGACCTGCGCGGTCGAACGATCGTTCTGCATCGCGTGGTGCAGCCCGTCGAGCGGCGCGAGCAGGTGCATCACGCCCTTGCCGAGCTCGAGCGTCTCGTCGAGCCTGCGCCGCAACTCGGCCTCGTTGTCCGGCGACACGACGATATCGGCCACCGGCAATTCGATCGTATGCTCGCGGAAGCGGTCGAGCTTCGGCCACGGATCGACCGTGACGAACTCGCCGTCCACACGCAGATGCGTGCTGCCGCGCGCCTTCGCCCACTTCGCGAGATCCGTATACACGCCCTTGCGGTTGACGACGAGCGGCGCGAGCAGCCCGACGTGTTCGCCGCGATGATCGCGCAGCAGTTGCGCGGCGATCGATTCGACGGATTGCGACGTGACCGGCGTGCCGTCGTGAATGCAGTGCTGCAGGCCGAGCTTCACGTACAGCAGCCGCAGGAAGTGCCACACCTCGGACGTGGTCGCGACCGTGCTCTTGCGGCCGCCGCGCGACAGCCGCTGCTCGATCGCGACGGTCGGCGGAATGCCGTACACCGCGTCGACCTCGGGGCGCCCGGCCGGCTGCACGATCGAGCGCGCATACGCGTTCAGCGATTCGAGGTAGCGGCGCTGGCCTTCGTGGAACAGGATGTCGAACGCGAGCGTCGACTTGCCGGACCCCGACACGCCGGTGATCACGTTGAACTTGCCGTGCGGGATGTCGACGTCGAGCGACTTCAGGTTGTGTTCGCGTGCATTGACGATGCGCACGACGTCCTCGCCTTCGATCGCACGGCGCGCGCGCGCCGCGTTCAGCACGGTCTGCAGCGGCACGCCTTCGTCGGCGCGCCCTGCTTCGCCGTCCATCTCGCGGTCATACTGCAGCAGCGCCACGCCGGTATGCGATTCGGCGCACGCCTTCACGTCGTCGGGCGTGCCCGCGCACAGCACGAGACCGCCGCCGTCACCGCCTTCCGGGCCGAGATCGATCAGCCAGTCGGCCGCGCGGATCACGTCGAGGTTGTGCTCGATCACGATCAGCGAATGGCCGGCCGTGAGTAGCTTGCCGAACGCCTGCATCAGCTTCGCGATGTCGTCGAAGTGCAGCCCGGTGGTCGGCTCGTCGAACATGAACAACTTCGCGCGTGCGATGCGCGCCTCTTCCGTCGCGACCCGGCGCCCGTTGGCCGCCGCCGCCGACTCCGCAAGGAAGCCGGCGAGCTTCAGGCGCTGCGCTTCGCCGCCCGACAGCGTCGGCACCGGCTGGCCGAGCTTCACGTATTCGAGGCCGACGTCGACGATCGGCTGCAACACGCGCAGCACCTCGGCATCGGTCGCGAAGAACGCGGCTGCTTCGCTGACGGTGAGATCGAGCACGTCGGCGATGTTCAGCGCGCGGCCGTCGCGCTCGATGCGCACTTCCAGAATCTCTGCACGATAGCGGCTGCCGTCGCAGTCCGGGCAGCGCAGGTAGACGTCGCTCAGGAACTGCATTTCGATATGTTCGAAGCCCGAGCCGCCGCAGGTCGGGCAACGGCCGTCGCCCGAGTTGAAGCTGAACGTGCCCGCGCCGTAGCCGCGCTGCAGCGCGAGCGGCGCCTTCGCGAACAGCTTGCGGATTTCGTCGAACGCGCCGACGTAGCTCGCCGGGTTCGAGCGCGTGGTCTTGCCGATCGGCGACTGGTCGACGAACACGACGTCGCCGACCTGGTCGGCGCCCGTGAGGCTGCGGTACGCGCCCGGCGATTCGGTCGCCTTGCCGTGGTGCCGCGCCATCGCCGGATACAGCACGTCCTGCAGCAGCGTGGATTTGCCGGAGCCGGACACGCCCGTCACGCATACGAGCCTCTGCAGCGGAATCTCGACCGTCACGTCGCGCAGGTTGTGCTCGGTCGCGCCCTCGAGCACGATGCGCGGCGTGTTCGCGTCGACCGGGCGACGCGCCCAGTTCGACGCATGCGCGACCTGCTTGCGGCCGCCGAGATACTCGCCCGTCAGCGTGTGCGCCGAACGGATGTCGCCGGGCGTGCCGTCGTACACGATCGTGCCGCCGCGCTCGCCCGGGCCGGGCCCCATGTCGATCAATCGATCGGCCGCGAGCATCACCGACGGATCGTGCTCGACGACGACCAGCGTATTGCCCGCGTCGCGCAGCCGCTGCATCGCCTCGACGATCCGCGTGAGATCGCGCGGATGCAGCCCGATGCTCGGCTCGTCGAGCACGAACAGGGTTTTCGTGAGCGACGTGCCCAGCGCGGTCGTCAGGTTGATCCGCTGCACCTCGCCGCCCGACAGCGTGCGGCTTTGCCGGTCGAGCGTCAGATAGCCGAGCCCGACGTCGCACAGGTATTTCAGGCGCGTGCGCACCTCGGCGAGCAGCAGCTTCAATGCATCGTCGAGCAGCGCGCTCGGCAGCACGATGTCGTCGAAGAAGCGCCGGATGCGCTCGATCGGCAACAGCATCAGGTCGTGCACCGTCAGGCCCGGCAGCGCTTCGAGCTGCGCGCGGCTCCAGTCGACGCCGCGCGGCATGAAGCGATCGGCCGGCGCGAGCACCGCGTCGGCGTTTTCCTTCGAGCCGAGCCGCCATTGCAGCGATTCCGTCTTCAGGCGCGCGCCGCCGCACACGTCGCACGGCGTGTAGCTGCGGTATTTCGACAGCAGCACGCGGATGTGCATCTTGTACGCTTTCGATTCGAGGTAGCCGAAGAAGCGCTTCACGCCGTACCACTGGCTCTGCCACTTGCCGTTCCAGTCGGGCGAGCCGTTGACGACCCAGTCGCGCTCGGCGTCCGTCAGCTCGGACCACGCCACGTCGCGCCGGATGCCGGCCTTCGCCGCGTAGCGCATCAGGTCGTCCTGGCACTCTTTCCACGCGGGCGTCTGCATCGGCTTGATCGCGCCGCCGCGCAGCGTCTTGCGCGCGTCGGGAATCACGAGGCCGAGATCGACGCCGATCACGCGGCCGAAGCCGCGGCAGGTTTCGCACGCGCCGTACGCCGAATTGAACGAGAACAGCGCCGCTTGCGGCTCCGCGTAGCGCAAGTCGCTGTCGGGGTCGTGCAGCCCGGTGGAGAAACGCCAGATCACCGGCTCCGCCACCGCGTTTTCCGCTTCGGGCGCGAGCACATACACGTTCACGCGGCCGCCGCCGCGCTTCAGCGACGCCTCGATCGCCTCGACCACGCGCACCTTGTCGGCCTGTTGCACGCGGAAGCGGTCGGCCACCACGTCGAGCAGCTTGCGCGGCCCGGTGGGCGACGCGGCTTCGCGCTGCGCCTGCACGCGCGTGTAGCCGCTTGCCGACAGCCACTGCGCGATTTCCTCATCGGACACAGCTTCCGGCAATTCGACCGGGAACGTGACGACGACGCGCGGATCGTCCGCCTGCGTGCGCGCGACGAGCTCCGCGTAGATCGTTTCTGGCGTGTCGTGCCGCACCTGCCGCGCGGTCTTGCGGTCGAACAGCTCGGCCGCGCGCGCGTAGAGCAGCTTCAGATGGTCGTTCAGCTCGGTCATCGTGCCGACGGTCGAGCGGGAACTGCGGACCGGGTTGGTCTGGTCGATCGCGATCGCGGGCGGCACGCCGTCGACGCGTTCGACCTGCGGGCGATCCATCCGGTCGAGGAACTGCCGCGCATACGCGCTGAAGGTTTCGACGTAGCGCCGCTGGCCTTCCGCGTACAGCGTGTCGAACACGAGACTCGACTTGCCGGAGCCCGACGGGCCCGTCACGACCGTCATTTCGCCGGTGCGCAGGTCGAGATCGAGGTTCTTGAGGTTGTGCTGACGTGCTCCGCGAATGCGGATCAGATTGCTGGATGACAATTTGCCTGCCCGTCTGAATGAGTTAGCCGGAATTCACGGTGCCGGAACGCTGCGGCGGATGCCCGCAGGCGCGGCGCACGGGCCGCAAGGGTTGGACCTGTGCGGCTCGAGTTCGACGGATACTATACTGTATATTCATACAGTTTTCCATTACCGCTACGACACGGCGAAATGGTCATGCGGTCGCACGCGCCATTGTCTGTCCGCTGGCCCGAAACCGCACTTCTTTATCTGAAAGCACGCGCCGGGCAAGTAAAAAATTCTGGAAATAAAAGCGGTTCCGTCTCTTTTTACCTACGGCGAAAATCCTCCGACGAATTCACAAAATGTCACAATCGCATCTATTACCGATGATTTATATTGCCTAACCGTTTGTTCCAGACGGACCAAAAAGCAAACGTTTGCTTGCTCGCCGCCCGATGTTTTTCAGGTGTCGGCCGACAAGCCGATCACGTTAGTCGGGGTGCATGAATGCGCATACTGGTGGTAGAGGATGATCCCGTTCAGGCCGAGGAAGTCCAGAGCGCGCTGGCTCCGTACCGTCACACGATCAAGGTCGTCGTCGACGGCGAGCAGGCGTTGCGGTTCCTGCGATCCCAGTCCGTCGACGCGGTCGTGCTCGACTGGCACTTGCCCAGCATGACCGGAATCGAAGTACTGAACTGGATTCGCACGCGCGCCGACGTCGAATACGGCGTGCTGTTCCTGACCAGCCGGGTCCAGGAACTCGACGTCGTCAGAGCACTGGAGGCCGGCGCCGACGATTACCTGACCAAGCCGTTTCGCGCGGAGGAACTGGCCGCGCGCGTCAACGCGCTGTTGCGCCGAGTCGCGCGCAACGTGAAGCGCGACGAGCCGATCCGCGCGGGCGAGTACGTGCTCGATCCGGTGGAACGCGCGGTCCGGCTTCGCGACAGCAAGATCGAACTGACGACCAAGGAATTCCAGCTCGTCGCGTGCCTGTTTCAGAACCTCGGCAAGATCATGTCGCGCGAGTTGCTCGCAACCACGGCGTGGGGGCGCGAACTGGGCACGGAATCGCGTTCGCTCGATACGCATATCTACCGGATCCGGCAAAAGCTGAAGCTCGGCATCGAGAACGGCTTGCGACTGTCGGCGATCTATACGCTCGGCTATCGGCTGGATCAAATCAAGGCGACGATCGACGTCCCGTGCGACGCCAGGATGCTGGTCGAAGATCAGGCTTGAGCAGGCACGCGTGCCGCAGGCGGCGTTGCCTGCGGCGCGGCGCAGTGCATCGCCTGCCGCGCCTTCATGCGTTGTCGGAAAAATGTGCGCACGCCTGGTGCGCGGGCGCGGTCATTTTCCACATTACTTACGCGACAGAAAATTCGTTGTCCTATTAATTTTTCCGACGTGGCGCGCCGTTCGCCGCGCTTGCCGGGCGACTCGTCGAACGCGGCCCATTCGCTAGCGGTGGATGGGCATCGCGATCCATCACGATGGATGGTGGGTCATCGCAGTTCCGTAGCTCACGCAAAGATGACAAATGTTCACTTTTTGATTTTCCCGTCCTCTCCTAACATCTAGCCATCACAAGCGGCATTAAATTCAATGCATTCTCACGAGAAATGCAAATTCGAATTACCAAATGGACAATCGCCCTCCCCCGATTTAAAGATTACGTCGCATCTTAATGCACGGACACACAATTATTCAGGCAACGAAGCGGTTTTATAAAGTAACCTCGATCCATCACCAGATCGTAACTTATCCCGATAGAGATACAGTGATGTCGAATCTCACGAGACAATCCGTGATTATCCAGAGTGCATCTCGTTTCACTGGATATCGCCTGCACGGCGCGCCGGTCTTCCGCGCCCGCGCAAGCGCGATTTGCAACCGTGCCCGACCCGGCTCATCCGCGTGGCTCCGCCGAGATCAGAATCCGGATCGAGCGGGAACGACGGTCGATTCCGCCGACGCGTTTCAAATCCGCCCCAGTGACGCAATCAATGAGGCAATGCGTGATTCAGCCAAACCCGCACCATGCGCATATTTCACGTAAACCCGTTTCCGCATCGGCATTGCGGAAATCTGGCCACACGGAAGGACGATACTCGTCAATTCCCCCTCGATCCGTGGCGCCATAATTTCGATCTATTGATTGGCTGATCATCTCGCGATCTTTCTTTGACCATAAAAGTTAGCATCACTACTGAATTTTCCATTACAGAACGTGATAATTTCACATGGAGCATCAACATGAACAGAGTGCACAAGATCATATGGAGCAAGTCGCGTGGGACGCTTGTCGCCGTGTCGGAAATCGACACGGCGGGCGGTAAGGCGCAACGAGGCATCGGGGCAGGCGCGGTCGCCCAACGTGGCACGCCAAGTGTTCAGTCTTTGCGCGTCAAAAAGTTCGCTGCGGCGATCATGTCGCTATTCGTCGGCGCAGTGGCGAGTCCCGAATACGCGTCGGCCCAGTACCAGGCGGGACCCGGCTCAACCGCCGCCGGCACGGCCGCGACGGCAGTCGGCACCAACACCGTCGCGAATGGCACGGGGACCAGCGCATTCGGGCAAGCCGCGACGGCAACCAACAGCAGTTCGACGGCCATCGGCGGCAACAGCACAGCGAGCGGTATCGGTGCGAGCGCAATAGGACATCAAGCGCTGGCGACGGGCACCAACTCTTCGGCGCTCGGTGCCTCGGCAGCCGCGACGGGGGAAAACGCCAGCGCATTGGGCGATTTCTCGACGGCGTCCGGCTCCGGCAGTACGGCGCTGGGTGCAGGCTCTCGTGCGAGCGCCGACAACGCCCTATCCGCCGGATTGAACTCGGCCGCTTCCGGCATTTCATCGATTTCCCTCGGGAACGCGTCGGTTGCATCCAACAATTCCGCAACGGCGCTCGGCGCAGGAAGCACCGCATCAGGTGATCATTCGACCGCGTTCACGACGCTGTCGACTGCAGCAGGCGATTATTCGATCGCCGTGGGGTTCAAATCGATCACGACGAACACCGCCGCCGCAGGCGTGGCGCTCGGATCGGGCGCGTCGGTGAGCGGCGCATCCGGCATCGCGATCGGCGTGAACAGCGGCGTGTCGGGCGTGAACGCGGTCGCGATCGGCCCGGGCGGGACAGCCGGTGTCCCTGGTTCGGGTACGCAGGCGACTGGCGACCAGTCGATTGCCCTCGGCTACAACGCGCTCGCCAGCGGCACCACTTCGCAGGCATTCGGCGGGCAGGCAACGGCCAGCGGCACCAGTTCGATTGCGGTCGGCAATACCGCGACGGCGTCCACGCTGTTCGGCATCGCCGTCGGCAACCTGGCAACCGCTGCCGGCATTTCCGGCGTTGCATTGGGCGCGGGCGCGACCGCGAGCGCCGACAACACCGTGGCACTCGGCGTGAATGCCGTTTCATCGGCATATGGCGGCGTCGCGATCGGCGTCAATTCCCAGGCGCTGGCCGGATCGACCGTCGCGTTCGGCGACACCAGCCAGGTCACTGCGGCCGCGGGCGCGGGTTCCATCGCCGGTGGTCACAACTCTCAGGTGACGAGCGGCACGGGCGCCGTCGCGCTCGGCGAAGGTCAGACCGCCAGCGGGAACGGCGCGGTGGCGATCGGCGATCCGAACACCGCCATCGGCAACGGCGCAGTGACGATGGGCGCCAACAACACCGCGAACGGCAACGGCGCGATCGCGCTGGGCAACACGAACGTCGCGACGGGCCAAGGGTCGGTCGCACTCGGCAACGCGTCGCAAGCCAACGTCGCGGGCGCGATCGCCATCGGCGACACGGCAACCGTCCAGGCCGCCGCAACGAGCGGCGTCGCGCTCGGCTCGGGCGCCAACGCGAGCGTCGCCAACAGCGTGGCGCTCGGTGCGAATTCGACGACCACCGCCGCCACCCCGACCCCCAACGCAGTGATCGGCGGCGTGACCTACAACTTCGCGGGCACGGCGCCCACGGGCGTCGTGAGCGTCGGCGCACCGGGCGCGGAACGCCAGGTCCAGAACGTCGCCGCAGGTCAACTGAGCGGCGCCAGCACCGATGCCGTCAACGGTTCGCAGCTGTTCGCGACCAACGAACAGGTGACCGCCAACACCACGGCGATATCGAACATCACGAACGGCGCAGGGATCAAGTACTTCCACGCGAACTCGACGCTGGCCGACAGCCAGGCCACGGGGACGGACAGCATCGCCGTCGGCCCGCAGGCAGCCGCGAGCGCGGCCGACAGCTTTGCCGTCGGCAACGGCGCGCAATCCACCGCGGCGAGCGCGATGGCGCTCGGTGCGCAGACGACCGCTTCCATCGCGGGCGCGGTCGCCATTGGCGCGGGTTCCATCGCGGACCGCGCCATCGCCGCCGGCAGCGGTACGATTCCGGCCGGCACCCACACGGTACCGTTCAACACATCCGACGCGACGCTGCTCGGTGCGGTCTCGTTCGGCAGTGCTTCCGGCAACACGTACCGCCAACTGATCAACGTCGCCGACGGCACAAGTGCCCACGACGCCGTGACGGTCCGCCAACTGACCGGCGCACTGCAATCGTTCGCCGTGACGCCGACGATGTACTTCCACGCCAATTCGACCGCAGCCGATTCGCTCGCCGTCGGCGCCGAGTCGATCGCGGTCGGGCCGACCACCGTCGTCAATGGCGACAACGGTGTCGGCATCGGCAACGGCGCGATCGTTCAGCAGACGGCGCCCGGCGGCGTGGCAATCGGCCAGGCCGCGAATTCCGGGCAGGCCGATGCCATCGCACTCGGCAGCGGCGCGAATGCGACGGGGCCGCAGTCGATCGCGCAAGGGGCCAACGCCGTCTCGAGCGCATCGGGCGGCATCGCGCTCGGTTCGGGCGCGAACAGCAGCGCGGCCGATGCAATCGCATTGGGTGCCGGGGCAAGCGCGAACTTCGCGAACAGCATCGCGCTCGGCGCCGGTTCCGTCACGACGGTCGGCGCGCAGTCGAACTACATTGCGTACGGCCTGAGCAGCCCGCAATCGTCGGCCGGCGAGGTCAACATCGGGAACCGCAAGATCACCAGCGTGGCTGCCGGGTCGGCAGGCACCGATGCGGTCAACGTCAGCCAGCTCGAAGCCGTCAACCAGAGTCTGACAACCATGATCCAGAACCTCAGCAATACCAACGGCGGAACCGGCGGCTTCCCGTCGACGCCCGGCTCGTCGACGCCGCCCGCTTCGACCGGTTCGAACTCGTCGGCCGGCGGCAACGGCGCAGTCGCGTCCGGCTCGAACAGCACGGCCGTCGGCAACGGCTCGACCGCGTCGGGCGCGGGCTCGACGACGATCGGCGCCGGCTCGACGTCGTCCGGCAACAACTCGGTGGCGCTCGGCACGGGCAGCAACGACGGCGGACGCAACAACGTCGTGTCGATCGGCACGGCGACCTCGACGCGACAACTGACGAACGTCGCGGCCGGCACTGCCCCCACCGATGGCGTCAATGTCCAGCAGTTGAATGCCGCGGTCGGCAATGCAAACGCCTATACCGACGCGAAGATTCAGGGCCTGCGGCGAGACGCGGACGGGGGCACCGCCAGTGCGATGGCCGTCGCGGGTCTGCCGCAGCCGTCGGGACCGGGCAAGAGCATGGTCGCGATCGCCGGCAGCGTCTATCGAAGCCAGTCGGGCCAGGCAATCGGCATCTCGACGATCTCCGAAAACAATCACTGGATCTACAAGGCCGCCATCACGACCAATACGCGCAACGACTACGGCGCGGTGATCGGCGCGGGCTATCAGTGGTGATCGCCCGAACCTGACGTCCAACCGGAATGCACGACGACTGCGCGCAACGTTTCGGCGATCGTTGCCGCAGTCGTTGGGTGCGCCGCTCCTCACACGACGAGAGATACTGATCATGAAAATCCAATGGGCACTTGCGCTGTCCGCCAGCCTGCTTTGCGTTGCCACCCTCGAGGGCTGTGCTGTCGACGGCCCGCCCCGCTTTCCCGATCCGCAGTCCGCCAGCCCGAAGGGCGGCACCTTCGTGAACGTGGACAACCTGCGTAACGTCGGGCCCGGCCTGAACAAGGACCAGATGTTCGACCTGCTCGGCCCCCCTCACTTCAACGAGTGGTTCGTCGGCAGCCATGTCTGGAACTACCTGTTCAACTTCCGCCGCGGAAACGAAGTCGTCGCCTGCCAGTACCAGGTGCGATACGACCAGCACATGAAGGTGAGCGACACCTACTGGCGCGATCCCGCATGCGCGGACTTCGTGCGGACGAAACCGGTCGCGCCGGCGGTCGCGGCGGAACAGCCGGTCTCGACCATCGAGCAGTTCACGCTGCAGAGCGATGCGCTGTTCGCGTTCGGGAAATCGAGCATCGATTCGATGCTGCCGGCCGGCAAGGCGCAGCTCGACGATGCGATCGAACGGATCAAGCGCCACAAGGAGGTCACGGGGATCGTCGTCGTCGGGCATACCGACCGTATCGGCAGCGACAAGGTCAACGAACCGCTGTCGAGGGCGCGCGCGCAGACGGTCCGCGGCTATCTGGTCTCGCATGGGCTGAACGGCAGCATCATCCAGGCGGAAGGCGTGGGATCGAGCGAGCCGGTCACCCATTGTCCGCCGGGCCGCAGCAGCGCCGTGATCGCGTGCCTGCAACCCGATCGCCGTGTGTCGATCACGGTGAGCGGCCGCAACTGAAAAACCGCGGAGCCCGTGGCGTCGATCACGCATCGCCCGTGTGATCGGCGCCACCCATCGAACCGACAGGTGAAACCGGTCGAGCGTGCCGCCGGGCGGCAAGCCATTCATTGCGCGCGCAAGATGCTCTTCGCGACGTTCGATCATCGCGCTCATCGAACCGCCGCCGGGATGGCAGCAGGCCGCGGCGGCGCAATTCGCGTATCGCACGCCACGCGACGGCCGACGCGCCAGCACACCTTTAGACCCGGGGCCATGCCGAATCGCGCGGTTCGACGGCACTTGATTCGGTTTCCTGATCGAAAGCCAACAGCATTCCGGAAGACGATGATGAGAAGGGTCGGGGTTTATGTAGACGGAAGCAGCATGGACGCGAACGGCGGTCACATGATGCGGTACGAAGTGCTGCGCGCGCTCGCGGGACGCGCCGGCGCGACGATCCAGCGCCTGCACGCGTATCTGAGTTTCGACGAGCGCCGCGCGGCACGCTCGGCCGATTACGACGTACGGATCAAGGGCTATCAGGCCGCCCTGCGCGACAAGGGATTCCGCGTCACGGTGAAGCCGCTCAGACACTATGCGGACGAGGATGGCACGGAGACGGTCAAATCGAATTCGGATCTCGGGATGGCAATCGACGCGCTGTCCGAATCGGACAGGCTCGATACGGTCCTCGTCGCGACCAGTGACGGCGATTTCGTCGAAGTCGTACGAGCGCTGCAAAAAAAGGGATGCCGGGTCGAAGTGCTGGGGTTCGACAACGTGCCGCTCGAGCTGCGCGATGCAGCCGATCAATTCATCAGCGGTTACCTGGTCCCTGGCCTGCTGCCGATCCGCGACGCCGCCCCTGGCCTGCCGGCATGGGGGCAAGTCGGGTCCCGCGTGCGCGGCCTGTGCAATCGGTTCGAGGAGGATGACGGGTACGGCTTCATCGCGTTCTGGGCGTCGCTGCCCGATACGCCGCTGCTCGCGGCAGCCGAAACCAGCCCCGCCTACTTCCGCAGCAGCAGCTTTCTGGATTCGTCCGCGCTCACGCGGCTGCCGTCCCGAAGCACGGTCCTGGAGTTCGACCTCGCCCCGCCGGCAAAGCAGAACGGCGCGCTCGAGGCGCGCCGAATCCAGGTCGTTTCCGCCGTCTAGCCCAGCGAGGCGCCGCGACGATCGGCGCGCGCCGCCACGCGGCCGGTGAATCGCACGCCGATCGGCCCGGCGGCACTCATCCCGTTTTTCCGTTCGCACGACGCGGGAACGCAACTGCGCCGCGCTCAGTCGCCCATTGTGGCATCGTGATCGTGCCTCGACAGGAACATGAGGAACGTCGTCCCTTCGCCGACCTTCGATCGGACCTGCAGCTTTCCGCCGAGCGAATCCACCACCGTCTTCACAAATGCCAGGCCGAGCCCATGCCCGGACATCGATGCATGACCGTCCAGCTGCGTAAATTCCCGGAACAGCTTCTCCTGATCCCGTTCGGATATGCCCGCTCCATAATCGGTGACGGCGATCTTCACGTGCCGATCCGTGGCGGACAACTCGACGTCGACCGTCGACGCTTCCCGCCCGAACTTGATCGCATTGCCGATCAGATTGACGAACGCGCGCCGCAGCAACTGCACGTCGGCGATCGTGCTGAGCCCCGGCTCCGCCGTCAGATTGATCGTCGTGAATTTCGCGCTTGCCTGCGGCAGCAGATCGTCCACGGCATCCCCCAGCACCAGCGCGGGATCGACTTCGGCCAGCTTCGGCGGCAGGTTCTCGGCCTTGGCCAGGAACAGGAAATCGTCGGACAGGCTGAGCGCGCGCGTCGCATACTGCGACACCAGTTCCGCGAATCGCTGCGGCGTGTACCGCGACGGGTCGCGCTGCATCTGGGAAACCAGCGCGAGAATGGAAGCCTGCGGGGCTCGCATGTCGTGCGACAGGAAGCGCAGCGCCATGTCCCGCTGCCGCTCGGCCATCCGTACCGAAGAGACATCCGCGACATGGAACACCAGCGCGCCCTCGCCATGGAACGACGGACGGATCAATGCGCACTTGATCAGCAACGACAGGCCGCCGCGCGCATTGGCAATCTCGATGCCCTGATCGAGCTGGGATTTCGTTCGCGCCGATAGCGCGTCGCCGTCCGGCCAGTGATCGAGCGACGCCAGCGCCTGCGCGGCAAACTCGTTGGCCCGGTGCGACCCGGTGATCTGGAACAGTACGTCGGAAACCGCGCGTCCGACCGGCGAACTCCCCGCCCGCGAATGCGCATCGCGATTCGCGCACAAGGACATCACGCGCGCGTTCGCGAGCAGCACGGTCCCCGCAGCCGACGCGATCAGCGTCGCCTCCGGCAGACTGTCGACCCATGCGTCGATCAGCGCGCGATACCGGCGCACTTGCGTGTCCAGCATCGCAACGCGACGCAACTGCCGCTGAACCGGATCCATGCAATGCCCGGCCTGGACAGGCTTCGCATGCAGCACGGGTTCGGTCGTCATCCGGTCCGTCAGCAACGCAGTGAAGCGCAACAAGGCTTCGAGACGTCGCCATGCCCACAGCAGGTAGGCGAGTACGCAGATCAACATGCCGGTCGCGGGCGGCATGATCCGGCCTTGCCAAGTGAAGAGGGTGGAGGCGGTCGCCGCGATCGCGGCCGACATCCCTACCGCCGCGAACAAGCCGGCCGAGGGACCGAGCCTGTAGAGCAGTGTGCAAATCGCGACAACGATCAGCTCGTTGAACAGCAGTTCCGTGCCGACACCGACGCGGCCGGGCACCGCCAGCCCCAAAAAAGCCTCGTCGACGCGCTGCAATGCATGTGCCGCCGTCAAGATCAGGCAAATCAGCATGAGCGCGAACGTCAGACCTACCCACTCGATTGCAAGGTTCGACGGCGCATGCCCGGGCGCCGTCTTGCCCTCGTCACATGAACGGCGCCATCGTGGCACAAGAAATCTTCCGAACATGTCGATCAGATGATGCTCCATCAATATCGCATTGGGCAACATTTGAAACAACTGCATCAAACGTTGCAAATCCCCCCGACTCGAATACAGACAACCAAAAACCCAATTTTTATTGAATAAATTTATTATTTTTTCAAAAAAAATTCATTTGCAAAAAATTCACAAACACACCACCCAAACAATCTTATCTTATAGTACATAATCCAACAACAAAAGAATCACTTCCAATGTATCTATTGTATTACAATTTAAAATAAATTGTAATTTATTTTTAAATAAAATCAGAATGCAATTCGATATTTTCGGTGCTCGTTTCGGGTATTTCATACCGGACAAGAGTGCCACCCAAAGCCGACCACGACATTACAAAACGTGAATCGCATTTTTGATTCGCAACACGCATAAAGACCGCTACATCATCCGAAAAACAAGCATCTAAAAATATCGAATTCCAAATCAACACCGTTAAACAAATTTACATTTGATCACTTTTCGATATTGAAAATTTCAGCCCCGCTCCATAGAATTGGTCGGTCAAACGACGAAGCCATTGCCTCCATCGGCCTGCATAAATGTTCACAAACAGCACATTTGCGTCAACCCATCCATTGAACGATGCCGAACGGGGACTTCGTCAGGACGAATTCTTTTTCCTGATGCAACCCAAATTCGCATTGCAGGCATCTCGCCTATCCGGCTTCGAGTATCTGATGCGCTGGCGACATCCCGAGCGCGGTGTGCTGGAACCGGCATCGTTCCTCAGCGTGATCGAGGATTCGTTCCTTGCCGCACGATTCACCCACCTCCTCACCGAGCACGCGACACGCACGCTCGCGAAGTGGACGGCGGCCGGATACGACGAATTGGCGCTTGCGATCAATTTGTCGTCGCGGGAACTGGGCCATGCGGATTTTCCCGGTCAACTGGTTACGCTGCTGAAATCGCACGGCATCGATCCGGGCCGTTTCGAGATCGAACTGACCGACGTCGTGCCGCCCGCCCGGCTCGACTGGCTGGTAGAAGCCATCCATGCGGTGCAGGCGATTGGCGTGCGTGTCGCGCTCGACGACTTCGGCGCCGGCTTCAACTCGTTGACGCTGCTGCAGCAATTGCCTGTGGACATCGTCAAATTCGATCGCTCGCTGATCCGCGACGTGCTGCAGAACGGCGAGTCCACGCGTGTGCTCGAAACCCTGGTGTATCTTGCAAAAGGTCATGGCAAGCAGATCGTGATTACCGGCATCGAGACGGCAGAGCAACTCGAATGGGCCAGCACGCTGCCCGGTGTCGAGGGCCAGGGCTTCTACCTCGGCGAACCGCTGTGCGAAGCGGACGTCGATGGTTTCATTGCGAGCCGTCAACGCAGCCCCCTCGCGTAGACAGGCATGGCGCCCGCCCTGCCCGACCCATGCGCGACGCACCGACAGGTTCGGGCGGGTCACACGATTCCGATGCGACAATCGACCCTCGATCTACCACCGGATCAACGCCGAACCCCACGTAAAGCCCGAACCCATCGCCGGCGTCAGGACCAGATCGTTCTCCTTGATGCGCCCATCGGACACGGCCTCGCTCAGCGCCAGCGGAATCGACGCCGCCGACGTATTCCCGTGCTTGCCGACGGTGAGCACGACCTTCTCCATCGGCAGATTCAATTTGACGCCGAGCGTCTGCACGATGCGCTGGTTCGCCTGATGCGGCACGATCCAGTCGACGTCGTCCTGGGTCAGGCCTTGCGACGCGAGTGCTTCCTGCGACGCTTCGGCGAGGTTGACGACGGCATGCAGGAACACGTCGCGCCCCTCCAGGTGCATCTTGCCGGCGCCCTGCGTCGACGATACGCCGCCGTCCGTGTGAATCTTGTCGTGATATCGGCCGTCGGAATGCAGATGCGTGGTGAGAACGCCGCGCGGCGCGTCACCGTCGCGCCGTTCGGCGCGCAGCACCACCGCGCCCGCGCCGTCACCGAACAGCACGCAGGTGTTGCGATCCTCCCAGTCCACGATGCGCGACATCGTCTCCGCGCCGATCACGAGCGCGGTGCGAGCCTGGCCGAGCCGGATCATGTTGTCGGCGACCGACAGCGCGTAGACGAAGCCCGAACACACGGCCTGCACATCGAACGCCGCACCGCGCTGCATGCCGATTGCCTCCTGGACGCGCACGGCCGTCGCGGGCATCGTGCGATCGGGCGTGCAGGTCGCGAGCACGATCAGGTCGACGTCGGCGCCGCCGATGCCCGCTTGCTTCAGCGCAGCCTTGGCCGCGCCGATCGCGAAATCGGACGTATGCTCGCCGCTCGCCGCGATACGGCGCTCCTTGATGCCGGTGCGCTGCGTGATCCACTCGTCCGACGTGTCCACCCTGCGCGCGATGTCATGATTCGTCATCCGCTGCTCGGGAAGCGCCGAGCCGCAACCGACGACGCGCGAGATCCTGTTATCCGCGCGAGTGATGTCCGCCATCTTCCATACTCCGGTGAAGGTCGATAAGGAGCCGGGCGACCGATCGATCGCAACCGGCGCACGCCGTTACCAGTTACCCGCGCTCGCGCTTTCGCCTGGCACCGTGTCGGCGGCCGCGTCGTGCCCGCCCAGCGACACGAGATGTTCGGCCAGCGACATGAAGGTCGGGTAATCGTAGAGCACCGTGTCGTCGATCTTGATCTTGAGCCGCTCTTCTAGGAAGAACGCGAGTTCGACCGAATGCATCGAATCGAATCCCGCGTCGGCGAAGGTCTGGTCGAGATCGGTCGGGACCTGGAGATTGTTCGCTTCGGCCCACTCCTGGATCCACGCGAGAATGGTCTGTGCGGTCGCCGGGGTTCCGCTCACGTTTGCTGCTTGAAGTTGGTCGCTCATGGCATCGATCTCCTGCTGTCGGATTGAGAAGGAAAGGCGCGGCTCGGACCGGGCCTTGTATGGGTGAAACGGTTGAAGCCGACACACGCCGCCTAGGTGGACGTCGCCCGCACGAGCGAGTCGGCCACCGCATCTGCGGTGCCGACGCCGTCACCGAAGCACTCCGCGACGCGACGCGCCGAGGGCTCGCGCACGATCGAGTTGTGATCGTCGTCGAACACGCTCACCGTGATGTCGCCGTGCGTGAGAAGCCGCAGGCTCTGCGTCGCCTGCGCGCCCGACAGGTTGCCCGGCGTGCGCGCGGCAAGCGCGTACGCAATGCGCGTGTGCACCTGTTGCGGGCGGTGACGCGCGAGCGCCAGCGCACTGGCCGCGTGCAGCCGCGCGATATGCGCGAACATCGCGGGGTCCGCGCGCCGCCGTACGTCGCCGAGGTAAAAGTCACGATCGAGCATCGCATCGAAGCGCGGATCGGCAAGCCATGATTGGACAACCTGCGTGACCTCGACGGCCGAAAACTCGCTATCGAGCTCGCGCAGTCGCATCGCGAATTCGCCGTCGTGTAGCGGGGTATCGACGATCGTCAACGGCGGCGCGGCAAGCCCCTGCGCTTCCCACTGCGCGGCCATCTCGTGCGCGACGATGCCGCCGAACGACCAGCCGCCCAGCAGGTCCGGCAGCTTGCCGTGTGCGGCGAGCAGCGCCGCACGATAGCGCGACGCCAGTTGCCCGATCGACAGATACGTCGGCGCGCGGCCCGGGTCCGCGTATGGATGGCGGACCGCGACGATCGTCGGATCGCCGGGCCACACGGCGGCCAGATCCTGATAGCACAGCACGTTTCCGCCGACCGGATGCACGAGCGCGACGAGCGGCCCGGCGCCCGAGCGCAGCGTGACGACGAGATCGCGATCGTCCGCTGCGGCGGATGCCGGCTGCAAGTCGCGCGAGACGATTTCCACATCGGGCGTGCTGTCGCGCGACGCGCCGAGCCATCCCGCCAGCGTCGACAGCGACGCGCCGCGCGCGAGCATGGTGATCGGCGGCATCCGGCCGAAGTGTTGCTGCAGGCGCACGCGCAGTTCGGTCAACGCCAGCGAGTCGAGTCCCTGTCCGACGAGCGCGACGTCATCGGCCAGGACGACGCCATCCGGCGCGACAGCCGCCGCGATGGCTCGCAACGTCGTCAGCACCGGCTCCGCGTACGCACGTGCGGCCGCCTCGCCGAGGTCCACCGCTTGCGACACCGCGTGGGGCACAGCCTCATTCGCCGCGATGTCGTGCCGCTGTTGCACGCGGCCGTGCTTCGACCCGGCACCCGCGCGATCCGGGAACGGCAACTCGAAGCGCTCGGCCTCGAACGGATAGGTCGGTGCTTCGGCCGGCCGTGGCGCACTGCCATACAGCCGGCTCCACGCAATCTTCTGCCCCACGCTGTAAAGCCGCGCACACGCATGCGCAAAGCCGGCCGATTCCGTTTCCTCGTCGCCTTCCGGCCCGTCGGCGAGCGACGAGATCGCGCATTCCCAGTCGCCGCCCGCCGCGGCGCGTGCGAGCTTGGCAAGCGCGGCGCCGGGCCCCACTTCCAGGAAAAGCGTCTTGCCATCGGATGCCGCGACCAGCGCCTCATGAAAGCGCACCGGCTGCTCCACGAGATCGAGCCAGTGCTCGACGCTGGCGATCGCGCCCGTCGCGCGTTCGCCGGTGAGCGTGGAAATGATCGGAATCGACGGCGACGCGAATTTCAGCGGTTCGAGTGCGTGCCGGAATGCATCGCGCATCGACCGCAACATCGGCGAATGGCCGGGCGTGTCGTAGGTCTTGAGCAGCGACACGCGCTTGCCGGCCGCGATCATCGCGTCGTGAACCTGCGTGACCGCGGCCTTCGTCCCGCTCACGACGGTTTGCCCGGGCCCGTTGATGCCCGCCACGAACAGGTCCGAGCCGAACGTGAAGCGTGCGGCAAGCTCGTCGGCGCCGGCGGCGACCGCGAGCATTGCGCCGGCCGGCGTCGCCGTGTCGAACAGCCGGCCACGCGCCTCCACGGCCTTCAGGCCGTCGCCGAGCGACATTACGCCGCCGATCACGGCCGCCACATGCTCGCCGAGCGAATGCCCGATCAACAGTTCGGGGCGCACGCCAAGATTCATCCATGTACGCGCCAGCGCGTAACACACGATGAAGTGCGCGAGCTGGCCCGGATGATGGCGTACGGATTCGGCGGTACGGCCGAGAATCGCATCGAGCACTTGCCGCGCCGTCTCTGTGTCGAGCTGACCGACGCATGCATCCGCATGTTTGCGGAACATGCCGTTCTCGTCGTACAGATTCGCACCGATGCCTGGCTGCCAAGCCCCTTGACCGGGTATCAGAAATGCGACGCGTGGCTTTCTCGGGTGCTCGCCCGCGTGCCATCGCCCCGTAGGATCCGCCGCGAGAAACGCATCGAGCGCCGCGACGCAATCCCCTTTCGTCGAACCGACCAGCGCGACGCGATAATCGAAATGGTCGCGCCGCACACACGAGGTGTGGCACGCATCGCGCAACGGCGTCGACGTCTCCGCGAACCACGCACGCCACGCGGCGGCAACTCGCCGGAGTGCTTCCGGCGACCGACCCGAGAGCGTCAGCACCCGTTCCCGTGCGACGTGCACGGCGGCATCCGGGGTGCGGTCCGGCGCGGCAAGGATCAGATGGACGTTCGTGCCCGTGATGCCGAAGCCGCTCACACCGACCAACGCGTCGCCTTCGCCGAGCGGCATACCTTCGCGCGGGATCTCGAGCTGCGCGCCTTCCCATTGGAAACGCGGGTTCGGCGTCGTGAAGTTCACCTGCGCCGGCACGTGTCGATGACGCAGGACCAGCATCGCCTTGATGAAGCCGGCCATGCCGGCCGCGCCCTCCAGATGGCCCAGCTGTGATTTGACGGAGCCCACCCGAACCGGTTTGTCGCGCGTGGCGTGGCGCGCATAGACGTTGCGCAGCGCGGAGAGCTCGATCGGATCGCCGAGGGCGGTGCCCGTGCCGTGCGCTTCCACGTACGCAACGGCTTCCGGACGGATGCCCGCGCGAGTCAGCGCGCGACGGATGACGGCCTCCTGCGCCGCGCCGTTGGGGGCCGTGAGTCCGTTGCTCGCGCCGTCGCTGTTGACGGCCGACCCTACCAGCACGGCATCGATGCGGTCGCCGTGCGAGCGCGCATCGTCCAGTCGCTTCATCACGAGTGCGCCACCGCCTTCGCCGCGAATATAGCCGTCGGCGTTCGCATCGAACGGACGGCACTGCCCGGACACCGACATCGCCTGAAGCCGCGCGACGCCGATCGTTTCCTCCGGCCCGAGGATCAGGTTCACGCCGCCGGCGATCGCCACGTCACATTCGCCCGCCTGCAGGCTCTGCGCGGCAAGATGGATCGCGACGAGCGACGACGAGCACGTCGTGTCGACGAAGATCGCGGGCCCGCTCAGGCCCAGCACGTGCGCGACGCGGCCCGGCGCCATCGCGCGCAGATTGCCGAGCTTCGAATAGGTGGTGATGCGCTCCGGATCGCCGGACCATACCGTGCGCCGGCCATAGTCGGCTTCGCCCGTCGTCATGAACACGCCGACGTTCGTGCCGCGCAGCTGCCCCGGCGCGATGCCGGCGTTTTCGAGCGCGGCCCATGCGAGTTCGAGCATCCAGCGCTGCTGCGGATCCATCTCCATCGCCTCGGCCGCCGACGTGCGGAAGAGCTTGCGGTCGAAGCAGAATGGATCGTCGACGTAGCCGGCCACGCGAGAATACGTGGTGCCCGGTTCATGCGGATCGGATGAATAGAATGCGTCGATATCGAACCGCTCGCGCGGTGTTTCGCGAATCGCGGTGCGGCCCGAATTCAGCAGCGCCCAATAGCTCGACGCGCACGACGCACCACCGGGAAAACGGCACGACATGCCGATGATGGCGACGCGTTTCGCGTCAGTAGTTGACCGATCCATACCGTTCTCTCAGCAAGAAGAATGCTTCGTGGCTAGTGGCGACGCGCGGCGTCGAGATCGTCGCGACTGCTCGCCTGGACCAGCACCGCCATGTTGCCCGGCAAGTGCTCGTTCGAGCGGATCTTCGCGTGCGCGTCCGGCAGGCGGTTCCACGGGAACACTTCCGACAGGCACGGATCGATCTTGCCGCCCATCACGAGCCGGTTCGCTTGCGCCGCTTCCTTGAGGCTCGCGAAGTGACTGCCCTGGATGCGTTTTTGCCGCATCCATACGTAGCGTGCATCGCAGGTCAGGTCGTAGCCGCTCGTCGCCGCACAGAAGACGACCATGCCCCCGCGCTTCACGACGTAGCACGACGGCGCGAAGGTGTTGCGGCCGGGGTGTTCGAACACCATGTCGACGTCGCGCTTTTCGCCGAGCGCGTCCCAGATCGCCTTGCCGAACTTCTTCACGCCGTCGACATAGGTGGCGTACGCGTCTTTTTCATCGACGGAGGGCGGCGCGCCCCAGCACGAGAAGTTCGAGCGGTTGATCACGCCGACCGCGCCGAGCCGCTTGACGAATTCCGCCTTCGAATCGTCGGAGACCACCGCGACGGGGCGCGCACCGGCCAGCGCCGCGAGCTGGATCGCCATCGTGCCCAATCCGCCTGCCGCGCCCCACACGAGCACCGACTGACCCGGCGACAGCACGTGCGGCTTGTGTCCGAACAGCATCCGGTATGCGGTGGCGAGCGTGAGCGTGTAGCACGCGCTCGCGGCCCACGTGAGATGCTTCGGGCGCGGCATCAGCTGCGTGGACTGGACGCGCGCGAATTGCGCGAACGAGCCATGGGAGGTCTCGTAACCCCAGATGCGCTGCGACGGCGACAGCATCGGGTCCCCGCCGTTGCATTCCTCGTCGTCGCCGTCGACCTGCGAGCAATGCGCGACCACCTCGTCGCCGACCTTCCACTTCTTCACGTTCGACCCGACGGCCCAGACGATGCCCGCGGCATCCGACCCGGTGACGTGATACGGATCGTCGTGCAGGTCGAGCACCGAGAACGGCTGACCGAGCGCTGCCCACACGCCGTTGTAGTTGACACCCGCCGCCATCACGAGGATCAGCACGTCGTTGGGGCCGACCGTCGGCACGTCGACGATTTCCTTCGTGAACGCGCGCTGGGGCTCGCCATGATTCTCGCGGCGAATCGTCCATGCATGCATTTTCACTGGCACGACGCCGAGCGGAATCGGGCTGCCGATCTCGAACAATTCAGCCTGGTCACGTCTCGTTTCGACCGCCATATCCAATACTTTGGCATCCATATTGATATCCCCAAAAGATTCGATTCGATTGAGATGTCGCTCGCAGGTCAGGCCGCGGCCATTCCGCCATCCACGGAGAGCGCAGTGCCCGTCATGAACGAGGACTCTTCGCTCGCGAGGAACAGGACCGCCTTCGCAATCTCGTCTTCGGTCCCCAGGCGGCCTACCGGATGAAATGCCTTGATCTGATCGGTCATGCCGGTCTCGCCGAGAAACTTCTCGACCATCGCCGTCGCGACGAATGCGGGGCAAATCGCATTGACGCGGATATTCTGCTTCGCATATTCGAGCGCAGCCGCCTTCGTCAGGCCGAGAATGCCGGCCTTCGACGCGTGATACGCGCAGCCGCCGAATGCCGATGCCACTATTCCGTAAGTGGACGACATATTGACGATCGCGCCGCCGCCTGTTTTCAGCATTTCCGGAATTTCGTATTTCATCGACAGGAACATCCCTTTCAGGTTGATGTCCACGACGAAATCCCAGCTCGCCTCGTCGGTATCGGCCACCGGCTTGCCGAACGACTCGACGCCGGCATTATTGAAGGCGATATCCAGCCGGCCGAATTCGCTTACCGTTCGCGCGACCGCATTTGCGCAATCGTCGGCGCGGGAGACATCGGTTTTCACGAACATCGCGTTGCGGCCCGAGGCGCGAATTGCCTCGACGACGGCCAGCCCCTCGTCGGTACGACGCGATGCGATCGCGATATGCGCGCCTTCCGCCGCAAACCGCAACGCGGTGACGCGACCGATGCCCGAACTCCCGCCGGTCACGAGGACGACCTTATCTTGAAATCTCGACACTGCACTCTCCCGGTTGCGTTGATATGACGGATTCCTGATAGCCATCCGTTGATCCATTCCACCCGTCTGAATCCAATTGCCATCTCGTAGTCGGGACGATTCTAGACGGCGAAAACCGGGCGAAGATGAAAGTTCATAAAAGTTCAAATTTGATTTTCTAGCGGGCGAATATCATCCGGAACGTCAGTGGCTTCAGCGTTCAACCGATTGAGTCAACCATGCACGCGAACACGATATCCAGACATGAACTCGGCATGTCCGTCATCCATGCCATTGGCGTCGAAGGCTTCAGCGGCCTCAGCGCCGCGCTCGATCGCCTGGATCCGGATTTCGGGCGACTGCTCGTCGAGGGCGCTTATGCGGACATCATTGCCCGCCCCAATCTGTCGCTGAAAAACCGCGAACTGGTGACCGTCGCGGCGCTGACCACGATGGGCAATGCCGATTCCGCACTCAGATACCACGCGGGCGGCATGTTGAACACGGGCTGGACGCCCGAGGCGCTGTTCGAAACGGTCTTGCTGACGCTGGACTACGCAGGGGTGCCGGTGGCTATGGCCGGCATGCTCCACGTCGCGGCGTTGCTGCGGGAGCGTGGCGTCGGCGCCGACCACGTGGCCGATCTCGTTGAAGGGTACGATTGCGCGCTCGCCTACCTGCTGCAGCGTCGGCAGCGGCCATTCGATGCGCTGACGCCCAAGGAGCGCGGACTCGCGACGCTCGCGATCGTCATCGCACTCGAAAATCGGCACGACGCGGTCCGCCAGCAGTTGAGGGTCTGTCTCGATGTCGGCTGGACGCGCAGTGAACTGACCGAGGTATTGATTCAACTCACCGGCTATATCGGCTGGCCGCTGGTGCTGCCCGTGTCGCGCATTGCGCTCGCCGTGTTCGATGCGGCGGACGGCTGCCCCGGTTCGGCGCAGGCGAACGCAGTCACCGCACCGGAAGCGCCGGAAGCGTCCGAACGCCGCATCGACGCGCCCGGCGCATACACCGATATGTCGCGCGAACTCTCTCGTTGCCTCGACGAGCTTCAGGCGTCGACGTCGCAGCCGGCTTCGATCGAAAACACGAAGGCACGACACCTGACGGCCATCGCCTGCCTGACTTGCGTCGCCCGCAATGCCGACGTCGACGCACTTGCGGCTCATATGCGCGGGGCGCTGTCGCTCGGCGCATCGCAGCGCGAAATCATCGATGCCATCGTCGGCGCATTGCCGCACGCCGGTGTGCTCGCCGCGCAATGGGCGCTTGACTCGGCAAATCGATTGTTCGCGTCGCCGGATGTGCGCACGGCGCCGCAACAGGAAAGCGCAGCGGCATAGCGAACGACGACGCTCGCCCCTCCAACACGACGTGGTACGAACGATACGGGAACAGACGATGAACGACGAAGGCGGATACGATCTCGAGGATCTCATCCCGGGCATGAGTGCGCGCTTCCTGAAAACACTGTCCGAGCGCGACGTGTTCCTCTTTGCAAGCGCGTCGGGCGACAAGAATCCGGTGCACCTCGACGACGCCTATGCGAAGCAGACACGATTCGGCGGCCGCATTGCCCACGGCATGCTGTCCGCCTCGGTGATATCGGCGGCCATTGCGACGCACCTTCCCGGCCCGGGTTCGATCTACCTGTCGCAGGATCTGCAATTCCGGCGCCCGGTGAAGCTCGGCGAAACGGTTTGCGCGACCGTGACGGTCAAGGAGATTCTCGCGAGCCGGCGGCGGGTCGTGCTGGAAACCTGTTGCGAAGTCAACGGTCTCGTCGTGGTGGAAGGCACGGCGGTCGTCATGCCGACGAACATCGCGGAGCGACGGAAAGACGCGGCGAACGTACAGGGTCAGGAAGTTTGACGGCCTGGCGTGGCCGGCACCGCGTCAACGCCCACGTCGGGCCGGAATCCGTTCAGCCGCCGCCCGCCGCATAGGCAATGCACGACCGTGCGAGCACGTCGGTCGGGTCGACGAGCGTCGCGCGTTCGCCATTTCGCGCGACGTATTCGCCGCCCGGCAGCAGGATCGGCAGCTCGGTGCAGCCGAGCACGATCACGCGCACGCCGTCGGCGATCAGCGCGTCGACCGCCGCGCCGATATCCTCCTTGCACCGCCCGGTCGTGAAGCCGGCCTTCACACCGTGCTTGCCGTAGATCGCCTCCATCACGCGCGCCTGCAACGCGGCCGTCGGCGCGACTTGCAGGAGCCCTTGCAATTCGAGTGCCTTTTGATAGACGCCGCTAGCGATCGTGCCGAACGTCGCCAGCACGCCGACCTCGCGCAGCGCCGGCCACGTATCGCGCAAGTGCGCGACCGTCACGGTCAGCATGTTGACGATCGGAATTCCAAGGTGCGGCTGAATCCGTTCGACGAACGCGTGCGCGGTGTTGCACGGAATCGCGATGACGTCCGCCCCGCCTTCCTCGAGCCGCTTGCAGGTGGCGTACAGCGAGATCGTCGGGTCCGCGCCGGCGCCCACCAGGTTCTCCGTTCGATCGGGAATCTGCGGATTCTGTTCGACCAGCAGCTTGACATGGTCCTGATCGCGCGACGCCGGCGTGTTGCGCACGATCTTGTCCAGAAAATCGACCGTCGCGGCCGGGCCGACGCCGCCGACCACGCCGAGCTTGAACGCCGCCGCACGCAAAGCCGGCTGTTCGGTCAGCGCGTACTGCGCATAGGCCTGGTTCGAATCCACCAGCGGTACACGCCGCGGACGGATTGCATCGGCGACCAGCGCGATCTCGGTCAGGCCGGGGACGATCACGTGCACACGCTGATCGATCAGGTCGTCGCACGCGCGGCGCAACCACTCGACCGGACGCCCCCGAAGATTGCCGCGCTGGATGCCGTCGGCGCCGTAGATGGCTTCGGTCACGAGGTCGATCCCGTCGTGCGGCCGCGGATAGACGACTTCGAACCGCGGCGACGGAAAATACGCATCGAAGAGCCGCTTGTCCCGCACGTAGTCGGAAGCCAGCACGCCGATACGCGTCGCGTCCGGGTGCGTGCGCCGCACATGACTGCGAACGGCTTCGACGATATCCACGATCGGCAGGCAAGTATTCGCCTTCAGCTCGTCGATGAACGTGTGGCTCAGGAAGCACGGCAGCACGACCGTCGTCACGCCGCGCTTCTCGAGCTGCCGGATCATGTCGAACACGTACAGCTTGCGCTCGGCGGTCGCGGCACTCCCCTCCCCCGAGCCGTCGAACGGGTGTTGCTCGAAGATCACTTCGGGGTGCGCGTCGTCCGACGACGCAGGCGTCGCCTTCACCATCTTGAAGAACACGTCGGCACTGCCCAGCGGCCCGAGGCCGCCGACCACGCCGAAAGTCCGCCGCGCGGTCACGTTGTCCGTGCGCATCATGCATTCAGCTCCGGCCGGTCGAACACGGCGTCCCGCGGCTTCGCGGCGCGCCGGCTTTCCCATTTCGCGATCACCGCCGTCGCCACGCTGTTGCCGATCACGTTCGTCATCGTGCGGCCCATGTCGAGGATCTGGTCGATCGCAAGCACCAGCGCGACGCCGGCCACCGGCAGATGGAACATCGGCGCGACCGCCGCGACCACGACCACCGACCCGCGCGGCACGCTGGCCATTCCCTTGCTGCTCAACATCAGCACCAGCAGCATGAACACCTGCTCCGACAACGGCATGTGCACACCGAACGCCTGCGCGATGAAGAGCGCGGCAAACGCCTGATACATCATCGAGCCGTCGAGGTTGAACGCATAACCGAGCGGCAACGTGAAGCCCACCACCTTCTTGTCGACGCCGAACTGCTCGAGCTGCTCGGTCAGCCGCGGATACGCGGCCTCGCTGCTCGCGGTCGAGAACGCGATCAGCGCGGGTTCGCGTACGGCCTTCAGCAGGCTTCCGATACGTCGTCCGAGAAACAGGTAGCCGACGCCGATCAGGATCGCCCAGAGGACGAGCAACCCGAGATAGAACGCGCCGATCAGCTTGCCGTACGTATAGATCACGTCGAGCCCGCGCAGCGTGACCGACGACGCGATCGCGCCGAACACGCCGAGCGGCGCCGCGCGCATCACGTAGTTCGTCAGGCGCAGCATCACCGGCACCATCCCGTCGATCGACCGGATCACGACGCTCACGCGCTCGTCGTGCTTCAGCGCGCTCAACGCGATGCCGAGAAACGCCGAGAACACCAGGATCTGCAGGATGTCGTTGCGCGCCATTGCGTCGAGCAGGCTGGTCGGGAACGCGTGCGTGATCACGTCCCGTGCGTTCAGCGCGGCGGTGTTCAGTCCGGCGCCGGCCTCGCCGGCAGTGGCCGTGAGGTTCAGGCCGGCGCCCGGCTGCAGCGCATTCGCCATCGCGAAGCCGAGACTCAACGAAATCAGCGACGCGCAGACGAACCACCCGATCGAGCGCAGGCCGATGCGCCCGACGTCGCCGCCGCTGTCCATGCCGGCCAGCCCGGATACGAGCGTCACGAACACCAGCGGCGCGATGATCATCTTGATCAGCCGCAGGAATATGTCGGTGACGATCGAGAAATAGCCGGCGACCGCTTTGAGCGGGGCCGGGTCCGCGATAGTCGCGTGGCACGCATAACCGGCGACGACACCTGCGATCATGCCGACTGCGATGCTCAAGGTAAGGCGATTTTTCATGTCCGTTCGTCCGTGGGTGGCGCCCGGCCGCCGGAAGGCGGACGAGCGTGGCGAAGAAGGCCGCGCGACGCGTGTCATGCGTCACATTTGCCGTTGGAACGAATGGTAGGGAGGACCGAAAAAAACGTGATGCCGGAGCAACATGGCGGTATGCGAGCCCCGCATAACGCGGGAAAACCCCCGGCTCAGCCGAGCCGGGAAGGCGCCGCGCGCAGGTGCTGCCACAGCGTGTCGAGAAATTCGCTGCGGTTCGACACGTCGCGATACACGCGCAGTTCGATTTCCAGGTTCCACGCCGCCGGCCCGGCCGGCACGAGTTCGCCGGACGCCAGTTCGGCGCCGATCGCGCTGCGGGGCAGCCATGCGACGCCCTCGCCTTCCATCACGAGTTTCTTCAGCACTTCGGCCATGTCGGACTCGTAGTGCAGTTGCAATGCCGGCGCGTCCGATGCGCGGCCGAGCAGCAGCGCGAGGCAGCGCCCGAAGTAGCTGGTCTCCGTATACGAAATCAGCGGCAGCGGATGCTGCTTCGTACCGGGCAGGCGGAATGCAGGCGCGGACCGACGGTTCGGCCGGCACGCCGGCATCAACGTGTCGAGCCCGACGGTCAGGTGCGCGTACTTCGCGGGATCGAGATGAAGCGGCAATTCAGGATGGTGGTACGCAAACATCAGCTCGCAGTTGCCGTTGACGAGCATCAGGATCGAATCGTGGACATTGGTCGGAATGACGCGCGCCCGCACCTCGCCGAAATGCGGCGCGAGCGCCTTGAGCCAGCCGGGCAGGAAACTCAGTGCGATCGTGTGGCCCGCGGCGATCTGCAGGCTCTTGCCGGCGATCCGCTGCTCGGTGCGGATGATCGCGCGGGTGTCGAATAGGCGGCTGAGCACGTCCTCCGCCGTCTCGCGAAACAGGCGGCCGGCCGGCGTCAGCACCGGCGGAAAGCTGCTGCGATCGATCAGCTCCGCGCCGATCCATTGTTCGAGCGACTGGATGCGGCGGCTGAAGCCCGATTGCGTGACGTTGCGAAATTCAGCGGCCCGGGAAAAGCTTTGATATTGAGCGAGGGCGAGGAAGTCCTCGATCCATTTGATTTCCATGCTGGCCCTCGAGATGCGCGGAAGGAGTCGGGGTGCGCGCGGCACTCAACCGACGAACGCACACATTGTATGTGCTCGTCGCGGCCGTCCACGCTCCGAAGCCTGCTCCCGCCGACGGGGCATGCAGTGCGGCGAGGTCGACAAGCGCCTGTCGCGGCGCGTGACGCCGCGCTAAGCCGGTTTGCGCAGCGGCTCCAGCAGGTGCCGCAAGCCGTTATGGTCGATCTCGTGCATGAGCGCGAGCTGTCGGCCGAGTTCCCCGCGCGGGAATCCTTCGCGCGCCAGCCAGTTGAGGTAGGGGCCGGGCAAGTCGGCAATGAGTCGGCCCTTGTATTTTCCGAAGGGCATCGTGACGGCGACAAGGCATTCAAGATCAGGGGTGCGCATGCGCGCATTGTGCACGGCTTTTCGCTCCCGCGCGCATCGCGGCCCCGCTCCGTGCCCGCCGCTCCACGGCTGCGAATCCGGCCCTTCACGGCCGGCCGAATCGGCAAACCGGCCCCGATTGACGGCCGGATTCGCATCAACTGCCGACTTCGTTGCTGCCTGCTAGACTGAAACTTCCCCCTGCAAAACGATGGAGGGAACCATGATGTCCATCTACGTCGTGAAGACCGGCGAGCAGTTCCTGTGCACCGCCGAGGACGGCGATATCGGCATGGCGCCGGCAATCGAAGACGCCGCATCCTTTGGTTCGTATGACGAAGCGGAAAAAGCCGCGAGCGCGCATGCCGACCCGGGGTACGAGATCGTGGCCGTCTGCATGATCAGGCACTGAACGCCGATCCCCGGCCCGGTACGGAAGGCGATCCGCGTGCGGGACGCCAGTCGTCGTGCGACGGCGGCGCTCCTGTGACGGGCACCGCATGCGCACGCCGCGACGCGCCTTTCCCGCCGCGCTCGTCTGTGTCGAGCATCCTTGCCGCAAGCGAGCCGTCCGGCTTCGACGGCCGCGCTTGGCGGCAACTGGGTCGCAGCGTCCTACTTCTGCAGCGAAATCTCCACGCGACGATTGCGCGCGCGCCCTTCGGCGGTATCGTTCGACGCCGCCGGACTGGCTTCGCCGTGACCGGCCGCGGCGAACGCATCCGCTTTCAGCCCGTGATCGCGCAAATACCCGGCGACGGCATCCGCCCGGCGCTTCGACAGCGCCTGGTTGTGCGCGTCCGAACCGGTCGCGTCGGTATAGCCGTCCACTTCCACGCGCGAGAAATGCCGGTCGCCCTGCCGGTTCAACAGCGCGTCGAGCGCGGCGGTGGCCGCGGACGTCAGCACGGCCGAGTCGGTCGCGAAATATGCGTCGCCGGTCAGGCTCACCTTCTCGGCCGGCGCGGGCGCCGGTGCAACGGCCGCGGCGGCCGGCGCGGGCGCCGCACCGCACTGGAACACGATCGAATGCGGATCGGCGCCGTCGCGGTACGGCGTGGTGGTGTCGACCAGGCGCACGGCCTCGTTGCCGCACATGCGCGTCGCGACCTTCATGCACGTCTTCGCGGTCGACAGGATGCCGTGGCAGTCGACCTGGAACGTCCGGATACCGTTTCGCGACTGCAGTTCGTACGCGTTGTACGTCGGCCCCGACGCACTCGAACAGCCCGCGAGGGCAACGACGGACGCCAGCAGGGCAAGATGGATGTTTTTCACTTGATGACTCCGAGAATGCGATGGGCGCAGCGTGCGCGGCGCGATGACGCGGCCGCACGCGCGTGCGTTTGCGTTCGGCGCGGCCCGCTCCGGCAACCCGTGCCGGAACGAACCGCTGCCCGCGATCACTTCCACTGATACAGCATGCCCGCGCCGACGACGCGCTGGCTGCCGGCGAAACCGCCGTTCACCGTCGCCTTCAGGTTCTCCGTGATGCGCGCCTGCACGCCGACCGCCATGGCCTTCTGGCCCTGGAACGTCGCCGTGCCGACCCCCATCGCGAAGTTCGAATCGCGGTCCATGTGCGGAATCGATGCCAGGGCGGCGGTCGCGGCGATCCCCTCGCGGGCCATCGAATCGGTCTGCTGAATCTGCTGCTGCATCTGCGTGAGCTGGTTGTTGACCGTGTTCAGCGACTGCGTGAACTGGTTCGATACCGCGTTGAGCTGGTTCACGTTCACCGCGTCGGTGCCCTGCGTGCCGGCCGCGACGTTCACGACCTGCCGCGGCGAATCCCCCGAGCCGACCGCGACGACGTTCGAGCGGCCGCCGTCGTTGCTGCCCGCGCCGAGCGCCGTCGAGTTGTTGCCCGATGCGGTCGACCCCACGCCGATCGCGGTCGAGCCGTTGCCGGACGCCGTCGAACTATTGCCGACCGCCGTGCTGTTCGAGCCCGACGCGACCGCCCCCGAGCCGCCCGCCGACGAATTCGAACCGCTCGCCCCCGGCGGCACGTTGCCGCCGGGCGGGTTCGTCGTGTACTGCCCGCCAAGGTTGGTCGTGCGCTGGTCGATCAGCGTCGTCAGCTGGTTCGCGACCGAATCGAGCTGCGAGACGTTCACCGCGTCCGTGCCGTTCCTGCCGGCGGCCAGCCCGGTGATCTGCCGGTTGCCGACGTTCATTTCGCCGGCCGACGACTGCGGGCTGCTCAGCCCGTACGCGACGTAGTTCGTCAGCGCGCCGACCGTGGTCAGCGAACCGGCGCCGAGCGCGACGCTGTTCGCGAACGTCGCCGAGGCCCCTGCGCCGAGCGCGAGCGCGTCGGTCGCGCTGCCGCGCGCCCCCGAGCCGAGCGCGACGCTGCCCACGCTGACCGCCACCGCATTCGCCCCCTGTGCGACCGACTGCGCGCCGGTCGCCGTCGCGCCGCTGCCCAGCGCGATCGCATCGGCCTGCGCGGAACTCGCCGCCTGCCCGATCGCGATGCCGCCCGGCGCGGTCTGGTCGACGATCGCGCCATTGCCGATGCCCACGCCGTTGTCGCCGTTGACGACCGTCGTCGGTCCGACCGCGACCGATTCCGCGCCGACCGCGAGCGAATCGCCCGCCGTCGAATTCGCGTGGAAGTACTTCTGGCCCGTGACCGCGAACGACTGCAGCGCGCCGGTCAGCTGCCGCACCGTCACCGCATCCTGCTGGCCGGTGCCGTCGGCGACGTTGGTGATCTGGCGATACGTCCGGTTCGTCGCATCGCCGACCGAAACCGCGCCGAGCAGCGTCTGGTCGGTCGTGTCGAACGGGATCGACGCACTGCCGTTGCGGATGATGCCGGACGCGGGCGCCGTCGCGCGGTCGGCCACCGAGCCGGAGCCGAGCGCGATGCTGCCGTCCACCCGCGAGATCGCGTTCGGGCCGATCGCGACGCTGTCCAGGCCGCGCGCCTGGCTGTCCGGCGCGGTCGAGTTCGCGTGGAAGTACTTGATGCCGTTCGCGTTGATGTTGTCGATCGCGGAGCCGACGTTGTTGTTGATCGTGGTCGAGCCGTCGCTGTTGTACGTCACGTACGACGGCGCGGAGATGGTGCCGGTGGTCGGATCGTAGGTGGCGCCGCCGCCGATCGCGCCGGCCGTGCTGTTGCCGAGGTTCGTGTTGTTGTTCGTGATCGAGCTCAGGCCGGTCGACAATGAACTGATGCCGGTCGACGTGGCGGTGGACAGCGAGGTCAGGTTGCTGTTGGTCGAACTCAGGCCGGTGGACAGCGAGCCGACGACTGTCGACGTCGACGTGGACAGCGACGTGATCGTGCTGTTGGTCGAGCTCAAGCCGGTGGACAGCGAACCGACGACCGTCGACGTCGACGTGGACAGCGACGTCAGGTTGCTGTTGGTCGAACTCAAACCGGTGGACAACGAACCGACGACCGTCGACGTCGACGTGGACAGCGACGTCAGGTTGCTGTTGGTCGAGCTCAGGCCGGTGGACAGCGAACCGACGGCCGTCGAGGTCGACGTGGACAGCGACGTGATCGTGCTGTTGGTCGAACTCAAACCGGTGGACAACGAACCGATGCCGGTCGACGTAGACGTGGACAACGACGTGATGCTCGACGCCGTCGACGTCGACAGCGAATCGAGCGCCGTGTTCGTCGCGGCGAGTTGCGAACCGTTGATCGCGTCCGTGCTCGCCGAACTGATCCGCCCGGCCGCGACGTTGGTGATCTGGCGCTCGCTGCCCGCTTTCCCGACGCTGACGACGCTGGTCGGGTTGATGCCGTTGAAAGTGTACGTGGCGCCGCCGATGACCGCGCTCGCCGTCGGATTCGGCGCGGCCGTCGTCGATCCCGAGCCGAGCGCGACATCGTTTGCGTTGTTGGCCACGGCAGACGCACCGAACGCGACCGCCCCCGCCGCCGCTGCCGTCGACGTATTGCCGAGCGCCAGCGAACCCGTGCCCTGCGCATTGTTGGTATTGCCGATCGCCACCGCGCCGTCGCCGTTCGCGGTGTTGTTCGACCCCATCGTGACCGCGCCGGTACCGATCGCGGTGCTCGGATCGCCGATCGCGACCGCGCCGTCGCCGCTCACCGTCTGGCCGAAGCCGAGCGCGACGGCGCCGACGCCGCCCAGCACCTTCGAGCCGTAGCCGCCCGCGACCGAACCCGCACCCGCTGCCGCGGCAACCGAGTTGGAATCGCCGATCGCCACGGTCGAACTCGCCGCCGCGACGCTGTTGATGCCGACCGCCGTCGCATTCGTGGCCGACGCGGTCGCGCCGGGCCCCAGCGCGCTGGCGGACACGCCGGTCGCGAGCGACAGATTGCCGAGCGCGGTCGCGAACTGCTGCGTCGCGGTCGACTGCACGCCCATCGCGATCGAACTGACGCCCGACGCGTTGGCGTTCAGGCCGAATGCCAGCGCATTGTCCGCGCCGGCCGACGTGTTCGAGCCCATCGCGATCGAGCTCGTGCCGAGCGACTGCGTGCCCGACCCCGGCACGCCGGCGGTGCCGCCCCAGCCGATCGCGATCGACGCGGTGCCCTTCGCGCCGCTGTTGACGCCCATCGCGACGCCGGAATTACCGGTCGTCAGTGCCCCGCTGCCGACGGCCACGCCGGCCGCGCCCGTACTCGTCGCCTGGTTCCCGACCGCGACCGCGCCGGTGTCGGTCGCATGCGCCGCATAGCCGAGCGCCACGCTCTGCGCGCCGGCCGCGCTCGCGCCGAGACCCAGCGCTGCAGCGTACTGGCCGGATGCCAACGCGTTGTTGCCGAGCCCGACGGCGGAAACGCCGGTCGCCGCCGCACCGCTGCCCATCGCGACCGAGCCGCTTTGGGTCGCGCTCGACAGGTTGCCGATCGCGACCGAGTAGGCGCCGGAACCGATCGCCTGCACGCCGAGCGCTGAACTGTTGACGCCGGTCGCCTGCGAGTTGATGCCGACGGACGTCGAACCATCGCCCATCGCATGCGCGCCCGGGCCCAGCGCGGTGGCCGACAACCCCTGCGCTGTCGACAGGTTGCCCAGCGCAGTGGAATTCTCTTGCGCGGCAGTCGAACCGAGGCCGATCGAGATCGCCGTCGTGCCGCCCGACGCGGTACCGCCATCCGGCGCGTACTGCGCATGTGCACTCGCATGGAACAACCCGAGGCAAGCGGTCGCCGTCAGCACGGCCAGTCTCAGTACCGAAGGCGCCGACGGCATGCCCTCGTGCGTTGCGGCTTCTCCGTGCGCGGTGCATTCCGACGCACGCCTCGACGACGCCACGCGCTTGCCGCGCGCCCGGTCAAGCTCCGAAGCCGCAACCCAGGCTCCCAATGCTTCGTTCCAGATCGACTTGAACGACTTGTTCATCTTGTATTCCCTCGGTTCTGTGCTGGATGACGCAACAGCGAACGCGGCGTCAGGCGACGCGCGGACCTTCTCCGCTTTCGCCTGTCTCGCGGCGCCTCGCCTCTCACTTCGCATTACTAATAAAAACTACGAACAGCGTTGCCCGACACGCTCGACTCACGTCGCGAGTGCACGACCGATCGCCGCGCATGCCCGTTCGGCACGATGCGCAACAGCAATCGCCGTTTATCGATTCATGGAAGTCGACATCGCCTGCCCGGCGGCGACACGACGCACGACGCGTCGCGAATCCGCACGCGCGCACCGTCGCACCCGCCGAAGGGCGACTTCGAATTTCACTGGAAAAGCGTCGTTCGGACGCTGGACGAACGGACGCCGGCCCGCACCACGGGCGGCCCGTCATGTTTCATTCAGGCGGCGAAAGGCGCCACGCCGTCCCCGGGTCTGAAGCATGCGCCGCCGGATCGCTGACGCTGACAGCCGGCGCCGGGTCTATCGACCCGATGCCCTGACCCGCCATGCTTGTCGTATTCATATTTTTCGTATCCGCCTGATTCGATAGCGCGCCACGCGCGACCTCCGGATCGATCCATCCGCCCGGCGGCCCACGCGAAGTCACTCACCCCTTTCCGTCCGGCGGGTGTCCGGCTTTTCCGGATCTCCGGAAAAAACCGGCCGCTCACCGAACGACCCCGGCATCGAATTAATCGATCGAATTTTCGTGACGATTTCTTCTCGCCCGATGCCTCACACCCAGACCCATCCCGTCATTTCTCGACTCATCTTGTTTATCTGTGAATTTCGCGGATGATGACGTTTTCATTACCCTCGTGCCTGTTATCGTTTTGTAATCGACCGCACAGCCCCTTGAAATACCATCAATCGATGTGACATTGAATATTGGCTACCCATGAAGCGACGGCGACAGCAATTTTCATGGCGCCCGGACACATCCAGAAAACCGATTCCAGCCGCTCTGGAGCTAGTGTGCCGATATTCGTCCAAACAAACCTTTTCCGCAGCGGAAAAATCCTTTTCCGGAGCGGACGGCTTTTACATTCATACACATCAAAATGAAAAATCCGATTTTTCGGAAAGACGAATACCAGCCCGTATTCGGTCAGAACTCGATATACCGACAAGGAATCGGTGGATTAGATTTACAGCATCACCATCGAATTCGACATTATTTGCACGAATTCATCATTCGGGCCATTTCCATTCCATCCGTCATTTAACCGGAAATAAAGACCGGAATTTTATAAATCGATTCGGCACATTTTTCCGACTCATTTTCCCGACGAACGGACGACACCGCCGCGCCCCCGCGACGCCGCTGCGACAAGCCCCCACGCGCCGCACGGAATCCTCACTATCGACGCGGCTGTCGACATATAATTTTTTGCAATAATCGTACAGATTGCGATGCCTCCGACCTGACACGCCACTCCTTTCCAACGCGTTCGCAACCATGTCATCCCGCCTGTCCAGTTCGGCGTCGCCACGCACCACGCCGGATCTCGCCGGCGCCCATATTCTGATCGTCGACGACCGCCCGAACGACCTGCGGCTCCTGACCGAAATCCTGCGCACCGCGCAGTGCCGGATCAGCGTCGCGTTCGACGGGCTGCAGGCCTACCACCGCGCGCAGGCCATCGCGCCCGACCTGATCCTGATGGACGTCCGCATGCCGCGCATGGACGGTTTCGCCGCGAGCCGGCTGCTGGCGTCGACGCCGTCGACGCAATCCATTCCGGTGATCATCCTGACGGCCGCGGGCGATCTCGAGGATCGCATCGCGGGGCTCGAAACGGGTGCGATCGACTACATCATCAAGCCGTTCGAGCCGGCGGAAGTCATCGCGCGCATCCGCAATCACCTGAAGCGGGTGCGGCGCAGCCAGCCGTTCGCGCACCTGCCCGAACTGCCCGACAACCCCGACGCGGCGCTCGTGCGCGCGGCGAGCGACGTGCTGCTGCGCGACCTGCGCCATCCACCGGCCCTCGAGGATCTCGCGAAGCAGGTCGGCACGCACGAAAAGCGGCTGTCGCGCGTGTTCCGCGATCATCTCGGCCAGACCGTATTCGAGTACCTGCGCGACACGCGGCTGCGCGCCGCGATGCACTTCCTGTCGGAAACGTCGATGGGGATCGGCGACATCGCCGAGGAAATCGGCTTCTCCACCCCCGGCAATTTCGCGACGGCGTTTCGCGAACGCTTCGGCATCACGCCGTCCGACTGGCGACGCCAGCGCCACGCGGTCGACGCGCCGGCCGCGCCGGGCGGGCGCCACGGCGATGCGTAGGCGCTACCCGGCATGGGCGGCGGGAGACCGTGCGTTTCGCGCGTTGCTCCTGCTTCTGGCGGCGCTGGCCGCGACGTGCGCGACGGCGCGTGCCGCTACCGCGCCGAATCCCGCGCCACTCGAAGCCGTATCGGTTTTCGAAGACGCCGGCAAGACACTGTCGGCCGACGCGGTCGCCGCCCGGCTCGCCGACCCGGCCCGCCACGCGGCCGCTGCCGCCCCTCCCGTGTTCAACGTGTCGTTTTCGCGCTCGGCCTGGTGGGTTCGCGCGACGCTGGTCAACCGCGACAGCGAGACACGCCCGCTGGTGCTCGCGATTCGCGACGCGCGCGTCGACCGCGCCGACTTCTACGTCGACCGGCACGGCCAATGGACGCTCGAGCGCAGCTTCCCGACCGACCGCGGCGACGCGCTCGATGCGCCGTCGCGCTACCCGACTCTCGACGCCACGCTGCGCGCGGGCGAACAACTCCCTGTGCTGATCCGCATCACGTCGCGCAAGGAAATGCGGCTTGCGCCGGCCGCGTTCACCCGCGACGCGTGGATCGCGCAGGAACTGCATGCGTCGATGTGGAACTTCGGGTTCTTCGGTGGGCTGCTCGCCCTCGTCTGGTGTGCGCTGCTGATCGGTTTTTTCTCGCGCAGCGGCGTGTTCCACGTGCTGGCCGCGCTGACCCTGAACACCGCGCTGTTCGAAGCGGCGTACCGCGGCTATCTCGCGATGCTCCTGTCGCCCGGCGCGCGCGAGTGGTCGACGCGCGGCGAAACGATCTTCGTGTACCTGTCCGTCGCGTGCTTCATCGCCTTCATCCTGATGGTCTCGCATCGCGAGAAGGCGAACATCCCGATGCGCGCGGTGTACGTGGTGTTTCTCGCGCTCGAATGCGCGGGGATAACCGGCGCGGCGTTCGGCGATCTGGCGACCTTCGCCCGGTTCTGCCTGTGGCTGAACACCGTGCTCGCGCTCGTCAACATCAGCCTCGCGCTGATGCTCGTGATCCGGCGCACCCCGACGGCCCGCGTGATGCTGATCGCGGTCGGGTTCGCGACGTTCAACATGCTGATCCGCATACTCGACGGCCGGGATGCGTTGCCGTCCGTGCTGTCATGGATCCACTCGGACGTCTTTCCGAACCCCGTCATCGCGATCATCGGGCTGGCGACGCACCTGCTGGTGCTGGCCGCGTGGATCCACCACGTGGGCCGGCAGCGCACCGAGGCACGCAAGCGGCTCGAACACTGGCAGCTCACCGAGCAGGACCGGCTGCGCGACGAGGTCGCGCGGCGCACGGTGGCGCTCAACGAAGCGTTGCAGCAGTCGAAGACGCACATGCAGCAGAAGATCGAGACGCTCGGCTATGTCAGCCACGACCTGCGCGCGCCGCTGTCGACGATCAACGGCTATGCGAAGCTGCTGCTGCAAGGCGCGACGCGCGGGCAGGCGCGGTTGATCCGGTCGATCGACCGCAGCATCCGCTACCAGCTCGCGCTGATCGACGAATTGCTCGCGTTCACGAAGGCCGAACTCCAGCCGCTCGGCGTCGCGCCCGATCGCACCGACCTGCCCGGGCTGCTGGACGACATCGGCCACTACGCGGCCGCGCTGTGCGAGCAGCAGCACAACCGGTTCGTCTATCGGCCGGTCACGGCGCTGCCGCGCACGGTGCTGATCGACGGCATTCGCCTGCAACAGGTATTGCTGAACCTGCTGTCGAACGCATCGAAATTCACGCGCGACGGCACGGTCGCGCTGTCGGTTCACGCGTCGCGCGAAGGCGACGCATGGCGCCTGCTGTTCGAGGTCGCCGATACGGGCATCGGCATCGACATCGCCGCGACCGATGACATCTTCCGCGCGTACCAGCAGGTGCAGGCGGTGAACGGCGGCACCGGGCTCGGCCTGTTCATCGCGCAGCGCATCGTCGCCGCGATGGGCGGCAAGCTGGCCGTCGCGAGCCAGCCGGGCGTCGGTACGACGTTCTCGTTCGCCGTCGTCGCGCCGGCCCTCGGCCATGCGCTCGCGCCGGCGTCGGGGCTCGTCAGGCGGTTCGATCCCGCCGTCGAAGCGGAACCGGCCAGCGCCGCGCCCGCGATGCGCTGCCCGCCCGCCGACGCGCTCGCCGAATTGATCGCGCTTGCCGGCGAGGGCCGGCTGACCGATATCGAGGAATGGCTCGGCCAGTATGCCGACGAGCCGGACCATGCGCCGTTCGCGCAGGAAGTGCGCGCGCACCTCGATGCGCTGGACTTGCATGCGATCGAAAAACTGGCCGGCTCGCTGAAACGCACGCGCGTCGCGGATACGTCGTTCGACACCGAGGCGGACACGACCGGGCCGGCCTGACGGCGCGGACGCGGGCGGGCGGCATGCGACCGGCATGCGGCCGCGCGCATCATTCCACCGCGGTTCCCTCACGCTGCCGATCGGCCCGCTCGACCACGCGGGCCAGCCGAATGATGTCGGTCAAGCCGAATTCGCCGGCATCCGGGCGCGGGCGGCCATGCTCGTCGGCCACGCGCATCGCGAACGCCAGCGCTTCCGAGCGCTCGCGCAGCAGCACCCGCAGCGCGTCGGCCACGATCCGGCAATCGCGCGCGTCGCCCAGGTCGAGCAGCGGCCGACGGCCATGCTCGACGGCCAGCGCATCGGCCATGCCCGTTGTCAGATCATCGCGCTTCATCATGTTCTCCTCGCGCAAGGGGGGTCGGTCGAACTACGACCGCCGCATCGTCGATACCAGCGCGATGTCCTCTTCGGGCGGCGCCGGCCGCGCGGCGGCGGCGGCCTGCGTCGGCCGCCGCGCACCGAGCCCGGTGCCGCCGGTGCGGCGCCGCGTCGCGTGCCGCTCGATGACCCGCTGCAGCACGCAGAACACGCACAGCAGCGCGCCGATCACGATCCGCGTCCACCACGAACTCAGCGTGCCGTCGAACGTGATCAGCACCTGGATCGTGCCAAGGATGCCGACGCCGAACACCGAGCCGATCACGTAACCCACGCCGCCCGTGAGCAGCGTGCCGCCGATCACGGTCGCGGCGATCGCGTCGAGCTCCATCCCCTGCGCCTGCAGCCCGTAGCCCGACAGCACGTACAGCGTGAACACCACGCCGCCGAGCGCCGAACAGAAGCCGCTCAGCGCATAGACGCCGATCTTCGTGCGCGCGACCGGCAAGCCCATCAGCAGCGCCGAGCGTTCGTTGCCGCCGACCGCATACACGTTGCGGCCGAAGCGCGTGAAATGCGCGACGTAGATCGCGACGGCCAGCGTCGCGAGCGCGATCAGCGCACCGGCGCTCAGCATGCCGCCGCCTAGCGGCACGCTGATGCCCGCGATCGCATGGAACGCCGGCGCGTTGATCGTGATCGACTGCGTCGTGATCAGGAAGCACGCGCCGCGCGCGAGAAACATCCCGGCGAGCGTGACGATGAACGGCTGCAGCCGGAAGTAGTGGATCAGCGCGCCCATCGCCGCGCCGTACAGCGCACCGAACGCGAGCACCAGCGGCACGATCACCCACACGGGCCAGTGCAGCCGTTCGGCGCCGACCGCGCAGAAGATCGTTGTCAGCGCAACGACCGAGCCGACCGACAGGTCGATGCCGCCCGACACGATCACGAACGTCATCCCGATCGCGACGATCAGCAGGAACGCGTTGTCGACGAGCAGCCCGGTCAGCACCTGCATCGAGAAAAAGCCCGTGTACATCACGGACCCAAAACCGAACAGCGCGGCGAACAGCACGATCGTCACGACGATCGGCAGCGTGCGCGGATCGGCGAGGCGGCCAAGAAAACGGGTCATCGCGGCGTCGCTCCGGTGGTGGTGGCGCGCGATCGCGCGGAAGGCAGCAGCCGCGACGCATGCCGCACGAGCAGCGCGCGCGCCGCGTCCGACTGGATCAGCGTCACGACGATCACGACGACCGCCTTGACGACGAGCGTCGCCTCCGGCGGCACGCCGATCGAATAGGTCGTGTAGGTGAGCGTCTGGATGATCAGCGCGCCGAGCACCGAGCCGGCGAGGCTGAAGCGGCCGCCGAGCAGCGACGTGCCGCCGAGCGTGACGGCGAGGATCGCGTCGAGTTCGAGCAGCAGGCCCGCGTTGTTGCCGTCGGCGCTGCGCACGTTCGAGCTCGCGAGAATGCCCGCGAGCGCGGACATCACGCCCGAGCACAGATACACGCCGAACACGATCGCGCCCGAGCGCAGCCCGACGAGCCGCGTCGCGACCGGGTTCACGCCGATCGCGCGAATGAACAGCCCGAGCGCCGTGCGGTTCACCAGCAGCGCGATCGCGCCGATCGTCGCAAGCGCGATCCACACCGCGCACGGCACGGTCGCGAGATAGCCGCCGCCAAGGGCGAGGTAGCCGGGCGCGCCGATCGGGATGATCTGGCCGCCCGTCAACAGTTGCGCGATGCCGCGCCCGGCCACCATCAGGATCAGCGTCGCGATGATCGGCTGCATTCCGACGAAGGCGACGAGCAGCCCGTTCCACGCGCCGGCCAGCAGGCCGACGCCGAGCGCGGCGGCCAGCGCCGTGCCGACTTGCGACGGGTCCGCCTCGAGCACGGTCGCGGCCGCCGCGCCGGCGATCGCGACGATCGCGCCGACCGAGATGTCGATCCCGCGCGTCGCGATCACGAGGGTCATGCCGAGCGACACGATCACGAGCGGCGCCGCGCGGTTCAGGATGTCGATCGGCGCGCCGAACAGATGGCCGTCGAGCAGCGCGATCGACAGGAAGCCCGGACGATGCGCGACGTCCAGCGCGAACAGCAGCGCGAGCGTCAGCACCGGCCACGCGAGCGAATGACGAAACAGCGTGCGTAGCCACGTCATGACTGGCCTCCCGCGATCAACCGGTAAACCTGCTCCTCCGACGCATCGGCGCCGCTCAGTTCCGCGACCTTGCGGCGGTCGCGCAGCACCGCGATCCGGTGGCTCACGCGCACGACCTCGCCGATCTCCGACGAGATGAACAGGATCGCGAGCCCCTGCGCGCACAGCGCGAGCACGCGCTCCATGATGTCGAACTTCGCGGCGACGTCGATGCCGCGCGTCGGCTCGTCGAGAATCAGCAGCTTCGGGTCCGTCGCGAGCCAGCGCGCGAGCAGCACCTTCTGCTGGTTGCCGCCCGACAGCAGCCCGATCGGCTGCTCCGCGTCGCGCGCCTTGATGCCGAGCCGGGCGATATACGTGTCGGCGATCTCGCGCTGGCGCGCCCGACCGATCAGCCGCCACCAGCCGCGCCGCGCCTGCAGCGCGAGCACGATGTTCTCGCGGATCGACAGCGCCGCGACGATGCCTTCCTTCTTGCGGTCCTCCGGGCAGTAGGCGATGCCGTTGCGCACCGCGTCGTGCGGCGACGCGAGCCGCTTGCGCGCGCCGTCGATCTCGATCGCGCCGGTATCGGGGCGCGCGGCGGCGAACGCCAGTTGCGCGGTTTCGGTGCGGCCCGAGCCGAGCAGCCCGGCCAGCCCGACGATCTCGCCGGGGCGCACGTCGAGATCGAGCGCGCTCATCATCCCGCGCCGGCCGACCTGCTGCATCGACAGGAACGGCGCATCGGCCGCGGCGGTGCGCTCGACCGCGGCGGCGCCGGCCTGCAACGTGTCGGACATGCGCTCGCGGCCGGTCATCTTCGCGACCAGCACGTCGACCGGCAGGTCGCGCGCGAGGTACTCGCCTTCGCGCTCGCCGTTGCGCATCACGGTGATCCGGTCGGACACCGCATAGGTCTGCTCGAGAAAATGCGTGACGAACAGGATCGCGATGCCCGACGCCTTCAGCCGGCGCAGCACGTCGAACAGCCGCGCGACTTCGCCGTCGTCGAGGCTCGACGTCGGCTCGTCGAGAATCAGCACGCGCGCGTCGACCGACACCGCACGCGCGATCGCGACCATCTGCTGCACCGCGATCGGATACGAGTCGAGCGAACGCGTGACGTCGAGCGCCAGGTCGAGTTCGGCGAGCGCGTCGCGCGCCCGTGCGTGGATCGTCTTCCAGTCGATCGCGCCGCGCCGCATCGGCTGCCGGCCCGCGAAGATGTTCTCCGCGACCGACAGGTTCGCGCACAGGTTCACTTCCTGGTAGAGCGTCTGGATCCCGGCCGCCTCGGCCTCGCGCGGCGCGGCGAAATTCACCGGCGCGCCGCCGACGCGAATCTCGCCCGCATCGTGCGCATGCACGCCGGTGAGCACGTTGATCAGCGTCGACTTGCCCGCGCCGTTCTGGCCCATCAGCGCGTGGATCTCGCCCGGAAACAGCCGGAAGTCCACGCGCTGCAGCGCGCTGACGCCCGGAAACGACTTGTCGATGCCGATCATCTCGACCACCGGCGGACTCTGCATGCATCCTCCCTCGAAGCGTCGCCGGGCGGTGGCCGCGAGGCCGCCGCCCCGGCGGACAGGTCAGTACTTGCGGGTCGGCAGCACCTGCGCCGCGACGTTCATCGGGAACACCGTCTCGTTGGTCACGATGCGCTTGGGCAACTGCTTGCCGGCGACCACGTCCTTCACCGCGGTCATCAGTTGCGGGCCGAGCAGCGGGCTGCATTCGACGTCGACGTTGATCTTGCCCGCGACCATCGCCTGGAAGCCGCCCTTGGTCGCATCGAACGACACCACGCTCACGTCCTTGCCGGGCTTGATGCCGGCCTCTTCCATCGCCTGGATCGCGCCGAGCGCCATGTCGTCGTTGTGCGCGTAGACGACGTTGATCTGCTTGCCGTAGGTCTTCGCGAACGCTTCCATCACCTGCTTGCCGCCGGCGAGCGTGAAGTCGCCGCTCTGCGATGCGATCACCTTGAATTTCGGATTGTTCTTGATCACTTCGAGCAGGCCGGCGCGGCGGTCGTTGGCCGGCGCGGAGCCGACCGTGCCCTGCAGCTCGACGATGTTGATCGGGCCGGCGTCATTCTTGTAGCGCTCTTCGAGCCAGTGGCCCGCGCGCCGCCCTTCCTCGAGGAAGTCGGAGCCGATCATCGTCACGTACAGCGACGGGTCCTTCACGTCGACGCCGCGGTCGGTCAGGATCACCGGGATATGCGCGGCCTTCGCTTCGGTCAGCACCGGCTCCCAGCCCGATTCGACGACCGGCGAGAATGCGATCACGTCGACCTTCTGCGCGATGAACGAGCGGATCGCGCGAATCTGGTTCTCCTGTTTCTGCTGTGCGTCGGAAAACTTCAGGTTGATGCCGGCGTCCTTCGCCGCGCTCTTCACCGATACGGTGTTCGCGGTGCGCCATGCGCTTTCCGCGCCGACCTGCGAGAACCCGAGCGTGATCGGCTTTTGCTGCGCGTGCGCGCCGCCTGCCAGCACCGTCGCCGCGGCGACGATCGCGCCGGCCGCCAGCTTCCTGATGAATGTCATGGTCCGTCTCCGATGATGTCGTTGTGTGCCGCGGCGCTGTTGTGTTTCTGCGTGGCGCTGGCGCGGATCGGGCTGCGCCGGCCGGCGTGTCGTGCCGGCGCGGTATACAGGCCCCGCATCAGTGTAGGAACAAGTCCGATAACCTTCCAATGAAATATTGGATTGGGGCGATGCCGGAATCGGCATGCGTATAAACACCTAAGCATGCGAGCAAGGCCGGGCGGCGCGGCGCACGGTTCTTGCTCCCTGGCCATGGCTGTTCGCACCCCATGTCACACGCCCGCCCTTCACGCGAACCCAAGGAGACAAGCATGATCGCTGCCCGTGAGCGCGGGTCGCCGCGCACCGCCGCCGCCGGCCGGCGCGTCGCGACATGAAGCGGCCCGCTTCGAGCGCCGTCGTGGCGCTGCGCCATGTCGACGACCGCCAGCCCGGCTACACGCGCCGCCGGCTGCGCAACGGCTTCGCGTACTACGGGCCGGACGGCGCGCGGCTGCGCGATGTCGACGAAATCGCCCGCATCGACGCGCTGGCGATTCCCCCCGCGTACACCGACGTGTGGATCTGCATGGACCCGCGCGGTCATCTTCAGGCGACGGGTCGCGACGCGCGCGGCCGCAAGCAGTATCGCTATCATCCGCAGTGGCGCGAAACCCGCGACGCGAACAAGTACGCGCGGATGGCCGCGTTCGCGCGGGCGCTGCCGCGCATCCGCGCACGCGTCACGCGCGATCTGGCGCTGCCGGGCATGCCGCGCGACAAGGTCGTCGCGACGATCGTCCGCTTGCTCGATACGACGCTCGCGCGGATCGGCAACGCGGAATATGCGCGCGAAAACGGCTCGTACGGGCTGACGACGCTGCGCAAGCGCCATTTGAAGATCCAGCCCGGCCAGGTGCGGCTGCGCTTCGCCGGCAAGAGCGGAATCGAGCACGACGTGACGGTCGACGACGCGCGGGTCGCGCGGATCGTGCGACGCTGCGCGGAGCTGCCCGGGCACGAGTTGTTCCAGTATGTGGACGACGACGGCGTACGCCATCCGGTCGGGTCGTCCGACGTGAACGACTACCTGCGCGAGGCCGGCGGCGCCGATTTCACCGCGAAGGATTACCGGACCTGGGCCGGCAGCGTGCACGCGCTCGGTTTGCTGCGGCGCATCGAGCATCGCGGCGTCACGCACGCGCGCAAGCAGATCGTCGAGACCGTGCGCGCGGTGGCCGACCTGCTGCGCAATACGCCGGCCGTGTGCCGGCGCTGCTACATCCATCCGGCCGTGCTCGACGCGTTCGAGGCGGGCACGCTCGCCGCGCTCGCGGTGCGGCGCACGCCGCGCGGCCTGCGCGCGGATGAAGCGGCGTTCGTCGCGTTGCTGGTATCCGCGAGCCGGCGCGCGGCCAGATGACCGTGCACGCCGCGCGTCCGCCCGCCGGGGCGAAATCGGCACCGCTTCCCCGCGTGTCGTTTACCACCGGGTTCCGGGCGCATGACCGATAGCCGCTCGCGCCCGTTTCTCTAAACTGGTTCGCACAACACACCTGCCCGGTGCTGTCCGCCGCGCGCGTCACGCCACCGGCATCGAGGCATCCCCGAGCTATCCGCCTTCGCTGTCCGCCGGCCCGCACGCCCCCGCTGCATTCCCGCCGGTCGCGCCGCCAAGGCCATTCCAGGAGAGATCATTGAGTTCGTCGCAAGCGCACCCCGCGAAAGCCCGGTCTTCGCGCCAGTCCGTCAAGCTGGATGACATCACGATCGTCGACCCTGCCGTCCTCAAGCGCGCGGTCGGCGCGATGGCGTTCGGCAACGCGATGGAATGGTTCGACTTCGGCGTCTACAGCTATATCGCCGTCACGCTCGGCAAGGTGTTCTTCCCGTCCAGCAGCCCGTCCGCACAGTTGCTCGCGACCTTCGGCACGTTCGCGGCCGCGTTCCTCGTGCGTCCGCTCGGCGGCATGGTGTTCGGCCCGCTCGGCGACCGCATCGGCCGCCAGCGCGTACTCGCGGCCACAATGATCATGATGGCCGTCGGCACCTTCGCGATCGGGCTGATCCCGAGCTACGCGTCGATCGGCATCATGGCCCCGATCCTGCTGCTCGTCGCGCGCCTCGTGCAGGGCTTTTCGACAGGCGGCGAATACGGCGGCGCGGCGACCTTCATCGCCGAGTTCTCGACCGACAAGCGCCGCGGCTTCATGGGCAGCTTCCTCGAATTCGGCACGCTGATCGGCTATACGCTCGGCGCGGCCACGGTCGCGCTGCTGACGGCCACGCTGTCGCAGGAAGCGCTGCTGTCATGGGGCTGGCGCGTGCCGTTCTTCATCGCCGGCCCGCTCGGCCTCGTCGGCCTCTACGTGCGGCTCAAGCTCGAGGAAACGCCGGCCTTCCAGAAGGAAGCCGAAGCACGCGAAGCGGACGAGCGCGCGCGGCCGAAGCAGCGCTTCGCGACGCTGCTCGTCGAACAGTGGAAGCCGCTGCTGCAGTGCGTCGGCCTCGTGCTGATCTTCAACGTGACCGACTACATGGCGCTGTCGTACCTGCCGAGCTACCTGTCGGCGACGCTGCACGTGCGCGAATCGCAGGGCCTCTTCATGGTGCTGCTCGTGATGGTGCTGATGATGCCGATGACGCTGTACGCCGGCCGCCTGTCGGACAAGGTCGGCCGCAAGCCGGTGATGATGGCCGGCTGCGTGGGCCTGCTCGTGCTGTCGGTGCCCGCGTTGATGCTGATCCGCACCGGCGGCATGTTGCCGATCTTCGGCGGGATGCTGATCTACGGCATCCTGCTGTCGACGTTTACGGGCGTGATGCCGTCGGCGCTGCCCGCCCTCTTCCCCACGCGGATCCGCTACGGCGCGCTCGCGATCGGCTTCAACGTGTCGGTGTCGCTGTTCGGCGGCACGACGCCGCTCGTCACCGCGTGGCTGGTCGATCGCACCGGCGATCTGATGATGCCCGCGTACTACCTGATGGGCGCGTCGTTCATCGGCATCGTATCGGTGCTCGCGCTGCGCGAGACCGCGCGCCAGCCGCTGCCGGGCTCCGGGCCGTGCGTCGCGAGCCGCGCGGAAGCGCTGAGCCTCGTGCGCGGCGGCGCCGACGAAGCACCGGTGCGCAACCGCAAGTTCACGGCGGTCAGCGAGCGCGCGTAACGCGGGCCGGTGCGACGCCGCGCGGCTTGCGCGGGCGCCGCCACTCGCGCGATCGTCAGTTCGACGGCAGTTGCTGCGCGTCGAACCAGTCGAGCAGCGTGCGCGTGACGAACGCGGGATTTTCCAGGTTCGAGATATGGCCGGCGTCGGGCACCAGCGCATGCGCGCAACCGATCACGCTCGCCATCTTCACGGTTTCCGACGGCGGGCGCGCCATGTCGCCCGCGCCGCACATCAGCAGCGTGCGTGCGGCATCGAGTTCGGCGAGTGTCGCGAGCGTATCGGGCCGGCCGAAGATCAACCGGCCGAGCGGCGCGATCGATTGCCGCAGCCGGTCGGCCGGCAGGTTCGCGAGCGCATCGCGAAACGCCGTCGGCACCGGGTCGTCGAGATTGACGTCTGGCCGGAAGAACAGCGGCACGATCGCGTCGAGCAGCGGCGGCGCGATGCGGCCCGCGGCCTCGATCGCGTCGAGCATCGCGAAGTAGCGGATACGCGTCGCATCGGGTTCGGCTTCGAGCGACGCATCCATGATCACGAGCGAGCGCACGCGCTGCGGCTCGCGCAACGCGAGCCGCGCGCCCCACATGCCGCCGACGCTGAGTCCGACGATCGCGCACTGTTCGATCTCCAGCGCGTCGAGCAGCGCGCTCGCGTGCGCGGCGAGATCGTCGAGCGTGTGCGTGCCGTCCGGCAGCGCGCCCGATTCGCCATGCCCCCAGAGATCCGGCACGATCACGCGATACCGGCGCGACAGTGCGTCGATTTGCGGCGCCCACATCGTCGCGTCCCATAGATAACTGTGCCCGAGCAGCACCGGAAAACCGGCGCCGTGATCGAGGTAGTGCAGGGTACTGCCGTGAATGCTGTGTGCGGGCATGCTGTCTCCGGATGTGAGGACGCGGCGGTGGCCCGGAAACGGGCGCCGCGGTCGGCGGCGTTCTGCAACGAACGCGAAGCGGCGCATCATCGCACAGGTTGCAGCTGCTGCGCATGACGCCGCGCACGGCGCATGCGCCGCGCCGCGCCGCGCTATCCGACGCGATACATCGGCAGCACGTTGCTGCCGCCGATGCCCGGCTCCGCCTCGAGCGAATGACACGCTTGTTCGAGCAGCCAGTTGGTCAGCACCGCGATATCGAATTCGTTGCACGCATCGGGGTTCTGCACCAGCACGTAGCTGCCCGATGCAACGGTGCAGTATGGGAACAGCTCGACGAGCCGCCCCTGCTTCAGCAGCCCGTCGACCAGCGGCCGCCTGCCGATCGCGATACCGTGTCCGTCGACCGCGGCCTGGACCAGTTGATCGTACTGGCTGAAGTGCAGCGCGCCGGCCGGCCGCAGTCGCGGCACGCCGAGTTCCTTCAGCAAATGGCTCCAGCCGTGCCACGGCCATTCGCCGCGCGGGTCGTCGAGGTGCAGCAGCACGTGCTTGTCGAGGTCGGCCGGCTTCATCGACGCGGCGTCGCCCGCCGCCACCAGGCTCGGGCTGCACACCGCGACGACACGCTCGCGAAACAGCACGTCCGTATCGTCGGTCGACGTATACGGGCCTGCATAGCGCACGGCCAGGTGCAAACGTTTGCGTTTGAGATCTTCGATTTCGCTCGTGGCCGACACGCGCACGTCGATGTCCGGATAACTCGCGCGGAACGAACCGAGGCGTGGAATCAGCCACAGCGCGGCGAACGAGACGGTGGTCGACAACGAGATGGCGCGCTGGCCGACACTCGACGACAGCTTGCCGACCACCGACTCCAGGTCGGACAACGCGAACGAGATCGCGTCGTACAGTTCTCGCCCCTTGTCGGTCAGCGTCAACGAACGAATGTGCCGATGGAACAGCTCGATCCGGAGCTGCTCTTCGAGCGCCTTGACCTGCCGACTCACGGCCGATTGCGTGACGTTCAGTTCCTGCCCCGCCCGCGTGAAGCTCAAATGGCGCGCCGCGCATTCGAAGCCTCTCAGGAAATCCAGCGAAGGCAGACTTCTCAATCGCTTTGCCAATCTCACATTAGCCATACCGCCGCCTCAAAGTTGCACCCATCGACACACAAGTCGCCGTTCGTCTCCGTGAATCGTCTCTCCCATTTGGATTCGGAAACGATTTTATATTGAAGCATGGATGCACATCATTCTTATTTTCAATCGTGACATCTGTATTTATCTATCGATTTTCATCGCATCGATATGCTTACATAAACATTATTCGGTAGTGATTTTGTAAATTAATGGGCAAACGAATCCAGCACCGCCAAGACAGTCGATAAATCCCCGCAAAAACATGGAATTACCGCCAAAGCATGACGCTATCGCACCGGTTGCGCCGTACAAGCAGGTACAACATCCGATTCCTACAATTCAATTTCAACTACCCGACTTTTAATTTTATTTCCCGGATTGCGAAAGGCAAACGGTCAGCAACATACACGGAAAATGCCGTTTAAATCCCGAATCCAGTGTTTACATAAATTTACTAAACGGATGAAATTCAAAGCCGCCATGCAATTTCAAGCAACTGATGCGCCGATTATGTCCGGAAATGATTAATTCGTCGGTCGGCGTGCATGGCGTTCGCATATCGGCCGGATTCCGGCCTGCGCGACGCGACAACTGGGCGCGTCGATCCGCTACGGGCGACCCACCGCGGCATTCGTCCGCGCGGCCACTTCGCGACGATAGCGGTTCAGTTCCTGCGCGGTCGCGAACGTGCGCTCGAACAGGATCGACAGGTTGTGCAGGATCCGCTCGACGACCTTCTTCTCCCACTCGCCGTCGAAACGGATCTGCTCGTCGAGCCAGCGCTCGAGCCATTCCGGATCCGGCAGCCGCGACTGCACGGTATCGCGCGGGAACAGCGCCTGGTTCACGTGCAGGTTGGTCGGGTGCAGCGGCTTCTCGGTGCGACGCGCCGACGCCATCAGCACGCCGATCTTCGCGAATGCGGCACGGGCGACGTCGCCGTGGTCGTTCAGCGCCTTCTTCATATAGCGCAGGTAGGCGCCACCATGACGCGCTTCGTCGCGCGAAATCGTTTCGTAGATCTGCTTGATGACGGGCTCGGTGTGCCAGTCGGCCGCGCAGCGGTACCAGTGGTTCAGGCGGATCTCGCCGCAGAAGTGCAGCATCAGCGTCTCGAGCGGCGGCGCCGGATCGAACTCGAAACGCACGGCGTGCAGTTCCGCTTCGGTCGGCACCCTCCGCGGCCTGAAGCGGCGCAGGTATTCCATCAGCACGAGCGAATGCTTCTGTTCCTCGAAGAACCACACGCTCATGAACGCGGAAAAATCGCTGTCGTGCCGGTTGTCGCGCAGGAACATCTCCGTCGCGGGCAGCGCCGACCATTCGGTGATCGCGTTCATCCTGATCGTCTCGGCCTGCTCGTCGGTGAGCAACGCGGCATCGAACCGGTTCCACGGAATGTCCTGCTCCATGTTCCAGCGAACCGCTTCGAGCGATCTGAAAAGTTCCGGATAGAGCATCGTCGTCACCGTCATTGCAACGCATTCGGCACCGGCGGTCACGCCGATTGCGTGGACGCCGGCGCAGCCGCTTCGGCCTCCGGCTCGCGATCGTCCCGATCGTCGTCCACCGAGCGCGGCGTCAGCCGGCCGCGCAGCAACGCGTAATAGAACTGCCGATACGTGCGGTGGTAATAGCGGATGCGCGGCGCGATCGCGCCATGCAGATCGTGCAATCGCTCGATCGGCAGGTTCGGCATCATGTGGTGCTCGACGTGATAGTTGTTGCCGTTCGTGAACCATGTCATGAACGCGTTGCTCTCGATCGTCCGCGTATTGCGGAACGGATCGGTGCTCGTCAGGTCGCAGCGGTAGTGCTCGGGCATCTCGACCAGCGCATGCACGGGCGCCGCGACGCACACGAGCGGCACAACCCACACCCAGACGACGCACCACGTGTGCAGCGCGAACGACAGCGCGGCCAGCAGCGCGATCGTCGCCGCCATCAGCAGGTAGTCGCGGCGGATCGCACGCGACACGAGCGCGTTGTCGCCGAAGCGCGCGCCCGGCACGACGAGCTTCGCGACGTTCTTCGCGAACTGGATATAGTGCGCGGCCATCGACAGCCGCCACGCCCACAGGCCGACGTTGACGACGGGGCGCGCGCCGTACTGGTCGCCGTAGTCGAAGAACTCCTTGTTCTCCGGCGTGCCGAGCAGCCGGTGATGGCGCAGGTGGCTGTCCTGGTAGGCGTGGAACGATACGAGCATCGGCATGCCGAGCAGCACGCCGAACACCATGTTCAGGCGCTTGCTGCGGAACCCCTGGTAATGCAGCGCCTGGTGCTGCAGCTCGACGCCGTGCGCATACATCGCACCGATCATCAGGATGCCGACGATCTTCAGGATCACGAGCGCCGACAACGCGAACATCATCCCGTGCGCGATGAGCGCGACGTACACCGCCAGCTTCAGCGAGAAGACCACGCCGCTCGGGCGGCTCTTCATGTCTGCAACCGATTTCGTGCGGGCGACCAGCGATGAGGTGACGGACAAGACGCTCTCCTTGAGCCGGGCCCTGCCCGGCACGATGACGCGGCGGCGCTGGCGCGCTGCCGGGATGCAATTCTTCTGTGAGTCGATGCTTCGGACAAACGAATTTTCCGAACGCATTGCATGACGCCTGCGCATGAGCGCACCACATCGTGAACTAGACGACCGGTCGAATGAGACAGACCAGTCACCTGGCGCGTGCTCACGGTTCACGCTGATCACGAACTTGCACTGGCCCGAGTGGATGCGCTCCGCTCATGCATAGCCTGCATAGATTCCGTTTGTCGCGGCGGATCGATCCGGCAAGAATCCACCTCACTCGACGAACGGCGCCGCCGGCACCGTGGCGCGAGCGGCCGTGTTCCGCAACGGGAGAATCCTCGTGACGAAGTACGCATCGACCATTCATCGCCTGATCGAATCGCTCGAGGACGTGGCGGGCGCCACGCATCGCATGACGTTCGTCGACGACGCGGGCAACGAAGCCGCCATCACGTACCGACGCTTCGCGGAAGAGGTGTTTCGCCAGGCCGGCGCGCTGCGCGAGCTCGGTGTGCGCGAGAACGATCTGGTGATGCTTGCGCTACCCGCGTCGGTCGAACATGCGACCGCGATGATGGCCTGCGTGATGACGGGTGCGCTGCCCTGCACCGTGCCCGTTCCTGCACGGCGCGCAGCGGCCGGACGGCAGGTGGTCGACGTCGCGTGCGAGCTGTACCGGCCGCGCATCGTCGTCGCCGCCGATGCGGAGGCTGCGGCCTGGCGCGACGACGCGTTTCCGGCGGCCTCCACGCGCGTGGTCGATCTCGCGACGCTGTCGAGCGCCGCCGACGCCGGCGCGCGCGCGCTGATCAGCGCGAAGAGCGGCCACGATCCGCATCATGTCCAGCTTACGTCCGGTTCGACGTCGCATCCGAAGGCCGCGGTGCTCAGCCACGAGAACGTGATCGCCAACGTGCTCGGCATCGGCGGCTCGGTGCGCTTCGATATCGCGGCCGGCGACGGCACCGCGTCATGGCTGCCGCTCTATCACGACATGGGCCTGCTCACGCTGCTGTCGAACCTGCATTACCGCGCGCCGCTATTGATGATGCAGCCGAACAGCTTCATCCGGAATCCGCTCGGCTGGTTGAAGCGCATCGCATCGGCGCGCGCGACGACGACGTCGGTGCCGACCTTCGCGCTGCGCTACTGCGTGCGCCGCTTCAACGCCGCCGCGATGGACGGCGTCGATCTGTCCGCGTGCCGCAACATCTTCATCGGCGGCGAACGCGTGGACGACGCGACGCTGCGCGATTTCGCCGCGACATTCGCGCCGTACGGCCTGGCGGCATCGGCGCTGCAGCCGTGCTACGGGATGGCCGAATCGACACTCGCGGTATCGATGCATCGCGCGTGGCACGAAGGCGCGGTCGACGGCGCGCCGTACGTGATCGTCGACACGCTCGACCGGCGCGCGCTGATCAAGCGCCGCGACGCGCAGCCGGCCGCCGCGAACGACGGCCGCGATACGGAAACCGAAACAGTGCTCGCGATGGGCACGCCGATCGACGGGATGGCGTTCCGCATCCTCGACGACGGCGACCACGCGCTGGCGAACCGCGCGGTCGGCGAAGTCGCGATCCGCGGCACGTCGGTGATGCTCGGCTACCTGAACCCCGACGACGGCACGATCGCCGCACCGCTGACGGCCGACGGCTGGTTCCGCACCGGCGACATCGGCTACGTCGCGGACGGCCAGCTGCATATCCTCGGCCGCAAGAAGGAAGTCATCATCATTCGCGGCAGCAACTATTTTCCGCACGAGATCGAGGAAGCGCTGGCGTCGCACAGCGCGCTGCGCAAGAGCACGTGCATCGCATTCGGGCTGCCCGATCCCGAAACCGGCACCGAGCGGCTGGTCGTCGCGATCGAGGCGCGGCCCGTCGACGCGACGCCGCAAACGCGCACCGAGTGCCAGCAGTTGCTCGCGTCGCGCATCGGCTTCGCCGCGCAGGATCTGTGTTTCGTCGAACCCGGCTCGCTGCCGCGCACGACGAGCGGCAAGCTGCAACGCCTGAAGTGTCGCGATCTCTATGCGAACGGCGCGTTGCCGGTGATTCCCGCGCCGGCCGCCGTCGAAGCCGGCCACGGAGCATTCGCATGACGGCCGCGTCGCTCCCCCCCGTGCTCGAGCTGCGCGACGTCACGCGCGTATACGAAGGCGCGGGCAGCGTCGTCGCGGTGCGCGACGCGACGATCTCGATCGGGCGGCGCGACGTCGTCGCGCTCGTCGGTCCGTCGGGCAGCGGCAAAAGCACGCTGCTCAACCTCGCCGGCTTTCTCGACGTGCCGACGAGCGGCGAACGCTGGCTCGAAGGCCGCCGCATCGACGACGCGCCGGACACGCTCGAACGGATTCGCCGCGAACGCATCGGTTTCGTGTTCCAGCAATTCAACCTGATACCCGTGATGTCCGCGCTCGAGAACGTCGAGCTCGGCTGCTTCGCGTGGGGCACGCCGCGCACGCGGCGCGAACGCGCCCGCGCGATGCTCGACGCGGTGGGGCTCGCCGCGCGCGAACGGCACCGCCCCGGCGAGCTGTCCGGCGGCGAACAGCAGCGCGTCGCGCTGGCCCGCGCGCTCGCCAAGGAGCCGGCGATCGTGATCGCGGACGAGCCGACCGCGAGCCTCGACAGCATCAATGCGCGGGCGGTCGCCGAGTTGATCCTCGACACCAACCGCACGCTGGGCACCGCCTTTCTGATTGCGTCGCACGACGATCGTCTGTGCGCGCACCTGCCGCGTCGCATCGAGATGCGCGACGGCGTACCGGGAGTGAATCGTGAACTGGTCGACGTTTGCGTGGCGTAACCTCTGGCGCAACCGGCGCCGCACCGTGCTGACGATGGCGATGATCGGCGTCGCCGCGTTCGCGTCGAGCCTCGCGCTCGGCTACGTGATCGCGACGTTCGACGCGGTGCGCGAAGGGTCGATCGACAGCGGCGTCGGCCACGTACAGGTGCTGCATCACGGCTATCTCGACCTGATCGGCGAACGGCCGCTGCAATACGGACTGACCGCCGACGAACAGGCTGCCGCCACGCGGGCGATCGCAAAGCTGCCCGGCGTCGCAACCACCGCGCGCGGCATCGACTTCGACGGGCTCGTATCGAACGGCGATCTCAGCTACGGCTTCGTCGGCGAAGGGATCGAGCCGAATCGCGAGCCGCCCGGCTTCTTCGACTATCACACCGTACTGTCGGGCCGCTATCTGTCGCCGACGAACGCGGGGACCGAAGTCGTCGTCGGCGCCGAACTCGCGCGCAAGCTCGGCGTGCACGTCGGCTCGGTCGTGCAGTTGATGGCGTCGACCGCGCACGGCGGCATCAACGCGACCGACGCGCAGATCGTCGGCGTGATGAGCACCGGCAACAAGGACGTCGACGAACGGATCGTCGACGTGACGTTCACGGCCGCGCAGGCGCTGCTGCGCACCGACCGCGCGTCGCGCATCGCGGTGTTCCTCAAGGACACCGCCGGCACGACGGCCGCCGCCGCGACGCTGCGCGCCGCGCTGCCGACGCTCGACGTGCGGACCTGGGATCAGCTCGTGTCGCTCTATCACCAGGTCGTCGCGCTGTACAGGAACCAGTTCTCGGTGTTCGGCGCGATTCTCTGCGTGACGATCCTGCTGTCGATGAGCAACTGGATTTTGATGAGCATCGTCGAGCGGCGCCGCGAGATCTCGACGCTGCGCGCGCTCGGCGTGCCGGCCGCGACGGTGCGCGGCGTGCTGGTCCAGGAAACCGCGCTGCTCGGCCTGCTCGGCGCGGCCGCCGGCATCGCGCTCGCGCTGCTGACGATGGTCGCGCTCAATCACGCGCAGATCCACCTGCCCGCACCGCCCGGCCGCGTGAAGCCGATCCTGCTCGAATTCACCGTGTCGCCCGTCGCCGTGGCCGCCGTCGAAGCCGCGTTCGTCGTGCTCGGCGTGGCCGCGGCGCTGCTCGCGACGCTCGGGCTCGCGAAACGCAACATCCTCGAAGGACTCGCCCCATGAACCGCATTCGCCTTACGTTCGCCGCGTTCGTCGCGTGCGCGCCGCTCGCCGCGCACGCGGCCGACGCGCCGACGGCCCAGACCATGCTCGCCCGTGCCGACGCATACCGCAGCACGGCCGCCGATACGCAGACGAACATCCGGATCACCAACGAGGTCGGCGGACAGTCCGGCGACGCGACGCGCTATCTCGTCTACACGCGCGGCAACGGCGACACGCTCGCGCTGACGCGCAGCGGCGAGAACGACGGCCAGAAGTACCTGGCGACGACGCGCGGGCATTGGTTCTACGTGCCGAACACGCGCAGCGCGGTGCGCATCAACGGAATGCAGCGGCTTCAGGGCGAAGTCGTGATCAGCGACATCACGCGCACGCATTGGGCGGACAGCTATCGCGCGACGGTCGCGCCGGGCACCACGCCGATCGCCGGCAAGCCGGCCACCGAGCTCGACCTGACCGCGACCGATCCCGACAACGTGTACCCGACGATCAAGCTGTGGGTCACGCCGGATACCGACGTGCCGGTGCGCGCGCAGTTCTTCCTGGCGAGCGGCCTGCTGTTTCGCAGCGCCGACTTCTCGGCGCCGGTCGACGCGAACGGCCGCAAGGTGATCCGCAAGATCACGTATCGCAATGAGATCGAGAAGCAGCGGGCGAGCGTCGTCGACATCCTCGACGGCCAGCCGCGCAAGATTCCGTCGGGCTGGTTCAATCCCGACACGCTCGCCGATGGCCAGTGAGTACGACGACGATGCCGACGCTCATCGTGACCGCCGCCGTTCATCGCCCGATCGCGCCCGCCGAGGCTGGCCCGGTGTCGCGCTCGCCATCCCGCTCGCGCTCGGCTGCATGCTCGCGCACGGAGAATCGCTGATGGATCAGCTCGGCACGCTCAACGGTATCGGCTACGCGCGCTCCGTCGACAGCATGGACGGCCGCGCGCTGCTCGGCCGCCTGATCGGCGACTCGCCGCGCAATCAGCAGGAAGCCGGGCTGCTCGCACGCATCGACGGCGAGAACCTGTTCGTCAACGCGCGCGTCGTCGCCAGCAACCATTCGCTCGGCGCGCAGGCGAGCCGCTTCAACGAGGCCGGCGTGCGCTACGCGTTCGACAACGGCATCACGCTGACGGCCGGCAAGCGGATCGATACGCTCGACACGTCGCAGGCGTTCTTTCCGCTCGGCTTCTTCCAGAAACGCGCGGCGACGGCCGACATCTACGATCGCTACGGCGACGTCGAAGGCACGCCGCTCGTCGAAGCGAAATGGGCCGGCGAACAGACCACGCTGCAGTTCATCGCCGGCGAGAACCGCACGCTGCGCAACGACGTCGACAACCGCGACGTCGAAGGCGCGACGCAGCTCGTGCGCGGCGCGTACAACGGGTCGGGCGGCTCGGCCGCGCTGCTCGCGGGCCGTCACGCGGGCCGCGGCGGCGCGGGCGCGACGCTGTCGTTCGACGTCGCGCGCTCGAACACCGTCTACGCGAGCGCATGGCTCGAACGCGGCACGACGCGGCCGCTGCCCGCCTTCATCGCGAACGGCACGCCGCTCGGTTCGGCGGCCGCGTACGACGCCGTCGATCGCCGCAACGATCGCCAGTACATGTGGCGAAGCGCGCTCGGCATGCAAAGCGCGCTGCCCGGCAACCTGTCGCTGATCGTCGAGTGGTCGCACGACGAAGCGCGTTACGACGCGAGCCAATGGCGCCGGATGGTCCGCGCGGCGCAGGCGAACAACGCGCTGCTGCCCGTCGCGCCCGGCGCCGCGCTGGCCGGCCTCGGCGGCACGGCCAACTTCGTGAGCGTCGACGGCAGCCTGCGCGACTACCTGTTCGCGCGGCTCGGCAAGAAGGTCGGCCGCGTCGAGTATTCGCTGCGCGGCGTCTATTCGCCGCAGGACAAGGGCCTGCTCGCGATCGCGCAGGTCGTCGCCGACGTGAACACACGCGTGAGCGTCGATGTCGCGCTCACCCACGCTTTCTCCGACAGCCAGTCCGAGTACCGGATGGTCGGCCTCGGCACCCGCATCGACGCCGCCGTGCGCGTGCGTTTCTGACAGGAACCCTGCCATGTCCACGCTTTCCGCTCCCGCCCCGATCGCACCGCCGCTGCTGCTGCGCGTGGCCGACCAGGCCGCGTATCCGGTGCTGCGCCACCTCGACGCGATCGGCACGCCGCCGCGCGCGGCGGCCCGGCTCGTCGAAGCCGCCGCCGTGCGGCTGCTCGACAGCGAGATGGTCATCGCGCTGCGCGCCGCCACGCCGGACGTGCTGCCCGACGCGTCCGCGTCGACGCCGCTGCGGCACGACGAAGCGCCGCTCACCGAAGCGCTGCTCGAGCAGATCGGCAGCGAAGGATTTCATCATCTGTTCAAGCCGTTCATGCGCGCGTTCATCCGCATCATGTTCGGTCTGTTCTTCTCCGACGACCAGAACCGCCGCGCATGCGATTGCATCGACGCCGGCCACAACTTCGCGTTCCTGATGAGCGACGGCGGCGGCCCGACGCTGGCCGCCTGGCGCACCGTCGTACGCAGCGACGACAACGGGCTCGCGCTCGCGGTCGACAAGGTGTGGGGCATCGAGGCGCATCGCGACTGCATGGCCGTCGTCGCCGCGCGCTTGCCGGGTGTGATGTTTCCGGCTGCCTATCTCGTGTGGCCCGACGAGTACCGAAAACTGAAACGCACGACCTGCGGCGCGCCGTTTCTCGCGGGCAACCTGCAGCTCGCGAACGTCGGCGGCCAGGTGCGCGTCGCCGCCGAGGATCGGCTGCGAATCGGCGGCCCGACCGTCTTCAACAAATACCTGACCGTCGTGCGGCCGTACTTCGTCCGCGCGCTGATGGCGCACGTCGGCTGGCTCGAACGGGCCGGCCGCGTCGAGCTCGACGCCGATGCGCGCGCCGTGCACCGCTTCATCGCGGACGCCGCGCGCAGCCAGACCGACGACGCGCACTACAGCTTCGGCAAGGTGCAGCGCGTGCTCGCGATCAAGCTGCTGTCGAACGAGTTCCTGAGCGCGCTCGTGCGCGACGGCAAGGTGGCGCTATTCGACGACCAGCGCGACCTGCTGGCGTTTTCGAAGATGGAAGGCAGTTCGTACCGTTGTTATCACGAGCTTCGCAAGAGCCTGCGCTGCGAAGCCGGCAGTTGATCCACGCGACAGGCCGATCGATCCCGATCCATTCAACCCAACTCCAGGAGCTCCCCTCATGACGACCCAGAACGTTCCGGCCGACGCGCTCGACATCCTGTCCCGCGAAGTCGCGAAGATCCTCAACGTCGAAACCGTCGACACGGACGCCGGCATCGGCGAACTCGGCATCGATTCGCTGAACATCGTCGAGCTGATCGTGTTCTGCGAACAGCTTTACGGTTCGATCGATCCGGAAGCGTTGAACATCACGCAGTACACGACGCTGCAGCAGCTCGACGCGCAACTGCGCAGCCAGCAGCACGCGGCCTGATACGGCGATGCTCGCGCCCCTTGCCCCCGTGGCGGCCGCCGCCGTCGAGCCGGCCCCGGCGACCGCGCTGACCGTGCAGGCGCTCGCGTACCGGCGCGTCGCGCCGTCGCGCGACGGCGCGGCCGTGCCGCTGGACGACACGGCGCACGCGATCGGCACGCTCGCATGCGCCGAGCGCGAGCGGCTGTGCGGCGCGGTCGGCGCGGACGACTACGTGGTCAGCTCGACGATCCTGTCGATGCTGTTGATGAACGATTCGCCGCAGCATCGCGTGTTCGCGCAGGCGCTCGCCGGCGCGAACGACTACACGCCCGACTGGATGACCTGCTCGTACGAATGCGCGGGCTGGGGCTACGTGCTGCGGCGTACGCTCGCGACCGCGGCAGAAACCGGGCCGCGCACGCTGCTGCTGCAGATCGTCGACATCGACGTGCACGGCTATACGTACTGGCACGGCAATCCCGCATGGGGACGCTCGGGCTTCGGCGTCTGCACGCTGCTCGTCGACGTCGGCCGCGAACCGGCGCAGTCGGTGATCGCCGACGCCGCGCCGCCGTCCAGCGCGGTCGTGCGGCTCGGACGCGACATCCGCGCGTTCTGCGCGGCGCGCCCGGGCCTGCACGCGGCGCTGCCGTTCTTTCCGGCCACGTCGCGGCGCGCGCTGCTCGCGTCGGTCGGCAAGACGCCGCTGCTGCCGGACGGCCACGGCATGTTCGGTCATGCGTTCGGCAGCGACCCGTGGCTGTCGGTGCTGCTCGCGCACCGCGACGGCGACACGCCGCGCCGCGCGGCCGTCTGCTCGCTCGCGCTGAACGGCTATTACGCGATCGCCGACGTCGCGTTCGCGCCGGACGCGACGTTCTCTCTCGAAGGCGACGCGTGACATGGTGCGACCCGTTCACTTCACCTACCGGATCGAGCGCGATGCGCGCCGGCCGGTCGCGGTCGCGGCCAGCGCGTACCGGATGCCGCTCGACACGCCGGCCGACTACGCACGCGCCGCGCTCGCGGAAGCGGCCGGCGATGCGGACGACGCGGGCAATGCGCACGACGCGGCCGGCGGCGAACGCCGCGTGCTGCTCGACCACGTGCAGTATTTCGCATTCCTCGCGGAAATCACCGCGCGAATTCGCGATGCCGTGCCCGCGGACGCCCGCCTGTTCATCGAAGTCTGCGCGCCGTATTTCGGCACGCTGCCGGCCGAACTGCTCGCGCCGCACGTGCTGCTCGGCGTGCACCTGTACGACGAAGCCTTGCGCGATGCCGCGCGCGGCGCGCCGGTCGTCTGGATCGGCGACCGCATCCTGCGCGATGCGGAATTCGCCGGCGACAACCGCGTGTGCTGCGCGATCTGGCCCGCGCGGCTCGCCGATGCGTTCGACGCGCAACTGCGCGGCGCGTGGCCGGCATTCGCGATCCGGCTCGAACCGCACCCGGGCGCGTCGCGCGCCGCCTCGTTCACCGATTCCGTCCATCATTCCGGCGCCGCCGCGCGGCCGGGGAGACCCTGAAATGAATGACACGCTTACCGTGATGCAGGACACGGCCGATATCCGCTGGTCGATGCCCGTCGACGCGCTGATGTCGAACGACTACGCGCTGCGCGAAGAGGCGCTGAACCGGTTGTACGAGAAGGCGAAAGCCGCGCAGTGGGACGTCGCGACCGACGTCGACTGGCGCCACGACCTCGACCCGGCGAACCCGCTCGGCATGCCCGACCCGACGCTGCTGATCTATGGCACCGAGCTGTGGGGCAAGCTCGCCGACGCCGACAAGCGCGAGGTGCGCCACCACGCGCAGGGCTGGCTGCTGTCGCAGATCCTGCACGGCGAGCAGGCCGCGCTGATCTGCGCATCGAAGCTCGCGTCGGCCGAAAGCGGCCTCAGCGCGCGGCTGTGCGCGGCCGCGCAGATGATGGACGAAGCGCGCCACGTCGAGGCATACGCGAAGCTCGTCAACGAGAAGCTCGACGTCAGCTACCCGATGAGCCGCTCGCTGAAGGGGCTGCTGCACGACACGATCACGAGCAGCGCGCTCGACATGACGAACCTCGGGATGCAGGTACTGGTCGAGGGCATCGCGCTGTCGATATTCCAGAGCGTCGTCGCGTACAGCACCGACCCGTTCATCAAGGACCTGTTCCTGCGGATCCAGCGCGACGAAGCGCGTCACTTCGCGGTCGGCCGCATCACGCTGTGCCGCGTGTACGCCGAGATGAGTTCGCACGAGCTGCGCGAGCGCGAGGAATTCATCTGCGAAGGCGCGGCCGTGCTGTACGAGCACCTGTGCGCGGACGACATCTGGGAACCGATGGGGCTGTCCAAGCGCGAATGCAGCGCGATGGTGCGCGAATCGCCGGTGTCGAGCTCGATCCGCCGCTCGATCTTCCGGCGCCTCGTGCCGACGATCCGCGAAATGGGCCTGCTCACGCCGACCGTGCAGGCAACCTTCGAAAAGCTCGACGTCCTCGACTACGCGGCGATGCCGCTCAACTGACATGACGAAGCCCTCCTCCCACGCATCCCGCGACGCCGGCTTCTGGATCGGCGTCGACGCGGTCGCCTACGAACTGCCGGGCCCGCCCATCGACATCGAGGCCTGGGCCGCCGAGCGCGACTACCCGGCGCAGCGGGCGGCCGCGATCGCGCAGTCGGGCAGCCGCTATTTCCACATGGCGCTCGACACGAGCGAGACCGATCTCGCGATCGCGGCGGTCGGCCGGCTGCTCGACACCGCGCGCGTGCATCCGGCCGACGTCGGCGCGATCGTGCACGTGCACACGCAGCAGTTCAGCGTGCCGCCCGCGCCGCGCAGCCTGCCGCACGAAGTGGCCGCGCGCTTCGGCATCGAGCCGCTGTGGCTCGGCTCCGTCGCGCAACTGAACTGCGTGTCGGTCGCGGCCGGCATCGAGACCGTGCGCGCGCTGATGCGCCGCCATCCGCAACTCGATGCGACGCTCGTCGTGTCGTCCGACCGCGTGTACGGCGAGGATTACCGGATGCGGCAGATGACGGGCGTGCAGTGCGACGGCGCGGCCGCGATGCTGATCGCGCGCAACAGCACGAAGAACCGGCTCGGCGGCATCGCGATCGAGACGCATGCGAAATGGCATCGCGGGTCCGACACCGTCGCCGCGAACGAGGCCGACCTGATCATGATGGAGTGGCCGTACACGCGCCGTGCGATCGACGCGGCGGTCGCGCTCGAGCCGCATGCGCTCGACGCATACGACCTGCTGCTGCCGCACAACGCCGACCTGCCCGGCTGGAACGCGCTGTGCCGCGCGATGCGCGTGCCGGCCGAGCGGCTCTACGCGGACAACATCCATGCGCGCGGCCACGCGTGCTGTTCGGATTTCCCGATCAACCTGGCCGACGTCGGGCTCGATGCGGTCGCGCACGGCCGGCGCGTGCTCGGCGTGATGCAGTCGAACTGCGGCGCGTATGCGGCCGCCACGCTCCATCCGGTGAGCCGCCATGACGCCTGAGCGCCCGCTTCCGCCCGCCGCCGATCACGCATGGATCGCCGATCTGCGCACGCCGTGCTACGTGTACGAGCCCGAGGTCGCGATCGCCCGCTACCGGTCGCTGAAGGCGCGGCTCGGCACGCGGCTGATCGTGTCGCTGAAGGCGAACCCGAACCAGGACATGCTCGCGCGCTGCGCGCATGCGTACGAGGACGGCGTCGAACTCGCGAGCCGCGGCGAACTCGATGCGGTGATCGGCCGAATCAAGACGCCGCGCTACCTGAACAATCCGTCGATGGACGAGATGTTCATGCGTGCGGGGCTCGCGTCGCGCTGCCATTTCGTGCTCGACAACCCGGACGCGGTCGCGCGTTTCGTGCCGCTCGCGCGCGAGGCGGCGGCCGGCGGCGGCACGCCGGCCGCCGTGCTGCTGCGGGTGAACGCCGGCGCGCTGGCTGGTGAACAGGCGAGAGCACTGTGGCACGACCACTTCGGGATGACGCCGAACGAGGCGCACGACGCGGTGCGCACGCTTGCGGGCGCCGGCTTGCCCGTCGCGGGGCTGCATGTGTTCTCCGGCCCGCATTCGTTCATCCGCCAGGACCCGGCGCAGCCGGACACGCTCGTGTTGCCCGAACTGCTCGCGGCGCTGGCCCGCGATCTCGCGCCGGCCAACGGTGCGCCGCTCGCGTCGCTGAGCCTCGGCGGCGGTTTCTCCGACGATCATCCGGGCGATGCCGCGTTCGAACGCTATGCCGCCGCGCTCGCGCCGCTCGCCGGCCAGTATTCGCTCGCCCACGAGTCCGGCCGTGCGATCTTCGCCGATGCGGGCGTGTTCGCGACGCGCGTCGTCGCGGTCAAGACGTGGCAGGACCGCACGATCGCGGTTTGCGACGGCGGACTGTCGCAGGCGTTCCTGCTCGCGCAGACCGAAACGATGATGCGCCGCCTGGCCGCGCCGTCGCTCGTGCGCCGCACGCCCGCGCCACCGCCCCGTGGCGTGCCGACGCTCTACGTCGGCAGCACCTGCAGCCGTGCGGACGTGATCGGCCGCGACGACACGGGCGCGCCGCCGCAGGTCGGCGACATCGCGGTGTTCGCGCGCTGCGGCGCGTATCACCGCACGTACTCGATGGCGCATTTCCTGTCCCACGAAGCCGCGCACGTGTACGTGCGGCCGGCCTGAACCCGAGGAGCCGATCATGAACGCATTGATCAGCATCGCCGACCTGCTCGAACACGGCGCCGTGCGCTGGCCGCATCATCCGGCGTATGCGGACGGCGGCGGCACACTGACTTACGACCAGCTCGCGCGCGCGGTCCGGCGCGGTGCCGCCGCGCTCGCATCGCGCGGCGTGCAGCGCGGCGAACGCATCGCGATCTACGCGCCGAAGCGCATCGAAACCGTGGTCGCGATGCTCGCGGCCAACGCACTCGGCGCGATCTTCGTGCCGGTCAATCCGCAGTTGAAGGAAGCGCAGATCGAACACATCGTCGCCGACAGCGGCGCCGCGCTGTTCGTGACCGGCGCGCAGCGGCTCAAGCGCCTGCCGGCGCTCGCCGCGCTCGTCGGCGAACGCACGCTGCTGATCGAGCAATTGGCCGATGCGATCGAAGCAGCCGGCACCGACGCGCCGGCACTGCCCGCCGCCGGCCGCCCGGTCGACGACGATGCGGCCGCGCTGCTCTACACGTCGGGCTCGACCGGCAAGCCGAAGGGCGTCGTCGTGTCGCATCGCAACCTGGTGTCGGGCGCGTTCAGCGTCGCCGCGTACCAGCAGCTCGCCGAAGACGACGTCGTGCTCGGCGTGCTGCCGCTCAGCTTCGACGCGGGCCTGAGCCAGCTGACGACCGCGCTCGCGTCCGGCGCCTGCTATACGCCGCTCGACTTCCTGCAGCCGGCCGAAGTGCCGCGCCATTGCGATGCGTTCGGCGTCACGTCGATCACCGGCGTGCCGCCGCTGTGGATGCAGCTTGCGTCGGCTGGCTGGAGCGACGGCGCGCGCACGCGGATCCGCCGCTTCGCGAATACCGGCGGCCATCTCGCGACACCGCTGCTGCACCGCCTGGAGGCGCTTTTCACGCAGGCTTCGCCGTACCTGATGTACGGGTTGACCGAGGCATTCCGCTCGACCTATCTGCCGCCGGCCGACGCGGCGCTGCGCCCGACGTCGATCGGCAAGGCCGTGCCGAACGCGGAGATCCTCGTGCTGCGCGCGGACGGCAGCGAATGCGCGGCCGACGAACCCGGCGAACTCGTGCATCGCGGCGCGTTCGTCACGCTCGGCTACTGGAACCGGCCGGAGCTGACCGCGCAGCGCTTTCGCCCGCTGCCGCGCCGCCACGGCGAAATCCCGCGCCCGGACATCGCCGTGTGGTCCGGCGACATCGTGCGGCGCGACGCGGACGGCTATCTGTACTTCGTCGCGCGCGGCGACGACATGATCAAGACGTCCGGCTATCGCGTGAGCCCGACCGAGATCGAGGACGTGCTGTTCGCGCTGCCGCACATCCGCGAGGCGGCCGTGTTCAGCGTCCCGCACCCGGCGCTCGGCGAGGCGATCGCCGCGTGCGTCGTGTCGACGCTCGACGCCGACGCGTGCCGCGCCGACATCGCCCGCGCGTGCCGCGACGCGTTGCCCACCTACATGAACCCGCTCGTCGTCGAGCCGCTGCCGGCGTTGCCGCGCAACCCGAACGGCAAGATCGACCGACCGGCATTGAAAGCGCAGTATCGCGACGCGTTCGCGCGCCCGAACCTCGAGGAGACCGCCGCATGACCCTGTCGACGCTCGATGAAACCCGTGTCGGCGCGCCGCGCGTCGCCGCGCCCGGCACGCTCGCGCTATCCGGCGGCGTCGTGGTGCTGCCGCCCGCCGTCGTGTTCAGTGCGATCCAGGCGCAGGAGCGCCATCCCGGCTACCGGCACCTGCTGCTGCCGCAGGCGCGCTTTGCGCGGCCGCGCGGCATGGGCGCGCTGACGCCCGACGAAGGCACGCGTCTCGCGCCGGGCGGCCGGCCCGCGCTGCGCGTCGCGCCGCCCGGGCGCAGCCTCGCCGACCTCGCCGCCGATGCGGCGCTCGACCTGCGCGACCAGCTCGGCTCCGGCGCGCTGGCCCGCACGACGCACGTGATCGTCGCCAGTTGCGCGCTCAACGAAGGCATCGGCGACTCGGTCGTCGGCCGCATGCAGTACGAACTCGGGCTGCAGCGCGTGACGCCGTTCGCGCTCGGCCAGAACGGCACGCTCGGCTGGTATTCGGCACTGATGCTGCTCGACGGGCTGCTGCGCGACGAAGGCGACCAGGCGCTCGTGATCCTCAGCGACAAATGGCTCTACCCGTTCTTCCGCCAGTTCGGCGACCTGGTCGGCTACGGCGACGCGGCCGCCGCGCTGCTCGTGTCGCGTGCGGGCCCGGCGCCCGAGCCGGCCGCGTGGGGCGGCGTGCGGTCCGTCGCGCTCGAATTCGGGCCGTCGATCGCCGATCCGTGGGCCGATGCGCCGGCCGCGCTGCGCGACACGCTCGCGCCGGTCGCCGCGCGCGCGATCCGCCGCGCGCTCGACCAGGCCGACCTGCGTGCGAACCAGATCGACTGGTGCGTGCCGCCCGGCTTCGATCCCGGCTTCGCGGCGCGCGTGGCCGACGCCGCGTCGATTCCGGTCCCCGCGCGCATCCAGCACGACGGGTCGGGCCATCTGTCGTCGGCCGAATCGGCCGCCGCGCTGATCCGGCTCGCGGGCGCGCTCGACGAAGGCGAACGCCGCACGGTGCTCGTCTGGGACGCGGCACTGCACGGCGCGGCGGCAGCAGCCGTCGTCGACCTGGCCGGCGGGCTCGACGCCGCACTCGATATCGAAGGAGACGCATGATGAGCGCCTACAAGGTCAGCCTGCGCGAGCTGCGCTTCTTTCTGTGGGAACTGTTCGAGGCCGACAAGCGGTTCCTGGCGGAACACGGCCTGTACGGCACGCACGATCGCGCATCGATCGATGCGCTGCTCGAACGCGCACGCGATTTCGCGCTCGACCTCGGCCGCAGCTACCAGCAGGCGGACGTCGAGGGTTGCACGCTGCTCGACGACGGACAGGTACGGATTCCTTCGCATTTCCACGCGCTGTGGGCGCGCTTTCGCGACGAATGGTCGAACACGCTGTTCGGCGCCGCGCACGGGCTGCCGCCGATCGTCACGCAGATGATCTACGAGATGTTCATGGGCGCGAATCCGTCGTTCATGACGTACGGGGGCTTCACGCGCCCCGCCGTCAAGCTGCTGCAGATGCACGGCACGCCGCACCAGAAAGCACTGATCGCACCGCTCGAAGCGTACCGCTGGGACGCGTGCTTCTGCGCGACCGAACCGCAGGCCGGCACCGACCTGACCGCGGTCGCGCTGCGCGCGACGCCGCTCGAACGCGATATCTACGCGATCGACGGCGAGAAGGTCTATATCTCGGCCGGCATGCACGAGCTGACGGAAAACACGCTGTATTTCGTGCTCGGGCGCATCGATACCGCGTCGCCGGATTCGTTCTCGCTGTCGTGCCTCGTCGTGCCGCGCTTCTGGCCCGACGAAACCACCGGCGAGCTGCAGCCGAACCACGTCGACTGCATCGGCCTGCCGCGCAAGATGGGGCTCAAGGGCTGCGCGAACACGCATCTCGTGTTCGGCTCGAACGGCACGACGAAAGGATGGCTGCTCGGCGGCCGCCGCAACGTCGGGCTGCTGCAGCTGATGCCGCTGATGAACCAGGCGCGGATGAGCACCGGGATGTTCGGCGTCGGCGTCGCGTCGAGCGCATACCTGCACGCGGTCGAGTATGCGGGCCGCCGGCTGCAGGGCCGGCCGATCGAGCGCGCGTCGAACACGAACGCGGCGCGTGTCGCGATCGTCGAGCACGCGGACGTGCAGCGCATGCTGGTCGACATGAAAAGCCGCGTCGACGGTTGCCGCGGCCTGCTCGGCAAGCTCGCGGCGACCGCGACGCGCGCGGCGATGCTCGAGGCGACGCCCGACGCCGACCCGGCCGAGATCGAGCGCCATCGCAAGCTGCAACTGCTGCTGACGCCGATCTGCAAGGCGTTCATCTCCGACCAGGCGTGGCGCATCTGCGAAACGGCGATCCAGGTGCACGGCGGCCTCGGCTATACCGACGCGAGCCCGGTCGAGCAGAACGCGCGCGACGTGAAGATCCTGTCGATCTGGGAAGGCACGAACTACATCCAGGCGCAGGATCTCGTGCGCGACAAGCTCGGCTTCGGCCGCCATTCGCGGCTGATCCAGTACTACCGCGACGAACTCGACGCGTTCCTCGCGCAGCAGCATCAACCCGGCACGCATGCGGAACTGCGGCCGCTGTTCGATGCGCTGCGCGCGGGCGCCGACCGCATCGCGGCCGCGCTCGACGACATCGCGCGCGACGTGCAGGACGGCCACACGCATCGCAGCAGCCAGTTCTACACGCGCTTTCTGGAGATGTTCGGCGTGGTCACGTCGGCATGGGTGCTGCTCGAATCCGCGACGATCGCCGCGCGCCGGCTCGACGCACCGGAAACGGCCGACGCGCCGGCCGAACGCGCGTTCTATCGCGGCAAGCTGAAAAGCGCGCGCTATTACTTCGCGAACGTGCTGCCCGTCGTCGACCAGCACGCGGCCGTGATCGCCGCGATGGCGCACGCGGCGATCAGCGTCAGCAGCGACGAACTCGCCGCGGTGGAATGACATGGACACGACGCTCGATTCCCGCACCTCCGCCACCACGGCCGCAACCGCCGATGCGCCGCGCAACCTGCTCGGCCGGCCGGCGACGCGTCATCGCGGCACCGACATCGACGGCGCGACGCTCGACCCCGAAGCGCTGCGCGTGCGCGATCTCGACCTGAACGCGCTGATCGGCGCGACGACGTTCGAAGGTGCGCTCGCGCATCTGTGGTTCGACGTCGCGCCCGGCAGCGCCGACCATCGCGCGCACGAGGCGACGATCGGCGCGCGGCTCGCGGCGTTCGCCGATGCGCTGGCGCCCGGCTCGGTCGCGCAGTCGGTCGCGGCCGACCTCGGCGCGGCCGGCGTCGCGCCGGTGTTCGCGGCCGCGTCCGGCCTGCTGCGCGGCCTCGACGACGTGACCGCACGCGTGCACGGCCCGGCGCCGGACGATGCCGATCTCGACACGATGCTGCTGTGCGCGGCCGCCGCGCCGTTCCTGCTGCATGCGGCGATCGAGGGCCGGCCGTTCGCGGCGGGCGCGGGCACGGGCGCCGGCAGCGCGGCATTCGATGCCGCTGCGACGCACGCGCAACGCACGCTCGTGCTGATCGGCGCGATGCGCCACGATGCACCGGCGCAAGCGGCGATGGACATGCTGCTCGTCGCGTGGCACGCCGGCTTCGGCTACATCACGCCGACCGTGCTCGCGCCGCGTGTCGCGATCGGCACCGGCGTCACGCTGACGCAGGCCGTCGCCTCCGGCTTCCTCGCAAGCGGGCCGTCGCACGTCGGCGCGGCGCTCGAAGCGATGCAGTGGCTCGCCGCGCTCGCGCAGTCGGTGCCGGGCGGCGCGGGCACGTCGGCCGCTGCGCTCGACGCGGCCGGGCGCGCGGCGATCGATGCGGCGCTCGATGCGAAACGCATGCTGTACGGCTTCGGCCACCCGCTGTTCGTCGCCGATCCGCGTCCGCCGCACCTACGTGCCCGATTTTCGGAAGAAGGCTTCGACGGCGCGTACATGACGCTGTTCGACGCGTGCTGCGCGCAGGCCGACGCGCGCCGCGCGCTGCGGCCGAACATCGATTTCCTGACCGCCGCGACGCTGCTCGAACTCGGCGTCGCCGCGCCGTCGTGGGGCGTCGGCGTCGGGCTCGGCGCACGCATCGCGGCGATGGCCGCGCATGCAGTGGAACGGCGCCGCCGCCCGGCGTTCGGCGTCAACAGCGCGACCGCGCGACGGCTGCTGGCCGCCGTGCCGGTCGGCTGGCTGTGAACCCTCACCCTTTCGCACAAGGAACGTCATGCTGCTCAAGAACCTGCGCCCGGCGAACGACTACGATCGCTTCGCCACCGAAACGCTCGAACCGTGGGACCTGCTGTTCATCAGTCGCATCCGCCAGCTCGCGCGCGGGATGACGGCCGGCACGATCGCCGACATCGGCACGGCCACCGGCGTCGTGCCGGTGCGGCTCGCGACCGATCCGGCGATGCGCGGCTGGCGCTACGTCGGCATCGACCTCGATCCGGCGATGCTCGACGAAGGCCGCCCGCGCATCCGCGAACTCGGGCTCGACGACACGATCGAGATGCGCGTCGGCGACGCGCTCGCGCTGCCGTTCGACGACGGCACGCTGACGATGGCAGTCGGCCGCGCGACGCTGCATCACCTGCCCGACAAGGCGCTCAGCCTGACCGAGATGTATCGCGTGCTGGAGCCGGGCGGCATCGCGCTCGTGCACGACATGCGCCGCGACGCGCCGCAGCACCTGCTCGACCGCTTCACCGAGATGCGCGCGGCCGCCGACTATCCGCCGACCCACGTCGAGGAAAAGATCACGCTCGATGAAGCGCATGCGCTGGTGGCCGAAGCCGGCCTGACTGCCGTTGCGTCGATCTACAGCCCGAGCATGGGGCTCGGCGCGCTCGGCTTCGAAATCCTGCTGAAGAAACCGGCGCTGGCCTGAGCGATGACCGATCTCGCCTTCCTCGCCGCGCATGCCGCCGTGCGGCTCGGCGCCGACGACGTGCAGTGCGCGCCGGTCGCGCCCGGCGCGACGCTGCCGCTGTGCGTGACGCCGCGCAGCGCCGAACTCGCGACGTCGCCGGAGATGTTCGTCGCGTGGTACCGCTCGCGGCTCGACACGATCGACACGCTGCTCGACGCATGCGGCGCGCTGCTGTGGCGCGGCTTCGCGGTGCCCGACACCGCCGCGTTCGGCCGCCTCGGCGCGCTGTATCCGGCGCACGCGAACGGCTATACGGCCGGCGCCGCCCCGCGTCGGCAGATCGACGGCCAGGTGTACGAATCGACTCGCATGCCGCCGCCGTTCAGGATCGGGCTGCATCAGGAGATGGCCTACATGCCCGCGTTCCCGCGCCTCGTCGCGTTCTACTGCCGGCAACCGGCCGACGCGGGCGGCGAAACGCCGATCTGCGACATGCGGCGCGTGACCGCGCGCGTGCCGGCCGCGCTGCGCGCGCGGTTCGCCGAGCGCGGCGTGATGTACCTGCGCAATTTCGCGGCGCCGGGCGACCGCGCGGACGGCCTCGCCGCGAACCCGAACCTGCCGTTCGCCGCGTACCACCGGCCGTGGGACGACGCGTTCGGCACGACGGAGCGCGCCGAGGTCGAGCGGCTGTGCGCGGAACGCGGCGTCGGCTGCCGTTGGCTCGACGACGGCAGCGTGACCGTGTCGCATGTCGGCAGCGCGCTGCGCACGCATCCGCGCACCGGCGAAACGGTGTGGTTCAACCAGGCGAGCGCGCAGCACCCGAACCCGCGTTCGATGGGCGAGCTCAGCTACCGCTACCTGCAGCGCATGTACGGCACGCGCGCCGCGTTCCCGTACGAGATCCGCTACGGCGACGGCGCGCCAATGCCGTTCGACGATCTGGTGGCGATCTACGACGCGCTCGACGACGAGGAATGCGCGTTCCCGTGGCAGGCCGGCGACGTGCTCGTCGTCGACAACATGCTGGTCGCGCACGGCCGCAACCCGTACCGGGGTGCGCGCGACACGCAGGTCATGCTGTTCGACTGAGGATGCCGACGATGAGCGTTTCGTTTCTTGCGTCCGTGCGCGCGATGTTCGGCCCGCCCGCCGCGTTCGACCGGCCGCAGCGCGCGGGCACGCCGCCGCTGCCCGACGCGCATGCGCCGGGCGCGGCGCTCGGCGCGCGTGCGATCGACGTCGCGGCCGGCGATTTCCGCTTCTCCGCGCGCCACGTGCGGTTCCGGCTCGGCGCGATCACCGCGATCGTCGGGCCGAACGGCTCGGGCAAGACCACGCTGCTCGAGACGTTGCTCGGCTTCCGGCGCGGCGGCAGCGACGTGCGCGTGCTCGACGTGCCGGCCGAGCGCTTCATGCGCGATTCGCGGTCGCTGCGGCGGCTCGGCGCGCAGTTGCAGAAGGTCGAGTATCCCGATCATCTGCGCGTATCCGAGATCGTCGCGCTGCACCGCGCGATGTACGCGCACACCGACGCGGCGATCACCGACGCGCTCGGCATCGCCGAACTGCTCGACAAGCCGTGCCGCGCGCTGTCGAAGGGGCAGCGCCAGCGCGTCGACCTGTACGTCGCGCTCGCGCACCGGCCCGAGCTCGCCGTGCTCGACGAGCCGTTCACGGGCCTCGACCGCCGCTATGCCGGCGTCGTGAACGACCTGCTGCGTCATCGCGCCCGCGGCACGAGCGTCGCGATGATCTGCCATTCCGAGGAAGAACTGAGCGTGGTCGACGATCTCGTGTGGGTGCGCGACGGCGGCGTGCGTTACCAGGGCGACCGGGACACGCTGCGCGCCAAACTCGTCGGCGATGCGCGCGCGGTCCTGCACTGCCGCGACGAAGCCGATGCGCGTGCGCTGCGCAAGCGGCTCGCGGCGCTGCCCGGTGTGACCGGCGTACGCGTGTCGGCCGCGCATGTAGTCGAGGCGTTCGGCGATGCAACGCTGCATCCGAACGTGCACCGGATCGTCGGCGAACGCGGCATCCAGCATCTCGCGCTCGCGCCGAGCACGCCGGGCGACCTGCTGCGCCTGTGCACCGAGGGCCCGACCCATGACTAAGGTATTCCTGATCCTCGTGCGCAACGAGCTGCTCGGCTATCTGCGCAGCCGCTCGTCGCTGTTCTGGACGCTCGTGTTTCCCGTGTTCCTGCTGAGCGTGATGCTGTTCGCGTTCGGCGGCTCGGGCTCGCTCGGCACGGCGGACATCGCGTTCGACGTGCCCGGCGGCGCGACGCCGTACAACCAGGCGTGCACGGCGCAGATCGTCGCCAGCCTGTCGCACAGCGACACGGTGAAGGCGACCTTCGGCGGGCGCGGCTCGCCGGCCGATCGCGTGACGGTCGTGCTCGGCGCGGACGAACGCACGCCGGCGACGATCCGTTACGACTTCAACGGCTCGCTCGCGGTGAAGGCCGCGTCGCGCGTCGTCGAGATCGCGCTCGCGCGCTGCGCCGCGCAGCGACTCGGGCTGCCGGCCGCGCAGGCGCGCTTCGAGAACGCCGCGCCCGCGCGCCGCCCGTTCGACTATGGCGCGTTCTTCGCGACCGGCATCCTGGTGATGGCGTTCATGGCGATCGGTCTCAATTCGACGACCACCGCGATCGCCGCGCTGCGCGAGCGCAATACGTTCAAGCTGTACGTGTGCTTCCCGGTGTCGCGCGGCGTATTCCTCGCCGCGCTGATCGTCGCGCGGATGGCGATGATGGCGCTGTCGGCGCTCGTGCTGCTGACGGTCGCGCGCGTCGCGTTCGGCATCGCACTGCCGATCGCGACGCCGGACGGGCTGCGCGCGTTGCCGATCGTGCTGCTCGGCGCGGCGATGGTGCTGAGCATCGGCGTGCTGCTGGCGAGCCGCACCCGCTCGCTCGCGGCGGCCGAACTCGCGTGCAACGTCACGTATTACCCGCTGCTGTTCTTCAGCGACCTGACGATCCCGATGCACGACGCGCCCGCGTGGCTGAAGGCCGGGCTCGCGTTCCTGCCGACCAACCAGTTCGCCGTCGCGCTGCGCGGCGCGCTGGTCGACGGTGCGCCGTACGCGCAGCTCGCGCCGCAACTGCTCGGCATGACCGCCTGCACCGCGCTGTTCCTGTTCGCCGCCGCGCGGCTGTTCCGCTGGCACGACGCATGACGCGTCGCCACGCTGTTTCGACGAAGGAGAGACACGATGAAATCGAACCATCCCATAACCGACTACCTGCTGCATGCGAGCAACTTCCTGCCGGCGATCGTGTTCCTGTTCTACGGCCGGCTCGGCCCCGAGCAGCCGGACCTGCGCTGGACCCACGCGTTCCTGATCGGCGGCGTGCTCGCGCTCGTGCACGGCGCGTGGCTGCTGCGCCGCGCGGAGCGCAACAGCATCGCGATCGGCGTCGACCTGTTCCTCGTGATCGGCGCGGTGCTCGCGCTCGTGTCGCCGACAGGTAGCCGTTTGTGGGGCGAGGAACTCGGGCCGGCCGCGATGCTCGTCTGCGTGCTGGTGGTCGGCATCGTGCATACCGCGTGGTCGGACGGCGGCTTCGTCGACGGCACGTTCGTCGACCATGCGCGGGTGCGTTCGCTGTCGCTCGTGCTGCTCGCCGTCACCGTCGTCGCGCTCGCGGTGTCGATCGCGATGCGCCACAGCCCGCTGTGGGGCGGCGTCGTGCCGCTGATCGCGCTGGTCGTCGTGCGCGGCCGGCTGCGCAAGCAGCTCGCGCGGGCACGCTGACGATGAACGCGTTGCCCGCACACGCGGCACACCCCGCGCAACGGCACGCGCTGGCCGCGGCGCTCGGCGACGGCTGGCTCGAAGGCGCGGCATGCGAGCCGTATGCGACCGACGTCATGCAGTACGGCGGCGTGCCGCTCGGCGTCGCGCGGCCGGCATCGACCGCCGACGTGCGCGCGCTGGCCCGCGTCGCCGTCGCGCACCGGATCGGGCTCGTCGCCCAGGGCGCGCGCAGCGGCCTCGTCGGCGCGGCCGTGCCCGATCGCAGCGGCACCCAATGCGTGGTGTCGTTCGAGCGGATGCGCGCCGTTCGCGCGTTCGATCCGGCCAATCGCAGCATCACGGTCGACGCCGGCGTGCGGCTGTCCGACCTCAACCGCGTGGCGGGCGAAGCCGGCCTCTGCGTGCCGATCGATCTCGGCAGCGATCCGGCGGCCGGCGGCCTCGTCGGTGCGAACGCGGGCGGCAGCCGCCTGATCAAGTACGGCGACGTGCGCCGTCACGTACTCGGCGTCGAAGTCGTGCTGGCGGACGAAGCCGGCACCGTGATCGACGCGCTCGCGCCGCTGCGCAAGCGCAACGCGGGCTTCGACGTCGCGCAATGCTTCATCGGCGCGAATGGCGCGAACGGGCTCGTGACGGCCGTGTCGTTCGCGCTCGCGCCGCTCGAACGGTCGGCATGCGCGGCGTTCGTCGCGTTCGCGTCGTACGATGCGGCGCTCGCCGGCCTGCTCGCGTTCGAACGCGCATTCGGCGAGATGCTGTCGGCGTTCGAGTTCATGTCGGCGGCGGCGGTCGGTTGCGTCGCGGCGGCGTTTCCGGCATTGCGCGCGCCGTTCGAGCCCGATGAAGCCGCCTGCCACGCGCTCGTCGAGATCGCGACCGGCATGCCGGGGCTCGATGCGCTGCTCGAGGAACGCGCGGTCGCAACGCTCGACGCGCTGGCCGGCGATGGCCTGGTGCTCGACGCGGCGTGCGCGCCGGCGGAACGGTTCTGGCGGATTCGCGACGCGCTGCCGGCCGCGGTCGCGCAGGACGGCCTGCCGCTGTCGTTCGACGTGTCGTTCCCGCGCGGCGCGCTGGCCGGATTCGTCGCCGACGCCGAGCGGTGGCTCGCCGCCGCGCATCCGGCGCTGCGCTGTCATGCGTTCGGCCATTTCGGCGACGGCGGCTGCCATCTCGTCGTGTCGATTCCGCCTACCGCGGCGCAACGCTACGGGCCGCTGCAGCAAATGGCGCTGCGCGGCGCGCTGTACGACCGCGTCGTGCAGGCAGGCGGCTGCTTCAGCGCGGAGCACGGCGTCGGGCCGGTCAATATCGCGTACTACCGCAAGCACGTGCCGGCCGCGCAACGGCAGCTCGCCGGCGCCGTCCAGCACGCGATCGATCCGCTGGGTCTGGTCGGACGCGTTCGCTACTGATTCGCCGATTCGCGGCGCCACGGAGATTTCGCATGATGTTTCGACACCCGCCCGAGCGCGGCATCCCGTCCGAACCGGACGCCGACCCTTCGTCCCCCGGCATCCCGGCCAGGCTGCCCGACTCGGGCGTGGTGGTCAACGTGCGGGGCGTCGCCTGCGTGATCCCGTTGCCGCCGCGCGACCATGCGCGCCCGGCGCTGTGGCGTGCGCTGGCGGACTGGCGCGACGAACGGTCGGCCGATCGCCACGTCGAGCCGGATGGACGGCAGGATTGAGCAGCCGGCTCGCGGCGGGCCGGCAAGCGCGCACATGCGACCGCGGCGCCGGACACCGTCGGTCGTCCGGCGCCGCGACGGGCAAAGCGTGCAATCAGAACACCGCGTGCCCGCTGATCAGGCTCGGCAGCCACGTCGAGAAGAACGGCATGTACGTGACGATATTGATCGCGCTGAAGATCGCGAGGTAGTACGGCCACGCCATCTTCGTCGTTTCGCCGATCGACACGTTGCCGATCGCGCAACCGACGAACTGCACCGACCCGATCGGCGGATGCACGAGGCCGAGCGAGCAGTTCAGCAGCAGCATGATCCCGAACTGCACCGGCCCGACGCCGCACGCCATCGCGATCGGCAGGAACAGCGGCGTCGTGATCAGGATGTGCGCGGCCATGTCGACGAACGTGCCGAGGAACACCTGGATGATGTTGATGTACAGCAGCATCAGCCACGGCGCCGCGGTCGACTGCTTCAACAGCCCTTCGATCGCATCCGGGATCTCCAGATACGACATCTGGAAGCGCAGCATGTTGGACACGGCGATCAGCAGCAGCACGACGCCCGTCGTGCGCGCCGCATGCGACAGCGCGCGGCGCAGCTTCTCGGCCGTCAGCGTGCGGTAGACCACCGCGGTCAGCACGAGCGAGTACACGACGGCGATCGCGGCCGCTTCGGTCGCGGTGGCGATGCCCTTCGCGACGCACACGAGGATGATCGCGATCACCATCAGCCCGGGCACCGCGCCGACGAAGCTGCGCAGCACCGCATACCAGCCGGGAAAGCGCGGCAGCGCGGACGAGCCGTCCTCACGGCGCGGGTAGCCGTGACGCACGGCCTGCCAGTACGCGGCGGCGAGCACGAAGCCCATCACCCACAACACCGGCAGGAGTCCCGAGAACAGCAGGTCGCCGATCGACACGCCGCTCACCGGCTGGCCGTGCAGCATCCCGGTAATGCCCTGCGCGGCGAACGCGTAGATGATCATGTTGGTCGACGTCGGCATCAGCGCGCCGGCGAGCGATGCGTGCGTCGTCACGTTGACCGCGTACGCGGCGCTGTAGCCTTCGCGCTTCATCAGCGGAATCACCACGCCGCCCATCGCCGACGTATCGGCGGTCGGCGAGCCCGACACGCCGCCGAACAGCGTGCACGCGACGACGTTCGCCATCCCGAGGCCGCCGCGGAAGTGGCCGACGGTCGCCTGCGCGAAGCGCAGGATCCGGTCCGCGATGCCGCCATGCAGCATCAGCTCGCCGGAGAAGATGAAGAACGGCACCGCGAGGAACGAGAACGCGTTCATCCCCGAGATCATCGCCTGCATCGCGGTCGCGATCGGCAGGCCTTCGACCATGTAGGTCAATACGCATGCAATGCCGAGCGCGAACGACACGGGCACGCCCAGCACGAGGAATATCAGAAAACTGACGGACAGGATCGCGAGTTCCATGGCGTTATTGTCCCGACGAAGAACGGCGAAGCGCGAGCAGGTGCTCGAGCGAGAAGAAGATGATCGCAACCGCCGCGGGCATCGTGATCAGGTAGCGCACGCCTTCGGGCAGCCCGATGATCGGGATCCGGTCGCCCATCGTCTCGACGGCCATGCTGCCGCAGCCGATCATGATCATGATCGCGAACGCGATCAGGCTCAGGTGCTGGATCGCGATGACGACCGTGCGCGCCTTCGGCGACAGTCGCCGCACCAGCGAATCGAGGCCGATGTGGCCGCCGTCGCGCACCTTCATCGCGGCGCCGAACATCGCGATCACGATCACGAGCAACAGCGCGATCGGCTCGACGAAATCCGGTGCGTTCTCGAACACGTAGCGCATCACGACCGCATAGAACACCAGCACCGTGAGCACCGCGAGGCACGCCGACGCGATCACGGCGAGCACGCGGAACAGCCCATCGTTCACGCACCGCAGCAGCGGCGCGGCCGCGCGCGGCCGGCACGGCGGTGCGCCGTCGGCGGCCGGCGCGTCCGGCGAGCCCACGGTCGCGGCGCCATTCAGGGAAGTGCGACGCGTCACTTGGTGGCCTCGATCTCGTCGACGATCTGCTTCATCTGCGGCGTCTTTTCATACTTGGTCCACAGCGGCTGCATCGCCTTCACGAACGCCGCGCGGTCGATTTGCGCGGCCGGCAGGATCTTCGCGCCGCCCTTCGTCACCAGCTGCTGCGCGGACGCCTCGCGCGCGGTCCACAGCTTCTGGTAGTACGGCACCGAATCGGCCGCCGCCTTCCTGATCGCCGCCTGCTCCTGCGGCGACAGCGTGTCCCAGATCTTCTTCGAGAACACCAGCACTTCCGGCGTCATCGCGTGCTGCGTTTCCGAGTAATCGGGCGCCACTTCGTAGTGCTTGGTTTCCTCGTACGACGGCAGGTTGTTTTCCGCCGCATCGACGAGGCCCGTCTTCAGGCCCGTGTATACCTCGGCGAACGGCATCGGCGTCGGCGTGCCGCCCATCGCGCGGATCTCGTCGACCATCAGGTCCGACGGTTGCACGCGCACCTTCAGCCCCTTCATGTCGGCCGGCGAGCGCACCGGGCGCTTCGCGTAGATCGAGCGCGCGCCGCTCTCGTAGAACGTCAGCGCGATCATCCCCTTCGCGGTGAACGCATCGAGGATCTTCCGGCCGGCCGGGCCGTACATCGCCTTGCGGAAATGGTCGACGTCGCGGAACAGGAACGGGAACGACGGGATCAGCGATTCCGGCACGATCTCGTTGAACGACGCGCCGTTCACGCGCGCCATGTCGATCGCGCCGATCCGCACCTGGTCGACCGTGTCCTTCTCGGAGCCGAGCGCGCTGTTGCCGAACACCTTGATCGAATCCTTGCCGCCCGTCTGCTTCGACAGTTCGTCGCCCATGAACTTCACGGCCATGTTGGTCGGGAAGTTGTCGCCGTGCACGTCCGCCGAGCGGAACACGCGCGCCTGCGCGGACAGCGCGAAGCCGGCCATCAAGGCGACGGCCAGGACGGTACGGGAGCCGGTGAATCGGTGCTTCATGGTGAGTCTCCTGGATGGTCGATCGTTGTTGTGCGGCGATCCGGCGGCCCGCCCGGGCTTCGCCGAGACGATTCCCCAATCGCCAAGTCATACGTCGTATGATGTGTTGAGCGAATGTACGTCGGTTAACCGTTTAACTCACTTGGTGCATACCCGTATAACCGCTGTCATCAAGGGCTTGATGAGGAATCGGGAAACCGGATTCTCCGTTTTCTTCCTTTTTCGCGAAACGTTTTCCGGAAGTGGGTCGGTATCCCGATCGCACATCGGCGTCGCGGTTTTCCCCCCGCTCAATGGCCTTCTTTCGCTTCATTGGCCGACGTTATAGGATGACTGACCATGATCTTGCCGCGCCGCCGCGATAATCGTGCGATCGATCCGTCGTCGGGCGTGCCGCCTGACAGGCACGCGCGATGCGCGCCGCCACAGCGTGAAAACGCGAAAGGAGCCAGTCATGTCGATCACGAAGCGATCAGCGCCAACCGACCCGGCCACACCGCCGAACGCCGGCGACGAAGGCCCCGCGGACGCGCCGGGCATCGGTGAGGACACGTGCCGCGTCTGCCGCGGCACCGGCATGGTGGAGGGACAGACGTGCACCGTCTGCGGCGGGACGGGCAAGGTACTGCAGGGAATCGGCGGCGGATAGGTAAAAACGCAGGCGCGCCCGCGCGCACGGATCGCTCAGGTCTGCATGACCAGCGACGTCAGTTGCGCGGCGCGCGCCACGTCCGTCTTCGTGTAGATCGACTTGATCTGCGCGCGGACCGTGCCGATCGACACGCCGCGCAACGCCGCGCATTCCTGCGGCGAGCGCCCGTCGCAGCACAGCAGCACGGCGAGATCGGCTTCCGCCGACGACAGCCCGTAGAACACCCGCAAGCGCTGCGCGCGCGCCGACGGCGAACGAACGTCGGCGGCCGTCATCAGCGCCGCGACGCCGGGCCGTTCGCGCGCGAGACGCGACTGTTCTGGAACGGGGATCAACGCAAGCGGCAGCGGCTCGCCCGTCGCACGACGCAGCAGCAGTCCGCCGCGTGCGAATGCATGCCGCCATTGCGCGTCGTCGACGCAGCCTTCCGGCGCGAAACGCCCGTTCAGGACCCGCAGCGCCGGTTCGGCGGCGATCAGCTGATCGGCCGCGCGGTTCGTATAGCGCAGTTCACGCTGCGCGCCGAGCAGGAATACCGGCACCGGCACCGCGTCGAGCGCCGATTCCGCGGCGGCCACGCGCGCTTCGAGCTCGCCGATGCGCGCGTGGATGCGCAACGCGCGGCTGATGTGGGCGCCCATGATTTCGATCGCCCGACGCTGCTCGTCGGACAGCCCTTGCGATTCGGGGCCGCCCTGTACGCTGAGGAAAGCGCCGGCGCCCTCGCCGCGATGGATGTACAGGCCCGAAATGCTGCCGAGCCCGAACGGCTGCAGGAATTCCCGATAGAACACGCCATGTGTGCGCTGCCGCACCGACAGGTGCTTGACGTCCTCGAACCAGCGCCCTGCCTGCCAGTCGGCGGCAACCGGCACGACCGGGTCGTACAGGTAGAACTCGGTGTTGTAGCTGCGGTGGCACGCGGCGACCCATGACGGATCGTCGCCGGCCGCCCGCTCGATCGCCGGCAGCCGCGCTGCATCGTCGAACGACAGCAGCGTCGCCATGCGTACGCCGACCGACATGCGCAGGCCGTCCAGCACCGCTTCCCATCGTTGGTCGCCCAGCGCCGCAGCATAGACGTCATCGATCCATGCCGATGGAATCAACCCGTTCATCTGCATCTGGCCACCCCGTGCCGTGCGTTTTTATTGAACGCCGTTCGGGCATCTTACTCAATCGGCCTCATTGTTCAAATTGCCGATGCGGGTGTGATCGAAATACCACGGTGATGACTGCTTCTCGTCAAACGAAACGGTTATTTTCGACAGGGAAAAGCAATCCGTATTGACGCGGGACGGCCTGCGCGGCGCGGGTCGGCGAGATGGCGCCCGGTCAAGACGATGCAACCGAACACGCGACGGAGCGCGTTGCGCCGCCCGGTCCGACGATGCACTTACTTCATCGTCGTGAACCGCGCTTCCATCTCGTCGATCTTCGCGAGCACCGCTTCGCTCAGCTTTCTGACGTGACGCGGCACGTCGGGCGTCGACAGCAGTTCCTCGATACGCCCGCGCCAGTATCTCGGATGCCTGACGCGCCCCGCGCCCGACATCGACACATCGGCGACGGCCGTCTCGCTGTCCAGCAGCGCCACCATTCTCTGGATGTGAGAGAGCTCACGTTCCACATAGTCTCGTGCGAGCATATTGATTGAAATTCCCCGAAATACGACATCAGGCCTTCCGTCATCCACGCGCGATCGTCCGCGGCGCCACGACGCACCGCATACGTTGCGCATCAGCGTACGCGCCGATCGTGTCAACCGATTGTGCGGACGCACACAGCGATCGACAAAGGAATGACGGGCCTGTCCGATTGTCCTGGCGACATCCGGTCGCGATGCCCCGTTGACCATCGTAGGCCCACCGTTCGGCGCCGGCATCCCCAAAAGTGGGGATGCCGGCCGATATGGGCTGGACGACGACTTCCGGAAAGGACGGGGGTAAAAACGGCCGGCTGGCGCGACGGCTCGTTGCACGGCAACACGATGGCGGGCATTCCGGCGAATCGTGCGCTTTCACGTCTGACGAATCGGCCATCGGCAGCGACGTGCGGCTTCGTCGCACGCCTCGCGAGGTTCCAACGCACGACATCGTTGCAGTCGCAATTCCCCGGACGGGGAATCGGGCATGGGCGTGCCCGGTATCGCGCCGCCTGTCGCCCCTTGCATGTCGATTGGCGCGCTTTGCGAGTGAAGTGGCGCGCAAATGGCGGCATCATGGCGCATCCTTTCTGCCACGGAATCCCGTCCATGAATATCGATACCGACCTGCCCGTCATGGTGACCGGCGCGACCGGTTATGTCGCAGGCTGGCTCGTGCAGCGGCTGCTCGAGGCAGGCCTGACGGTCCATGCGGCCGTCCGCGACCCCGACAGCCCGGACAAGCTCGAGCATCTGCAGCGCATCGCGGCCGGCCAGCCCGGCACGATCCGCTATTTCCGCGCGGACCTGCTCGAACCCGGGTCGTACGCCGACGCGATGGCGGGTTGCGGGACCGTATTCCATACCGCGTCGCCGTTCACCGTCACCGTTCGCGATCCGCAGAAGGAACTGGTCGATCCGGCGCTGCTCGGCACGCGCAACGTACTCGAGACGGCAAACCGCACGCCGTCGGTGCGGCGCGTCGTGCTGACCAGCAGCTGTGCGGCGATCTACGGCGACAACGCCGATCTCGCCGCGACGCCCGATGGTGTGTTCACCGAAGCGATCTGGAACACCAGCTCGTCGCTGACGCATCAACCCTATTCGTATTCGAAGACGGTCGCCGAGCGCGAAGCGTGGAAGATCGCTCGCCAGCAGCAACGCTGGGATCTCGTGACCATCAATCCGTCGCTCGTGATCGGGCCGGGTATCAATCCGTACGCGACGTCGGAGAGCTTCGAGATCGTGCGGCAAATGGGCAACGGCACGATGAAGGCCGGCGTGCCGGATCTCGGCATGGGCGCGGTGGATGTCCGCGACGTCGCCGACGCGCATGTGCGTGCGGCGTTCCTGCCGAGCGCCAACGGCCGCTACATCGTGTCGGCACACGACACGAGCCTGCCGGCGATGGCCGCCACGCTGCTGGAACGGTATGGCGCCGACTACCCGGTTCCGCGGCGCATCCTGCCGAAATGGCTGGTTTGGCTGGTCGGCCCGCTCGCGAACAAGAGCGTGACGCGCCGCATGATCGCGCGCAACGTCGGGCTGCCCTGGCGCGCGGACAACAGCCGCAGCCGCAACGAACTGGGGATCCGTTATCGCCCGCTCGCCGAGTCGATGAACGACTTCTTCCAGCAGCTCGTCGAAACCGGGCAATTGCGCCGATGAACCGCTTCGCGATTTCGCCGGGCTGGCAGGTCGTGATGGTCGACCTCGGCCTGCGCGTCGACGAACTGCTGCGGCGCGCGCAGTTGCCCGCCGATCTGTTCACGCGGCCGGAAAACGGGCTGACGACACGCGAATACTTCCGTCTGTGGCGCGCGATGGAGGACATGGCGAATACGCCAGCCGTCGCGCTGCGCATCCTCGATCTGCTCTCCGTCGAGACCTTCGATCCGCCTCTGTTCGCCGCGTTGTGCAGTCCGAACCTGGAGATCGCGCTCCGGCGCATCGGCCAGTTCAAGCCGCTGATCGGCCCGGTCCGGTTGCGCGTATCGCACGAGGCCGACGCGCTGACCCTCGCGGTCGACTTCCTGGAGCGCGACATCCCGCCACCCGGCATGCTGGTCGCGGCCGAACTCGGCTTCTTCGTGAAACTCGCGCGGCTGGCGACCCGTACCGAACTGCCGGCGCGAGCCGTCACGCTGCCGCGCGACGTCAGCCCCGATCCCGGCTATGCGCGCTTTTTCGGCGTGACGCCGCGGTACGGCGATGCGCCCTCCGTGAGCGTGGCGCTGCAGGATGCGCGGCGTCCGTTCGTGACCGCGAACCACGCGATGTGGCAGATTTTCGAGCCCGACCTGCGCCGTCGCCTCGACGCGCTGTCGGCCGATGCCGGCATCGTCGAGCGCGTGCGCGCGGCACTGCTCGAATTGATTCCGGGCGGGCTCGCCACCGCGGACGGCGTCGCGCAAACGCTTGCGATCAGCAAGCGGACGCTGCAGCGGCGGCTCGGCGACGAAGGCGCGAACTTCAAAACCCTGCTGGCGGAAGTGCGCGAGAAGCTCGCGTGGCATTACCTTGATCGCTCGGATCTGCCCTACAGTCAGATCGCTTTCCTGCTCGGCTACCAGGATCCGAATTCGTTCTTCCGCGCATTCAACGAATGGACCGGGATGACGCCCGACACAGCCCGCTCGCGCACGGCGCACTGATCGATACCACGCGGGCCGCTGCCCCGTCGCCGCGGTTATCCCGAATCAACCGGCGGCGCCGCCGCGATTCAGCCCGAAAATGAAATCGGCTTCGACCGACGCGCCCTTCGGCAATTGCAGCACGCCGACCGACGAACGCGTATGGACGCCGGCGTCGCCGAGCACCGCGACCAACAGGTCCGACGCGCCGTCGGCCACTTCGCTTTGCATCGTGAAGCCGGGCGCGCTTCGCACGTACACGGTCATGCGCGGCACCGTTGCGATCGCATCGAGCGTGCCGCACTGCTTACGGATCAGCGCCAGCGCGCGCAGCGCGGAAATGCCGGCCGCGCGGCGGCCGTCTTCCAGCGAAACGGATTCGCCGACGATACCGACGAAATGCACGACTTCCCCGATTCGCGGCACCTGGCCGGCAATGTAGGCGGTGCTTCCGTCGATCAGGACCGGCGTGTACTTTCCGCCGATCCTGATCGTTTCGTCCGGATCGAATCCGAATTCGGCCGCGACCTGTTTCAGCTTTTCATCTCTGTTCATCAGTGAATTCCCCAATCCCTCTGAAAAAAGATAAAGAATAATTGAGTCTCCGAAGCTTGTCCCGTACGAGAAGATCGGACGCAAACGATCCCGTCAAGCCACTTCTCAGGTGTTCGAAGCAGTCATCCATTGCGATATCCACAATGGAATTCGTAGTCGAAGCAATTTTCTTCGTCATTTCCGGTTGAAACCGCTATCATGTATGGACACAACCTGAAGAGTGATATATGGCAACTTACAAGGAACTGAAAGCCCAAATGGATGCTTTGGCCGAGAAAGCCGAAGCAGCGCGCGCCGCTGAATTCCAGGCGGTCGTCGACGACATCCGCACCAAAGTCGCGGAATACGGCATTACCGAAAAAGACATTTTCGGTACGCGCCGCGGTCGGCCGGCCAAACAGGCGGGCGCCCCCGTGCAGGCCAAGTATCGCGATCCGAAGACCGGGGCCACCTGGTCGGGCCGCGGTCGCGCGCCCGCATGGATCAAGGATGCGAAGAATCGCAATCGATTCCTGATCCAGGAATAAGATTCCCCGCATATGGGCCGGCGCGTGATTCAATACGCTGCCCGGCAAATTGGGCATTGATTGGGGCATCGATACCGGCGGTATTCCATGGCCGCTCCGGTTGACGAGGTTTTGCCCGATCGGCGTGTCGCGCACGGGTTGATCCACCGACCGTGCCGCACGCCCATCCTTTCTTCAGCGTTCGTAATAGATCGCAAGCCAGACAGTTTGCAGTTCGTCATGCGTCCATGCGACACGATGACGGCAATGCGGCTCGATCAGTACGTAATCTCCGGCGCGCATATCGAGCCGCGTCGCATCCTCTTCGAATTCGAGCACGGCCGCGCCGGACAGCAGCACGACCCATTCGGCTCTTGGGTCGTCATACCAGAACCCGGCCGGGCTCGCATGCCCCATCGATACGATTCGCTCGACGTTCACGCGCGAGCCCGTGACGAGCATGTCGATTCGCTCGTCGCCGCCGCGCCGCCCTTCGACGCTGAATAAATTACCGGTTTGAAGTTGCATGGCTTCGCCTCGCCGTTGACCTTCGGGTAAAGGATGCGGATTTAAACGCGACGGGAAATATTCGCCGCAGCCTGACGTCGCCCAGGGTTGGCGTGCATCGTTAAAAAACCGTATCAAAAAGATGAAGACTGACGGTGATTTCACCGGCGCCGATTCGTTGCAGCGATAAGGCACGCATCGGCATTCTTTTAGCGACGCACGCCGCAACACGCCATTTCGATAAAAGCCGGCCAACATCCTGCCGCCCTGCGCAGCGTCGGGACAAGGGCTGTTCATGCCGATGATCAGCTTTCAAACGTGTCTCGGTCGACCCATTTTCCGTTCGCTGGCTGGCATGAGCAAGCATCGGCAAGGCCATTCGTTCTTTATTTCGATTCGAGGCGGCGTCTGCCTCTTAAGCGACAATATTGTCTCGGGCATCGATATCGACAGCGAGCGTCGACGAAGTACCGGCCTGCGTCAAACCATCCCCCTCAACCAGCCCAACAACACCGCCTGCGCACTCCCGTCCGCCACTGGCGCGGGGGCCAACAGGTAGTAATCCGATCCATCCTCGACGAACCCCATCGGCGCAACCAGCACACCGCTTTCGATGTCGTCGCGCACCAGGTGCCACGGCCCGATCGCTACCCCCAGCCCCGCGACGGCCGCTTGCAGACTGAAATAGAAATGATCGAACTGCTGCCCGTGCCCGTTCGCGGCCGGCTGATTCGCCGCCCGCGCCCACGCGTTCCAGGCGTCCGGCCGGGTCCGCGTATGCAGGAGCGCAGCGTCCGGCTTCAACGCGCGTCCGCCGCGCCGCGACGCAAACCACGCACCGACCTTGTCCGGCCGGCAAACCGGTCCCACCCGTTCGGCGAACAGATGCTCGGCGTGATACCCCGACGGCCACGGGAAATCGTTGCGACGAATCGCCATGTCGATACCGCTGTCGAACGAGAACGGCCCGCCCGCGGCGGCCAGATGGATATCGACGCCCGCATGCCGCGCCTGAAAATCCGGCCAGCGCGGGATCAGCCAGCGCATCAGGAGCGTCGGCTCGCACGACAGCACCGAACGCCGCGCACGGGCGGCCTCGGTGCGCAACGCGTGGGCGGCGTGACGCATCAGGCCCAGGCCGTCATGGACGGCCTGGGCGAGTGTGCGGCCCGCATCGGTCAGGAACACGCGCCGGCTGCGCCGCTCGAACAGCGCCACGCCCAGATCGTCCTCGAGCAAGCGCACCGCGCGGCTGACGGCGCCATGGGTCAGGCACAGCTCGTCCGCCGCGCGACTGAAATTCTCGTGACGCGCCGCCGCGTCGAAACAGCGCAGCGCCATCAGCGACGGCAGGTTCGTCCGAATCGACTGTGATTCAAACTCACCATTCTGGTCAGAAATCATCGTTTTTCCTGATGAGGCACGATCGATAAGATTGTGCCATTAACACCTCCTCCGCAGGAACGACGCCATGACCGAACTGATAGTCGTAGTCACCATTACGCTGCTGGCCGTCATCAGCCCGGGACCGGACTTCGCGATGGTCACGCGCAACAGCCTGATGCTGTCGCGTCGTTCCGGCGTGCTCACCGCGTGCGGGATCGGGCTCGGCGTGACGGTCCACGTGGGCTATACGCTGCTGGGCGTCGGGCTCCTGATCCGTCAGTCGCCGTGGCTCTTCGATGCCGTCAAGCTGATCGGCGCGATCTACCTGATCTACGTCGGTGCAAAGATGCTCACGACGAATGCCGGCAGCGTGCAAGCCGACACGTGCGTCGCGCCGCTGTCCGATCTGGCCGCGCTGCGCACGGGCTTCCTGACCAATGCGCTGAACCCCAAAACCACGGTATTCATCGTCAGCCTGTTCATGCAGGCAGTCCGGCCCGACACGCCGTTGATCGTGCAGATCGGCTACGGCGCATTCATCGCGACCGCCCATGCCGGCTGGTTCAGCCTCGTGGCGATCTGTTTCTCGGCCACGGCTGTCCGCGATCGCCTGCTGTCGCTGCGGCACTGGATCGATCGCACGTTCGGATGCCTGCTGGTGGGCTTCGGCGTCGCGCTCGCCATCGCACGCGGCGGGCGCTGACACGCGACCCGCGCCGGCGACGTCAGAACGTCGGTGCGATCGCCCGTGCTTCGTCGATCGCCCGGCTCCGGTCGGCCTTCCCGTCCGGGCCGAACAACGTGCGCTCGACGACGATCCCCGTGATGTCCGTCACGCCCACGAACTTGAGCCACGTTTCCATGTACGGGCGCTGCAGATCGAATTCGGCGGCCGGCGTAAACGACCCGGGCGACTGATAGGCGAGCCCGCGTGCGTAGACCACCGCCGCCTTTTTCCCGGCCAGCTTGCCGGTGAAACCCGTTCCGTCGAACGTGAACAACACATCCTTCTGCGAGATCACGTCGATCAGGTGCTTGAGCTTGTACGGAATGCTGAAATTCCACAGCGGCACGCCGAACAGGAATTTGTCCGCTTCGTGGAACGGCGCCGCGAGCCGCTCGATCTGCTGCCACGCCGCCACCTGCTCCGACGTCAACGCCGTGCCGCTCAGTCCGGCATATTTCGCGGCCAACGCGGCGGCGTCGAATTCGGGCATCGGTAGATCCCAGATATCGAGCTTCCGGATCTCGTGGTCGGGATGGGCCTGCCGGTACGCGTCGAGAAACGCATTGCATACCTCGATGGACGCCGAATGGGCCTTGTTGGGTGAGCCTTCGATATAGAGCACGCGTGTCATGGCGCCGGTCCTTGCCAAGAGTGACGACGGCGCGCCGGATGCGCGCTCGCCCACTTCGCTTCGCAGCCTATCGGGTCGGCCTATAATCCGGAAACGATATTAATTAATCAAATTAACCCGGATTGGTGATAAATGAATGCTCCCCTCGACACGGCGCTGCTTCATACATTCGTTGGGGTTGCCGACGTGCGCAGCTTCACCGGCGCCGGGCGTCGGCTGAACCTCAGCCAGTCCGCGGTCAGCGCGCAGATCCTTCGTCTCGAGGAACAGGTCGGCCAGGCGCTGCTCGTGCGCAACACGCGCAGCGTCACGCTCACCGGGCATGGCGAAACGCTGCTCGGCTACGCACGCGCGATGCTCAATCTGAGCGCGGAAGCCCGCGCCAGGCTGGGAACCGGTGACGCCACCGACGTCAAGCTGCGGATCGGCGTGTCGGAAGACTTTGCAGGCGGCTGGCTGCCGGACCTGATGCGCCGCCATGGCGCCGCGCGGCGCGGCCTGCGGCTGGATCTGGTCGTCGACATCGGAGACAGCCTGTTTCGGCGGCATGCCGACGGCGAATTCGATCTCGTGATCGGCAGCCGGTGCTCGCACTCGGGCCACGGCGCGACGTTATGGCACGAGCCGCTCGTCTGGGCGTTCGCGCGCCACGAGCCGCTTCCGGAAGGCGACGTGCCGCTCGCGTGTTTCCCCGATCCGTGCCCGTACCGCGGCGCCGCCATCACGGCGCTCGCGCTGGCCGGCATGCGCTACCGGATCGCGTGCGAAAGCCCCAGCGTGACCGGCATCCGCACCTTCGCCCGGGCCGGCATCGCGATCGCGCCGGTGCCGCGCAGCGCGCTCGACGACACGCTTCGTGAACTGGGATTGCCCGAAGGCTTACCGGAACTGCCGGAGATGGAATTCGTGATGATGCACGACGCGCGGATGCCGGCGGCCGTCGAATTCGCCGCGACGATTCTGGACGAAACCGCTGCCCGCACGGGCGCGGGCAAGCGCAACCGGGTGTAGCGGTAGCGCCCGCGAGCGATCGCCGGCGGGACTCCGTTCAAATCACCTCGAAGCGCAACCCGGCATGGCGCACCAGACGCTCGATATAGCGTTCGTCGAACATCGTCGCAGGTGTCCAGAACCCGCCGCCGCGTCCGGTCTTCACGCCGTCACGGCTGCAATCGAGTGCGAGACCGATCGCGGCCTGGCCGAGCATCTTGCCGGTGGAGCCATAGCCCGGATCGCGATCGCCGGTGACTTTCACCCGCAAGGTTCGGCCGTCGTCGGTGCGGCCGAAGAAGCGCAAATCGTAGCGGCCGGCCTGCTGGGCTTCGACGCTCGGCCCTTCGCCGGGTTTCGGCAGCAGGAAGCGCTCCATCAGGCCGCGCACCGGCCCGATGAGGACGCCGACCATGAATGCACCGAGGCCCGCCACCATCGTCAGCGCGGTCATGCGCCCCTTCAGACCCGTGCCCGTCATCACGGCTTCGTCATAGGTAAAGCGGCTGCCGTACGCATGGCCGGCCAGCGCATTGGAGCGATGCACGACGCGCTCGTTGATCGCCGCCATCACGAACGGCGCGATCCACGCATCGCAGTCGCGATCGAGTTCGGCGGATCGAACCGCATGCTGCCGCACGGTGAAACCATGACGTTGCGGGCACAACGAATAAGGATCGAGCAGTTCGCGGCGCAATACCGGATCGGCAGCCGCTTCTCGCACCACGTTGATCACGCTGGCCACGGTGCCGCCCGATGCACCGCCCTTCAGCGTTTTCACGCGCATCTTCACGTGAGCGGCCGGCACGCCCCACTGTTGCCGAGCCTGTTGCTGCAGGAAGAACACGCCCATGTCGGACGGCACCGAGTCGAAGCCGCAGCAATGCACAATGCGCGCGCCCGATTGGCGGGCCGCGGGCTCGTACTTGTCGATCATCCGCTTGATCCACTGCGTTTCGCCGGTGAGATCGCAATAGTCGGTGCCGGTCTGCGCGCAGACCCGGACCAGCGGCTCGCCGTACAGCGCGTAGGGGCCGACCGTGGACACCACCACCCGCGTTTGCGCGCACAGCGCCCGGAGTTGCGTCTCGTCGGCCGCGTCGGCGACGATGATCGGCACCGTCTGCGCAGCCGCGCCGAGCGTATCCCTGACCTGCCTGAGCTTCGCGTCGGATCGTCCCGCGATCGCCCAGCGCAGCGTTTCGCCCGCACCGGCGTCCGACAGATAGTCGGACAGATAGCGGGCCAGGATCTGCCCGACGAAACTGGTGGCGCCGAATACGACGAGATCGTAGGTCGGTTGCGGCATGGACGACTCCTTCGGTGCGCGCACGTCGCACGCATCCGTATCGTTAGCGTGGCTTTCCGGGTTCATCGAAGGCCGTCAACGGCGTCGGCAGATTCAGCACCAGTTGCGCATCCTTGACCACGTCGAGACGCATGATTGTGGATGCGCCGAGCCCGTCGAGCAACTGGCTGAGCGGCCCACCGTGCCGCACGAGCTCGACGTTGCGCGGCAACAGGCGCTGCGCGAACGACAGCATGTTGGTCTGCACCGACGCCTGATGCCATGCGCCGTCGATGCGGTTGACCATCGTCGTCGTGCCCATGTGCGATTGCGACGGCACGCTGGTCAGCACCGGCAGCGGCACGCTCAGGCTCAGATCCGGCCGGCCGCCCGGACCCGCGACACGCGCGCGCGCCGTGGCGCCGATGCTCACGTCGATATCCGCGAGCCACTTGGGCAGCTGATAGCCGTGCACGCCGCGTACCCGCGCGATTTCCGTCGTGACCGGCAGCGCGAGCACGTGCGCGAAGAAACTCCGGCGCCGCATCGAGTCGATCAGCTCGAGCGCGTGCGAGCCTTTCGCGCCGGGCCGGCGGATCACCACCGCGACCGATACTTCGTCATACGGATCGTTGTCGCACACCGCGTACGAAAAGAACGTCAGCGCAACGAGCCCGTAGCCGGGCAGCGCCCGCAGCGGTTCGAGCGGAACCGGCAGCATGGTGCGCAGGCGTTCGAGCGGCGCCAGAAACAGCAGCTGAATGCTGCTGGAACGATAGTAGAAGTTCGGCGCCCAGGTCGGGCCCACCCGCGAGATCACCTGACGCTTCGGAATCCGCCGGAAAAAATCGATGTTCCCCGCGGCGGGATCGCGCGCCACGACATCCAGGTCCGGATTCATGCGGAACCGGTCGTAGTACCCGCCCTCGGGCACGTCGACCGTGTGCGGCCCGAATTCGACCTGTGTAAAAAGCCTGTCCATGTTCGTTGTCTCCCGTCGATGGTCGACCAGTGACAGGCGAGATACGAAGCCTGCCGATTCACTGTCGTCGGCAAGCACTCTAAGCTTCAAGTCAACTTCAAGGTCAAGGCGACGAGTAGAGGAACATGTCGGACTACGGCGGCGCACTTTTCAAGTCGGTCCTTTCGCGTATCAAACAGGACGATCATCGCGCATATGGACGATCAGCCACCGTCGGCAGCGTTGGCTTATAGTGCCGCTTGCCCATTCAACGAAGAGAACAGTCATGAAACTGCAGGCCCGCGGTCCATTCGAAGTGAAGCTGAATCCGGAACCCCTGAGTCCCGTCGCGGAACACAGCGGGCTCGGCCGCATGTCGCTGGACAAGCATTTTCACGGCGATCTGGAAGCCGTCAGCCAAGGCGAAATGCTCGCGTTTCGCAGCAGCGTTCAGGGTTCGGCCGGCTACGTCGCGATGGAAACCGTCAAAGGCGTGCTCGGCGGCCGCAAGGGCAGCTTCGTGCTGCAGCACAGCTCCACCATGACGCGCGGGCAGCCGACGCAGTCGATCACGGTCGTGCCCGATTCCGGCACGGACGCATTGCTCGGGTTGTCCGGCACGATGCTCATCGATATCGATAACGGCCAGCACGCGTACCGCTTCGACTACACGTTGCCGGACGCACCGCAATAAGCGCACCCGTCACGCGAGCGCCGCTTCGCGCAGCCGGAACTGCGCGACCGCCGCGCTCAGCCGCGCGCCCTGTTCGTCGAGCGACAGTGCCGCGGCCGCCGCCTCCTCGACCAGCGCGGCATTGCGTTGCATCGTCTGCTCCATCTGGATCACCGCGGCGTTCACCTGCTCTCCCGCGACGATTTGTGCATGAATACGTTCATCCATCGTGTACTCGAAGGATAGTGATGAGAGTGCAATTCTCGCATGGCGTCGAGGCTCCGCTGCGGATGCTGGATGTGCATCTCTTGGCCGACGGAGCCCAACAAAGGGGCATCTATATTTCGCAAATGGCAACTGTTTCGTTTGTTCTACAGTAAACTGTAATTTCCCTGAAGGCCTCAATAGGAAACCTGATTTCGACACCGTTAAACCAAGCGCACCTCAATGAAGTAGCCACAAGTGTCTTAGCGTGATGTCATGCGAGCCGATAGTCAAACTTGGCCGAGCATGAACAGTGTTAGCAATGTCAGACGCCATCAAGCCCGGGGAATCCATCACTTTTTGAGGGAAGGATCGGCAGCCAAGCCGATCGCCGTTGGTCATACTTTCACCGCGGGCTGTTTTCCCAAGGTATCGCTTCAGGCAGGGTACAGGGGAGGTATTTGTCCCACCAAGCACGTAAGCAATCATGCCAGCATGCTGCATGCGACTCGCATACCAACCATCAGCAAATCGCTTCATGCCCTTTTTGTCGTACAGGCTTAGCCCCCTAGACCGATCGAGCACCTTGCATTCAAAGAATAGCGCATCGTGCTGGTCGTCGCTCACTTCCGGGCGAGGTATGGCCGGGTAGATGGTGAGATCGGGTGTAGGGTCTATAGATGTGCCTGACGAATTTCGCACTTTCGAATCACGAGTTGGAACGCCAAATAGCGAATTATTGAAGCCGGGCGGAAAATCAGCTTTTCTCAGTGCCACAAGCTCTGTCTTCAATTCGTCAGTAATCTGATCCTCGTCACCAGTCGCTAGCACCGTCGGGCATCTGTTTTTGACACGTTTCCACGCCTCACAAATCGCCAAATCAACAACTTCCACTAGCGCTTTGCCCCACGCCGGGTAGATATTTGATTGGGGCGGCGTTCCCAGGTTCGCAAACATGTGGTTTATTCTTTGTTAGTTGACGAGTGGTCCATGCTGCAGCCAGTCCAAAGCTCTAAGACGCGCTTGCGTACGCGTCCAGTAGCGAGATTGACTTAGCTGCCCCATCAATTGCGAACCATCCTTGCGGCGAACACAAATTTGCGATGACCAATATGTTCCAGCAAGAGATGCCATCGCCTTGAGATCTGCCACAGGAGAGTCATGATCCGCATCCTCGGTCGAATGAGGGGATTGCATTTCAACAAAAGCCCAACCATCGATGTATTGCTCCAAGGACGGGTAAGCGATGTCTTCGCACCTTCCTTTCAGGAAAGGACGAACCAACCGATTAAACGTCTCCGTATACGCTTGCAACTGAACTGGCGTGACGGATTCGCTGGCGCCCTTGCGGGTGCCCGTGAACGGAAGCTCCATCGCGAGTGTATCTTGGATCAATTGCTCGTCCGCAGCCGACAAATCATATAGCGAAGCCATAACCGAATCGACTCGGTTCCAGCATTCCTCTCCCGACCGTAGCGCCGCTGCGACCGCGGCCACTTCTTTACGCAAATTCCCGTCAACTCCGTCGATGTCTACCAAGGGAAACGCATCGAGGTCTGACTGAAGAGAAGAATCTCGTTCAACACCGAATTTCGGGCTGGTTAGCAATTGATAATACAAAAATAAATCGCTATATGAAAGCACGTACAGCAAGTCAACGAGAGGCTTGAGGGTTTTCCGTCCGTGAAATGACAATCCAAAGAAGCTTTCGCTGTATGCGGCATCCGATTCTGCGTAAAGCGCTCCACGCAATGCCCGGTCGCTTTTGGGTGACTCGCGGAATAGCAGAAGAGGACCTCGATAAATCTCACGCGCGCGAGGCCACTGCACATGCGTCAGACCGAAAGGTGTTGCATGCTTTGGGACACTAAATCTCATAGCGAGCGTGGCAAGCGGCAAGCCTTCCAAATGAGCAGCCGATTGGGTTCTCTTGAGCTCTTTGCCGAGTTGATAGCCACTCCAGAACTTCAAATTCGCCGACTCGAGCTGCTGAGCTACCGTGCGACTACTTTTCTTCTGAATCCGATTCAAGAGATCCACCCCTAAGAGACCGCCCTTGAAGACCGCCTTCAGTGCATATACGCTGCTTCCAATCAATCTTAGCGGAATCGATATCGCTGCCGATGGATCAACACGAAACTGCCCCATTTCCGCCAGTTGAGGTTCGTGCTTCGGGCTGACAAAGAAAAAGCTTTCCCCTCCAACCGGCTTCTCGTTCTGTGCGACAAGCAGCATAAACGGAGCACTATTCGTCGGCCAAAGCTTCTTGTCCTGGCGAAGTGCGGCGAAGTTCATGATCCCCGTCACGCGAACGGCGCTAAACACTCGCCTCCTGAGTTCGTACGCTTCCGGTTGGAACAACAGTCGGGCATGCAAGGCAAAGCCTAGCGCCCCAGCCGGTTTAGCCCATCTGGCGGAGGCAAGAAGAAAAGCAACGTCGGGCGAACCATACCTCGCGACGAGCTGGCTAGGCACCATAGCATCGTCCTCTGACTCTCGCGAAATTGACTGCGACTCTGAGGAGAATTCGACGTCCGGAACTTTCGACAGTCCAGGAGACGGGGTTGCGAGGTCAGCCAACAGCCCGGTCATACAATTATTCAGCGCTACTGCTGCCTCCCCTTTCAGACCTGTCCACGGAGGATTACCCACGACAATGTCGAACGATTTTTGGTAAATCGCACGTACCCGTGTGGACAGGCTTCCAAGCTCATCGTCCGCGTTTTCTCCTCCGAGCGCTTCAACATCGACGACGTGCAGCACGCTCCCGATCAGCTTTTCAAACTTAAGCTCACTCAGAGGACTCGGCGCCGGATCCAATTCAAGCGCGGCCAGATACAGACTCAAAGCACTGATGTTCAGAGCATCGCGATTGATGTCGAAACCTGTAAGTTGAGTCATCAAGATCTGACGAATATCCGTTCGCGACGGGCGGGTGCCGAACGCCCGCCAGCGTTCCGCGACCAACCGTCTAAACGCGAGGACCAAGAAGACTCCTGCGCCTGCAGAAGGATCGAGTACCTTTGCATAATGAGGTGCGCAGGACCGAACCGCACTAAACGCACCATCGATCACGACTTCAGCAAGTTGACGAGGGGTGAAGTGAACACTTGTCGCACGAGCCAAATCGGGCACAAATTCATGCGCAAAATCTTCATAAACCTGACTAAGAACATCAACTGGTACGTGACGAAAGCGGATGCCTGACCAATCCAGAGGCAGTTGCCCACCGACCGATCTGTGCTGAATGTTCGTTAGATGCCAGCAGATCGTGCCGATATTTTTACCGGCGAGCCTGATCAAGCCTTCATAGTCTTTATCTCCCAGAGAGAGCAAGTCGCCATTAAACGTCTTATCCAACCATCTGCAGGTATCGACCAACGATGCTGCATCAGCAAACATCGACACCAGTGATTGTTCTTTAGAAGAAATTGACGAAGTGCTACTCTCCGTCACGATCCCTCTATCCACCAAAAAGCGAAAAAACAATGCTCGCCCAACCAGGGCGATCACTTGTTGAATCGAAAATCCTGGCGCAGCCTTTTGAATGCCTCTTGCTGCATCAACGAGAAGCTGAAAAAGGAGAGTTTCAAGCCATTTCTCGTTAGCGCGGCTTTGTGCAGTGCTGCTCGATAACGGAACACCGGCGCTCAACAGCGCTCGCCAAGACGGTCGATCATCCTTGTCACGTAGTTTGAGCGGAGGGGGAGCCGATTCAAATATGGCGAGGGGGTAAACATCGAGCACGCCGGGCCGGACGACGCAAAGATACCTAGCATCCGATCGACAAGCCAGGACGCGCACAAGCTCAGCCAAACGGGCCTGAACCCCTTGGGGCAAGTCTCCCAAACGGTTGCCCCGAATCACGTAGGCAAATGGCTGCCCGCTTGATTCAACAACCGCATCTGGCAAGACTTCAGTGGATGCTTGATTAGTTGACATCAAGTCAACGTACCGTATATGCCGTGGATCAGGAGTTTTATCAAGACGCACCAAGCTATCGGGATTTACACCGCTTAGATTAAGCTCCTGAATGAGATCATCCAATGTCATTTCCGACGTACCCCGCTAATTCGGCTTTCCGCGCCGCTCTCTCTTTTGTCAGTTGCACTCGCGGGCTCTGCTGTCGATCGGGCTATAGCGACCGGACCGAGATCGAGCGAGCGCTGCCCTGCCCAGTCATACCGAGGGTCACTGTTCAAGTGGTTGTAGACGCGCTCAAATATCGGCTCGACCGGCAAAACGATACCGTCGTCGACGGAACAAAATGGGGCAAGATACCGCACCGCCGGAGGTTGTACGTTTATGAGGAGACGTGCATGTGCGACAACGTCCCGGGGACCGCTCATCATCGTCCGCAGTTCTTCGAAAACTGACGCCACCGCGTCGCGGCGCAGCCCATAGCGCGTCTGAAGTTCACAACAAACGGCGAGCAGGACAAGTTCCTGGATGGAATACTCCCGTGCGACGCGTGCACGTTTCTCGTGTTCGTCGAACCCGGGGAGGCCCGCCAGAAGTCCGCGCAGCTGATGCCGGGTTAGCCCTGTAACAGCCGCGACATCAGCGGTTGTAATGCGTTTGGATATCATCTGCGCATAATAGACGCAGAAGTGCGCTGCGGCAACGCACTTCGAGTTGTTCGCACAATATTAAATGAATACTTAAAAAAAAGACTTGGCGTTGATGTCCAAAGTGCGGGCACTTCGCCCCGCAGATGATGGAGGCGGGGCTTCTTGTCAATCGAAGGGACACAGCCCGCAGCACGGGAACAACTGGTACCCGGAGCAGCCCGTCGAAACGCCGGACATAGGCTCTCGCTTAAACCAGCGAGTAGGCATAAGACTGTGTTTTTGCCTAACACCAGGCAGGAAGTGATGGAAATGTTGACGGGCCGCGAGCGTTGGCGGCGCTGGAAACAAGGGGAACAGCAATGAAACTGCAGGCCCGCGGTCCATTCGAAGTGAAGCTGAATCCTGAACCCCTGAGTCACGTCGCGGAAAGCAGCGGGCTCGGCCGCATGTCGCTGGACAAGCATTTTCACGGCGATCTGGAAGCCGTCAGCCAAGGCGAAATGCTCGCGTTTCGCAGCAGCGTTCAGGGTTCGGCCGGCTACGTGGCGATGGAAACCGTCCACGGCGTGCTCGGCGGGCGCAAGGGCAGCTTCGTGCTGCAGCACAGCTCCACCATGACGCGCGGGCAGCCGACGCAGTCGATCACGGTCGTGCCCGATTCCGGAACGGACGAATTGCTCGGGCTGTCCGGCACGATGCTCATCGATATCGACAACGGCCAGCACGCGTACCGCTTCGACTACACGTTGCCGGACGCACCGCAATAAGCGTACACGTCACGCGAGCGCCGCTTCGCGCAGCCGGAACTGCGCGACCGCCGCGCTCAGCCGCGCGCCCTGTTCGTCGAGCGACAGCGCCGCGGCCGCCGCCTCCTCGACCAGCGCGGCATTACGCTGCATCGTCTGCTCCATCTGGATCACCGCGGCATTCACCTGCTCGATGCCCGACGACTGCTCGTCGAACGCCTGGCTGGTTTCGCCCATGATCGCGTTGACGCGCTCGACCGCCGCGACGAGCTCGGCCATCGCCGAGCCGGCCCGTGCGACAAGGCCGCTGCCGTCTTCGACGCGTCGCGCGGAATGACCGATCAGCTCGCGAATTTCCTTCGCCGCCGCGGCACAGCGCTGGGCGAGCCCGCGCACCTCGGTCGCGACGACCGCGAAACCACGCCCCTGCTCGCCCGCACGCGCGGCTTCGACGGCGGCGTTCAACGCGAGGATGTTGGTCTGGAACGCGATGCTCTCGATCACGCCGACGATGCCGGAGATGCGCGTGGAGCTGTTCGAAATCTCCGACATCGTCTCGACGACGCGCTGCATCGCTTCGCCGCCGCGCGACGCGATGCCGGCCGCGCCCTCGACGTACGTGCGCGCATCGCGCGCATTGTCCGCGTTCTGGCGCACGGCGGCTGTCAGCTGCTCGACGCTCGCGGCCGCCTGCTGCAGCGACACGGCCTGCTGCTCGGTGCGCGCGGACAAATCGACGTTGCCGCTCGCGATCGTGCGCACGTCGCCGACGATCGTCTCGGTGCTCGCGCGCACCTGGCTCACGGTCTCGACGAGGCCGTCCTGCATCCGCTTCAGCGCATTCAGCAGATACGCCATTTCATTGGCGCCGGGGACGACGACCGCGCCGGTCAGGTCGCCTTTCGAGATTTTCTCGAACTGGTCGACCGCGAGATTGATCGGCTCGATGATCGCCTTCGCGAGCACGCGCTGCGCCAGGAACCCGACGACGAGCGCCAGCGCCGCGACCGCCCCCATCCCCCATACGATCCGATGAAAATTGACGCCGGCCGCATCGTAGCGCGCCTTCTGGCGCGTGACCTGGAACGATTCGAGCGCGTCGATCGCCGCCTGGTAGGCGGCGAACAATGCGGGCGGCGCCGTGCGCTGCGTGTCGAGGAAGTTGAACGCGTCGTCGCCGTCGAGCTGCGACAGCGCCTTCAGGAACACGCGGTCGAGCAGCGCGCGACGATGGTTCTGCAGCGTATCGAACAGCGCCTGCTCGCTGGCGTCGCGCGCGTGCAGACGCGTGTACGCGTCCAGTTCGTCGTTGCTCTGCTTGAGCAGCGCGTGAAGTTGCGCGACTTCGTCTTTCGCCGGCTGGCCGGCGCTGATGATCTGCGCGACGTCGCTCATGCGTTCGCGCAGCACCAGCATTCGCTCGGAGCTGGTCTTCAGGTGCAGCAGCGACGCGGTGTCGTCGCGGTACATCGCCTCGAGCGAGCCGTTGCCGATGTAGAGCGCCGCGATGCAGGCGCCGACCACCAGCACGAGCAGCACGGTATAGCCGGCGATGGTCGCGACGAGTCCACCACGGATAGTGAGTTGTTTTCGCATGACGTTCCCTTGAGCCGGCCGGGCACGGCCAGCGGCGGATGTGAATTCCGGAACACGAACGACGCGCGCCATCACGCAGTACGCGGCGCGGGGGCTGCGAACGGGTTAACGGCGCCGGGAACGGGCGGCTTTTATCCGCACGCGACGCGAATCTTGACGATTGCGACAAGGGAAGGCGGAAGCAGCGCGGCTACCGGCCGCCGCCGCGCCTGGAACGAACCTCGTCGGCCGACAGGATGCGCTGATGCCCGGTGCGCGGCCAACCGTTTCCGCACGCGTCCGGCACCATTGCCCACCGATCGCTATAGCGCATGTCGGCAGGCGTTTCCGGCGGATCGCCGGCATCGCGTCACGCGTCGGTCTCGTAACACAGCCCGTATTCGCCGTTCGCTCGCCTGACGCGCGCGAACCCGGGTTCGCCCAGGTGCATGCCGGCGATCAGCAGCCCGTCCGCGCTGACCCGATCCAGCAACCGCGAACGCGTCGTCGCCGCCAGCGACGCATCCTGGTCGAACGCGATCGATACGTCCGGCCGCTTGATCTGAATATGCGGAAAATGCACGATGTCGCCCCACACGAGCAGGCCTCGATCGCCGGATTCGAGCACATAGCCGGTGTGTCCGTCGGTATGCCCCGGTAGCGGTATGGCTGCGATGCCGGGCAGCACCTCGCCTTCATCGAAGGTCCGCAACGCGTCGCCGTAAGCGTCGAATGCGTGACGCGCGATCCGGAAATTGCCGCGGGCGCGTTCGCTGGCGCGGCTCAGGTTGCCGTCGTCCCGCCAGAATTCGACCTCGCGTCGATGCGCGACCAGTTCCGCATTCGGAAACGCCACGTGTCCGGCCGCATTCACCAGCCCGCCGACGTGGTCGGGATGGGCGTGGGTGAGCAGGACGGTGTCGATCGCGACAGGATCGATATCGGCAAGTCGCAAATTGTCCATCAGGCGGCCGCCCCATTCCTTGATACCGCCGGCTCCGGCGTCGATGAGAACCGTGCGGCCCGCGCCGCGCACCACGTAGCAGTTGATATGCACGGCGGACGGCTGCTGCTGGCCGGCCGCGCGCTGCATCGCAGCAGCGTCGGCCGCGTCGATATTCGACAGGAAATCGAGACTGGCCGTGAGGTAGCCGTCGCTGATCGCGGTGATCGTGAAATCGCCGACACGCCGGCCGGGAAACGTAACGTTGGACATCATGCTTCTCCGCAGCGGCTAGTTCCGGGCGTGAAGGTCCGGCGCGGCATGACCGAAGCAACGGATGCGCGCCGTCAGCCCCGTGCGGCGAACGATCGCGTGATCCAGCGCCTCCATGAACGCGTTCATGACCGCGGGCGGGCGAGACGACGCCACGCGATACCGGATTTCCGCGAAAACGGGATGCCCGCATCCGTGCCGGACCGCCACGTAAATGACGTGGACGTTCGTCAATTCCGCCTGCAGGACATCCGTGCACAGTTCGATGCAGTCGCCGGAAAGTTCGGCGAGGCGCGCGTCAGGCGGCATGCGTTCCGCATCGATATGGAAAGTCAGGTTAGGCATCGCGGGCGGCCTTCGTCAGTTGCGCCGTCATCGGTGCGTACAGGTCAAGGTCGTCCGGCACGTTGTCGGCAAGCGGCGCATCGCTGCGCGGCAGGACCGCGAGCCAGCGACGCGCCGGACACTGCTCCAGTGCAACGGCCTGCATGGCCAGCGGCTCGAGGCCCAGTTCGATCATCGAGTCGGGTCCGCTGGCGCTCAGCACGAGCAGTTCGTCGGCATTGACCGCCGGCGCCGGACCGATATCGCCATAGAGGTTGCGGTGCCAGTCGGTGATGTGCTGCTGCCACCGCGCGAAATTGCCGCCGCCCTTGCGCCGATATTCATCGCCGGTCAGCACGTCGAGGCCGTCGATCGTGTGAACGGCCAGATAAACGGGGCAACCGTCGCTGATCGCGCTGAACCGCTGCGACGTGTGAAAACCGGCCACCGAGATGAGGGCCGGCAGCTTGTCGAGACTGTAGAAGTCGTTCCATTCGGCTTCGCTCGCCGGGTCGGCGAAGCTGCATTCCACGGTGTAGATCATCGGCTTGTCCTTCGTTCGAATGCGGGATATTCAGTGCAGTGACGTAATGCTAATCTGCGGTCTCCCACGTAGATATCGACTTAAAGTCAGCCTTCAGTGATATTTGATCAAGCTGACGCTCGAACACACTCCGACCGGCGAGACCCCGATGCGACGCAAGATCCCGAGCAATTCCGCGCTCCTGGCCTTCGAGGCCGCGGCCCGACACGGCAGCTTCGCCCGCGCCGCCGACGAGCTGGCGCGCACCGAGGGCGCGGTCAGTCGCCAGATCGGCCGGCTGGAGGCATTCCTTGGCGTGACGCTATTCGAGCGCGTCGGCAACCGCGTGCGGCTGGCGCCCAACGGCACGCGATATGCGGTACAGGTGCGCGAGATTCTGGATCGCCTGGAACGGGACAGCCTGTATCTGATGGGGCAGCCCGTCGAAGGCGCGAGCATCGACATCGCCGCGATTCCGACCTTCGCGACGCGCTGGCTGATCCCGCGGCTGAAGTGCTTCCAGGATCGCCATCCGAACGTCACCGTGCATATCGCCGAACGGATGGAACCGTTCCTCCTGGCCGGCAGCGGCTTCGACGCGGCCATTCATTTCGCGCATCCGGCCTGGGCCGGCATGCATGTGCATCCGATGCTGGAAGAGGTGCTGGTGCCCGTCTGCAGTCCGGCGCTTCTTGAAGGCGCCGGCGCGAACCCGTCGCTGGATGCGCTGCCGCGCCTTCACCGGCGGCAGAATCCGGATGCGTGGCAGGTCTATGCGCAGGAGACCGGCATCGTGCTGACCAATTCGGCGGTCGGCCCGCGATACGATCTGCATTCGATGCTGATCGAGGCCGCGCTGGCCAGCCTCGGCGTCGCACTGGTGCCGCGCCTTTACATCGGGGCCGAGCTTGAACAAGGGCGTCTGGTCGCGCCCTGGCCCGACGGCAAAGCGGTGACGAAAAACTTCTGCCTCGTGCTGCCCGAGCCGATCGAATTGAGTGCGGCGCCGGTGCGGGCGTTTGCGGAGTGGGTGCTGGGCGAGGCGCGGGATTCGGTACGTTGATGCAGTGGCCGGACGTTCATCGCCACACGGATTCGGAAAATCCTGCCGCCCCCTCCGCTAATCGAGGTACGGCTTCAACACGCCCGCGATCCAGTCCATGAAAGCCCGCACGCGCGGCGAAAGATTGCGCCGATGCGCGACGACGAGCGACGCGGCAAGCGGCTCCGGCCGCAAGTCGGGCAATACCTCCACGAGCGCGCCGCTTTCGATGTGATGCGCGAGCGCCGAATAGCCGGCCTGGATCAGCCCGATGCCGGCCAGCCCCGCCGCGTGATAGGTCTGCACGCTGTTGACCTGCATCGCGCTGGGCAACGGTAGCCACGCATAGCCGTCGCCGTCCGGATACTCCCATCCGGGATGCCGCGCGCCGAGCGTCAGCGTGTAGTGGATCATCTTGTGCCCCTGGCTGTGCAGATCGGCGAGCGTGTGCGGTACGCCATGCCGCGCGAGATAGTCGGGGCTCGCCGCATTCGTCATGCGCAGCCGGCCAAGCGGCCGGGCAATCAGCGTCTCGTCGGCGATCGGACCCAGCCGGATCACGCAATCGAACCCTTCCCGAACCAGATCGACACGCCGGTCGGTACTGGAAAGCTCCAGCTCCAGATCCGGATGCGCGGCCATCAGTTGCGGCAGCGCCGGCACCACGACACTGCGCGCGAGTTCCGTGGGCATGTCCACACGCAGCCTGCCGCGCAGCGACGTACCGCGCCCCGAGAACATCGACTGCAATTCCTGCACTTCGGCGAGCAGGTCGGTTGCGCGCGCATAGAACGCGCGTCCGTCTTCGGTGAGCTGCACGCGCCTCGTGGTCCGATGCAGCAGCGCGACACCCATGTCCCGTTCGAGTACACGGACGACCGTGGATACTCGTCCTTTCTGAATACCGAGGCTTTCGGCGGCGCGCGTGAAGCTCGCCATTTCGGCGACACGGGCAAAAATCAACAGCGCGTCAAGGTTCTGCATTGTTCATCCGGAAAGTAACGGAACGTTCAATCTGTCGTCGTTTATAACCCGGTTACGGCTCGGTAGAGTAGTTTCCCACGTCGTCCGAACGACAACCCGAACGAAAGGAAACCACCATGGATCAACTCGACCCGCCGGTAAAAACGGTCGTCGTCTATCACTCGGGCTACGGCCATACGCAACGGATGGCCGCCGCTGTCGCGGACGGCGCCGGCGCCGCACTCGTCGCGATCGATGCCGACGGCCACCTCGCCGACGATGCGTGGAACTCGTTGGCCGACGCCGACGCGATCCTGTTCGGCTCGCCGACCTACATGGGCGGTCCGAGCTGGCAGTTCAAGAAGTTCGCGGATGCATCGTCGAAGGTCTGGTTCGACAGCGGATGGCAAAACAAGATCTTCGGCGGCTTCACCAATAGCGCAAGCGTCAACGGCGACAAGCTCAATACGCTCGAATACTTCTTTCTGCTGGCCGGACAGCACGGCGGCATCTGGGTCAGCATGGACATCAAGCCGGCCAATCTGAAAGCGTCGACGCGCGACGACCTGAACCGCATGGGCGCCTACATCGCGCCGATGGCGCAGACGCCGGCCGATGCGTCGCCGCAAGAGATGTCGCCGGGCGATCTCGAAACGGCGCGCCGCTATGGCGCGCGCGTCGCGGCGATTGCCGGACAGTTGCGGGCCGGCAAATCACGCGCCAACTAACATTCCGACGTTCATGCGGGGGCGCCACCGGTCAACGCCTCGCATTGTGTCCGGCCGATTCTGAAGGGCGCTGCATCGACGTCCTCCCCCGCCATCGATGGCGGGGCTCTCGGAGCAAATTCTGATGAAGTACAAGCAATTGGGCCGCACCGGCCTGTATGTGTCCGAGCTGTGCCTCGGCACGATGACGATGGGTGGCAACGCGGATGCCGGCATGTGGGCGGCGATCGGCGCGGTCGGCCAGGACGACGCGAACCGTTTGATCGCCCGCGCGCTCGACGCAGGCGTCAACTTCATCGACACCGCCGACATTTACTCGTTCGGCCAGGCCGAACGCGTGGTCGGGCAGGCGCTGCGCGACCTCGGCGTCCCGCGCCACGAGATCGTGCTGGCGACGAAGACGGCCGGCGTGATGGGCACGGGCCCCAACGACCAGGGTGCGTCGCGCGGTCACATCATGGATTCGGTGCAGCGAAGCCTGGAACGGCTCCAGGTCGACCATATCGACCTGTACCAGATTCACGCGAGCGACCCCGTGACGCCGATCGAGGAGACGCTGCGCGCGCTCGACGATCTGACGCGGCAGGGGCTGATCCGTTACGTCGGCGTGTCGAACTGGCGCGCGGGCAAGATCGGCAAGGCGCTCGGCCTGAGTGCCGCGCTTCACGCCACGCGTTTCGAGACGCTGCAGGCGTACTACTCGATCGCCGGGCGCGACGTGGAGCGCGAACTGGTTCCGCTCGCCGTCGACGAGCAGATGGGGCTGCTCGTGTGGTCGCCGCTCGCCGGCGGATTGCTGTCGGGCAAGTTCGGCCCCGGTGCGTCGACCGAAGCAGGTTCGCGGCGCGGTCATTTCGATTTTCCGCCGGTCGATCTGGATCGGGCCTGGCCGTGCGTGGCGGAGATGCGCGCGATCGCCGGCGCGCACGGCGTGTCGGTCGCGCGGATCGCGCTCGCGTGGCTGCTCGCGAAGCCGGCGGTCACGAGCGTCATCATCGGCGCCAAGCGGATCGACCAGCTCGACGACAATCTCGGCGCGGTCGACGTCGTGCTGACCGACGACGAACTGGCGCGTCTCGATGCCGTGAGCGCGTTACCGCCCTGCTATCCCGGCTGGATGATCGCGCGTCAGGAAGCGGGCCGGATTCCTGCACCGTTCACACCCGCGGCGCAATAGGATCGGCGGTACTTCATCTCATCGGCGGTTCGACGCGGGCAGGGGCGAGTCGACCCGTGTCGAACCGGGTGCGTGCATCCTCGCGAACGCATCGCGCAAATCGGCGCAAAACGCGTCGCCGATCATCGACAGCGGCTGCGATGCGGACGTCACCAGGTAGAAGTGATCGGGCACGGCCGGCTCGAAAGGCTTGACGACCACGCGCTGGCCCGCGTACGCGGCCGTCACCGGATCGATCAGCGCGACGCCGGCGCCGTTCGCGACGAACGCGACGATCGTCCGCGACAGCTGCGCCTCGATCGACAGCACGCGCGACACGCCGGCTTCGACGAACACGCGGTCGATCGCGCTGCGCGCCTCGAAACTCGGCGGAAACGAGATGAACGACTCGTCGCGCAGGTCGGCCGGCTGCACGACGCGCTTGCGCGCAAGCCGATGCCCGCGCGGCACGATGCAGCACATCGCGCTTTCCGCGAGCCGCTCGCCGCGCACGGCCGGATGCGGGACGGGTTCGGCGATCAGCCCGACATCGCATTGCCCCGACGCGACCTTGTCGACGACGGTGGACGCACTGTGCGCGAGCAGCGTGATGTCGACGCCCGGATGCGCGTGCGAGAAACGCGTGACGATTTCCGGCAGCAGGTCGAGCGCGACGGCGGGCGAACCCGCCACGCGCAGCGTGCCGCGCCGCATCGCGCGGATCTGCTCGGCGGCCTGCGCGACGCGGTCGAGGCCGACGAACGCGCGTTCGACCTCCTCGTACAGCACGCGCGCCTGCGCGGTCGGCGTGAAGCGCCCCTGCTGCCGCTCGAACAGCACGAAGCCGATCCGCTCCTCGAGATCGGCGATCAGCCGACTCACGGCCGGCTGCGAAATATGGAGATCGCGCGCCGCGCGCGTGACGGTATGGCGCTGCATCACCGCGCGAAACGCTTCGATCTGGCGAATCCTGAGCGAGGGCGTGGTCATAACACTGGATTATGGGTCGTTGATCAAGCTGTATTGGACAGCCCATTTTGCCTGTCCGAACATCGGTTCCGCAACGTACTGAAAGCAAGGAGCCGCACCGCCATGGGATATAACATGCAACCGCCTCGTCCGCGACACCGGAGCCGCGCATGACCGTGCGCCGCTTCGACGTCGTCGTGGCCGGCGGCGGTCTCGTCGGCATGGCCATCGCGTGGGGCATCGCGCGTCTCGGCCAACGCGTCGCGGTGTGCGACGGCGACGACATCGCGTTTCGCGCGGCGCGCGGCAATTTCGGGCTCGTGTGGGTGCAGGGCAAAGGCGGCCGCTGCCTGCCGTATGCGCACTGGTCGTGTGAATCGTCGGCGCGCTGGCGCGCGTTCGCCGCGCAGTTGCAGCGCGAAACGGGCGTGGATTGTGCGTTCGAACGGCCGGGCGGCATCGAGCTGTTCGAGCATCGCGCGGAACTCGACGGTGCGACCGGCCTGCTCGAATCGCTGCGCCGGCAGGACGCCGCGCTGTCGTACGAGGTGCTCGATCCCGCCGCGCTGCGGCGGCTCATCCCGTCGGCGTCGCCGTCGCTGGCCGGCGCGCTGTGGTCGCCGAACGACGGTCACGCGAATCCGCTCGCCACGCTGCGCGCGATGTTGCAGGCGTTCCAGCAGTGCGGCGGCGTCTATCTGCCGCGCAGCGAAGTCGCCGAGATCCGCCCGCGCGCCGGGCGCTTCGAGATCGACACGCGCCACGCGCAACTCGAAGCCGGGCGCGTGGTGCTCGCGGCCGGCCTCGACAACGCGCGGCTCGCGCCAATGGTCGACCTGCGCGCGCCGATCTCGCCGCTGCGCGGCCAGATCATGGTCACCGAGCGCCTCGCGCCGTTTCTCGACTATCCGACGCTCGTCGTTCGCCAAACGGCGGAAGGTTCGGTGTTGCTCGGCGACTCGGCCGAAGACGTCGGCTTCGACGACGGGCAGACGCGCCCCGCCATGGTCGACATCGCGCGCCGCGCGCGCACTGCGTTCCCGGCGCTGGCCCATGCACGCATCGTGCGCGCATGGGGTGCGCTGCGCATCATGACGCCCGACGGCTTGCCCGTCTACGAGGCGTCGACCACGTATCCCGGCGCGTTCATCGCGATCTGCCACAGCGGCGTGACGCTCGCGGCGACCCACGCCGATCTCGTCGCGCCGTGGATCGCGGGCCACGCCGCGCCGGCCGACCTGTCCGCCTTTACCACCGCGCGCTTCGCCGCGCCCACGGAAGCCCGGCATGTTTGAATCCCTCGTTCCCGCCGCCGCGACGCCCGAACGCGTGCGCATCCATATCGACGGCACGCCGCACGACGTGCCCGCGCACTACAGCGTCGCGGCCGCGATGCTCGCCGCCGGTTCGGCCGCGTGCCGCACGAGCGCGGTGAGCGGCGTGCCGCGCGGCCCGTTCTGCATGATGGGCGTGTGCTTCGACTGCCTCGTCGACATCGACGGCGTGCCGAACGTGCAAGGCTGCATGACGCCCGTCGCCGACGGCATGCACGTGCGCACGATGCACGGCAAGGCGAGGCTCGCATGACGCGCCGCCAGTGCGACCTGCTGATCGTCGGCGCCGGGCCGGCCGGCATGGCGGCGGCGACTGCCGCGTGTGCGGCCGGCTTGTCGGTCGTCGTCGCGGACGAAGGCCGCGCGCCCGGCGGCCAGATCTATCGCAACGTGGCCGACGCACCGGCGCCGCTCGCGCAATGGCTCGGCGCCGACTACACGGCAGGCCGCCCGCTCGTCGACGGCTTGCTCGCGAGCGGCGCGCATTACCTGCCGCGCAGCATCGTATGGCAAATCGCGTTCGAGCCGGAACCCGTCGCGATGCTCACGCAAAGCGGCCCGTCGCGCGGCACGCTCGAAATCGGCGCACGCGCGGTGCTGATCGCGACCGGCGCGCAGGAGCGGGCGTGGCCGGTGCCGGGCTGGACGTTGCCCGGCGTGATGGGCGTCGGCGCCGCGCAGACGCTGCTGAAAGCGTCCGGCCTCGCGCCATCGGCCGACGCCGTGCTCGCCGGTAGCGGCCCGCTGCTGTGGTTGTTCGCCGCGCAATTGCTGAATGCCGGCCGGCGCGTGCGTGCGCTGGTCGACACGACACCGCGCGACGCGTGGCGCCGCGCGCTCCCGCATGCGTTGCCGGCGCTGCGCGGTGCCGACTATCTGCTCAAGGGCTGGCGCATGCTGCGCGCGGTGCGCAGCGCCGGGATTCCGGTGTATCGCGGCACGACCGATATCCGCATCGACGGCGACGACCGCGCCGAATGCATCCGCTTTCGCGACGCGCAACGCGTCGTGCAGACGCTCGACACGTCGCTCGTGCTGCTGCATCAGGGTGTCGTTCCGTCGACGCAGCTCGCGCGTTCGCTCGGCTGCGCACACGAATGGGACGAATCGTCGGCATGCTGGCGGCCGCAGTGCGACGCGCGCGGCCGCAGCAGCGTGCCGCACGTGTGGATTGCGGGCGACGGCGCGGGCATCGGCGGCGCGCGGGCGGCGGCGCTCGCCGGCGAAGTGTCCGCGCTCGACATCGCCGCGCGGCTCGGTACCCTCGACGCGCAACGGCAGGCCGCACGCGAACGCCCGGTGCTGCACGCGTTGCGCCGCCACCTCGCGGTGCGCCCGCTGCTCGATGCGCTGTACACGCCGCCTGCCACGCTGCGCCACCCCGACGACGACACGATCGTGTGCCGCTGCGAGGAAGTCACGGCCGGCGAAATCCGCCAGCTCGCGGCGCTCGGCTGCCAGGGACCGAACCAGATGAAGGCGTTTACGCGCTGCGGGATGGGCCCGTGCCAGGGCCGCTGGTGCGGCACGACGGTCGGCGAACTGATCGCCGACGTGCAGCAACGCAGCGTCGGCGACGTCGGTCACTACCGGATTCGCGCGCCGATCAAGCCGGTCGCCATTGGCGAGATGGCCGACGCGCTCGAACTGTCGAACGATTTTCAGCGCGGCGAATTCCCGAGCTGACGCGCCCGCCCACTCTTCCCCACACGAACGGAGCCTGACCATGAAGACGCGCATCACGATTCTCCTTTCCGCCGCCGCGATGGCCTTCGCGTCGCTCGCGTCGGCGAAGGAATGGACGACCATCCGCATCGGCGTCGATCCGACCTACCCGCCGTTCGAGTCGACGGCGACCGACGGCAGCGTGAAGGGTTTCGACATCGATCTCGGCAACGCGCTGTGCGCGAAGCTGAATGCGAAATGCGTGTGGGTATCGAGCAGTTTCGACGGGCTGATTCCGGGGCTGCAGGCGCGCAAGTTCGACGTGATCCTGTCGTCGATGGCCGCGACCGAACAGCGGCGCCAGCAGATCGACTTCACCGATCGCCTGTACCGCAACCAGACGCGATTGATCGCGCGCACCGGATCCGGGCTGCTGCCGGACGCGGCGAAGCTCGCCGGCAAGCGCGTCGCGGTCGAACAGGGCACGATCCAGGAAACCTATGCGCGCGAGAAGTGGGCGGCCGCGAAGGTCGAGGTCGTGCCGTACCCGAGCTACGACCAGGCGTATGCGGATCTCGTCACCGGGCGCGTCGACGGCGTGCTGATGGATGCCGTGCAAGGCCAGCTCGGGTTCCTGTCGACGCCGCGCGGCAGGGGCTTCTCGTTCGCCGGCGGCGTGGTGTACGACGCGAAGATCATGGGCAACGGCGACGCGGCCGGCGTACGCAAGGCCGACACCGACCTGCGCGACGCACTCAATCGCGCCATCGCGCAGATTCGCAGCGACGGCACGTACAACAAGATCCAGTCGAAATACTTCGACTTCGACATGTACGGGAACTGACGGCAAATACGGGGGCGGCTCCGCTTCGCCCGAGCGGCTCATGCGAGCGCTGCGCCATGCGGCGCTCGGCAGTGCCGCGCCGCGTCGAGCGGTCTCCAGGTTGCACGGATAAGTCTTTTCGGGACATAATTCGTCAATCTTGAGTCCCGTAAGGTCTGACATGCTCGACATCCGCCAGCTTCAGTACTTCATCGCGGTCGCGGAAGAGGAACACGTCGGCCGCGCCGCCGAGCGCCTGCATATTTCGCAATCGCCGCTCAGCCGCCAGATCGCGCAGCTCGAGGAAAAGCTCGGCCTCACGCTGTTCGAACGCAGCCAGCAGCGCATTCGCCTGACGCGCGACGGGCGCACGTTCCTCAGCGAAGCGCACGCGTTCCTGCGCCACGCGAACCGGCTCGAATCGCTCGCGCGCCGGCTCGGCCGCGGCGACGAAGGCGGCCTCTGCATCGGCTACCTCGAAACGGCCACGCACTCGGGCGTGCTGCCGCGCGCGCTGAAAACGCTGCGCGCCGGGCGCCCGTCCGTTCACATCGCTTTGTATAACTATCAATCGGCCGCGCAGCTCGAAGGCTTGCGCGAGCGCAGCCTCGACATCGCGCTCGTCACCGAGCCGCCCGCGCCGGACGATCCCGAACTCGAATCGACGAAGGTGCTGGACGATCCGATGCTGCTCGCGATGCCCGACGGACATCCGCTCGCGAAGAAAAAGACGCTCGTCGCCGACGATCTCGCCGCGCAGGCGTGGATCGGCGTCACGCAGCAGGACAGCGCGCCGCGTCACGGCGCGTTCGTCGCGGCCTGCGCGAAGGCCGGCTTCTCGCCGGACATTTCGGTGGAAGCAACCGAGCCGCTCGCCGCGCTCGGCCTCGTGGCCGCGGGGCTCGGCGTGACGATGATCCAGCAGAGTCTGCGTCGCCAGGTGCCGGAAGGCGTCGTGCTGCGCGAGCTGCCGTGGTTCAGCTACCGCACGCCGCTGTGGGCCGCATGGCACAAGGTCAACCTGCGGCCGCTGGTCGGCATCTTCCGCGAGATCCTCACCGGCGAGGAGGTCGTCGCGGCAGTCGGAAATTGAATCGCTGAAAGCGCGGAGCGTCGATTGCTTCGCGCCCCGATCTTTCCCGCGCATCGCGCGCACCACGCATGCGCCAACGCCTTCGCAGCAGGCCGAGGCCCGTAACGAAGGCGCTGACGGAGCCTGATTTCGCCAGGCTCCTGCTCACACGATGCCGCGTGCCGCTGCCATCAAGCCGGCGCAAAACGCTTCGCTAGCTCCGCGAGGCCGTCTTCGTAGATCCCGCGAAACAGCCGGACGGCTTCCTCGTCGGTCGCGCCGTGCGGCGTGAACATGCCCGACCACTCGACTGTCGACGCGTTCGGGCCGTGCTCGCGCACGCGCAGCGTGGAGCGATAGTTCACGACCGGGAACGGTGCTTCGAGGATCGCGTACGTATAGCTGCGCTCCGCTTCGTCGAACGCGACCAGCCGCTCGACGATCGCGTCGCCCGCCGGATTCGCGAGACGCCGCACGCGCCCGCCTTCGCTCAGTTCGCTGGCCGGAATGTACGGCAGCCAGTCGGGCAACGACCCGAAGCCGCCAATCAGTTGCCAAACCGTGTCGGCCGAAGCCGCGACCTCGATACCTGCATTTGCCTGTGCCATGTCGTCACCTGCCAGGATCAACGATCGGCCGGCAGCGGCGCATCGGCCGCGATCAGACCTTGTTCGCGCATCTCGCGCCAGAAGTCGGCCGGAATCGCCACGTTCAGCGCCGCCTGGTCTTCCGCGATCCGCTCCGGACGGCTCGCGCCCGGAATCACCGCGACGGTGGCCGGATGCGACATCGAGAACTGCAGCGCGGCAGCCTTGATCGGCACGTCGTAACGCGCGGCGATCGCCTTGATCCGGTCGACCTTCGCGAGGATGTCCGGCGAAGCCTTCTGATATTCGAAGTGTGTACCGCCCGCGAGCACGCCCGAGCTGTACGGGCCGCCGACGACGATCCCGACGTTCCGCGCGGCTGCCGCCGGCATCACGCGTTGCAGCGCGCGCTCGTGATCGAGCAGCGTATAGCGGCCGGCCAGCAGCATGCCGTCCGGTTGCGGTTCGGCAAGGTCGAGCACCAGCTCGATCGGTTCGACGCGGTTCACGCCGAGGCCCCATGCGTTGATCACGCCTTCTTCGCGCAGCTTGCCCAGCACGCGGAACGCGCCCTTGCGCGCCACTTCGAATTGCGCGAGCCATTCGTCGCCGTAGAAGTCCTGCGCGATGTCGTGCACCCACACGATATCGAGGCGGTCGGTGCGCAGGCGCTTCAGGCTGTCCTCGATCGAGCGCAGCGTCGCGTCGGCCGAGTAGTCGTTGACGATGCGGTTCGGCCGGCCGTGTTCGAACAGGCCGCCCTTTTCGCCGAGATCGCGCGCCGACACGTCTTCGATTTCGTCGAGGATCACGCGGCCGACCTTCGTGCTCAGCACGTATTCGTCACGCGGATGGTTCGCCAGCGCGTCGCCGAGGCGGATTTCCGCGAGGCCGGCGCCGTAGAACGGGGCCGAATCGAAATATCGGATGCCGTGTTGCCACGCGGCTTCGACGGTGGCCGCGGCTTCCGCGTCGGGGATGTTGCGGAACATGTTGCCGAGCGGGGCGGTACCGAAACCGAGGATCTTGTTGCCGGGCAGCTTGTCTTTGAGACTCATGATTTCTCCAGGGAAGGATGGAAAGCGGGTTCAGTCTAGGCACACGGGTTAAGTCTGTCCAAGACGGAATTCGACACAGTTGAGTCCCGTTAGGTCTGACCGGGCGATCTGCGGCCCGTTTCGATCCGCGGCTCCGGCGCGCTGTTCGGGCGAACGGCCCGACAGGCAAGGCTACCGACCGAATTCACGCTCGATTCATGACTCGGGATCAAAAATGATTTGGCGGGACGGCCATTTTTCCCGGCCGCCGCGATACCTATATTGGGTGCACTCGCAACGACATCGACGGGGTCGACGTTGGTTGCGGCTGACTCAACCACACAGGTACCCATGATGAAAACGCTCGTTTCCTCCACCCTCGCCGCCCTGATCCTTTCCGCACCGGCGCTGTCGTTCGCGCAATCGGCCGACCATCAGTTGACCCGTGCCGAAGTGAAGGCCGAGATGGCCCGCCTCGCGGCCGTCGGCTACACCCCGGCGCTGGATCACAACCAGTATCCGGCCGCCATCCTTGCCGCCGAAAAGCGCGTGCGCGAGAACGCCGTCGCGCAGGCAGCGCCGCACGCCGCCCCGACCGCGGACAAGACCGGTTACGGCAGCGAACCCCGCACCACCGGCGAATCCGGCCGCGCGATGATGATCAACGGCCGCGACTCGATCTATCGCGGTCATTGAGTCACGTCGGCGCGCACGAGAGCACGCCTTTCGATACGCGCACCCGCTCGTCCGTCCCCTCCGCATGGCCGGCCCGAATCGCCTGAACAGGCATTCGGGCCGCGCGTCGTCGCTGCATTTCCGTTCCCTCGTCCTGCTCCGCGAAACCGGCTCGCGCGTCGCCGCTGTGGGCCGCGATTCGTGACTGCGCAGTACAAGTTCTTATGCCGCTTCATCGGTTTATCCGCCGCGCGCCGCGCACGATACTTCGCACCGTCCGGCGCCACGCGCCCCACTCGACATTTCGCACGCATATGAACCGATATCCAGGATTGAAGCGCATCGCGCGACCGGCCGTGCTGGCCGCCGTTCCGCTGGCCGCGCTGTTCGCGCTGTCCGGCTGCCAGTCGGACGACAAGGCGCCGCCCGCGACGCCGAGCGTGATCGTCAGCGCGCCCGTCGCGCGCGACGTCCACGACGTCGACGTCTACACCGGCCGCTTCGAAGCGGTCGACACCGTCGACGTGCGCCCGCGCGTGAGCGGCTATCTCGACAAGGTCGCGTTCCAGGACGGCGCGGTCGTCCGCAAGGGCGACCTGCTGTTCGTCATCGACCCGCGCCCGTACCAGGCGGCCGTCACGGCCGCGCGGGGTGCGCTCGAGCGCGCGCAGTCGCAACTGAAACTGAGCCGGCAGGATTTCGAGCGCGCGAGCGTCCTGATCAAGACCGATACGATCGCGCAGAGCCTCTACGACCAGCGCAGACAGGCCGTGCAAAGCGCGCAGGCCGAAGTGACGAGCGCGCAAGGCGCCCTCGAACGCGCGCGGCTCGACCTGTCGTTCACGCGCATCGTCGCGCCGATGTCCGGCCGCATCAGCCGCAAACGCGTGAGCGAGGGCAATCTCGTGAAAGGCGGCGACAGCGACGCGACCGTGCTGACGACGATCGTGTCGCAGGACCCGATCGACATCTACTTCGACGTCGACGAGGAAAGCTACCTGCGCTATACGCGCGAAGCGCGCAAAAGCGGCGGCAACGCGTCGTCGCGGCAGGTCGCGATCGCGCTGCCGGGCGACGCGCAGCCGTCGCTGACGGGGACGATGGATTTCGTCGACAACCGCCTGGACGACTCGACCGGCACGCTGCGCCAGCGCGCGCGCGTCGCGAATCCGGACCGGCGCCTGAGCCCCGGCCAGTTCGGCCGCGTGTATCTGTCGAGCCGTGTCGCGCACCACGCGCTGCTCGTGCCGGATACGGCCGTCGCGACCGATGCGACGCGCCGCGTGCTGTACTTCGTCGACGCGAACGGCGCCGTCGCGATCCGCCCGGTGACGCCCGGCCGCCTGCACGGCAACCTGCGCGAAATCAACGCGGGGCTGAACGCGGGCGATCGCGTGATCGTCGACGGCTTCCAGCGCGTGCAGGCCGGCGACAAGGTCAAGGCCGTGCCGCGCGCGATCGACGCGGCCATGGTGGCCCACGCGGCGAGCGGCACGACCGGGAGCGCGCAATGAACCTCGGCCGCCTGTCCGTCCAGCAGCCGGTGCTCGCGATCGTCCTGTCGATCGTGCTGACGATCGTCGGCGCGCTGGCCTATTTCTCGCTCGCGGTGTCCGAGTATCCGGACATCGCGCCGCCGACCGTCGTGATCCAGGCGACCTACCCGGGCGCCTCCGCGGAAACGGTCTCGCAAACGGTGTCGACGCCGATCGAACTGGAAGTGAACGGCGTGGAAGACATGCTGTACATGTACAGCCAGGCGACGTCGGACGGCAGCCTGAACATCACCGTGACGTTCAAGCCCGGCACCGACGTCGACAAGGCGCAGGTGCTCGTGCAGAACCGCGTCGCGCTCGCGACGCCGCGCCTGCCCGAGCCCGTGCAGCGCAGCGGCGTGTCGGTACGCAAGTCGTCGCCGACGCAGCTCGGTACGATCTTCCTGTACTCGCCCGACCAGCGCTACGATCCGCTGTACGTATCGAACTACGCGATCCGCAACGTCGCGGACGTGCTCAAGCGGATCGAAGGCGTCGGCGACATCAACGCGCTCGGCGCGCGCGAATACTCGATGCGCATCTGGCTCGACCCCGAGCGCGTCGCGTCGTTCGGCCTGAGCCCGGCCGACCTGATCGCCGCGGTGCGTTCGCAGAACACGCAGCTCGCGGGCGGCGTGGTCGCGCAGGCGCCGATCGCGAACCAGGCGTTCCAGCCGAACCTGATCTTCGAAGGGCGGCTCAAGCGCCCGGAGGATTTCAGCGACATCGTCGTCAAGCAGGGCACGGACGGCAGGCTCGTCCGGCTGAAGGACGTGGCGCGCGTCGAGGTCGGCGCACTCGCGTATGCGACCGACAGCTACATGCTGCGCCATCCGACGATCGCGCTGCAGGTACTGCAGCAACCCGGCGCGAACGCCGTCGCGACGATGGACGCGGTCGAGAAGAAGATGGCCCAACTGTCCACGGACTTCCCGAAGGGCATCGTCTACAACATCGGCTACAACCCGACCGCGTTCATCGGCGACAGCATCCACGAACTCGTCAAGACGATCTACGAAGCTGTCGTGCTCGTCGTGTTCGTCGTACTGCTGTTCCTGCAAGGCTGGCGGCCGTCGATCATTCCGATCCTGTCGATTCCGGTGTCGCTCGTCGGCACGTTCGCGGCGATGGCCGTGCTCGGCTATTCGATCAACAACCTGACGTTGTTCGGCCTCGTGCTCGCGGTCGGGATCGTCGTCGACAACGCGATCGTCGTGGTCGAGAACGTCGAGCGGCACCTATCGGCCGGCGCCGGGCCACGCGACGCGACGCTGCTGACGATGAAGGAAGTCGGCGGCGCGCTGTTCGCGATCACGCTCGTGCTGTGCGCGGTGTTCGTGCCGACCTCGTTCATTCCCGGCATCTCGGGCCAGTTCTTCCGACAGTTCGGCGTGACGATCGCCGTGTCGACCGCGATCTCGTTCTTCACGTCGGTGACGCTCGCGCCCGCGCTGTCCGCGATGATGCTGAAAGCGCACGCCGGCGACCACGACGCCCTCGCGCCGACATCGCGCATGGCCGCGCCGTTCGCGCCGGCGATGCGCGTCGCGCGGCGCTTCTCGACCGCGTTCAACCGCCTGTTCCAGCGCCTGTCCGATGCCTATGGCCGGCTGGTCCGGAAAATCGTCCGGATCATTCCCGCGATGGCTGCACTGTACGTGGTGCTGATCGCCGCGACCGGCTACCTGCTCGTGTCGAGCCCGAAGGGCTTCATTCCCGCGCAGGATCGCGGCTACCTCGTCGTGCTCGTGCGGATGCCCGACGGCGCGACGCTCGAACGCACGAGCGCGGTCGCGCGCAAGATCGAGGACATCGCGCTGTCGGTGCCCGGTGTCGCGCGCGTGCCGGTATTCTCCGGCGTCAACGCGGCGACCGGCACGAACTCGGCGAACAGCGCCGGCCTGTTCCCGGTGTTCCAGCCCTGGCCGGAACGCAAGGCACGCGGCCTGACGATCGACACGATCGCCGCCGAGATGCGCAAGCGGCTCGCGACCATCACCGAAGCGTCGATCGTCGTCGCGATGCCGCCGCCGGTGCAGGGCCTCGGCAGCACGGGGGGCTTCGCGATGCGGCTCGAAGACCGCAACGGCCTCGGCACCGCCGCGCTCGCGAAGGCGACGCAGGATCTCGTCGCGGCCGCCAACCGCACGCCCGGCATGGTCGGCGTCTACACGCCCTACTCCGCGACGAGCCCGCAGGTGCACGTCGAACTCGACCGCGAGAAGGCCGAGATGCTCGGCGTGCCGAGCCAGGCGATCAACGACGCGGTCGAGACGTATTTCGGTTCGACCTATATCAACGACTTCAACATCGTCGGTCGCACCTATCGCGTGACCGCGCAGGCGGACCTGCCGTTCCGCGTCGACGCGTCGGATCTCGCACGGCTGAAGGTGCGCAATCGCGACGGCGAGATGGCGCCGATCGGCAGCGTGACGCGCATCGACGACATGCTCGGCGTCGATCGCGCGCCGCGCTACAACCTGTATCCGGCCACCGAAATCAACGGCGATACCGCACCGGGCCTCGGCTCGGGCTTCGCGATCGCGACGATGGAAACGCTCGCGAAACAGGTACTGCCGCCCGGCATCTCGTTCGAGTGGACCGATCTGTCGTATCAGCAGACCACGGCCGGCAACACGGGGCTGCTCGTGTTCCCGCTGTGCGTGCTGCTCGTCTATCTGGTGCTCGCCGCGCAGTACGGCAGCTGGAGCCTGCCGGTATCGATCCTGCTGATCGTGCCGATGTGCCTGCTCGCCGCCTCGCTCGGCGTGCGCGCGCTCGGCCAGGACGTGAACATCCTCACGCAGATCGGCTTCATCGTGCTGGTCGGGCTCGCCGCGAAGAACGCGATCCTGATCGTCGAGGTCGCAAGGCAGCTGGAGGCCGACGGCGCCGAACTCGTCGAGGCCGTCGTCGACGCGTGCGTGCAGCGGCTGCGCCCGATCGTGATGACGTCGCTCGCGTTCATCCTCGGCGTGCTGCCGCTCGTGATCTCCGAAGGCGCGGGCGCGGAGATGCGCCAGGCGGTCGGCGCGGCAGTGTTCTTCGGGATGATCGGCGTGACGTTTTTCGGGCTGCTGTTCACGCCGGTGTTCTATGTGATGGTTCGCCGGCTCGCGATGCGCCAGACCGCTGTCGCGGCCGTCGCACCGGAGGAGGTGCAATGAAGTTCGTTCGACTCGTGGCCGCGCTGTCCGCTGCGGCCGTCCTGACCGCGTGCACGAGCGCGCCGGTCGCCACCGTCGCGCCGCCGCCGCTGGCCGCGACCTATGCGAACGCGGATCTCGCGGCCGGCGGCCCGGCCGCCGACACCGCTGCGTGGTGGCGCGGCTTCCACGATCCGATCCTCGACCGGCTGATCGACACGGCACTCGCGAACAACCTCGATCTGCAGGCGGCCGTCGCGCGCATCGACGCGGCCCGCGCGGTGCGCATCGGCGCGGCGTCGCAAGGGTTGCCGTCCGTCGATCTGAATGGCGGCGCCAGCCGCCGGCGGTTGTCCGCCTCGCAGGCGTTCCCGACCGACACGCCGACGATCGGCAACGCATTCGACCTGAATGCGAGCCTCGCGTGGGAAATCGACATCTTCGGCCGCATCCGCCAGGGGGTGTCGGCGGCCGACGCGGATATTGCGTCGGCGCAAAACGATGCGGCGGCCGTGCGGATCGCGACGATCGACGAAACCGTGCGCACCTATGTGACGGTGCGCGGCCTCGAACAGCGGCTCGCGCTGGTCGAGGCCAACGGGTTGAGCCAGCGCAGCACCGAGGAATCGACACGGCGCCTGTTCGACGCGGGCGTCGTGCCGGTCGCCGACGTCGACCGTGCCGCCGCGCAAACGGAAACGACGCTGGCCGAACTGCCCGCGCTGCAACTGCAGCGGCAGGCCGCGATCCATCGGCTGTCGATCATTACCGCGTCGACGCCGCAGGACGTCTATGCGCGGCTCGACCCGCCCGTGTCCGAGCCGGTGTGGACCGCCGCCGCACCGGGCATCGGCACGCCGGCCGATCTGCTGCGCCGGCGGCCCGACGTGCGCGCGGCCGAGGCACGCGTCGTCGCGGCCTATGCCCGCATCGGCGTGGCCGAGGCCGACCTGAAGCCGCACCTGCAGCTGATCGGCGTGATCGGCGCGGCAATCGACGGTTTCTCGGGCGCGTCGCTCGCGCGTTCGTTCGCGTGGATGGCCGGCGCCGGCGCGAGTGCACCGCTGTTCGACGGCGGACGGCGGCGCAGCGTCGTCGCGCTGCGTCGCGCGCAGGCCGACCAGGCGCTCGCCGCCTATCGCACGGCGGTGCTGACGGCCGTCGCCGACGTCGAGACATCGGTGGCCGCGGTCGCCCGAAATCACGGCCGAACCGAGCGCCTCGAGCGCGCGGTGTCGAATGCGCGCGGCGCGTACACGCAGATCAACCGGTCTTGGCGCAGCGGCGAATCGGCGTTCATCGACACGCTGGAAGTGCAGCGTGCACTGCTCGCGGCCGAGGATTCGCTCGCGCAGGTACGCACCGAGGAAACGCTGAGCCGGGTCAGGCTGATGAGCGCGCTGGGGCAGTAAGCGCGTGGGCCGGGATCGACCGATGCGCAAAGGGCGACGGGTTCGATGTCATTCGAACCCGTCGCCCCTGTTACATGGCGCGAACCCGCGCGTGCGGCATCGACTCAATCGATGTCGCCGCCTTCCTTCAACTGCGCGCTCACATAGTCGAGAAAACTGACGACGCGCGACGACAGCGTCGCATTGCGATAGAACACCGCATGAATCGGCTGGCGAAACTCGACCGTGTCGTCGACGAGCAGTTCGACGAGGCTGCCATCGCGGCGATACGTGCCCGTCATATAGTCGGCGAGGCATACGATGCCCGCGCCATTGAGCGCGAGCGTCAGCAGCGTCTCGCCGCTCGACGCCTGCAGCGCCGGATGAATGCGGTACACGTCGCCGTCCGCGGTACGCAGCGGCCAGTGGTTCAGCGTTTCCGGCTGCACGAAACCGAGCAGCGTATGGTTCGCGAGATCGGCAACGCTCGTCGGTACGCCGGCTTTCTCCAGATAGGCGGGGCTCGCCAGAATGCGCAGTCGGCTGCTGCCGAGCTTGCGGGCGTGCAGCGTCGAATCGCGCAGCTCGCCGATCCGGATCGCGACGTCGGCGCGCTGTTCGAGCAGGTCGATGATTTCGTCGCTCGTATGAAGTTCGGCCTCGATCGCCGGATACGCGTCGCGAAAGCCGGGCATCATCGGCGCGATCACATGTTGCATGAACGGCATCGCCGCATTGATCCGCAGCCGCCCGGCCGGCGTCTCGCGCTGGCTCGCGATCTGTTCCTCGGCGAATTCGACCGATGCGATGATGTCGCGCGCGTAGTCGAGGAAAAGCGTGCCCTCCTGGGTCACTTCAAGGCGGCGCGTCGTGCGGCGGATCAGCGTGGTGTCGAGCTTTTCCTCGAGGCGTCGCAGGATCCGGCTCATCACCGAGGTCGGCTGGTGCAGTTTGTCGGCCGCCCCCGTCAACGAACCGGTATCGGCGATGGTCACGAACGCGAGCATCTCGTCGAGGGTCGTCTTCATGGTCGGCAATCGTCAGCGGTGTCAGGAACCGTCACGATAGTGCCGCCGGGCCCGTTTGATAAGCGGGCGCACACGCGAATCACAGTTGATTTCGATTCAATAATTCGCAGCGAATATTGTCCGAATAGGCGGGTATGAAGCGGGCGGCCCGACCCGCGAACACGCGCAGGTCGACGCGCGTTTCTCGCAACGCAGCCCGAGGCCGTCGCCGTAGATCATGCCGTTGCAGATCACGGCCCCTTTCATTCGTTGCTCCGGAGGCGAGACGGGTCATGCGGCACCGTCTCGCAAAAAGTCGTGCGTCGCAGTATCGGCGGCCGGCGCCAGCGGCGGAAGGCGTGAATCACTAAAACAGCTTTGCGCGCGGCGGGATGATCGGCCGTGTCGGACGCATCCTGCTTCGACCAGCGTGCGGACGTCGGCCGTGATCTCGTGCCGGGGAGCCGGCGACCACGCGACGCCGGCTCCCCGGCACGAGCGCGGCGCCGTTACCGGCCGTCGCCGAGCGATCCGAGAATCCGGTACGCGGCCTTCACGCGATCCTCGATCGGCACGTTGCCGTTCGCGAGCATCACGATCCCGATCCGCTTCGCGGGAACGAACGCGACGTACGTGCTGAAGCCGCCGGTCGACCCCGTCTTGTTGATCCAGGTCGCGGGGTTCGGCGCGAGCGGCGGCTGGATCGCGCGGGCCGGCACCGCATCGAACAGCATCTTGGGCGCGTTGCCCGCGAGCAGCGTGGGCAATGCGACCGGATACGGATACTGTTCCCAGATCAGATCCTGCGTCAGCGGCCCCGCGCGGAAATAGCCGGTGTGCGTGCGTTCGATCGCGCGCTGCAGGCGCGGCGCCGTCTGGATCATCCCCAGGTTCGCCTGCACGAAGCGCAGCAGGTCGGCCGCCGTGGTCCGCACACCATACGCCGGCTGCCACAGCATGCCTTCCGTCATCCGCACCGGCTTGCCGTCCTTCGTATAGCCCTGCGCATAATCGGCCATGCGCGCGGCGGGCACGTCGATGTACGTGTGCGTCATCCCGAGCGCGGAAAAGAGCCGCTGCGCCATCAGCGTCGCGAAATCCTTGTGCGTCGCCTTCGCGGTCAGCCAGCCGAGCATGCCGATCGCGACGTTCGAATACTTGCGGTGCGTGCCCGGCGCATACTCGGGCCGCCACGCGTCGAGATAGCGGATCAGGCCCGCGTCGTCGCGGATGCTGTCCGGCACCTGCAGCGGCGTCCCGCCGGGCGTGTGCGTGCCGAGCTGGAGCAGCGTCACGACGCCGAACGGCTTGCCCTGCAGCTCGGGCAGATAGTGGGCCACGGGGTCCGCGAGCGACAGTTCGCCGCCCTCTTGCGCGTCCGCGGCGAGCGTCGCGGTCAGCGTCTTGCTGACCGAGCCGATCTCGAACAGCGTGTCGCCGGTCACCGGCTTGCCGGTTTGCGTCGACATCACGCCGTAGTCGAACACGTACGGCTTGCCGTCGGCGACGATGCCGATCGCCATGCCGGGGATCGCGTACTGCTTCATCAGCGGTGCGATCTGGCGCGTGACGGTGTCGTGGAGCGCGTCCTGCGTGACGGCGGCCGCGCGACCGGCCGTGGCGGTCGCGCATGCGGCGACGAACAGGATCGCCGCGAAGCGTGTCGCGTTGAATCGCATGGGTGCGGTTCCTTTCCATTTCTGATGGTTGCATGGACAGCAGATCCGGCCGCGCCGCGCGCAGCGCGCGTCGGCCGGCCTGTCGAAGCAGGACTATCCGCTACCGCCCGGCCGCCAACAATCGAGGATATGTTGCGCGAGCCGAAAGAAAAACTTATGAGACGTGGAGAATGCCGGACGGACCACGATCGCCTCCGGGCCGCATGCCCGGTTTTCAGGAAAACCTGTCGGTTTCGACAGCATCGAATCCGGCGGTCGATTGGCGCGGTATCGAAAATCGACGAAAAAGAGATAACTCTTGTCAGATCCGCCGGCGCCGGCCAGCGGCGCGATTGATTCATCCGCATGGATCGAAGTAGACTCGCGGAAGCAAAAAATAAAACCCATCCTGAGAGAAACAATGTATCGCCCTTTCCCGATCGCCCGCTCCCGCGTGGTCGCGTGATTTTCACGCACCGACCGACCTGAACCGAAATACGCGACGCCGCCGCATTTCCGCGCGCACGTTCGCCGTTTCGTCGTTGAGCCAGAAGAACCGCCAGGGTCCCGCGCGCACTGCCCGCGCACGCCCTGCCCGACCGGAGAGTGAGCCCGTGACCGAAACCGTGGCCGCGTCGGCCTATCGGCCGCGCGATGTCGTCAATGCGCCCGACATCAAGGCGGCCATCGCGCGCCGCAGCGCCGAGCGCGGCGATCCGGCCGAGATCCGCGCGTGGCTCGGCAACCATTTCTTCCGCTGGGTCGTCGGGGCGTTCGAGCAGGCGCAGCCGCTCGCTTCGCTGGCCGATTACCGCGCGCTTGCCGGCGCCGACCGGCCGGCGCCCGAGTGGCTCGTGCGCCGGTTCCGCGCGCAATCGGCATCCGCGGCATCCGGCCCGACGCCCGATGCGCCGCCGCCCGCCGCCGAGCCGGCGGCGCTCTACTTCATCGATCCCGAGCACATGCTGCTGATCGACCGCGAGCGCGTGCTCGTCGAATTCCTGCGCTCGCGCGCCGGCACGCGGCTCGCGCAGAAACTGCAACGCATCACCTGCGCGATGGCGCTCGACATGTGGGAACGCGAGCACCAGCGGATGCAGGCGCGCCGCGACAAGGGCTGGGTGCCGAGCAGCGGCCTCGCGCTGCGCGAGGTGCTGCGCACGCCGAACGGGATCGTGTGCGAATTCGTCGGCGATCATGCGGCGCTGCGCGAGGAGCTCGCGTACGAGTCGTACTACATGCAGCACTGTCTCGGCCAGTTCGCGGATCGCCGCCGGCTGCGCGGCGGCTACGGCGAGCAGTACGCGCAAGCCGCGCGAGACGGCCGGCTGCGCCTCTTCACGCTGCGCGGCGCGGGCAACCAGCCGCACGTGACGATCAGCCTGCAGGCGAGCGGCGACGGCCTGCGCATCGACCAGATCAAGGGCAAGCAGAATCGCCATCCGGTGCGCCGCTATGCGGACGACGTTCGCCAGTTCCTGCGTGCGCTCGCGCCGCGCGGCGAGCGTCATCCCGATTGCGAGGGCATGGGCCTCGTGTTCGAACCGGATGCGCCGGGCGCGGCCACCGGCGCGTGGACCTTCGTCACCGACGTGCGCTCGTCCGACCATCTGCTGAGCGTGATGAGCGAGAACTCCCACCTGATCGAGCATTTCGAGCAACCGCCGGCCGTGCTGCAATGGCTGCTGCTGCGCAATGCGCCCTATGCGCTCGGCCAGTTGCGGCAGATCGATCCCGCCGTCGCGGCGGCCGCGCGCCATGCGTTGCCGGCCGATGCGCTGCCGAGCGCGCGCGCACCCGACGCACCGCCGGCGGCGACCGCATTCGAGATCGAAGGCATCGCGATCGATCCCGCGCTGTGCGCGGCGTTCGCGTTGCCTGCGCCGACGGACGGGAGCGCGTCATGCTGAGACTGCTGCTTGGCGTGGCCGTGCTGGGGCTCGTGTGGTACGTGTGGCGCTCGTTGCGGGTCGCCGCACGGATGGTGCGCGAAGTCGACGCCGACCAGGCCGCGAGCGCCGACAGCACGGTGCCGGTGCGGCAAACCATGGCCGTCAGGCTCGCGCAGGCGCAGGCCGAGCAGGCGCCGCCGAACCGCCGCCGCTGGGCGCTCGCGCTGGCCGACATCCTGCTGATCCGCAACGGGCTGCGCTGCGATTGCGACGACCTCGTCCATGCGCTGCCCGATTCGCAGCGCGAACAGCTCGCGCGCCAGGTACGGCGCGAACTCGACCTGCCGGCCGACCTGCCCGAGTGGCAGATCGTGCAGCGCGTGCCGTCGATCCTCGCGGGCTGGATTCGCGGCGTCGGCCGCTCGCACGACGGCTTCTACGAACAGCTCGCCGCGATCGGGCGCGTGCGCGACGCACTCGCATTCGATTGCGCGCGCACCGCGTTTCTCGTCCGTTGCATCGCGCTACTCGGCTGGACGTCCGAACAGCACGCGTGGGTCGTGCTGCTGCTCAATGCGCAGCGCGCGCAGGACAGCTTCGACAGCTGGGAAGACTTCGGGCTCGCGTATGCGCGGGCGCGCCAGCAGTGGCTGCGCGGCAGCGGCCAGGACGGCCCCGCGTCGTCGCGCGCCACGCAGGAAGTGCGCGAGTACCTGCGCAATCCGTCCGGAAACTGGCTTTCGCTGCCGTGGAAGCGCTACCGCATCTTCGACCCCCAACCCGTTTCGTCATGACCGCCGATACCGACATGTCCTCCGCCTCCGCCGACCTGATTCCGCCCGCGACATCCCGCTGGTTCGTCTGCGACATCGACGCGCTGCTGCGCGCCGGCGACTATGCCGCGCTCGACGCGCAACTCGATGCCGCGCTCGCGGCCAGCTTCGCCGATCGCACCGCCGAGGGGCGGTACGTCGACGCGCTGCCGGCCGACGTGCAGCCGTGCATCGACGCCGGCGCCGAAGGACTCGCGCGCCTGCGCGCATGGCAGGCCGCGAACCCGCGCTCCGCGCACGCGTGGCTGTGCGAAGCGCATTACTGGCACCACTGGGCCTACGAATACCGCGGCAGCGGCTGGGCCGAGACGGTGACCGAAGCCGGCTGGATCGGCGCGCATGCGTGCGCGACGCTGACGCTCGTCGCGGCGCTGCGCGCGCTGGCGCTCGCACCGACGTTGTGGAGCGCGCCGATGGTGATCTTCACGAGCGTGTCGTCGTTCGGCGAACCCGAGTGGCTCGCGCAGCTCGTGCGCGAGCGTCGCTGGCCCGTCACCGAACTGCGCCTGAACGCCGGCGCCGACGACGAAGCCACGCGCGCCGAGCTGCAGCACATGTTCGCGCGTTCGGGGCTGAACCCCGACGTGCCGGTCGCCTGCCCGCCGGAATTTCCGGACGCGCTGCCCGGCCCGGTCCAGGGCAGGAAGCTGCGCAAGGAAAAGTGGTACTGGATGGAAGCGACGCTGCACATCCACCCGAAGCTGTTCTTCCCGATGCGCACGTTCATCTGGTACATGCAGCCGCGCTGGGGCGGCTCGCACGATCACATCCGCGCGTTCGTCGCGTCCGACGCGTGCGCGCACCTCGATGCGGTCGAGAAGGATCGGCTGCTGCACGAGATCTGGCGCGACGACTACGCCGGCAGCACGCTCGATGCGGATGACGACGACGACGACGCGCGCCACGCGATGACCGCAACGCTCGCGCGTGCGAACGCCGCGCTGCATCCGTATCACCGTTGGGAAACGCTGCATTGGCTCGCCTACAGCCATTTCAAACGCAACGAGTATGAACAGGCCTACGCGCGGCTGCAGGAAGCCGAACGCAACGAGCCGATCGACGACAACCGCGCGATGGCGATGGCTTTGCGGCTCGCGCTCGCCCTCGATCCGGATGGCGCCTGGCTGACCCGCGCGATCGAACGCGCATCGGACGCACGCGCGTGCACGGCGGCGATGATCCTGCGCGGCTACGGACATCGTACCGGCACGTTCGGTTTCGCCCACGATGACGCGCGCGGCGACGCCTGGCTCGAAGCGGCACGCGTGAACGAGCCGGGCTCGCTCGCCTGGAACCAGGTCGCCACCGCCCTCGAGTATGAAAACCGGCGCCCCGCCGATGCGCTCGCCATCTGCCGGATCGGATACGAGGCGGGCGGCGATTCGTGCGACTACCTGCTCGGGTGCTTCTACAAGGACGGCACGCATGTCGAGGCCGACCCGTACCGCGCCGCCCACTACTTCCGCGAGTCGATGGAAGCCGGCGGCAACATGGCCGCGTACCGGCTCGGCTACACGTACCATCACATCGGGCAGACCAGCACGGACCGGGCCGAACGCGCGCGCATGCAGGTCGAAGCCGTCGAGGCCGCGCGCAAGGCGCACGAGATGGGGCATACCGACGGCCTCGAGTGCATGCTGATGTTCATCGGCGACATCGACGACTATCCGTCGCGCCATCGCTACGTCGACGAACTGCGCCGGCATGCCGAAGGCGGCCACCCGGCCGCAATGGCCGCGCTGTCGTTCTTTCTTGCCGACGTCAACGACAAGTCGCTGTACGACTATCGCGACAGCGTGCGCTGGATCATGGGGGCGCAGGCCATCGCGCCGGACGACGAGTACGTGCGCACCATCACGCGGGTCAGCCACGAGGACGGCATGCTCGGGAAGCTGCGCTACAAGCTGCAGCGCAAGCAGATCAAGGCGCACGAGATTCCCGGCGCCGACAACGCGATGGTCTGAACGCGGGCCGCCGCACGCGCCCGCTCACCCGCGGGCCGCGCGCCCTGCCCGTGGATCATTCCGGCAGCCGGTCGAGAAACGCCAGCATCGCCGCGTTGAACCGCGCGGGCCGCTGCAGCGGCGCGAAATGGCTCACGCCGGGCAGCATCGTCAGCGTCGCGCCCGGGATCGTCCGCGCAAGGTACGCCGCATGCTCGGGCCGGATGAATTCGTCGTGCTCGCCCTGCACGATCGCAACCGGCACGGCGATCGCCGCGAGATCCCGCGCGGTGTAATTCGGTTGCGTGCGCATCATTTCGCTGACGGCCGCGACGAACGCGTCGAACTGCTCCGGTGTCGCGGACAGTCGCGCATAGTCCTTGCGGTGCCGCGCGAAACAGCGGTCGATCAGCGGGCTCGGCGCCATCTCCTTCGTGCCGCCCGGGTCCATGTTGCAGGCGAAGAAGAACACGCCGGCCGCGCGTTCCGGTGCGCGGGCGGCCAGCACGAGCGCGATGCATGCGCCGTCGCTCCAGCCGACGAAGCGTGCACGGTCGACGTGCAGCGTGTCGAGGACGGCCAGCACGTCCGATGCCATGCGTTCGTACGAATAGGGGCGGTCGTCGCGCGTGCTGCGGCCGTGCCCGCGGCTGTCGATCACGATCGCGCGGTAGCCGGCCGCGCGCAGCGCCGGCACCTGGTTGCCCCAGTTGCCGCCGTGGCCCAGGCCGCCGTGCAACAGCACGACCGCCGGCCCCTGGCCGAACGACGCGTACCAGATGCGCGCGCCGTCATGGTCGAGCCATCCTTCGGCGTCGGCTGCCGGCAGCGGCGTGCCGCCGTGCGCGTCGAAGCGAACGAGTTCGTCGTCGTCGAGTTCCGCATTCATCGTTCAGCCGTCCTTGAGAGGGAGACGAGCGTGCGATTGTAATGCGTGCGGCCGACGCCGCCGTGGCCGCTCAGGCCTGCGTCGACACCAGCCCGCCCGACTGCGAGCCGCCGGATTTCTCGAGCGCCGCGGCGAGTTGCGAGATCGCCGTGGCAAGCGCGGCCGAAATCGCGCCGGCTTCCGCGCTCAGCGACTGCTGCTCGATGGCTGCGGCCGGGTCGTCCTTCGCGCGCTGGGCCGCGGTGGCCATCTGCTGCTCCAAGGTCGCGAGTTGCTTCTGCAGCCGCTCGATCAGCGCCTTCAGCTGGGCGACCGCCGGGTCTTCCTGCGATGCGGCCGCTGCGCCGGGCGTTGCGCCGGTGACGCCGGTCGAATCCTTCGTGCCGGTGGCGCCCGTCGTGCCGGTCGCACTGGTGGCGCCCGTCGTGCTCGCGGCATCCGCCGCGCCGCTGGTGGATGACGTCGCGGCGGGCGGGTTCGCGGTCACGCCGCTGTCCGCGAGCGGCGATCGCGCGGTCGTGGAGAAATCGATCTGCATCGTGTCGGTTCGTGTGTCGGTAAACGAAATGACGGGGGGCGGAAATCGCCTGCCAGTTCATTTACGGCACTCATCACACGAAACTTGAATATCGGGGTCGGGTGAATTGCCGCGCGATGACCGACATTGATCGCGAAAGGGCCAGATTGGCGGCATGGCGGCGCTGGTAAAATCGCCGCTTCGCCGGCGGGATGCGCACGTCGGACGCCTCCTTCAGGCCCGATCGCGCGATGCCGCCGGCTCCGGCTCCGGACTGTCGAGGCACGGCATGCAACGTATGCCGACGCCCCCTCGCGGCTTCCCGAGTCGCCTTTTCCGTCCGCCTGCATGCGTACCCCGCTCACCGCCCGAGCGGCGAACGCCGTGCGGCACGCATTCACTTCATCACGCATTCGAGGAACACACGATGGCCCGCATCGGCGCCTTCTGCATCACGACGTGGCTCGCCGCCGCGATTCTCTACTTCGGCCAGCACTCCGTCGCGATGATCGCGCTCAGCGGTGTCGTGGTTTTCGGCGGGTTCGATCTGCTGCGTCCGTAACGGCGGTCGTGCGGCCCGGTGCGGCCGTACCGCGCGCTTCTTTTCGCACGCATCCTCGTGTACACGCCGCCGGTTCGCCCGCGCCTTCATCCGTTGAAGGGGCGCGTGCCCCTCACGGCCGAACGGCCCGCATACGCTCCGTCGCCACGAGCCGTGAACAAAGCCCGTCAGCGCGGCAACGTCCTCAACGAAGACGGCCCGCCCGTCAGCGCGATCCGCTTGCCCGTGTCGCGCAGCTTGCCGCCCTCGACCGCATACAACGCAAGCTGCCGTTCGACGTTGAACTGCACGATCACGTGCCGGCTGTCGGCGGTAAACACGATGCCCTGCGCGGCTTCGCCGCCCGGCACCTCGTTCACCTTCACGGCCTGCCCGTCGCGGATCTCGAACAGCAGCACCTTGCCGAGCTTGTGGCGGCCCGGGTTGTCGGCCGTCAGGTTCGAGCCGTCCATTGCCTGCACGGCGATCCACTTCCCGTTCGGCGAAATCGCGACGCCTTCCGGCAGCGACGGCACCGTCAAATACTGGACCGTGCGGAACGGCACGCGCGACACGTCGATCAGCGCGACCGAATCGGCGTCGCCCGCGAGCGTGCCGGTATAGCCGGGCAGTCCGGCGAGCCCGACGTTGCTGACGACGGCCCAGCGATTGTCGCTCGACACGTCGATCGTGTAAGGCGCGACGCCCGTGCTCAACCGCGTGCCGCTGTCGGTCACCTTGCCGTCGTCGACGTTCAGCACCGCGATGCCCTGCTCGTCGCGCAGCGACACGAGCGCATGCTTGCCGTCGTGCGTGAAGCTGATCCCGGCCAGCCGCTTCTTGCCGATTTTCAGGGTGCCGTCGAGCGTCACCTGCGCGCCGTCGATGTGCAGGATCGACACGCTGCCGTCGACGTTGGCGACGAGCGCGAGCCGGCCCGAGCGATCGATCGCGATCCCTTGCGGATGCGTGCCGAGCTCGATGCGCGTGATCGCGGGCGGCGCGCTGTCGAGATTCACGACCTGCAGGAACGTGTCGAATACGAGCTGCTTCGCGGCCGTGTCGTAGCGCGTCGGCGCGCCGACCAGCGCGAGCTTCGCGTCCGGCGTGATCGCGACGGCCTGCGGCGGCCCCTGGATGCCGTTCTCGACGTCGACCTGCACCGCGACCTTCGGCGGGAATGTACTGGCATCGAGCAGCGTCAGCGTGTCGGCGGGCGGAGAAGGCAGATAGGTGTCGCGGCCCTCGACGCGCTGGTACTTGCCGTCGTTGCCGGACACGATCCAGTCGGCGGCATGCACGGCAACGGTCGTCGTGGCGAGAGTCAGCGCGGCGAGCAGGCGCGCGCGGCGCAGGCGGAAAGGATTCGAATGCATGGCGGTCGGTTCTCCGGATCGGTTGCGGACGCAATGGATTGCCGACCCTGCTGCCCGACGGGCCGGCGCCATCGCATGATGCCCGAAAGCGCGCCCGCCCGGCGTCTCGCACGCGGTTCGGTTCCGTCAATCCGCGCGTCGCGTCCCTGACGGCCATTCGACGATGTCGTCGAGCGGATACACCGGCCGCGCGAGCCGCTCGTAGCGGAACAGCCCGAAGTCCGAACCGGTCACGCCGCGGCTGTCGCATTCGACCAGCGCAGACGAAATCGGCACGAATACGGGCCGGCAATACATCCGCGACTTCAGCAACAGGAAGCGCGCGCGGCGCGGATCGACGCCCACGCTCTCGAACACGCCGAGATCCCACGGCTCCTGCGTGCGCTCGGTGACGACGAGCGTGGCCGGGCCGATATCGAGCACGGCCGTGCGGCCCATGTACGCACGCTGCCCGGTGTACGTCGGGCCGGTAATCAAGTATTCGCCGTCGGTGATCGCGCGCACGATGCCCGTCGCGCGAAACGGTTCGCGCCGCACGCCGCCGTGCGACGGCAGCCGGTTGCCGACCGGCACCGTGACGGTTGCGCCGACGCCCGCGTCGATCAGCGCCGCGACGGCTTCGGGGTCGCACAACGGCCCGCTGACGATCCCGTCGAGCCCGTGCGCGAGCGCGGCTTCCAGCAGGTCCATCGTGTCGCACGGGCCGCCCGACATGCAGTTGTCGCCGTGATCGAGCATCAGCACCGGGCGCTCCGCGCCGTCGGCGAGCGCCGCGGCCTGCGCGACCGATTCGGCGAGCGGCGCGCTGCGATAGACGAATGCGTCGCGCGCATCCCAGATCTGCCGTGCAATGCGCTCGGCGACCGCGTCGGCCGCCGCGCGGTCGCCGTCGGCCACCACGACCACGCTGATGCACGGCACGGGAATATCCGCGAGCGAGAAGCCGGGCAGGATCGACACCGCGAGCATGCCATCCGCCTCGGCCGCCCGCGCGGCTTCCACCGCGCGCTGCATCGCGCCTTCGGCGCTCGCGCTGCGCAGCGTCGACGTCATCAGCGGCGGCTGCCGCCACGCGAGCACGGGCCGCGCGCGGCCATGAAGCCGGTCGAGCAGCAGCCGTGCCGCATGCTCGCCGGTCTCATACATGTCGACGTGCGGATAGGTCTTGAAACTGACGATCACGTCCGCGTTGTCGATCATCTTCTGCGTGACGTTCGCGTGCAGGTCGAGCGCCACCGCGATCGGCGCATCGGGCAGCGCCGCGCGCACGCGCGCGAGCAGGTCGCCCTCGCCGTCCGCGCTCTGCTCGGCGACCATCGCGCCGTGCAGGTCCAGCATCACCGCGTCGCAACCGGGTGCGGCCGCAACGATCGCATCGCAGATCGCCGCGTACGCATCGGCCGCAACCGGCCCGCTCGGGTTCGCGGCCGCCGACACGGGCGTCACGATGTCCGCGCCTTCGCGCTCGGCTGCATCGATGAACGCGGCCATCGCGGTGCGCATCCCGCGATTCGCGCGATATGCGTCGTCGCCCCAGTCGGGGCCGCTTCGGCCGAATGCGGCAAGCGGCGTCGGCACCGGCGAGAACGTGTTGGTCTCGTGGTTCATCCGGGCGATCAGGATCTTCATCGCGCATGGCCCTCCGCGATTCCGGCCGCGCCCAGCATCGCGTGCAGCAGCACGTTGCAGCCGGCTTCCAGATGTGCCGGATCGGCGTCCTCGATTTCGTTGTGGCTGATCCCGTCCTTGCACGGCACGAAGATCATCGCGGTCGGCGCCACGCGCGCGAGATACACCGCGTCGTGGCCCGCGCCGCTGATCACGTTCATCGACGACAGTCCGAGTGCATTCGCGCCCGCGCGAACCTGCTCGACCAGCGCCGGATCGAACGGCTGCGGCGGAAAGTACACGACCGGCTCGATGTCGATCCGCATCCCGGCCGTCGCGCCCAGATCCGCGCATGCCGCACGCAGCGCCGCATCCATCGCCGCCAGCGTCGCGTCGTCGGCCGCGCGCAGGTCGACGGTCAGCGTCACGCGGCCGGGAATCACGTTGCGCGAATTCGGGTGCACGTCGACCCAGCCGACCGTGCCGCGTCCGTGCGGCGGATGCGCGCGCGCGATGCCGTTCACCGCACGCACGAGATCGGCCGCGACCAGCAGCGCGTCGCGCCGCAGCGCCATCGGCGTCGGGCCCGCATGCGCCTCCATCCCGTGGACGGTCACGTCGTACCAGCGCTGTCCGAGCGCGCCCTCGACCACGCCGATCGTCGTGTCGTGCGCCTCCAGCACCGGACCCTGCTCGATATGCGCTTCGAAATACGCGCCGACCGGGTGCGCGCCGTTCCCGTCGTCCGCACTGCCCGCGTAGCCGATCGCGGCCAGCGCGTCGCGCACCGACACGCCGTCGCGATCGCATTGCGCGAGCGCATGGTCGAGCGTGAACGCGCCCGCGAACACGCCGGAACCCATCATCACCGGGACGAAGCGCGACCCTTCCTCGTTGGTCCAGACCGCCACCTCGAGCGGTGCGCGCGTGCGCACCCCGGCGTCATCGAGCGTGCGCAGCACCTCGAGGCCGGCCAGCACGCCGTAGTTGCCGTCGAACTTGCCGCCCGTCGGTTGCGTGTCGATATGGCTGCCCGTCGCCACCGGCGGCAGGTCGTCCCGTTCGCCCGCGCGCCGCGCAAAGATATTGCCGATCGCGTCGACGCGCACCGTGCAACCGATTTCCCGCGCCCACGCGACGAACAGGTCGCGCGCGTCGCGATCGAGTTCGGTGAGCGCGAGACGGCACACGCCGCCCTTGTCGGTCGCGCCGATCCGCGCGAGACGCATCAGGCTGTCCCACAGCCGCGCGCCGTCGACGCGCAAGCCGGACGCCACGACGCCCGGAGTCGAATCCTGTACTTGCATCGTTGCCATTCCTCGCATTGAAAAGGCACGGCTCATGCGACACCGACGCCCAGGTAGCGGTCCTTCACGTCGTGATCGGCCGCGAACGCCGCGTTGCTGCCTTCGTAGACGATCACGCCCTGTTCGATCACGAAGTGGCGGTCCGCGAGCTGCGTGCACACTTCGAGGTTCTGTTCGACGAGCAGGATCGCGACGCCGGCCGCCTTGATCCGCTTCAACTGCTCGACGATTTCCTCGACGATCACCGGGGCCAGCCCCTCGACCGGCTCATCCAGCATCAGCAGCCGCGGATGATTCATCAGCGCGCGGCCGATCGCGAGCATCTGCTGCTCGCCGCCCGACAACTGCGCGCCGCCGTTGCGGCGACGCTCCTTCAGGCGCGGAAAGATCCGGTAGATATCGTCGAGCTGCCACGGCGAATCGCGACGCGCGCCGAGCCGCAGGTTCTCCTCGACCGACAGCAGCCGGAAGATCCCGCGATGCTCGGGCACGAAGCACAGGCCGCGCGCGGCGATCCGGTGCGCCGGTTGCCCGGACACCGGTCGGCCCGCGAACGTCACCGTGCCGCCGGTCGGCGCGACGACGCCCGCGATCGTCTTGAGCGTCGTCGATTTACCCGCGCCGTTGCGGCCGAGCAGCGTCACCGTCTCGCCTTCGTTCACGTTCAGCGAAATGCCCTGCAGCACGTGGCTCTTGCCGTAGCAGGCGTGCACCTCCTTCACGTCGAGCATCATGCGCGGCCTCCCGTGATCATGTTGCCGAGATATGCACTGCGCACGCGCGCGTCGCCGCGAATCGCGTCGGGTTTGCCTTCGACCAGCACGCGCCCCTGCTGCATCACCGTGATCGTGTCCGAAATGTCCATCACGATGCCCATGTTGTGTTCGATCAGCACGACGGTGTAGTCGTCGCGCAAGCCGCGGATCAGCGCCTTCATGTCGTCGAGATCGTCGATCCCCATGCCCGACGTCGGCTCGTCGAGAAAGATCGCGCGCGGCCGCGCCGCCAGCGCCATGCCGACCTCGAGCCGGCGCTGCTGGCCGTGCGACAGCACGCCGGCCGCGGTATCGGCGAAGCGCTGGAGGCCGAGCCGCTCGAGGACGTCGTCGACGATGCCGTCATGCGCGAGCGCACCGCGCGGCGGCGTCCACGGATTCAACGCCCGCCGCGATTCGACGCCCTGCGCGGCGACGCGCAGGTTCTCGCGCACGCTCAGGTTCTGAAACAGGCTCGTGACCTGAAACGAGCGTGCGATGCCGCGTCGCACGCGCTTGTGATCGGGTTCGTGCGACACGTCGTGGCCGTCGAACAGGATCGAGCCCGACGTGATCGGCAGCGTGCCGGTCAGCGTATGGAACAGCGTCGTCTTGCCCGCGCCGTTCGGGCCGATCACCGAATGCACGGTGCGCGGCATGATGCGCAGATCGACGCCGCCCAGCGCGGTGAACTTGCCGTAGCGCTTGACGATGCCGCGCGCTTCGAGAATCGCTTCGCTCATTGCCGCTCCTTGACCGTGGCCACCGCGCGATCGCTACGCCGCAGCGACGCCACGATGCGTTCGCCCAGCCCCCACAATCCGCGCTGCATGAACAGGCTGACCGCGATCAGCACGAGGCCGAGCAGCAGCAGCCAGCGCGGCCACAGCGTCGACAGCCAGTCCGCGAACAGCACGTAGAACGCCGCGCCGAGCACCGACGCGAACAGGTTGCCCGTGCCGCCGATCACCGTCATCACGAGGATCATCTCGCTCGTGTGGTAGTCGATATTCGACAGCGGTGCGATGCCCGTCATCAACGCGTGCAGCGCGCCCGCCAGGCCCGTGACCGCGCCCGAGATCACGAACGCCGCGAGCTTGAAGCGCTTCACGTCGTAGCCGGCCGCGGCGGCGCGCGCCTCGTTGTCGCGAATCGCGAGCAGCGTGCGGCCGAACACCGAGCGCGATACGCGCAGCAGCAGCCAGAACACCGCGACGAACAGCACCGCGACGAAGCCGTAGTAGCGCCACGGCGAATCGAGCGGGACGAGCGGATGCCCGAACGCGGCGAGCGCCGGCCGCGGGATGTCGAGCAGCCCGTTGTCGCCGCCCGTCACGTCCGGCGTCGTATACGCGAGGAAGTAGAACAGTTGCCCGAACGCGAGCGTCAGCATCACGAAATAGGTGCCGCGCTGCCGGATCGAGAACCAGCCGACGAGTGCGGCCGCGACCGCGCCGAGTACCGCGGCCGCGAGCAACGCGGCCGTCACGGACGCGACGCCGCGCGTCAGCACCAGCCCCGCCGCGTAGCTGCCAAGCCCGAAGAAGATGCCCTGCCCGAACGACAACAACCCCGTGTAGCCGAGCAGCAGGTTGCAGCCGAGCGCGGCGAGCGCGAACACCAGCACTTCGGTCGCGAGTGACCCCGAACTCAGCACCAGCGGCAACACGCACGCGGCCACCACCGCGAGCCAGCCTTCCGGCCGCTGCAGCACGCCGCGCCACGGCTGCGGGCGTTGCGACGCTGCCGCGCCCGGCGGCAGCGGTTTCGACGAATCGATCATGCGGCTCTCCCCAGCAAACCGTTCGGACGCAGCAGCAGCACGGCCGCCATCGCGACATAGATCATCAGCCGCGCGCCTTCCGGCCACAGCGTGCTCATCAGGCTCTGCACGATGCCGACCAGCAGCCCGCCGACGAGCGCACCGAGAAAATTCCCCATCCCGCCGACGACGACCACGACGAACGCGACGCCGAGCGCCTCGATGCCCATGAACGGATCGACGCCGCGGATCGGTGCGGCGAGTACGCCGGCCAGCGCGGCCGTCGCCGCGCCGAGCGCGAACACGAGGCTGAACACGCGCGTCACGTTGATGCCGAGCAGCGACACCATCTCCGTCGATTCGCTGCCCGCGCGCACCGTACTGCCGAGCCGCGTGCCTTCGAGCACCCACCACAGCAACGCGGCGAGCACGGCCGTGAACGCGATCACGAACAGCCGGTACTTCGGGTAGACGAAGCCGCCCCAGATCACGACGCCGTTCAGTGCGTCGGGCGGCGGCACGTTGTCGCCGAGCGGCCCCCACGCGAGGATCGCGCACTCCTGCAGCACGAGCGCGAGCCCGACCGTCGCGAGGATGTGGAATTCATGTTGCTGCGCGTACACATGGCGCAGCACCAGCTTCTCGACAATCCATGCGAACGCGCCGACGACGAGCGGCACGAGCGCGAGCGCGACCCAGAAATTCGCCGACCATTGCAGCGCCTGGTAGCAGAGATACGCACCGAGCAGGTAGAACGCGCCGTGAGCGAAATTCACGAAGCGCAGCAGGCCGAACACGATCGACAGGCCGACCGCGAGCAGGAAATACAGCATGCCCACGCCGATGCCGTTGACGATCTGCAGCAGATAGACGTTCATGGCTTCCGTGTCGGAAAGGAAGGTAACGGACGCCCGCGGCGCGCGATGCGCCGCGAACGCATGCACGGCGTCACGCGAGCTTGCAGCCCGTCCTGTCGAGCGGCAGGAACGACTGGCCGGAGCTGACGATGTCGGCATAGTCGTCCGCGTTCTTCATCCGGCTCTTCGGCTTGCCCTTCAGCAGGTAGTAGTTCTTCAGCACCTGGTGGTCGCCCTTGCGAATTTCCTCGGGGCCGGTGAGGCCGTCGTACTTCATCCCTTCCATCGCCGCGACGACCTTCTTCGGATCGGCGCTGCCGGCCTTCACCATCGCGTCGACCAGGATCTTCGAGCAGATGTACGAACCCGCGAGGCTGTAGTTCGGGTTCGCCTTGAACGCGGCGTTCGCGCGCTTCACGAGATCGCGGTTCAGCGGCGAATCGATGCCGTGCCAGTACTGCGCGCCGAAATACACGCCGTCGCAGATGTCCGGCCCGAGCGCCTCGAATTGTTCGAGGCCCGATGCCCACGCGAGCAGGATCGTGCAGTTGCGCTTCATCCCGAAGCTGACGGCCTGACGCAGCGTGTCCGACGATTGCGAGCCGAAGTTCAGGATCAGCAGCACGTCCGGCTGCGCGGCCGCCGCGTTCGTCAGGTAGCCGCTGAACTCCTTCTCGGCGAGCGAGTGGTAGCTGTTGCCGACGTGCTCGATGCCCTTCTCCTTGAAGACCGCCTTCGCGGCCGACAGCAGGCCGTCGCCGAACACGTATTGCGGCGTGATCGTGTACCAGCGCTTCGCCTTCGGCAGCATCTGGATCAACGGGCGCACCGTCTGCTCGATCGCGCCGAACGTCGGCACCGACCAGCGGAACGTCGCCGCGTTGCAATCCTTGCCGGTGATCTCGTCCGCGCCGGCCGTCGTGATGAACACGCCGTCCGCCTTCTGGACTTCCTTGCCCATCGCCAACGATTCGGATGACAAAATACCGCCCGCGAAGAAACGCACGCCCTTCTGCTGTGCGATTTCCTGCACGCGCCGCACGGCGGTCGCGGGCTTGCCCTCGGTGTCGAGCGCCGTATAGGCGAGCGGCGCGCCGAGCACCTTGCCGTATTGCTTGACGACGAGCTGCATGCCGAGATCGGCGTACTTGCCGTTGGCGGCGAACGGGCCGGACATCGGTACCGGGCAGGCAAGCTGGATGGGCGAGCCCTGCGCGAACGCGGCCCGGGACGACATGCTGCCGAGCGCGCCCGGCACGGCCGACAGCGCGGCCAGTTTCAACAGTTCTCGGCGATTCAAGTTGACGCTCCTCATGAGGGGGGACACACGCGATACGACCGACTGCCAAACCGTGCCCACGCCATGCCTGGATGCGCGTCGCCGGTTGATCCTATTTATCATGATAAATAGAATGAACCTGATGCTAGAGTTGATCAAAATTGGTGTCAATCAGGCAAAATTCCGTACCCCGCGCCGGGACGATCGTCGACGATGACGCGGCGCGCGGTCAGACAAAGGAGTCGTGAAGATGGTCATGGACCGAGCCAGGGCGGGCCTCGCGGTCGAAATCAAGCAGCCGAAGCGGGCCGACCTCGTCGCCGAGGAGATCAAGCGGCTGATCACCGAGAAGGACCTGAAGCCGGGTGACCGCCTGCCGCGCGAAGCCGAGCTGCAGCAGCTCTACGCGGTGAGCAAGAGCACGATCCGCGAGGCGCTGAAATCGCTCGAGGTGCAGGGGCTCATCAAGGTCACGACGGGGCCGTCGGGCGGCGGAATGGTCGTCGAGGTGCCGCTCGACCGCACGCTTCAGCTCCTGCAGAACTACCTGTTCTTCAAGGACGTGACGATCGACGACATCTATACGGTGCGCAAGCTGCTCGAACCCGAACTGGCCGCCGGCGCCGTGCCGCATCTGACGGCGCGCGACTTCGCGGCGCTGGAAGCGAACATCGCGTGCTGCGACGGCGCGTCGGGCGTGCACGATCGCGGCCACATGCTGCGTCAGCGGCAGGAGGACACGACGTTCCACGACATCCTCGCGGCCGCGAATCCGAATCCGTTCCTGCGCTTCAGCTGCGAACTGATCAACGAGATGATCCGGCAGTTGATCGAGTTCCGGAACGACACGCCGCTCGTCGAGCACAAGCGCTTCGGCGAAGCGAACGTGTCGATCCACAAGGCGATCCTGCACGCCGCGCGCGAGCGCGATGCCGAGCGCGTCCGGGCGCTGATGGTCGAGCACATGACCGAGGCGCCCAAGCACGTGAAGCGGATGAAAGGCAAGCTGCGCGGGCGGTTGATCCTCGATTCCGAGATCCGCAGGCGCGCGGCCGCCGGATCCGTTGCGGCACTCGATGCGGCCGCAACGGATCCGGAAGAACGCTGAGCGACGGCACACATGCGGCGCGGGCGCACTCGCCGATGCGCTGCACCCGACCGAACGCACGCTGCACCACCGGCTCGACAAGGACGGCATCACGTTCCCGTCGCTGCTCGACGACGTGCGTCCCGACGAAGCCGTGCGGTGGCTCGACGATCACGCGCTGACGGTCGCCGCGATCGCGGAGCGGCTCGGCTACAGCGAGCCGGGCCACGCTTCCGTTCCGCTCGCACCGGGCAATACCAACAAAAACCGCGGCAAAGTACGGCTCGGCGACGGCCGGCCGACGCTGGTCGAATAGGACGCGCGCCGGCGCGGCGATCCGGACACCCCATGACGCGTGGCGGCGTATCGAAACCGAGACGCGTCAGCGCAGCGGCGTGCGGATTTTTCCGTCGACCTTCAACGTGCGCCGGTCGCGCGCGACCTCGTATTCGACCGTCTGCGCGGGCGTGACCGCGCCATAGGATCGGCCGTTCACATAAACGACGCCATCGCGCAACTCCACCCTGTCGCCGTTGACCGTCGCGGTGGCCCGGTCGCCCTGCAACACCGCGCCCGAACAACCGGCGGTCGAGACGCTGCGGACCGACGTGCCCGGCATCGCGGCGTTCCCGCCCTGGTCCGCCGCATGCGCGGCGCTGCACGGCGGTGCATCCAGCGTGCCGGCCGGGTGGAGCGGCGCCGCCCCGATGCCGCTCCCGGCAAACAACGCGATTGTCATCGGCAGCAGCTTGTTCATCAGGATCTCCGCGGTCCGCAGTCGTCGATCGAGGGTCGATCGGCGCCCTGCTCCCAGATCGGCCTACTCCGCCCAGTATGCGGCCACTTCGCCGCGGGCGGCGATCCGCTTCAATACCCGTCGCGGCCCCGCAGCCCGAGCGTGGTACCAGCGCTGCGCCCGCCGGGCCCCCGGCAGCACGGAAACGCCCGCCCGAAGCAATCGATCCGATGAAAATCCGCCTTGCTCAAGTTGCGACTCGCAACTATTATTGATTGCGACACGCAACCTTTCGGGAGCAAACCATGGACCTCATCGACGCGCCGGCCAAGCCGCGCGACGCGACCATCCTCGAGCTGCGCGACTTCTCGCGCAAACTGGTGCGCGAGCTCGGCTTCATGCGTGCGACGCTGGCCGACAGCGACTGGGCGCCGTCGGCCGTGCACGCGATCCTCGAGATCGGGATGGCGCCCGGCATCAACGCGAAGGATCTCGGCGCCATCCTGCGGCTCGACAAGTCGAACACGAGCCGGCAACTCGCGCGGCTCGAAGCGGCCGGTGTCGTGGAGCGCCGCGTGTCGAGCGAGGATGCGCGTGCGATCGAGCTGTACCTGAGCGCCGAAGGCAAAAAGCTCCAAAAAAAAATCGACACGTTCGCGACCGACCAGGTGTCGAATGCGCTGCGCCGCATGATGCCGGCCGACCAGCAGGCGCTGCTGCGTTCGCTCGCGCTGTATGCCGACGCGCTCGCGCAGGACAACGCAGCCAGGGCGCCCATTGCGCCCGCCGATGCGCCGTCGGTTCGCGAGGGCTACCAGCCGGGCTGCATCGGCGACATCGCGAGCCTGCATGCGCGCTTCTATGCGGAACACTGGGGTTTCGGCGCGTTCTTCGAGCAGCGGGTGGCGACCGAACTGGCTGCCTTCGCGGGCGCGCTGCCGGCCGACGGCAAGGCGCTCTGGCTGTGCCAGGAAGACGGGCGCACGCTCGCGTCGCTCGCGATCGACGGCGACCCGGCGACCGGCGTCGCGCACCTGCGCTGGTTCATCGTCAACGATGCGTTGCGCGGCTCGGGCGTCGGGCGACAGTTGATGACGCTCGCGATGCGCTTCGTCGACGAACACCGGTTTCGCGAGACCTACCTGTGGACGTTCAAGGGGCTCGACGCCGCACGCCATCTGTACGAGTCGTTCGGCTTTGCGCTGACGAGCGAAGCCGCGGGCACGCAGTGGGGGACCGAGGTGGTCGAGCAGCGCTTCAGCCGGGCCGGGCCGGCGGGCGGTTGAGATCGGCGCGATTTACCCGGCGGCTTTTCGAATAGCGTTGCCGTTGCCTGGTCGTGAAAATCCGGCAACGGCAAACTGGTCGCGATGCAGTTCAAGCACCGCGTGCTGCCGCACTTTATGCCTGCGCGTAGCGGTTGCGCGGATAACTCACGTCGAGATGGTCACGCAACGTCGCCCCTCGATACTCGGCCCGGAACAGACCACGCGCCCGAAGGATCGGCACCACCTGCTCGACGAACTCGGTGAACGCCGTCGGCGTACCGCCGCCGACGATGAAACCGTCCGCGGCGTCGGCTTCGAACCATTCCTGCAGGCCGTTCGCGACGTGCTCCGGCGTACCGATGAAACGCGGCCGCGGTGCGGCCGCTTCGAGCGCGACCTGGCGCAACGTCAGTCCGCGCTCGCGCGCATTGCGTTTGATCTCGTCGGTCCCGCTGCGGAAACTGTTGCTGCCGAGATCGCCGAGTTCGGGAAACGGCGCGTCGAGCGGATATTGGCCGAAATCGTGATGTTCGAAGAATCGGCCGAGATGGTCGAGCGCGCTGCCGACCGTGATCAGTTTCAGACTGTCCTGGTATTGCTGCTCCGCGTCCTCGGCCGTCCGCCCGACGATCACGCCGATTCCCTGGAAAATCTTCAGCTCGTCGGGTTGACGCCCGTGCTCGGTCACCTGCCGCTTCAGATCCGCATAGAAGTCGCGCGCCTGAGCGAGCGTATCGTGATGGGTGAAGACGGCATCCGCATGCGTGGCCGCGAGTTGCTTGCCGGCGTCGGACGCGCCGGCCTGGAACAGGATCGGGCGAGCCTGCGGCGTACGCCCGACGTTCAACGGCCCCTCGACCGAGAAATACTTGCCCTTGTGATCGAGCGTATGAAGCTTGGCCGGATCGAAGAACACGCCGCTCGCGCGGTCGCGCACGAACGCATCTTCCTCCCATGAATCCCAGAGCCCCTTCGTGACCTCGAGATATTCGTCGGCGATCCGGTAACGTTCGTCATGTTCCGGATGCTCGGTGCGCGAAAAATTCCGCGCGGAACCTTCGAGCGGCGACGTCACGACGTTCCAGCCTGCGCGCCCGCGGCTCAGGTGATCCAGGCTCGCGAACTGCCGGGCAACCGTGAACGGCTCGCTGTACGACGTAGACAGCGTTCCCACCAGCCCCACCCGCTCGGTGACGGCCGACAATGCCGACAGCAGCGTGAGCGGCTCGAAACGATTCAGGAAGTGCGGGATCGATTTCGCATTGATATGCAGGCCGTCCGCGACGAACACGAAATCGAACTTCGCGGCCTCGGCCTGGCGGGCCACGCGCTTCGCGAAATCAGGATTGATGCTCGCGTCGATCACCGCGTCGGGATGGCGCCACCCGGCGTAATGTCCGCCGGGACCATGGATCGTCGCGCCAAGATGGATTTGCCTGGAACGCCCGTTCTGCCGCACTGCCTGCGTTTCGCTCATGATTGGTATTCGTTTGTTCTACTGATATAGATGTAAAGACGCTTCCTCTGCCACCCCGGCTTCATCGGTGCCGAGATTGCGGAAACAGCGACTGCCCGATGTACGGCGATCAGTCGTCGAGCGCCGAAGCTCGACCGATCGCCGACGCGTTCGAATGACTCATTGCGAGAACTGCTCGCTGCCGATCAGCCCGATCTTCGTCGCACCTTGTCGCTGGGCGGAGGCCAGCACTTCGGCCACCGCCTTGTAAGGGGCGGACTTGTCCGGGCGCAAACGGATCTCGTCCTGGTCGGCCTCGGCCGCCACCGCGCGGAATTTCGCGTCCAGCGCGGCGCCGGCGCCCACGGCCGCGCCGTTCCAGTTGACCGTGCCGTCCGCGCCGATGTCGATCTGCACCACCTGGGGCGGATGCGGCGGCACCGGCGGATTCCCCACCGGCAGGTTCATCTTCACCGAATGCATCTGGATCGGAATGGTGATGATCAACATGATCAGCAGCACCAGCATCACGTCGATCAGCGGCGTGGTGTTGATGTCGACCATCACTTCGGGCTCGTCCCGGCCTGCGCCGGCGCCTGCGTTCATACCCATCGTTCGAACTCCTTAACCGCCGCGTGCGGGCGGTTGCGTGATGAAGGCGACCTTGCCGATCCCGGCCCGCTCGCACGCGGTCACGACCTTGCCGATGTACTGATACGGCGTGGCCTGGTCGCCGCGCACGTGCACGTCCGGCTGCGGCGCCTGCGCCGACACGTCTTTCAGCCGCGTCACCAGCGTCGGCAGGTCCACATGCTCGGTGCCCCAGAAGACGTCGCCCTGCCGGTTCACCGCGATCTCGATGCTTTTCGGCTGCGTCTGCAGCGGCTGGACGCGCTCCGCCGGCAACTGCACCTGGACCGTATGGGTCACCACCGGGATCGTGATCAGGAAGATGATCAGCAACACCAGCATCACGTCCACGAGCGGCGTCGTGTTGATCGCCGAGATGACCTCGTCGTTGTCGTCACTGCCGACACTGATTGCCATGACGCGCTCCGCTTACGACTGAACCGCCAGCGCCTGCGGCGACTGCGCGGCGGGCGTCGCGATGCCGCCCGCCGCGCGCCGGCCGCCCGCGAGCAATACGGTATGCAGTTGCGCGCCGAAATCGCGCACGCGCTCCATCACGGACTTGTTGCGGCGCACGAGGAAGTTGTAGCCAAGCACGGCCGGCACGGCCACCGCGAGGCCGATCGCGGTCATGATCAGCGCCTCGCCCACCGGGCCGGCAACCTTGTCGATCGACGCCTGGCCCGCGATGCCGATGGCGGTCAGCGCGTGGTAGATGCCCCATACGGTGCCGAACAGGCCGACGAACGGCGCGGTGGAACCCACCGTGCCGAGAAACGCCAGACCGTCCTGCAGCCGGTTCGACACGCTCGTGATCGAACGCTCGATGTTCAGGTCGATCCAGGTATTGCGGTCGACCGAATCGAGCAGCGCGGTGTCGTGGTGTTCGCCCGCCTCGATCGCGTTCTCGGCGATGAAGCGAAACGGCGACGCATCGTCGAGCTGGGCCGCGCCCTCGGCCAGCGTCGGCGCATTCCAGACCTGCTCGTCGGCCGATTTCGCGCGACCGTTCGCCCGCGCCTGTTCGACGAACTTGGTGATCATGATGTACCAGCTGCCGAGCGACATGACCACCAGCAGCCCGAGCACGAAGCGGGCGACGAAGTCGCCGTTTGCCCACAGCGCGCCCAGCCCGTACGGATTCTCGACCGTTGCCGACGTCGCGGGCTCGGGCGGCGGCACCGCATGATCGGCCGCGGTTGCGGCAGCCGGCGCCGCAGAGGTCGGCGCCCCGCCGGAGGCCGCCTGGCTCGGCGCGGATGCCGCCGCTTGCTGGGCAAGCACGGCTTGCGGTGCAGCCAGCGTGCCGCCGATGCCGGCCGTGATCATCAGACTTGCCGCGATCGCGGCGCGAAAGCGCTTGTTCATAAGGACTCCGTATGCGTCATGTGTCGATTCGAAAAAACGGCCCGGTCGAACGGCTTGCCGTGGCCTGCATCAATTCAGGTTGAACGAAAACGGGACGCGCACGCGCACGGGCTCCCCCTGCGCAATGCAGTGAAACCGCTTGACCGCGTTGAGCGCCGCACGATTGAGCACCGGGTCGGCCGGCTGCGCGACCCGCAGGTTCGCGACGCGGCCGTCCGGGTCCACCGTGAATTCGATCGTGACATCGCCCGTGATGTTGTTGTCCTGCGCCTCCGTCGGATAGACGATCGACGACCGGACTTCGTCCGAATTCGGGCAGACCACGCCGATCTCGCGGTTCACCGGCTTCGCGACCGGCACCGGCACCGGCGCAGGCGCGGGCGGCGCCTCGTGCACGGGCGCGCTCGGCGCCGGCACGTCCTGGTGCGTGATGGTCGGCTGCGGCGGCGCCTGCACGCGCACCTCGGGCGGCGGCACGAACGGCGGCGGCGGTGGCGCCACCCGCGGCTTGGACACGACCTTCTCGACCGGCTTCGGCGGTGGGGGCGGCGGAGGCGGCTTCACCGGCACGATGATCCGGGTTTCGATCGGTTGCTGGACGATCTGGACGACCCGGGTGGCGAGCCCATTCACGAGCGCCCAGACCAGCACGAGATGCAGGACGATGGCAATCGCGATGCCGCCGAAGCGGCGTACCGGATGAGTCTGCTTGTTGCCGAAGCGGCGCGGGCGGCCGATTGCCGCGAACTGCGATTGAGAAGCGGTTGTCATGTTCGGTCCAGTTGCAACGAGGTCGAAGATGCGGCGTGCCCGGCGGCATCCGGTCCATCGTCGACTTCGATCACGTGCTGCGTTCGATGGAATGTCATGTCGATCGCATCAGGCCGCGGCGGGCTCGCGCCGGCCAACCGGCTGCCAGCCGAGTGCCGGGGCGATACGCGTGATGAAGTCCTCGAGGATCTGCCGATAATTCTCGAACGGCAGGTCGTAAGGCAATTCGAGGCGCAGCTCTCGCACCTGTCCGACCACCGGGTCGGCCAGCAACCGCTCCACGATCTCGTCCGAGGTGCCGACGAGATCCGGCGCGAACAGCGTGCGCCGCTCGCCCTGCGGCGCGAGCGTGCGCGCATGGCGGCCGTCGGCAAACGCGCGATAGCGTTCGCGCTCGCGTGCATTCGCGCCGTCGGTCGGCACGATCACGCGCCCCAGCGCAATACGCGGCGCGGTGGCTTCGCTCCAGTGCGCGCGGTACAGCTCGAGCTGCCGGAGCTGGGCATCAACGTAGCTGTCCGTCCCCTCGCCCGTGGTCAGATTGCCGATCAGCAGGTTGAAGCCGTTTCGGGCGGCCCACTCGATCGAGCGCCTCGACCCGCCTCCATACCAGAGCCGGCCCGTCAATCCGGGCGCATAAGGACCCACGCGCGGCCGCACGCGCCCCGCGGCCGACTCCACGAACGTGTCGTCGTCGCCGAGCCAGTCGCCGGCGAGATTGCGGCGCAGGCGCGCCACCCGCGCGTGCGAGAAGTCGACGAGATCCGGATCGGTGTCGAACAGCCGCTCGCCGAGCAGCGCGCCGTGATTCGGTGCGCCCGCACTGAGTCCGACGTTGAGCCGCCCGTGCGACAGCACGTCGACGGTCGCCAGATCCTCGGCCAGCCGGAACGGATTCTCGTAGCCCATCTGGATCACCGCCGCACCGAGCCCGATCCGCGTCGTGCGCTGGCTCGCCGCCGCGAGAAACGTGGCGGCCGACGACACGGCGCGCTCGAGATGGCGCTGCCGCACCCACGCGCTGTCGTAACCGAGCGCCTCGCCCACGCGGAACAGTTCGAGCGTCCGCTCGAAGCCCGCGCTCGCATCTTCGTCGGGATAATTTCCCGGCGTCAGGAAGGCTATATGATCAATGCGTACGTTGCTCACCTTTCTCATCCTTCGTCATTTGCCGTGGTGCCGGTGCATGGCCACGGCACCACTACGACAGCACCTTGGACAGGAACTCGCGCGTACGCGGATGCGCGGGGGCCGTCAGCACCGCCGACGGCGGCCCCGACTCCACGACGCGCCCGCCGTCCATGAAAACGATCGTGTCCGCCACTTCCCGCGCAAAACCGATTTCGTGCGTGACGACGATCAGCGTGGTCCCGGAACGGGCAAGCTGACGTATCACGTCGAGCACTTCGTTCACGAGTTCCGGATCGAGCGCGGAAGTCGGCTCGTCGAACAGCAACACCTTCGGCTTCAGCGCAAGCGCGCGCGCGATCGCGACGCGCTGCTGCTGCCCGCCGGACAACTGACGCGGCCACGCGTCGGCCTTGCCGGCGAGGCCCACCCGGGCGAGCAGCGTGCGTGCTTCCGCTTCCGCCTGCGCACGCGACAGGCCGGCCGCGACCGGCGCCTCGACGAGGTTCTCGAGCACGGTCAAATGCGGGAACAGGTTGAAGCTCTGGAACACCATGCCGACTTCGGCGCGGCGGCGCAGGATGTCCTTTTCCTTGAGCTCGTAAAGCGTGCGCCCGTCGCGGCGATAGCCGACCAGTTCGCCGTCGATGTCGATGAACCCTTCGTCCACGCGCTCCAGATGGTTGATGGTGCGCAACAGCGTCGACTTGCCCGATCCCGACTGCCCGAGCACGACCGTCACGCTCCCGGACGGGATCGCCAGCGACACGTTGTCGAGCACCTTCAGCGATCCGAAGCTCTTCGATACGCGGTGAATGCCGACGGCCGCGCCGACGCGCTGCTTCGCCCAGCCGGCCGTCTCCGTGTCCGGCGCGGCGGCGGCGGCGGCGGCGGCGGCGGCCAGCCTAGCGTCAGTCGCCGAGCCACGGAACAGCAGTGCGTCGAGCGCAAGCCGACCTCTGCGCAGGACTGCGAAGCGGCCCGGCACGGCGACCGCGTCGCGCGTCGCACCGCGCGCATAGTGCCGCTCGATATGCACCTGGATCGCCGACAACACGGTCAGGATCACCAGATACCAGACGGTCGCGACCATCAGCATCGGGATCACTTCGAGGTTGCGGTGGTAAATGATCTGCACCGTGTAGAACAGATCCGGCATCGCGAGGATATAGACGACCGCCGTGCCCTTCGCGAGGCCGATCACGTCATTGAACGCGGCGGGCAGGATCGCACGCATCGCCTGAGGCAACACGATGCGCCAGGTCTGCCGCGCGCGCGGCAGCCCGAGCGCGGCCGCGGCTTCGCGTTGCCCGTGATCGACGGACAGGATGCCGCCGCGGATCGCCTCCGCCGCAAACGCGGCCTGGGTCAGCGTGAGCCCGAGAATGGCCGCCATGAACGGCGTGATCAGGTCCGTGGTCGGGCCGCGCAGGAACACGATGTCCGTGAACGGCACACCCAGCCTGACCGTGTCGTACAGATAGCCGAGATTGTTCAGCAACAGCAGCAAAACGATGGTCGGAATCGAGCGGAACAGCCAGATGTACGCCCATGAGCACGACGACAACAGCGGCGAACGCGAGAGCCGCGCGAGCGCGAGCGGAATGGCCAGCGCGAAGCCGAGCACCGCACCGAGCGCCGTCAACAGCAGCGTCTGCCCGAGGCCCGCGAGCACGGCCTCCGAGAAAAACCAGTGAGCAAAGACGTTCCAGCCCCAGCGCGGGTTGCCGAGCACCGAATAGAGAACGGCCGCGATCAGCACGATCGCCGCGACGGTGCCGGCCGCCCTGGCCGGATAGCGAGCGGGAACGACGCGGTAATCCGCGTAGTCGGGGCCCGCCGGTGCGGCGGTATCGGGCACGAACGGTGCGTGGCCGGCAATCCGGGAGAGGTCGTTCATCACGCAGTCTCTGCGGTTGCGTAGCGGCTCACGCGACGCGGCAAGCCGAGATGGTCGCGCAGCGTGGCACCCGGTAACGCACGGTCGTAGCGACCTCGCGCTTCGAGTGCAGGAATCACGTAACGGACGAAATCGTCGAGCCCTTCGGTCTGCACCTGGAAGCCGAGGATGAAGCCGTCAGCCGCGCCTGCATCGAACCAGCGGATCAGTTCGTCCGCGACTTCCTCGCCGGTACCGATGAACCCTGGTTTCGGCGTTGCCACTTCAAGCGCCACTTCCCTGAGCGTCGAACCGTTTTTCCTGGCCTCTTCCTTGATGCGATCGGTCGTGGAACGGAAACTGTTCCTGCCGAGTTCGCCCAACTCCGGAAACGGCGCGTCGAGCGGATACTGCGAAAAATCGTGATGCTCGAAGAAGCGGCCGAGGTAGGCCAACGCTTCGTCGATCGTGAGCAGGTCGCGAATCGCGCGGTACTTCTCGTCGGCTTCTTCACGCGTCGCGCCGACGATCGGCCCGATGCCCGGGAAGATCTTCACGTCGGTTCGTGCGCGTCCGTGCGCCACCGCGCTGTCGCGCACGCGTTCGGCGAATTCGCGCGTCTCGTCGAGCGACGGCGCATGGGTAAACACCGCATCGGCATACTTGCCGGCCAGCGCGATGCCGGCATCCGACGATCCGGCCTGGAAAATCACCGGCTGCCCTTGCGGCGAGCGCTGGATGTTCAGCGGCCCCGCCACGTTGAAAAAGCGCCCCTTGTGGTTCAGCGTGTGCAGCTTGTCGCGGTCGAAGAAGCGGCCGGTTGCGCGGTCGCGCACGAACGCGTCGTCGTCCCAGCTGTCCCACAGGCCTTGCACCGTTTCCAGATATTCGTCGGCGATCTCGTAACGCAGCGCATGATCCGGATGTTCGCCGCCGTAGTTCTTCGCGGACCCTTCGAGCGGCGACGTCACGACGTTCCAGCCGGCACGGCCGCCACTGATCAGGTCCAGCGATGCGAACTGGCGCGCCACCGTGAACGGGTGGCTGTACGACGTGGACAGCGTGCCGGCGAGCCCGATCTTCGACGTCGCCGTCGCGAGCGCGGACAGGATCGAGATCGGCTCGAAGCGGTTCAGGAAATGCGGGATCGATTTCTCGTTGATGTAGAGGCCGTCCGCGACGAACACGAACGCCACGCCGTTGGCTTCGGCCCTCTGCGCGATGCCTGTGACGAAATCGATATTGACGCTCGCGTCGGCCGGGCCGGCCGGATGCTTCCACGAATTCATGTGGCCGCCGGCGCCGTGAAGGATCAGTCCGAATGTCAGGTTACGTTGGGTCATGGTCAGATCAGCATGCGAAAGAGGGAAAAGGAACGCTCGCCGTCAAACGCCGACCGGCTGCTCGACGCGTGCCAGCGCTTCGAGCGATGCGAGACGTCTGGTCGGGTCCGTCACCGGGTTGTCGATCACGAACTCGTCGATCCCGAAGCGCTCATGCAGCGCGTCCAGCTCCCGGTGCACTTCTTGCGCGGTGCCGGCCAGCGCCTGCGGATGCAGTTCGTCGATCCGGAAATCGGTCACACCGATCTGGCGCGCAAAATCGGCCGCCGCCTCCGCGCTCGGCAGGTTGACGCTCTGCCCGTTCCCGAAACGCAGCTTGAAGATCCTCAGCGCGCCGACCTGGCGTTTCGCGTCCTCGGACGACTCCGCGGCAACCGCGAACAAGGCGAGCAGCGGCACGTGGCCCGTCGCATTGCGATAGACGTCGATCGACCGCTCGATATTGGCCACGTCGCCGTTGAAGTGGCCTGCATAGCAGAACTGCCAGCCATGCCGCGCGGCCAGTTCGGCGCTTTCCGGACTGCCGCCCAGCAGGATCCGCTGCGGCGGCTCCGCCGGGGCGGGCAGTGCGATCGCGCCGGCGAGCGGATGGTCCGGTGCGACGCCGTCGCCGAGAAACGCATCGAGCTCGGCGAGTTGGCCGGCGAAATCCGGCTTCTTCGACTTGTCGTGAAACCACTGCAATGCGCGCGTGGAGAGCGGCAGCCCGCCGGGCGCCTTGCCCACGCCGAGGTCGACGCGGCCGGGTGCAATCGAAGCCAGCACGCGAAACGATTCGGCCACCTTGTAAGGGCTGTAATGCTGAAGCATCACGCCGCCCGACCCGACGCGAATCCGCGACGTATGCGCGAGCAAATGCGACACGACGATTTCAGGCGCCGAACTCGCGAGACCCGGCGCGCCGTGGTGTTCCGCAATCCAGTAGCGCTTGTAGCCGAGTGCTTCGGCACGCTTCGCGAGCGCGATCGTGAAACTCAGTGCGTCATGCGCGCTCGCCCCTTCTGCAATCGGGCTTTTGTCGAGAATCGAGAGGGAATAAGACATGAAGCTCAACCTTGTAGAACGGCTGACCCGCCGGAACGAAGCGGCGTCCGGCGCGTGCCGATACAGCGGAACATGCCGGACAGGTCATTCATTATGGATAACGGAGCACCTTCCCGTTACGGTCATTTCTGCTATGGATATGGTCGTTCGATCAGAACAGATAGCGCGCGCGCAGATAATAAAATCCGCCGTTGACGCCGATCGTGCTGCCGCCGCTGTACTGGATACCTTCCAGTTGCGTCTCGAAAGGCAGCTTGCTCGGGCGAACGTCGAACAGGTTTTGCGCGCCTGCCGCGATCTGGAACTGCTTGGTCACGTCATAGCGCACTTCGAGGTCGGTCACATACCGCGCGGCTTCCTCGTAGTGAACGAACTGCGACGTCGAGAACGCGTTCGGTCCGACGAAGTAGGTCCCCTCGCCCGAGGTCTTCCCGTAGCGCGTTTCATGCAGCGTGACCGCCCACTTGTCGAGACGCCAGGTGCCGCCGATGATGATCTTGTTCTTCGGTGTCGTCGTGGACAGCGATGCGATCTGTTGTCCGTTCAGCGACGGCTTCCCGTTCGATCCGTTCGCCACGTGCGTGACCGACGTCGTATTCAGGTTCACGCCGAAATCCCAGTCCACCTGGCCGTAGCGGCCGAACCCGGTGTGATAGGTGCCGGCGAGGTCGATCCCGCGTGTGCGCGTGTTCGCGCCGTTGGTGAAGTAACTCGCGCTGACCGCCGATGCCGGCACCGAGCCCGGCACGCTCAGGCCCGCGCCTTCCAGCGCGGCGATCGCCGCGGCGCCCGACGCGGTGCCGCCGAGGACGATCCGGTTGCGGATATTGATCTGGTACGCATCGATCGTCAGCTGCAGGTTGCGAACGGGATTGAGCACCAAACCGAAGTTGTAGCTGGTCGACTGCTCGGGTTTCAGCGCCTGCGCACCGATCAGGCGCGCGCCGGGCGATGTCGTCGCCAGGATGCCGCCCACGGACGCGGGCGACGTGGTCACGCTGGTGTAGGACTCCTGGGCCAGCGACGGCGCACGAAAACCGGAACTCACGCTGCCGCGAACCGCGATCGCCGGTGAGAACTGGTAGCGGGTCGAAACCTTGCCGTTGGTCGTGTCGCCGACGTCGTTGTAGTGCTCGTAACGGCCCGCCAGGTTCACCTGCCATTTCGGCGTCAGGTAGGTCGACAGATCGACGTACGTGCCGATCACGTTGCGCGAGATGTCGCTCGCGCTGACCGGCGCGAGGCCCGGCAACGCGGCCGAGCCGCCGTCGATCCACGACGCCTGCTCGCCATTGCGGATCGTGTAGGTTTCGCGACGCTGCTCGACGCCCACCGCGACGTTCAGCGGGGCGGGCAGCAGCGGGACATTGAATGCCCGCGACAGATCGAGGTTGTTCGTCAGCTGGGTGTTGCTGACGGTCGACAGATGGAAGGTGGTCGGCGTAAATCCCGATGCCGCGTACAACCCCGTGTTGGCGGAATTGCGCATCCCGAACACGCTGTAGTCGCCGCCATAGGTCGTGCTCAGATCCCATGCCCAGCCGAACAGGTTCTTGCCCTTCACACCGGCCGTCACCGAGTAATCGTTCTCGTTGATCGTTTCGACCGGCACGAACCCGTTCGGGTAGACCTGCGGCAGGACCGACGGCGGACGATAGTTCTGGTACGCGTCGCCGTTCCGGTGCGCGTAGGTGCCGAACCCGTACAGCTCGACGTCGTCGCCGAGGTAGTAGCCGGCGTTGAAGCCGACCGTTTCGCGCGAACTGGAGGGGTCGCCGAGAATCGGGTTGTAATAGCCCTGCCCTTGCGGAAACCGCCCGAAATAGTCGTCGGGCCCCGTGCGGATCGTATGGTTCTGCCGGTCGAATCCGGCGCTCAGGTCGAGAAAGCCCTTGTCGGCGATGTTCAGGCCGATCGTCGCGGATTCGCTGGTCTTGAAGCCGTCGCCCGAATACGTCTGTCCGTTGGTCGTCGCCAGTTCGCCGCCGTGCGTGTTGCGCTTCAGGATGATGTTGATCACGCCCGCGATCGCATCGGAACCATACTGTGCGGATGCACCGTCACGCAGCACCTCGATATGGTCGATCAGGCCCACCGGGATCGTATCGATATCCACGCCGGTCGAGCCCTGGTTCAGGCCCGGGTCCAGCGTGATGTTCGCAGTGGTATGACGGCGCTTGCCATTCACCAGCACGAGCACGTGGTCGGGCGTCAGGCCATGCAGCGACAGCGTGTCGGTCAGCACGCCGGTATCGCCCGAGTACGAGGTCTTCGTGATCGACGGCGACAGTTTCACCAGCGCGTCGCGCAGGTTGGTCTGCCCGGTCGCGCGCAACTGATCGCCGCCGATCACGTCGATCGGCGTCAGGCTCTTGCTCGCCCGCGTCTCGGTGCGCGAACCCGTGATCACGACGCGGTCCTGCACCTGTACCTTGCCGTCAGGCGCGGCTGAAGCCGACGATGCCGGTGCAACCGCACTACTGGCCGGCGCCGCGACCGCTGCCGCTGCCGCTGCGTCCGCCGTTCCCGCTTCCTGCGCCCAGGCCGCGCCATGAAAGACGCCTGCCGCCACCGCCACCGATATCACTGTCCTGCGCGTCTTCGGCGAAACCCCTTCGCCCCGTGTGTGCCGCATGATTTCTCCGCTCGTTGTCGATCGAAGGCTCGCTACGCGATGCCTTTCAGTAGTAGTGCGTATGATTAGTCAAACGCCATTCCGTTTGGCGGTCTTCATCCACTCAAGCCCAATCAGAGATCGGGAAGCCCGGGCGGATTCGTCGAGGCCTTCGTGATCGCCTCGCTATCGAGATTCCAGCGGCTCAGTACCTGGCGATACTTGCCGTTCTGAATCAGGTCGTTGATCGCATAGGTGATGGGCGCCGCGAGCCCGCCGTCCTTGCGGGTCGTGACGGCCACCTCGGCCGTGTGAGGCCATCCGCCACTGACCGTGCCCACCTGCCTGATCTTCACACCCTGGCTCACCTGGTAAGCCAACACCGCGTTGACGCTGAAAATCGCATCGGCACGTCCCGATGCCAGCGCCAGCGCGCGGACGGACGGGTCGTCGTAATACAGCACGTGAATCGGCTTCAATCCGTGCGCGACATTGTCCTTGTCCCATGCCAGCAGGATTTTTTCCTGATTGGTGCCCGAGTCGCCGATGACGCGCAACCCCGCGATATCCTTCGGCTCGCGAATCTGCTTGATCGCGCTGTTCTGTTCGACGTAGAAACCCAGCACGTCGCGACGATAGGTCGAGAAGTCGAACTTCTGCTTGCGCGCCTCGGTCACCGTCACGTTCGACAGCACCGCGTCGACTTTGCCCGACGCGACGGCGAGCGGCCAGTCCGCCCATGCGAGCGGCACGAGCTTGAGCTTCAGGCCGAGTTCGTCCGCCACCAGTTGCGCGAGATCCGGATCGGCCCCGACGATCGTTTTCGCATCCGTTGCGTACACACTGATCGGCGGAACGCCCACCGCGATCCCGACGGTCAGCACGCCCTTCTCGACGAAGCGGAAATTCTCCGGAATCAGCTTGATGGCGGCCGCATCCGGCGTGACGCGCGGGCGATCATGCTGATCGGGGCTCAGGTTCAGCGATGGCGCCGACTGTGCGATGCCAGCCGCTCCGATGAACAAGAGGGCAAACGCGCCGGACAATGCGAGACCGATTCCGCGACGACGATTCATTTTTCGATATCCCATGGAAGTATTCATCCGTCATGCGCCGAACGGCCGGCCCAACGGCCTGTCCGGCTTCAAATCCTGCAAGCGATCGGTACGGCCCGGCTCGAGCAGATCCTTTGCAAAAGGCAGCCGCCAATGCACTTCCAGTGCGATCGCCGGATCGTATAGCGGTGCGTAGCCGGTGCCGGCATAGAGCGCCGACGCCTCCGGCTGACGAAATCCGGTCGTCAGATAAACGCGCCGGTACCCCTGCTGCAACGCGCGGGCTTCCAGCTCGGCCACCACGCGACGTGCAATGCCCTGACGACGCACGCCGGAATGCGCCCAGATGCGCTTGAGCTCGGCGGTCGTTTCGTCGTAGCGCTGAAATGCGCCGCCGCCCACGACTTCGTCGCCTCGGCGGATCAGCACGAACGCGCCGTCGGGCGGTGCAAACAGTTCGGGCGGATACGTCAGGAGCTCATCGCGCACGACTTCCGCGGGCACGGCGCGAAAGTCCTGGTAGCGCGTGGAATACTCGACCGACAATTCGTCGAACATGGGCAGCGCGAGCGGGTCGAGCGGGGAGGTGTCGATTACTTCGTCTGTCACGGATACGCCAGATGCTTCAAGCCATCTGCCTCTGATTTGCCGGATTGGATCGATTTGTTCGACACGGTTAATTTCCTGTGTCGCGTGGCCCAATAGTGCGCGTTAACCATTCACGCGCAAACCAAGCATTTTTGAAATCGTTATGCACACAGATACACATAATCAGGATGACGTAACGTAGAGATCGGAATGCATCAAAGGAATGCGGCCCGTCCTGCCGGTCACGCCGTCGGACGCTGCGCTCGCCTGCTCGTCCAGTCCGCGCATGCCGCCACGAACGCACCGGCGACCAGCAGCAATATCGGCATCAGCACTTCGACGAACGCAGCGCGGTATGCCGCCAAACCGGCCGAAGACGATGCCTGCACCAGGAACACACCGGTTCCCCACGACATGCCGATCGAGCACGCAAGGCGCTGCGACAACTGCAGAAACCCCGCAGCCAGCCCACGTCCTTCATCCTGGCCGATTTCTGCCAGCGTCATCGCCTGATTCGGCGCATGAATCAGGCCGCCGGCGACGCCCTGCAGCAACACGATCGCGGGGTACGTGAGTACGATCCAGCGAACCTCGAGGTATTCGGCCGCCCAACCTTGCGCGGCGACCGCAAGCGCATGGCACGCTATCGCGAACACGGTCCCGCCCCGGCCGAAGCGCCGGACGAAACGCCAGCTCCACATCGCCGATGCGGTCGATGCGAGCGCGGCAGGAATCGACAGCGCGGCGTACAGCAGCGGGTCGAGATGCAAGCCGTCGAGAAAGAACAACGCGCTGACCATCCCGAGCGTGACACCCGCTGCAAACTGGCACATCGCGACGATCGTGCCGAGCACATAGCCGCGCGACCCGATCAGGCTGCGCGACAGGATCGGCGTGCCGCCGCGGCGCTGATACGCGGCTTCCCACGCGAGAAACAACGGCAGCCCGGCCAGCGCGACCGCGACGCACACGCGCCGCGACGGCATCGCGGCACTCCCGACCAGCGTGGCGAGCATGAGCGCGAGCGTGATCGCGGACAGAAGCATCAACCCGACCAGGTCGATCGAAAACCGGCGATCCGACAACCGGCGGCGCGGCAAATACCGAAGCGCCAGACAGAACACGGCGATCCCGAACGGGGCATTGACGAGGAACAGCAGCCGCCAGCCGATGTCCGGCGGAACCGATGCAAGCACCAGCCCGCCGAGAATCGGGCCGACGAGCCCCGACAGGCCGCCGGCCATCGCGTATCGTCCGAGGGCCCGGGCTTGCGCCGTGCCGGTGAACAGGTCCTGGATCAAGCCGAATATCTGCGTATTGATCATCCCCGCGCCGAGCCCTTGCAGCACGCGTGCGGCGATCACCGTTCGTGCATCGTCCGCCACGCCGCCCAGTACGCTGAAACCGGTGAACATCGCAAGCCCGACCAGAAACGGCAGGCGGCGCCCGAACGCGTCGCCGAGCCGGCCGGCGGGGACGAGCGCGATGCCGAACGCGATCGAATAGACCGACGTGATCAGCTGGATTTCGGCTGTCGACGCGCGCAGCCCGCTCCTGAGCGCCGGCACCGCGAGCGTGAAGATCGCCTGATCGAGCAGCGTAGTGAAGCCCATCGCGACGCAGATGCCCAGCACGATGTCGGCGCTGGCGCTTGCATCGTGCGAAGCACCGCGCGCATCGAGCCGTCGCGCAGGTGAGCCGAACCGCCCGGACGGTCGCGCCGGGGCAACGGCGTCGGCAAGCTCGGTGTGCACGCAAGCGTGCGGCTCGTCCGGCGTCATCAATTCATTCCACGTTGCCGGCATGCACCGGCTGAACCGGCAGCAGATATTTCTCGAACAGCACGCCGGGCGGCGCGTCCTCGCCGAAATCGTGCGACGACAGCAGCGTATAGCCGGAGGTCCGGTAAAGGCCGACCGCCTCCGGTTGGCGCGGCCCGGTGCCGAGGTGAATGCGCGTGTAGCCTTGCCGCGCGGCCTGCGCCTCCAGTTCCGCCAACACGCGCCGCGCCAGCCCCTGACGGCGATGCGCGCGACTGACCCAGATGCGCTTGAACTCCGCGGTGGCCGGCGTGTGATGGCGCATGAACGCACCGCCCGCGATGGCGCGCCCTTCCCGCAACAGCAGCAGGAACGCGCCATGAGGCGGCGCGAAAGCTTCGACCGGGTAGCGCACGAGCTCCTTCGCGAGTTCGTCCTCGGAGATATAAGCCGCGTAACGGCTGCTGTACTCGTACGCCAGCTCGTCGAACAGCGGCTGCGTGAGCGGGTCCCGGGCCGACACATAGACGAGCCGGTCCTGCCGATCCAACGAAACTTCGACTTCAGACATCAAACGCCTCCTCATCCACCGTTGCCCGAACCGCGGGCCGGTTTGTCATGATCCATCCGCCGACGCACACCTCGACGCTCACGCCGACGGCGCCGGCTGAACCGCGCGCTCGAGCAGCGCACGCAATGCGGCGCCGACCTCATCGGGCCGCTCGAGCATCAACTGATGCCCGCAGGCGGCCAGCACGTCGAACGTCGCATTCGGCAACGCATCGGCCAGCGCACGCCCGCCGGCCGGCGGCGTCAGGCCGTCGGCATCGCCGGCCAGCACGGCGACCGGCAGGTCGAGCGCCGCGAGCCGAGCCGCATCGGGCCACGGTGCATCGCGCAGCACGGCCTGGAACGTCGTCATCCGGTTGCGGCGCGCCACGCGCGACTCGTACGCGACGAGCACCGGATCGGCCTGCGGATGCCAGGCGAGCCGCCGGAACCGCCGCGCGAACACGGGCTTGATCCATTCGAGCAACCAGCCCGGCAATGCCGATGGCCGTGTCACCGGGCGCGCGAGCTGCGTGCCGAGCAGCAGCGCGCCGCTCGCTTCGTGCAGCCGCCCGAGCGTCGCCAGACGATCGAGCAACGCGAGCGTGCTGCCGGTGCCGAGCGAATGCGCGACCAGCACGTTGTGCGTGCCCTTGTAGCGGTCGAACAGCGCGAGATAGTCGAGCAGCGTTGCGTCGCCGTGGTACGCGCCGTTTCGCGCGGGCGGGTGCGGGCTGTCGCCATGGCCGAGAAAATCCCATGCGACGAGTTCGTAGCCCGCATCGGCGAACGCGCGCCACTGCGCACGCCACTGATTCTTGTTGCCGCCGCCGCCGTGCGCGAAGAACAGCACCGTGCCCGCATGCGGCGAGCCGTGCGGCGCGGCGCGATGCGCGACACTCAGCGTGCGCCCGGCGCGCACCTCGACCGGCACGCCGGCCACGACGACCGAGGCATCGGCCGCGACGTTCGAAACGGAGGTCATGATTGTTCCTCGTTGATGCGATGAGCACGCGTGGCTGGCTCCGCCGCACCGTTCGCGACCACGCGCGCCGGCAATACCGGCATCGCGTCGAGCAACGCGCGCGTGTACGGGTGGCGCGCGGCGCCGAAGACTTGTGCGGTGTCGCCCAGCTCGACGATCCGCCCCGCCTGCATCACCGCGATCCGGTCGCAGATCTGCGCGGCGACGCGCAGGTCGTGCGTGACGAACACGATCGCCATCGCGCGGCTTCGCTGCACCGACGCGAGCAGGTCGAGCACCTGCGCCTGCACCGACACGTCGAGCCCCGAGACCATTTCGTCGGCCACGAGGATCGACGGCTCGAGCGCCAGCGCACGTGCAAGGCTGATCCGTTGCCGCTGCCCGCCGGAAAATTCGTGTGGATACCGGTCGAGCGCGTCCGGCGGCAAGCCGACCTGCGCGAGCAGCTCGGCCGCCCGCCGATACGCGTCGCGGCGGCTGACACCATGCGCGAGCGGGCCGGTCGCGACGATCTGCGCGATCGTCTGACGCGTGTTCAGCGATGCGTACGGGTCCTGAAACACCATCTGGATGTCGCGGCGCAGCGACCGCAACGCCCGTTCCGGCAGGCGCGCGAGATCGTGCTCGCCGCGCAGGACGATGCGCCCCGCATCCACCCGCGCGAGCCGCACCAGCGCACGCGCGAGCGTCGATTTCCCCGAACCCGATTCGCCGACGATGCCGAGCGTCTCGCCGGCATGCAGCGTGAAGCCGACGTCGATCAGCGCATCGACGCCGCGTCGCCCTCGCGCCGGCAGGAACGGCAATGCGCGACGCGGCGCATGGCGCTTGCGCAAGCCGTGCACGTCCAGCACCGGCACGCCGCTGCGAACGACGGTGCGCGGCTCGACGCGGCCGTGCGGCACCGCATCGAGCAACGCACGCGTATAGGGATGGCGCGGCGCGCGCAGCAGGTCGGCCGCGCGGCCGCTCTCGACCGGTTCGCCGTCGCGCAACACCACGACGCGATCGGCGACGCGCGCGACCACGCCGAAGTCGTGCGTGATCAGCAGCACGCCGGTTCGCCGCGTGCGCGCCGCATGCTCGATCAGTGCCAGGATGCGCGCCTGCGTGGTGACGTCGAGCGCGGTGGTCGGTTCGTCCGCGATCAGCAGCGCCGGTTCGAGCGCGAGCGCCATCGCGATCAGCACGCGCTGGCGCTGGCCGCCCGACAGCGCGTCGGGATACGCGTGCCGCAGCCGCTCGGGCTCCGGCAGGCCGACGTCGCGCAACAGTGCCGTCACGCGCGCGGCGCGCGCCGCACCGTCGCCGCGGCCGCTCAGCACGCGATGGACGCGCAGCACCTCGTCGACCTGCGCGCCGACCGTCATCAGCGGATTCAGCGCGGCGAGCGGTTCCTGGAAAACCATAGACACGTCGCGGCCGCGAATCGCGCGCCATTCGGCGTCGCTGCACTGCGCGAGGTCGCGGCCACGCAATGCGATGCGCCCGCCCGCGTGCCGCACGCCGCGCGGCAGCAGGCCGGCGATCGCGGCCGCGAGCAGCGACTTGCCCGACCCGGACGCGCCGACCACGCACAGCACCTCGCCGGGCGCGAGCGTCAGCGACACGTCGCGCACCGCGTCGCGGCGTTCCGCGCCGGCCGGCAACGCGAGCGTGAGCCGCTCGATCGACAACAGCGGCGCGCCGCTCATCGCCCGTGCTCCGCAAGCGCCGATGCGTGCCGCAACCCTTCGCCGACCCGGTTGATCGCCAGCGCGGTCGCGACGATCGCGAGCCCCGGCCAGATGCTCAGCCACCACGCGTCGCGCACGACGTTGCGCGCCGCGCCGATCATGAAGCCCCAGCTCATCTGCGACGGATCGCCGAGCCCGAGAAACGACAGCGCCGATTCGGTGAGGATCGCGGTCGCGACCATCAGCGCGGCCAGCACCGCGAGCGGCGGCCAGACGTGCGGCAGGATCTGGCGCCGTACGAGCGTGGCCGGCGACTCGCCGGCGAGCCGCGCCGCGAGCACGAATTCCCGTTGCGCGAGCCCGATGAATTCGCCGCGCACGAGCCGCGCGATGGCCGGCCACGACACGGCGGCGATCGCGACGATCGTCGATTCGAGCGACGCGCCGAGCACGGCCGCGATCGTGACCGCGACCGCGAACTGCGGCACGGTCTGGAACAGCGTCGTGACCGCCATCAGCGCCCGGTCGATCCAGCCGCCGCACCAGCCCGCGAGCGCGCCGATCGACGCACCGAGCGCAAAGGTCGCAACCGTCGCCGCGAGCCCGACGAACAGCGACACGCGCGCACTCCACAGCAGCGCGATCAGCACGTCGCGCCCGAGCATGTCGGTGCCGAGCGGATGGCCGGCCTGAAGCGGCCGCAGCAACGGCTCGCCGGCCATGCGCCACGGCGACGGCAGCCACAGCGGCGCGCTCAGCGCGACGAGCGCGACGACGGCCAGAAACAGCATGCCGGCCGCCGCGCCGCGCGCGCGTATGAAACGGCGCAGGAAGCCGCGCGTCATCGCGCCCCCCGCCAGTCGATGCGCGGATCGACGATCCCGTACAGCAGGTCGGTCAGCGCATTGAACAGCACCACGAGCGCGGCGACCACGGCGAGCAGCCCGAGCAGCACCGGATAGTCGCGCTGCAGCAGCGCGTCGTACATCAGTCCGCCAAGCCCCGGCCATGCGAATACGATCTCGGTCACGAGCGCACCGCCCGCGAGCTGGCCGAGCTGCAGCCCGCCGAGCGTGACGACCGGCAACAGCGCGTTGCGCAGCACGTGGCGGATCATCACGCGCGGCTCGGACGCGCCCTTCGCACGCGCGGTGCGCACGAATTCGCGTTCGATCACCTCGAGCATCGCGGCGCGCGTGAGCTGCACGTAGATCGCGCCGTACACGAGCCCGAGCGTCGTGGCCGGCAGCACCAGATGCGCGGCCACGTCGAGCGCGCGGCGCCACCCCGTATAGCCGGCGCCGACGCTTTCCATTCCGAACGACGGCAGCCAGCCGAGCACCACCGAGAACGCGATCACGCTCATCAGCGACAGCCAGAACAGCGGCGTCGCGTAGACGATCACCGCGAGCGCGCCGATCGCACGGGCGATACGGCGCATCCCTGGGCCGCCGCGCGCCTCGCCATACGCGGCGATCGCACCCGCCGTCACGCCCGCGACGACCGACACGGCGAACGCGGCCGCCATCAGCAGCAGCGTCGCGGGCAGGCGGTCCAGGACGAGCTGCAAGACCGGCAGCTGGTTGCGGTACGAGAACCCGAAGTCGACGTGGGCGAGATCGCGCAGATACAGCACGAACTGCTCGACGAGGGGCCGGCTCAGCCCGAGTTGCGCACGCAACCGTTCGACGTACGCGGCGTCGCCCGAGCCCGCGTCGCCGGCGAGCATCAGCGCGGGGTCGCCCGGCGCGAGCCGGATCAGGAAGAAGTTCACGACCAGCACGCCGAGCACGACCGCAAGGCCCCGGAGCACCGTCGACGTCAAGCGCAGCGCCGTGTTCATCGTGTCATCCGATCCACGTGTCCTCGAGACTGTCGTTCACGCTGGTGGCCGTGCGCAGCAGGTTGTGGACGTTGCGCCGGTACACCGTCGGGTTCACCATCTCGAAGATGTTCGCGATCGCCGCGTCGTTCGCGAGCGTGGTCTGGAGCTGCGCGTAGCGCGCGCGGCGTGCGGCCGGATCGGTGTCCAGCGCGGCCGCGTCCCACAGCGCATCGGCCTGCGGATTGCGGTAGCCCTCGACGTTGCCGAACGGCGAGCCCTTCGAGATGCCGTCGATCCGGTACAGCGGCGCGACGCCGAAATCCGGGTCCGCGTTCTGGAACAGGAAGTTGTAGCTCAGGTCGAAATCCCAGTTCGCGACGCGCGCGTACCAGCCGGCTGCATCGGTCGTCTGCACGCGCAGCCGGAAGCCGGCCTGGCCGAGCGCCTGCTGCGTGTATTCGGCCACCCGCTCCCACGCGCCGCCCTTCTCGCCGTTGATCAGCACGAGCGGAAACTTGCCGACGTCGACGCCCGACTGCCGGATCAGCGCGCGCGCCCGCTCCGGGTCGTATGCGAAGCGCGGCACGTTCGGATCGTAGAACGGCGACGACGACACGAACGGCCCGTTCGCCACCTTCCCGTAGCCGAAGAAGATCCGGTCGACGATGAACTGCCTATCGAGCGCATGCAACACCGCCTGGCGCACGAGCACGTTGTCGAACGGCGGCTTGCGCTGGTTCAGTTCGAGAAAGGCCATCCCGGTGAACAGCTCCCAGCCCTGCGTCGTGATCTCGACGCCCGGCAGCTTCGCGAGCCGCGCGATGTCCGCGTAGTCGACGTCGCCCGCGCGCAGCGCATGGATCTGCCCGCGTTCGAACGCGATCGAGCGCGCGGCCGCGTCGGGCACGACGTTGAACACGATCCCGTCGAGATACGGCAGCCCCTTCTTCCAGTAATCCGGGTTGCGCGCGACACGGATGTACGCGCCGCGCTTCCATTCGCGGAACACGAACGGGCCGGTGCCGACCGGATGCTGGTTCGCGGGATTGCTGCGCGGGTCCTTGCCCTGGTACAGGTGCGCCGGCAGGATCGGCAGCAGCCCGCTGCCGAGCAGGTTGATCAGCCCCGCATACGGCTTCTTCAGGCGGATCGTCACCTGCAGCGGGCCGCTCGCATCGATCGACGCGACGTACTTGTCGAACGTCACCTTCGTGCGCGGCAGCGCCTGCGGCGCGATTTCCTTCAGCGTGACCACCACGTCCTGCGCGCCGAACGGCTGCCCGTCGTGCCAGCGCACGCCCGGCTGCAGCTCGAACGTGTACGTCAGCGCGTCGGCCGACGCGCGCCAGCTGCGCGCGAGCACCGGCACCGCGCGCAGTTGCGGGTCGAAGCCGAGCAGCCCCTGGAAGATCTTGCCGCCGACGTATTGCGACGCGACGTGCGGCGTCAGCGCGTTGACGAGCGACGGCGGCTCCGGCTGCGCGAACAGCGACAGCGTGCCGCCGCGCACCGGCACGGCCGCGGCGTCGGCCGCGAACACGCGGGCCGCGCCGCCGAGCCCGGCCGCGGCCCACGCGGCGGCGAGCGCATAGCGGCGCCGCGCCGGGTCCTTCGGCGCGAACGGCGATGGAGTCGTGAGCGTGTCGGTCATCACAGGTAGCCGTGGCGCGGCGGGTTGACGTGGTTGAGCACGTAGTTGCCGATCGCATGGTATTTCCAGCGCACCGGATCGTGCAGCGTATGCGTGCGCGCATTGCGCCAATGACGGTCGAGGTTGTATTCGCTCAGCACCGAGCGCGTGCCCGACAGTTCGAACAGCTTGTTGGTCGCGAGGATCGCAAGTTCGGTGCTCAGCACCTTCGCGGCCGCGACCTGCACCGACGCATGCGCGACCTGCGCGTCGTCGAGTTCGGCCGGCAACGCGTCGAGCGCCGCGGCCGCACGGTCGAGCAGCGCTTCGGTCGCGAGCAGGCGAACCTGCACGTCCGCGACGTCGCGGATCACGTACGGATCGTCGGACGCGCGCGCGATCCCGCTGTCGGCCCACGGCCGGCTGCGCGTGCGCACGAAGTCGAGCGTGTCGGCCAGCGCCGCGCGCGCGATGCCGACGTCGATGTTCGCGTGCAGGTACTGCGATACCGGGCCCGCGAGCGTCGGGCGCTCGAACGCGGCCTGGATCGACACCACGTCCTGCTCGTCGACCTCCACGCCCGACAACGTCAGCGTGCCGCTCGCCGTCGTGCGCTGCCCGAAGCCGCTCCAGTCGTCGACGATGTCGAGCCCCGGCCGGTCGCGCTCGACCAGCGCCTGCACGTAGCGGCCGTCGTCGTCGAGCGCGAGCACCGCGATCCAGTCGGCGAACAGCGCGCCCGTCGAATAGAACTTCTGGCCGTCGAGCACGAGCCGCCCGCCGCGCCGGGACAGCCGCGTGCCGATCTCGAGCGCGTTCTTCGTGCCGCGCTCGGACGCCGCATGGCCGATCCGCGCGCCGTCGAGCACGAGGCCGAAGAACTTGCGGCGCTGCGCATCGTCGCCCGTCAGCCGGATCACGTCGAGCGCGTGGAAATGATTCTTCGGCAACTGGCCGATCGACGGGTCCGCCTGCGCGATGGTCCGCACGACTTCGCCGAGCGTCGCGAGCGACACGTCCGCGCCGCCGAACGCGCGCGGCACCGTGATGCCCCACAGCCCGCTGCCCGAGAACAGGTCGAGCTCCGCGAACGGCAGGCGCCGCTCGCGGTCGCGCAACGCCGCGTCGCGCGCCAGTTCGTCGGCGAGCCGGCGCGCGGTTTCGAGCGCGTGCGCGTCGTCGGCGATGAGGCTCGCGGGCGGACGGGAGGACAGCGGGGACGACGCGCGGGCCGGCGTGTCGGCGGACGTGAAAGCGTTCATGAAGATCCTCGTGGACGGGTGCATGGCTTCCGTCGACAGCAAGCACCATGCCAATACCGGCCTGTCGGCCTGTGCGGTCATCGCACCGCGTGCGGCGCGCTGGATTTCCAGCGAGATGCCGCAAATGCAGCACGCCGCGCGCGGCGCGGCGGCGCTGCTGGAAATCCAGCAAAACGACTGGAACGCAGGTGCGCATGCGGCGGCATCCGGCCTGTGCTTTCGGCGCCAGGCCGTTATGGGGCGCGCCCGAGCGCCCATTGGCACGCCAGTTGCAAAGCTCCGCTCACGCACTGCCGAGCCGCGCCGCCGCCGATCCGATGCGCGCCGCGCCGGACCACACGCATAACAACGCTTCGATTTGGGGATAGACGGATGAAATACACGATGTTGAGCGCTTCACTCGGCGCATCGGCACTGCTGGCCGCCGCGCCGGCGCTGCATGCGCAGCAGCAGCCGGCCGCGATCGCGGCGCCGATCGCCGCGTCGGCGGCCGCGGCAACACCGATCACACCGGGTGCATCGGCTGCATCGGGCAACCCGGCGGCGGCCTCCGGCGCGGCGCATGCGAACGGCAGCGCGCCGGTCGCGGAGGCCCAGCTGAAGGACGTGATCGTCACCGCGCAGCGGCGGCAGCAATCGGCGCAGCGGGTCGGCACGTCGATGTCGGTCCTGTCGGGCAGCGACCTGAAGACGCTGAACGTCGAGACCGTCAACGACCTGCAGCACGCGACCGCGAGCGTCGAAGTCGAGCCCGCGTTCGGCGGCGGCCAGCCGCAGTTCCGGATTCGCGGCGTCGGCTTCAACGACTACACGTCGAACAACGCGTCGACGGTCGGCATCAACGTCGACGACGTCGCGTACGCGCTGCCGATCCAGACGCAGGGGCAACTGTTCGACATCGCGCGCGTCGAAGTGCTGCGCGGCCCGCAGGGCACGCTGTACGGCCGCAACACGACGGGCGGCACGGTGAACTTCATCACGAACCAGCCGACCCGCGATTTCGAAGCCGGCGCGAGCGTCGAATACGGCACGCACAACCTGCTGACGACCGAAGGCTACGTGTCCGGGCCGCTGAGCGAGCGCGTGCGCGGCCGTTTCGCGTTCACGACGCAGGACTTCGGCGCGTGGCAGAACAACCGCGCGACCAACCAGACGCTCGGCAACCACGACAGCGCCGCCGCACGCGCGCAGCTCGACTGGGACGTCGCGCGCGATTTCAAGCTGCACTTCGGCGCACACGGCGGCTTCGACAAGTCCGACAACACGGGGCTCTACCTGTTCTCGCCTTACACGTCGACCAAGACCGGCGAGGTGATCCCGGCCGACGCCGACCACACGAAGACGGGCTGGGGCGTGAGCCCCGCGTTTTCGCGCGCGACGGGCCTGTCGACCGACGCGAAGCCGGGGCGCGACAACGTGAACGGCGGCGTCGACCTGACCGCGACGTGGAACCTCGGCCCGGTTGAGCTGAAGAGCATCACCGCGTACAACTACCTGCACCGTCGCGAGTATTCGGACTGGGACGCGACGCGATACCACGATTCCGACGAATACTTCGACGACACCGTCAACGAAGTCACGCAGGAGCTGCGCGCGTCGTCGCGCGGCGACACGCGATTGCGCTGGGTCACCGGCCTGTTCTACTCGCACGACGATCTCGACGAGAAGTTCTATTCCGACTTCAGCGACCGGCTCGGTTTCATCGCGCTCACGCGCTACCGCCAGTCGGTCGATACGCTCGGCGTCTACGGCCAGGCGACCTACGACATCACCAGGCGCCTGCGCGGCATCGTCGGCGTGCGCCAGGAGCACGAGAAGCGCGAACTGCGCGGCTTCGCGTCCGGCATGCTGACGCCGTCGTTCGTGCCGTTCGCGGGCTTCCAGGGCGGCGACGCGAACCAGTCGCTGACGTCGAACGGCACGTCGGGCAAGGTCGGCCTCGAATTCGATCTCGCGCCGGCGACGATGCTTTACGCGACCGTCAGCCGCGGCTACAAGTCGGGCGGCTTCACCGCGCACAACACCGGCAATTCGAACGCGCTCGCGCCGTTCAAGCCGGAATCGCTGACCGCGTACGAAGTGGGCTTCAAGGCCGACCTCACGCGCACGCTGCGCTGGAACGCGTCGGCGTTCCATTACGACTATCGCGATCAGCAAGTGCTGTCGGCCACCTTCGACCCGAACTCGCAATCGCTGATCGGCACGTTCGTCAACGCGCCGAAATCGCGCATCGACGGCTTCGAGACCGACCTGAAATGGCAGCCGGTGCGCGGGCTGGAAATCTCGCAGTACGTCGGCTACAAGAGCGGCAAGTACACGTCGCCGTTCGTCACGTACAACACGCAGGCGTCGGCGGCCAGCGGCCACAACGTGTTCACCGACTACAACGGCAGCGCGCTCAGCTTCCCGCGCCTGAGCTACGGCGGACAAGTTGCGTACAGCTGGCTCGCCGGCGGCTACCGGCTGCGCGCGGAGACCAACTACAGCTACCGCGACGCGTATTCGCAATTGCTGCTGCTCGGCCCGAACTACACGGTCGACAGCTACTGGCTCGTCAACGCGAGCCTGACCGTCACGTCGCCCGACCGGCACTGGGACGTCGCGCTGTGGGCGCGCAACCTGTTCAACCGCCAGTACGACCTGACGAAGAACTTCTTCCTGCCCGGCACCAACGTCGCCGCGGCCGGCGAGCCGCGCACCGTCGGCGTGCGCGTGACCTACACGTATTGAGGAGTCCCGCCGAATGACGCGCCGCACCGATACACTGAAACTCAACGCGATGCTGAACGGCGGCGGCAGCCACGTGGTCGGCTGGCGTCATCCGCTCGCGCAACCGAACGGCAACCGCGACTTCGCGCATTTCCGCCGGATGGCGCAGACGGCCGAGCGCGGCAAGCTCGATGCGCTGTTCGTCGCGGACGTGGTCGCCACGCAGGGCAGCCACATCGATTCGCTACGCCGCAGCGCGCGCGCCGATACGTTCGAGCCGCTCACGCTGCTCGCCGCGCTCGCGGCCGTCACGCACCGCATCGGGCTGATCGCGACCGCGACGACGACCTACAACGCGCCGTACCACATCGCCCGCAAGTTCGCGTCGCTCGATCACCTGAGCGGCGGTCGCGCCGGGTGGAATCTCGTGACGTCGGTGGTGCCCGACGAAGCGGCGAATTTCGGCGCGGCGCCGCACCTCGCGCACGCCGATCGCTACGCGCGCGCCGACGAGTTCCAGCGCGTCGTGGCCGGGCTCTGGGACAGCTGGGAAGACGACGCATTCATCGAGGACAAGGCGGCCGGCCTGCATTTCGATCATCGCAAGCTGCACGTGCTCGATCATCACGGGCCGCATTTCAGCGTGCGCGGCCCGCTGAACGTCGCGCGCGCGCCGCAGGGGCATCCGGTGCTCGTGCAGGCCGGCTCGTCGGACGCGGGCCGCGAGCTCGCGGCGCGCTGCGCGGAAGTGATCTTCACCGCGCAGCACCGGCTCGACGACGCGCAGGCGTTCTATGCGGACGTCAAGGGCCGCCTCGCGCAATACGGCCGCCGCCCCGAACACCTGAAGATCCTGCCCGGCGTGATGCCGATCGTCGGCGCGACCGAGGCCGACGCGCGCGACAAGCTGCGCGCGCTGCAGGACCTGATCGACCCGGTGCTCGGGCTGCGGCTGCTCGCCGACAACACGGGCGATTTCGACTTGTCCGGCTATCCGCTCGACGGCCCGCTGCCCGAGCTGCCGCCGAGCAATCGCAGCAAGAGCCGCCAGCAACTGATCGTCGATCTCGCGCGCCGCGAGAACCTGACGATCCGCCAGCTCTACGAGCGCTTTGCCAGCGCGGGCGTCGTGACCGGCACGCCGAAGACCATCGCCGATCGCTTCGAGGAATGGTTCCGGTCGTACGGCGCCGACGGGTTCAACGTCGCGTTCGCATGGGTGCCCGGCGGCCTCGACGATTTCGTCGACCTCGTCGTGCCCGAACTGCAGCGCCGCGGGCTGTTCCGCACCGAGTACGAAGGCCCGACGCTGCGCGATCAGCTCGGGCTGCCGCGGCCGCCGTTCTTCCGTCGCCCGTCGTCGCTGCGCGGCGATACGGTCGCGCCCGTCGGCGGAGGTGCCGCATGACGCGCCCGTTTCGTCTCGGCGTGCTCACGCGCGTGTACGCGCCCGACCCGTCGCCGCACGTGCTGCACGACACGCTCGCACTGATCGACGCGGCGGAAGCGCTCGGCTTCGACAGCGCGTGGGTCGCGCAGCACCATTTCGGCAGCGAAACCGGTCGCCTGCCGTCGCCGCTCGTGCTGCTGGCGGCGGCCGCGCGCCGCACGCGGCGCATCGCGCTCGGCACCGGCGTGATCGTGCTGCCGCTCGAGTCGGTGCTGCGAGTCGCCGAGGATGCGGCCGTGCTCGACGCGTTGGCCGACGGCCGGCTGCAGCTCGGCGTCGGCGCCGGCTTCGAGCCGGACGTGTTCGCCGCGTTCGGCCGCGATTTCGCTGCGCGCGCGGCGCTGCAGGCCGAGGCGCTCGCGTCGTTGCGGCGCGCGCTGGACGGTGCGCCGGTCACCCCGGCCGGGGCGACGCTGCAACCGCCCGCGCCCACGTTGGCCGCACGTGTCTGGCAAGCGACCGGCGATGCCGAAGCGGTCGCACGCAACGGTCACGGGCTGATCGTCGCGCGCACGCGCCCGGATCAGGACGGCGAAGCGGCACTCGTGGCGCGCTATCGCCGCGCGTGGACGCATCCGCACGTCCCGCGCGTCGCACTCGTACGAGCAGTCGTGCCCGGCGACGATGCGGCGAGCGTCGAAACCACGCTCGGCCCCGACATCCTGCGTTACGCCGAACGGCTCGCGCGGGCCGGCGGCGTATCGGCGCCCGCGCCGGCCGACGTCCCCGCGTTGCTGGACCGCTTCGGCGTGCTGCGCGGCACGCCCGCCGACATCGTGGCGGCCTTGCATGCCGATCCCGCGCTGCCCGGCACGACCGAACTCGTCGTGCAGGTGCAGACCGCGAGCACCTCGCACCGCGACGCGCTGCGACGGCTCGAAGCCGTCGCAACAGCGATCGCACCGGCGCTTGGCTGGACGCCGGCCGCCGCCGGGCCTGAAGCCGCTTCGCTCACCTCCGATCCGATCCCGACATGACCCATTCGTCCTCCCCCGCACCGGCCGCGCGCCGGCCGTTCAAGCTCGGCTTTCTCACGCACGTGCACGGCGCCGGCGACGCGCGCCGCGTGTACGCGGATCTCGAGACGCTGTTCGTCGCGGCGGAACAGCTCGGCTTCGACGGCGGTTTCGTCGCGCAGCATCATTTCCGCGCGGAGTACGGCCGGCTGCCTTCGCCGCTCGTGCTGCTGGCCGCCGTCGCGCAACGCACGCGCCGCATCGAACTCGGCACCGGCATCGTCACGCTGTCGCTCGAGGATCCGCTGCGGCTCGCCGAGGATGCGGCGGTACTCGATGCGCTGGCGGGCGGCCGGCTGCAACTCGGGCTCGGCAGCGGCGGCGCGAACCTCGACGCGTTCGCCGCGTTCGGCTTCGACGTCGACACGCGCCAGGCGCGCTTCGCGGCCGCGCTCGAACGCCTGCAGGATGCGCTCGCCGGCCAGCCGGTCACCCGCGGCGCCGCTGATGATGCGCCGCCGCTCGTGCTGCAGCCCGCGGCGCCGGGCGTGCGCGAACGCCTGTGGCATTCGCACGCATCGCCCGACGGCGCGCGGTTCGCCGCGCGGCACGGCAACGGCCTGCTGCTCGGCACCGCCGTGCACGATCCGCGCACCGTGCAGTTGCCGCTCGCGCACGCGTATCTCGACGCATGGCGCGAACGCGCGAACGCCGACGCAGCGCGGCCGCGCATCGGCGTGGTGCGCGCAGTGTTTCCCGCGCGGGACCGTCGCACTGCGCTCGCCGCGCTGGCGCCCGACGTCGTGCGGCATATCCCGTGGCTCGCGGCGAGCGGCCATCCCGACGTGACCGAGCCCGAGCAGATCGTGCGGCTGCTGAACGTCCATTACGGGCATCCGGACGACGTGATCGAAAGCTTGCGCGGCGACCCGGCACTGTTCCCGTTCGCCGACTATTTCCTGCCGGTCGTGCAATCGGAAAGCTCATCGCTCGACGATGCGCTGGCCCGGCTGCGCACGCTTGCGGAAACGATTGCGCCGGCGCTCGGCTGGCAGCCGGCGCAGGCCGCTGCATGAGCGCGCCGCGTCTGCTGCTGCGGCTCGATACCGGCTACGACATCGGTAGCGACACCGGCTGCAACACCACGCGGCGCGACCTGGTCGCCGACTGGATCGCGATCGCCGAGGCCGGCGTGTCGGCCGGCTGCGATGCGATCCTGCTGCCCGTGCAGCGCACCGGCCCCGATCCGTGGATGGCGGCCGCCGCGCTCGTCGACGCGCTGCCGGCGCTGCGCGTGATGGTGACGCTGCAGGCGGGCGCGATGCTGCCCATCGCCGCCGCGCATCTCGCGCAGAGCCTGCAGTCGCTGAGCCGCGGCCGTGCATGTCTGGCACTCGAAGCCGATGCGCCGGACGTCGACGCGACCGACCGCGCGATGCACCTGAACCGCGACCAGCGGCTCGCGCGCAGCGCCGAATTCCTGTCGATCCTGCGCGCGCTGTGGGCGACCGAGTCGCCGTTGCAGTATCGCGGCACCTACTACCGCGCCGAGCATGCGCGCCTGCCGGATCTCGCCGCGCAGCGGCCGCCCGTCTACTGGTCGGTCGCGGAGCGGCACGAGATCGCGTTCGCCGCGCCGTGGTGCGACGGCCTGCTGGTGCCCGCGAGCGCGCCGCCGCTCGCGGCGGCCGTCGAACACGCGTATCGCGCACGCGGGCTCGCGCCGCCGCCGGCCGGCGTCGCGCTCCGGCGCATGATCCGGTTCGACGCCGCGCGCCGCGCACGCGCCGCGCAGCGGGCGAACCGCCGACGAGGGGATGCATGAGCGTGGATTTCGCATGGTTCCTGCCGACCAACGGCGACGGGCCGCATCTGGCCAACAGCGGGCTGCCGCGCCCGCCGACCTTCATGCAGGACTATCGGCCGGCGACGCCCGAATACCTGCGCGGCGTCGCCCGCGCGGCCGAGGCTGCGGGCTTCGACAGCCTGCTGCTGCCGATGGCCGCGGGCTTCGAGGATCCGTGGCTCGTCAGCGCGCAGCTCGCGCGCGCGACGCAGCGCATCGCGTTGATCGTCACGTTCCGGCCCGGGCTCGAGCAGCCCGAACAGATCGCGCGCAAGGCCGCGACCCTGCAGCACATGAGCGGCGCGCGCCTGCGCCTGTTCGCGGTGAACGGCTCGAGCGCCTACGAGCAGCGCGCGCTCGGCGATTTTCTCGATCACGACGCACGCTACCAGCGCACGTCCGAATACCTGCGGGTGCTGCGGCGTCTGTGGCAAGGCGGCGGCCATTCCGTCGCCGGCCGCTATTACACGCTGAGCCCCGCGCATGCCGGCGTGCCGCTCGCGACCCCGCCCGCGCTCTATCTCGGCGGCGCGTCGACGCTCGCCGAGCAGGTGGCCGCGAGCCAGGCCGATACGTACCTGCTGTGGGGCGAGCCGCCCGACGCCGTGCGCGAGCGGCTCGCGCGGCTGCGCGCGCTGGCCGCGATGCACGGCCGCCGGTTGCGCTTCGGGCTGCGCGTGCACGTGATCGCCCGCGCGACCGAACGCGCCGCATGGGCGCGCGCCGATGAATTGCTCAGCGAGATTTCCGACCAGACCTATGTCGACGCGCAGCGCAAGCTGGCCGCGTACGAATCGGTCGGCCAGCAGCGGCAGACCGCGCTCAGCCGCGGCGCGCTGCGCTCGTTGCGCGAGCTGGAGGTGTATCCGAACCTGTGGGCCGGCGTCGGCCTGATCCGCGGCGGCGCGGGCACCGCGATCGTCGGCAGCTACGACCAGGTCGCCGCACGCATTCACGAATACCGCGCGCTCGGCATCGAGACGTTCCTGCTGTCGTCGTATCCGAACCTCGAGGAAGCGGCACGCGTGGGCGAGGATGTCTTGCCGCGCGTCCGCACGCGCCTGGCGCGCACGAGCGTGCCGTAACCGGCTGGAGCACCGCCGCGACGCGGGGCTGCGGGGCCGCCGGAGCGCCGGCCGGTCAGTCGTCGAACGCCGATTCTGCGCGCGGCTCGTTCAGCAGCCCGTAACGCGCGAGCAGCGTACGCATCGTATTGCGCGTGACGCCGAGCAGCGCCGCGGTGCGCACCTGGCTGAACCGGCAGTGCTCGAACGCCTCGCACACGACCAGTTCCTCGATGTCGCGCAACAGGCTTTCGCCGGGCGCGCGAAACAGGCGACGCACGCCCGCGCGGATGTCGTCCTGCGGCAGCGCCGCCGCGTCGTCCGCGCGCGCATAGCCGGCAAGCGCCTCCGAGAACTTCAGGTGCTCCGGGCGGATCAGGTTGCCGTTCGACACGAGCAGCGCGAGATGCATGACGTTTTCCAGCTCGCGGATATTGCCGGGCCACGGATACGCATGCAGCGCCTGGACCGTGCCCTCGGACAGCATCGGCTGCGGCCGCTTCAGTTGCGCGCAATAGCGCCCGCGGAAATGCTCGGCGAGCGGCAGGATGTCCTGCGGCCGCTCGCGCAGCGGCGGCAGGCGCACGCGGGCGAGATTGATCCGGTAGAACAGGTCCATCCGGAAATTGCCGGCCAGCACGGCCTGTTCGAGATCGACGTTGGTGGCCGCGACGACGCGCACGTCGACCGGCCGCGCACGCGTTGCGCCGACGCGCGTCACTTCGCCTTCCTGCAGCACGCGCAGCAGCTTCGCCTGCAGCGGCGGCGCGAGATCGCCGATCTCGTCGAGAAAGATCGTGCCGCCGTGCGCTTCCTCGAAATAGCCGATGCGGCGACCCTGCGCGCCCGTGAATGCGCCGGCCTCGTGGCCGAACAGTTCGCTCTCCGCGAGCTGCGGGTTGATCGCGCCGCAGTTGACCGCGATGAACGCACCCGTGCGGCCGCTGACATGGTGGATATGGCGGGCGACCAGTTCCTTGCCGGTGCCCGTTTCGCCGAGAATCAGCGCGGGCGCGACGCTGGGCCCGATCTGCTCGACGAAGCGCAGTACCGCACGCGATGCAGGATCGGCGAACACGAGCGCTTTCGCGCGCACCGAAAGGGGGCGCTGCTCGCTTTCCGGCAGCGCAATGAGCGGGGGAGAATCTGTGCGGTTGTCCATGATTCGGGCGTGGGCGGACCGGTTGGCGATACGGGCGTCCGCTCGAGGGTTTGATCTTAGTCAACCTCGAGCGCGCGCAAAATACCGATTGCTGTGATGCTTCGCTGTCGTGCGCAGATAACGAATCCCGTGTGCGTCGCGCAGCGTGCGGTCCGATGCGTGCGGATGTCGGCGCTTGAAAGGCCGGTCCGCCGCGCGCTGCCGGCCTTCTGCGCGTCGCCACGCCCGGTCGCGCGAATCCGGTTCAACCGTGGAACATGAGCAGCACCAGCGGCATCGTGACGGCCGCAAGTACCGTCTGCACCGTGATGATGCCGGCGGACAAACGGTGATCGCCGCCGAGCAGCTTCGCCATGATGTAGGCGGACGGCGTGCACGGCAGCGCATTGAACAGCACGATCGTCGTGAGTGCCGGCCCCCGGATGCCGAGGCTGAAACCGATCCAGAAGGTCAAGAGCGGCACGAGCAGCAACTTGATCACCGACGACTGGAATACCGGCCCGCGCGCTGCCTTCGCGGCTTTCACGTCGAGGCCCGCGCCCACCGCGAGCAGGCCGAGCGGCAGCGACGCGGCGCCGAGAATCGACAGCACGCTTGCCACCACGTCCGGCAAACGCAGCCCGCTGAGGTTGAACGCGGCGCCGAGCACGACCGACATGATGACCGGGTTTCTCAGCAGCGCGCCGCCGATCTGCCGCGCCGACGGCGCGCCGCCGCGGCCGTGCTGCATCAGCACGATGATCGACGCGACGTTCAGCAGCGGAATCGCGACCGCGATGCTGATCGACGTGAGCGTGAGACCGACGCTGCCGTACAGCGCGGCGGCCGCCGCGACGCCCACATACGTGTTGGGCCGCAATGCGCCCTGGATCACCGACGAAAACACCGCCCCCGGCTGCCGGCTCCACGCTCGCCACGCATACAGCAGCGCCGCGCTCGCGGCCACCGCGCCGAGGATCGCGGCCGCGATCGGCCGCACCGGAAACTGCGTCAGATTGGCTTTCGCGACCTGGCCGAACATCAGCGCGGGAAACATGTAGTAGTAGTTCAGCGTTTCACATGGCAGCCAGAATGCGTCCGGCAGCAGGCGGCGCTGCCGCAGCACGAATCCCGTCAGGATCAGCACGAAAATCGGAACCAGCGCGGTCAGGACGGTCTGCATCGGTTGGGATCCCGTCACGCGAGGACACGCGTCTTCGCCAGCACGACCGCGCGATGGACGCCGATGAATGCGGCCATTGCGCGCTCGTACAACGGCGCACCGGCCCGCGCGAACAGCAGGTAGTCGCGCGAGATCGCCGCACGGTGCAGCGCAAGCGGCGTTTCAGCGGTATTCGGCGCAGGCCCGATCGTCGCGACGATGGTGGTCTTTGACATTTTTCTCGTCCGATTAAAGGCGGTGCCCAGCAATATGACAGAATCGTGAAATTCATAAAAAGAATAAAAAATATGAAATCCAGATCCAAAGGTAATTTGGACAACCGTCGGGATGATCGGACGATCGCGAGGGCGGAACGGCGCGCGCCTCCAGCCTCGCAACGCCGGGCCGCGTAGCAGGAGCGGACCACTGATTCACGAAGATCGTCGCCGCCCATGCTGGTGAAAGCCCTCCGCCACATCGCCATTCCGGCCGCGGGAGCGTCGTGTTCCTCTGCGTAAATCGGAGGACCAGATAACGGTATGAGAATTTCTTGGTTCTTGGATGCGTACCGCATCCAGAAAATACACGCTCCCGACAACCGGGCGCGCGACGCGCCGCCCCGCTTCACCCAAACAACGTCCCTCTTTCCCATGTTCAGCAGATCGTTTCGCACTACGTCGGGCCATGCGCTGCTCGTCGCCGCCCTTCTTGCCGCTTTTTCCGGTGTTGCTCGCGCGGACAGCACGCTCGACCGCATCCATCAACGTCACAAGATCGCGATCGGCGTGATCCTGTCGGGGCCGCCGTTCGGCTCGCTCGATCCCGCGACGCAAAAGCCGGTCGGCTTCAACGTCGATCTGGCGAACGACGTCGCGAAACGGCTCGGCGTCGACGTCGAGCTGACACCGGTGCAGCCGTCGAACCGCGTGCAGTTCCTGCAGCAGGGCAAGGTCGACGCACTGATCGCCAACATGGAGCTGACGACGGAGCGCGCGGAAATACTGTCGTATGCGCCGACGCCGTTCGAGTTCATCGGCGGCGCACTGATCGCGCGCAAGGACAGCGGCATCAAGACCTGGGCCGACGTGCGCGGCAAGCCGGTCTGCGTGTCGCAGGGCAGCAACTACACGAAGCCGCTCGCGACGGAATACGGCGCGCAGGTGAAGGCGTTCCGCGGCCAGCCCGAATCGCTGCTCGCGCTGCGCGGCAACAACTGCGTGGCCGCCGTGCACGTCGCGCCGACGTTGCGCATGCTCGTCGCGCGCAATCCGGACTGGAAGGACTATGCGACGCCGCTGCCGACCGACCTGATTCCGTCGCCGGCGGTGATCTGGGTCCGCAAGGGCGAGACCGATACGCAGAGCGCGCTCGACCGGATCGTCCAGGACTGGCATCGCAGCGGCTGGCTGCTCGACGTCGAGCGCAGGAACGGCATGACGCCGTCGCAAGGCGTGCTCGACCTGCACGCGAAGCTCAAGGCACAGCGCACATGACGGCAGCCGCCGCCGTCGACGCGCTCCGCAAGCTCGGCCTCGATTACAGCTTCGTGCTGGCCCCGGACGAACGCGCGTCGTTCGTGCACGGGATGGGCGTGACGCTCGAACTGTCGATCGCGACCGCGCTCGGCAGCCTCGCCTGCGGTGTCGCGCTCGCCGCGTTGCTGGTGTCGCCCAGCGCGGCACTGGCGCGACCTGCGCGCGCATTCGTCGAAGTCACCCGCAACACACCGACGCTCGTCCAGTTGTTCTGCGCATTCCTCGTCGTCAACATGCTGATCAGCGCCGCACTGCGCGATCTGGGCGGCAATCCGCTGACGCCGTTCATCTGGAGCGTGATCGTGATCTCGCTGCACAAGGGCGCGTTCCATGCGGAAGCGCTGCGCGCCGGCCTCGAAGCGGTGCCGCGCGCCACGCTGGAAGCCGCGCAGTCGCTCGGCTACAGCCGCCGCCAGCGGCTCTGGCACGTGCAGCTGCCGCTCGCGGTGCGCTTCGCGCTACCGGCGCTCGTCAACAACCTGGTCGACCTCGTGAAGATGACGACGGTCGCGTCGGCGATCGCAGTCGGCGATGTCACCTATGCGTCGATCATGATCTGGACGCAGCGCGACAACGTGCTCGAGCTGATGATCCTGATCCTGCTCTTCTTCGGCGCGCTCACGTTCACGGTCAACCTCGCGGGACGCTGGCTCGAACACCGCTTGAGGATACCCGGCTATGGCCATTGACACGCTCGCATCGCCCGCGCGCCTCGTGCGCTGGCCCGCGGTCGCGGCAACACTGGCCGCGCTGGCGGTCGTCGCGCTGGCCGTTGCCGGTCGCCGCCACCCGACGCTCGTCGCGCTCGTCACGTGGCTGCCCGCGCTCGGCAACGCGATGCTCGTCAACATCGGCATCAGCGCGCTGGCGATCGCGCTCGGCACGCTCGCCGGCCTCGTGCTCGGCCCGCTGACGCTGTCGCGGCTCGGCATCGCACGCGTTGCGGCGCGCGCCTACGTGCAGGTGTTCCGCAATGCGCCGCTGCTCGTGCTGATCTATTTCTCGACCTATGTATTCCCGTTCGAAATCAGGTTCGGCCATGCGTCGCTGCCGTTTCCGGACTGGTTCAAGGTGACGCTCGGCCTCGCGCTGCCGGCGAGCGCGAACTTCGCGGAAATCTTCCGCGGCGCGATCCAGTCGATTCCGCATGCGCAGTGGGACGCCGCACGCTCGCTCGCGTTCAGCCGCGTGCAGGTGTTCCGCTGGATCATCCTGCCGCAATGCGTGCGCCGCATGCTGCCGCCGTGGATGAACCTGTACGCGAGCATCACGATGGCCACCGCGCTCGCGTCGCTCGTCGGCGTGCACGACCTGCTCGACACCGCGCAGGTCGCGAGCAATACCGTCGCGCGCGCCGACTTCACCGTCGTCGTCTATTTCACGGTACTCGGCCTGTTTTTCGCGTACTGCTACCCGATTGCCCGTTTCACCCGCCTTCTCGAACGACGTCATGCATTCCACTGAAATTCCGCGCGGCGCGGACGAGCCGCTCGTCCGCCTGCGCGACGTGCATCTGTCCTACGGCACGACGCCCGTGCTGCGCGGTATCGATCTCGACGTGCACCGCGGCCAGGCCGTGTCGATCATCGGTCCGTCCGGCTCCGGCAAATCGACGATCCTGCGTTGCATCACGGGGCTGTTGCGGCCGCAGCGCGGCCTGATCGACGTCGACGGCACGCGCGTCGACCGGCTCGCATCGGAGCGCGACGAAATCGCGCTGCGCAAGCGCGTCGGCTTCGTGTTCCAGCAGTACAACCTGTTTCCGCACCTGAGCGTGCTCGACAACCTCGTCGCCGCGCCGGTCAGGATTCTCGGCCGCGATCGCACCGAAGCCGTGCGCACCGCGCACGCGCTGCTCGAACGCGTGCGCCTCGGCGACAAGGCGCATGCGTACCCCGGCGAGCTGTCGGGCGGCCAGCAGCAGCGCGTCGCGATCGCTCGCGCGCTCGCGATGCAGCCCGACCTGATCCTGTTCGACGAGGTGACGTCCGCGCTGGATCCGGAAACCGTCGGTGACGTGCTGGCGGTGATCCGGGATCTCGTGCGCGACGGCATGACCTGCGTGCTCGTCACGCACGAGATGCGGTTCGCCGAGGAAATCAGCGACGTCGTCTACTTCACCGAGGCGGGCGTGATCGTCGAGCACGGGCCGGCCACGCAACTGTTCCGGGCGCCGCAAAGCACGCGCACGCGGGCTTTCCTCGCGCATGCGCTCGGCCCGGCCGGCAGCCCGCACGCCAGCCGCGACAGCGCGCCGATCGCACTCGACCTGACGCGCTTCGCGGTCTGAGTCAACGCGCTGCGTAGCGGCTCGGCGGCCGCGCGAGCCCGAGATGGTCGCGCAGCGTCGTGCCCTCGTATTCGGTGCGGAACAAGCCGCGCCGTTGCAGCTCCGGCACGACATGCTCGACGAAATCGTCGAGTCCGCCCGGGAAGTAGGGCGGCATGATGTTGAAGCCGTCCGCGGCGCCACCCTCGAACCATTCCTGCAGCGCGTCCGCGACCTGCGTCGGCGTGCCCCACACGATCCGGTGCCCGCGCGCGCCGGCGACGAGATAGTAGAGTTCGCGCAGCGTGAGGTTCTCGCGGCGTGCGAGATCGGTCAGCAGCTTCGCGCGGCTCTTCAACTGATCGGATTCGGGCAGGTCGGGCAGCGGGCCGTCGAGCGGATACTTCGACACGTCGTGGCCGAGACGGTCGGACAGCAGCGTCAGCGCGCCCGACGTGTCCGTCCATTGCTGGAGCTGCGCATACTTGTCCTTGGCCTCCTGCTCGGTGCGGCCGATCACCGGAAATACACCCGGCATCACGGCCAGTGCGTCCTCCGCGCGGCCGTATGCCGCGAGCCGCCCCTTCAGGTCGCGATAGAACGCCTGTGCTTCCTCGAGCGTCTGCTGCGCGGTGAACACCACTTCAGCGGTGCGCGCGGCAAGCGCCTGACCGGGGCCCGACGAGCCGGCCTGAATCACGACCGGATGGCCCTGCGGCGGGCGCGACGCGTTCAGCGGCCCCTTCACGTTGAAGAAGCGTCCTGCGTGATCGAGCACGTGCACCTTCGCCGGGTCGAAATATACGCCGCGCGCCTTGTCCCTGACGACCGCGTCGTCGTCCCAGCTGTCCCACAGCCCTTTCACGACGTCGACGAATTCGCCGGCCATCTCGTAGCGCTGCGCGTGATCGGGATGGTTGCCGCGCGTGAAGTTCGCGGCGGTGCGGTCGTACGAGGTCGTCACGACGTTCCATGCCGCGCGCCCGCCGCTCAGGTGGTCGAGCGATGCGAACACGCGTGCGATGTGGTACGGCTCGCTGTACGTCGTCGACGCGGTCGCCGCGAGGCCGATGTGCCGCGTATGCATCGCGAGCGCGGACAGCAGGCTCAGCGGCTCGAAGCGCATCGCCATCGACGGGTGCGCGTCCGGGCCGCTCGTCAGGCCGTCGGCGAGGAAGACCATGTCGAACTTCGCACGCTCGGCGGTCTGCACGACGCGGCGCAGCAGGTCGAAGTTCTCGCTGCCGGATTCGGCGTCGGGGTGGCGCCAGCCGGCGACGTGGTGCCCGGCGCCCTGGAGGAACAGCCCCAGGCGCATCTGCCGGCGGGAAGGTGTGCTGCGATCGGTGCTCATGATTGAAGCGACGTAAAGGTGTGGAAAAGGCGTGCGAGATCGGCCGTGCTTCGCATCGTGTCGATCAGTTCCGGCACGAACGCGAGCGCGGGATCGTGGGCGGTTGCATCCGCGAACTTCGCGGCGAGATCGTCGGTGCCGACGAGGCGTTCGGTGCGCTGCTGCAGCGTGTCGCCGCCGCGAAGCGCGATCTCGACGACCGAGAAGCGCGTCGCGGGATCGGTCGACGCGCGCGGCGCCGCGGCATCGTGGCGCCGCGACACGCGCGCGGCGAGCGCGATCAGGTCGTCGCGCACGGGCACGTCGGCGAACGTCGCGACACCGGGCGGCCCGTCCGTCAGCGCGGCGGCCACCGCGTATTCCACGCTGAAGCGTGCTTCGAGGCCGGTTGCCGGCAGCCGGTTCGACAGCGGCGTGTCGCCGCCTGGCGGGAAGGTGACCGCGATGCCATCGATGTCCGCCGGCGCGATGCGGTGGCGAGCGCGCAGATCGAGCGCGGCCTGTACCGCGTAATGGGTTGCCGTGCAGCACGGCCACGGCTTGAAGTACAGGCCGGGCGTCACGATCTGCCACGGCGCGCCCCAGTCGGCCAGCACGCGCGCCGGCTGCGCCGCGCCGCCGCCGAACACGGCGAAGAATCCTTCCGGGCCGTCGAGTGCGCCCGGTGCGCCGGCCAGTCCCGCCTCCGCGAGTTCGGCGGCGAACAGGCCCGCGCGCGCCGCCAGGCCCGCGTGCAACGGCTTGACCTCGCTGCCGAACTGCAGCCGCAGCCCGGCCGATTGCGTCGCGGCCATGCCGAGTGCGTTGTCGGTGGCCGCCGCATCGAGCCCGAGCAGACGTGCCGCGGCGGCGGCCGCGCCGAGCGTGCCGAGTGTCGCGGTGTTGTGGAAGCCGAGTTCGTAGTGGCGGCTGCCGAGCGCGAGACCGACCCGCGCCATCGTCTCGACGCCGACGACGTATGCGTCGAGCAGGTCCAGCGCGCTGCGTGCGCGCACCTGCGCGAGCGCGAGCAGCGCCGGCAGCAGCACGGTGCCCGGATGGCCGCGCACGCTGCTGTGCACGTCGTCGTAGTCGAGCGCGTGGCCCGCATAGCCGTTGAGCAGCGCCGCATCGTGCGGCGACGCCGGAGTCGCGCGACCGATGACCGCTGCCGCCCCGGCCGAATCGCGGCCGCACACCGCCAGCAGCTTGCGGTAACCGCTGTCGCGCGCGCCGGCGAACGCGGCGGCAAGAAAATCGAGCAGGCCGCGCCGCGCGGCTGCGATGGCGGATGGATCACGCGCGGGCTCGGCGCACGCGATCGCGGCGGCCAGCCGGCGCGTGATGCCGTCGGGAATCGAGTGGGAAGACATGTCGGCAGTTGGGAAGTCGCGAAATGCCGCAACGGGCGGCGCAGCCGGATCCTTCCGGTTCCGGCTCCGATGGGAGCGTCGGATACTAGCGAAGCATTCGCACGGGCCCAACCAAGTATTCGAGCTTTCTATATCGCGTATTCAGCGCTGCCTGAGGGGAGCCTGAGGGGAGCCAGATAACTTCGCTCCGTGCATGACGCCGTCGATGAACCGGGTGATTGCCGACCGGCAGCGTGCTGCTGCCATGATGCGTCAGGCCGGCAGTCGACACGAGCCGTGCCGCCGACATGGCGGAACGACGAAATTCCACGGAAGAATCAATTGGAAAGCTGAATCAGGACGGGATTTCCCAGGCGTCTGAATGAACTGTCCAATCGCTTTACTGCGCGGCGTCATCGCCATGATCCGCGACGGAAGGCGCGCCGCAGGCGACAAATCGCGCTTCGACACCGCTTCGCACGACCAGGTCGAAGCGCTCCGGCCGAATATGAAACAGCGTGGACTCGCACGTGCGGCCGTCAGCCAGACGAGACGTACGCCGCAACACCAGCAACGGCCCCTGCTTGCCGGTCTTTAGCAGGGCGGCGATATCGTCCGGCGCGGCCACGGCCGTCACCGACATGTCGGCATCGGCAATGCGCCAGCCGAGCAACTGCTCCAGCAGTTCGTAAGTCGGCATGCTATCGGCCTGCGCATAAGCGACGTCACGTGCCTCAGGCAACAGACAGGTCTGCGCGAGCGCGATCGGCTCGTCGTCGACCCAGTGCAGGCGTTCGAGATAAATGCAGCGCGTGACGTCGGCCGCGAATACCTGCTGCAAGCCCGGCGGTACGTCACATGTTTCCATTCGCAGCAATTCCATTCGCGCGCGTGCGCCCTGCCCGGCGATCGAATCGTGCAGCCCGCGCAGCACGTCGAGCCGATGCCGCAGGCGCTGCTTCGCGGCGAACGTCCCCTTGCCCTGCTTGCGCTCGACGATGCGCGCATCGGCCAGGCGGTCGAGCGCGAGCCTGACGGTCACGCGGCTCACCTGGAAGCGCTCGCTCAACTGGGCCTCGGACGGCAGCTTGCCGGTCGGCTCGTACACGCCGCGTTCAATTTCGTCGCGCAGCGTCGTCGCGATCTGCTCGTAAAGCGACGTCGCGTCGTCACGCACCAGCGTCATCGAATGTTCCTCTCCGTGCTCGGCTCGCGCTATGCGCGATCCCCGATATCGATATGAAAAGCAATTGGATCGCTCAACTTGTATTAATACGTATTATGACATCTCGACACACGATCAGGGCTGCCGTTTCAGTTTCAAGGGGCCCGACGCACGGGGAGCATATCAGTGACTGACAACGCAATCGGCACGCCGCCGCTCGACGGCGCGCAGGCCAGCCGGCCGACGCGGGCCGAACCGGCCGCGGCGCCGCGCACCGATCCGCACGCGACGGGCCGCTCGCGCAGCGCACAGTGGCGTGCCGCAATCGGCTTCGCCGCCGCATGGCTGGCGTTCTTCGCGATCGCGTGGTGGCTGCCTGCGCCTGCGCATCTGTCCGCCGAAGGCAAGGCGACGCTCGCCGTCGTCGCGTGGGTCGCGATCGTATGGATCACCGAGGCGATTCCCGTCGGCGTGAGCGGCATCCTGCTGCCGATGCTGCTTGTGCTGTCGCACGCGAGCCCGTCGTTTCCGAAGGCGGCCAGCGGCTTCGCCGCGCCGGTCGTGTTCCTGTGTCTCGCCGCGTTCCTGTTCTCGGCGATCATGCAGGCGAGCGGGCTCGATCGCCGCATCGCGCTGCTGCTGCTCGACCGGCTGAAGGTGCGCACGGCCAACGGCGTGATCTGGGCGATGTTCGCGGTGAACTGCGTGATGGCGCTCGTCGTGCCGGCCGCGAACGCACGCGCCGCGACGCTGCTGCCGGTCACGAACGGCATCGTCCGGCTGTTCGGCGAAACGCCGCGCGAGCGCGCCGCGCGCAAGGCGATCGTGATCCAGACGCTCGTGTACGGCGCGATGATCAGCGGCATGTGCATCCTGACCGCCCATCTGCCGAACATGGTCGTGTCGGGCCTGCTCGAGAAGCAGCTCGGCATCCGGATCTCGTACCTGACGTGGCTGAAGCTGCAGTGGCCGTACCTCGGGATGTTCGCGATCACGCAAGCGTGGGTGCAGTTCCATTTCCGCTCGCGCGCCATCGCGATTCCCGGCGGCCCCGGCGCGATCGCGGCGATGCGCGGCGCGCAGCCGCGCGCGGCACGCAACGACTGGGCCGTGCTCGCACTGTTCGCGGCCGTCGCCGTGTTGTGGGCCACCGAGCCGCTGCATCACCTGCCGTCGGAAATCGTCGCGCTGATCGCGCTGGCGCTGTTGTTCGCGCCCGGCGTGCTGCGCTTCGGCTGGGCCGAGGTCGAGCAGCGCACGATCTGGGGCACGCTGTTCCTGCTCGCCGGCGCGTTGTCGCTGTCGTCGGCGATCAGTGCATCGGGGCTCGCGAACTGGGCCGCCGATCACGTCTATGTCGCCGCACGCGGACACGGCTGGTGGCTCGCGATCGCGATCGTGATGCTCGGCACGCACGTGATCCGCATCGGCATGCTGTCCAACGTCGCGGCCGTCACGATGATCGCGCCGATCGCGCTCGCACTCGCGCCGCGCCTCGGGCTGCATCCGGTCGCGTTCACGATGCTCGTCAGCGATACCGACAGCTTCGCGTATCTGCTGCCGACGCAAATCACCGCCGGCGTCATCGCGTACAGCAGCGGCGCGTTCTCGACGGCCGACTATGCGAAGGTCGGCGCGGTGTCGGTGCTGATCGCGATCGTCTACGGCCTCTGCGTGATCGCTCCGTGGTACGCGTACATGGGCATTCCCGTCTGGGACGCGAGCGCGCCCTGGCCGTTCGCGCATTGAAGCGCGCGGTCTTCCATCGACATCTCCTCGAATTCCCCATGAACGCATCCAACGACGCCATCGATACCGTCGCCGCGCGCGCCGCCGCGCTGCGCGACCGCCTGGGCCCGCACGTCGCGCCCCAAGGCTTGTACGAACGCCACAAGCGCCTGCCGTTCGCCGGACGCGTGCAATGCAACGTCACGCGTCTCGAAGCCGGCGAGTGGAGCGAGATCGTGCTCGACTACGAGGTCGGTTCGTCCGGCATCGCCGACGGCGGCTGGCTGAAGGCGACCTTCAAGTTCTATTCGGACTGGGCGCTGTTCCAGACGAGCGACCCGAGCGCCGCGAACTACATCAGCGCGGAGTACCACGCGGCGCCGCTCGTGCCGGGCCAGAGCCCGGCCACCGTGCAGGCGCTGAACGTGCGCTTCGACCAGAAGGGGCACGAGCGGCCGTTCCAGAAGGCCGTGATCGTCGACGTCGTCGACGGCTACGTGAACGCCGGCGACCGGATCGTGATCCGCCTCGGCGACCGCCGCCGCGGCCCCGGCACGCGCGTGCAGACCTTCGCGGAAGACAACTTCCGCTTCCGGCTCTACGTCGATCCGCTCGGCACGTCGCGGTTCGTCGCGGTGCCGGGCGACGTATCGATCGACATCCATGCCGGCGCGCCCTCCGACGTGCTGCTGAACGGCCCGCGCTTCGTGCAGCCCGGCACGCGCGCCCCGTTCCGGCTGTCGCTGCAGGACCGCTGGGGCAACGCGTGCCGCGAGGTCGGCGCTCATGCGCGGGTCGTCGCGTATGACGCCCGTGGCGAGATCGTCTACCGGCGCGAACACGCGCTGCCCGACACGGACTTTGCGAGCTGCGCGGTGGACGACCTGCCGGTCGACGCGGGCACGCTGCGCATCGTCGCCGACGTGCCGGCGCGCCCGGACGTGCGCGCGGCCGAAGCGTGGCTGACGGTCGACGCGTCGCTGCCCGCGCCGCGCGCGCTGTATGCGGATCTTCATGTGCATGCACACGACACGGTCGGCACCAACAGCCCCGAGTACAACGCGCGCTACGCACGCGACATCGGCGGCATCGACGTGCTCGGCTATACCGCGAACGACTTCCAGATCACCGACGAGAACTGGCAGCTCGGCGTCGATGCGGTCGAGCGCTTCAACGAGCCCGGCCGCTTCGTCGTGTACCCGGTGCAGGAATGGTGCGGCAGCTCGACCGCGGGCGGCGATCACAACGTGGTGTTCCTCGGCGACGCGCGACCGGATTTTCCGTACAACGCGCGCGGCGAGCACAATCGCACGCTCGTCTGGAACGAGGACATGAAGGGCAATGCGGTCGAACTCGGCCGCTGGCCCGTCGAGGAACTGTGGGACGCGTATGCGGACGATGCCGCGCAGCATCTCGTGATGCCGCACGTCGGCGGCCGCCGCTACATCCCCGACTGGCACCATCCCGAGCTTGAGCGCCTCGTCGAGATCGCGTCGTCGTGGGGCCACTTCGGCTGGCTGTACCAGGACGTGATCGAGCGCGGCTACCGGCTCGGCGTCGCGGCCAGCGGCGACGAACATCGCGGCCGGCCGGGCGGCGGCGCACCCGGTGTGCAGGTGTTCGGCGTACACGGCGGGCTGACGGGCGTACTCTCGCCCGCGCTCGACCGCAAGCACGTCGGCGAAGCGCTGCGCGCGCGCCGTACGTGGGCGACCACCGGCGAGCACAGCGCGCTGCTGGTGCGCTGCGGCGATCACTGGCAAGGCGACGCATTCGCGCATCAGGGGCCGGCGCGGCTCGACTATCGTCTGCTCGGCCAGTCGGGCTGGGAATACGTGGCCGCGTACGATCACGACGGCCTGCTGTGGGAACGCAACCTGCATGCGGAACTCGGCTACGCGGAGCGCCTGGTCCGCGTGCGCTGGGGCGGCGCCCGCATTCGCGACCGCTACCGCTGGGCCGCATGGCGCGGCCGGATCCGCATCGTCAACGGCACGATCCATCGTTTCGGATCGAACGGGTTCGAGCATGTCGAGGAATCGGCATGGCGGTCCGGCGCGACCGACGTCGAATTCCACAGCGACACCTACGGCGACGCGGACAGCATCGAGCTCGACATCGGCAATCTCGCCGCCGCGACGATCGTGGTCGAAGGCACGATCGACAGCTTCGCGAAGGTCGGCGATCCGCTGCAGCGCAACCCGTTCGTGCACGCGCCGGCGTTCCGCTTCGAAATCAGCGGCGCGGAGCTGCTCGCGCGCGGGACGGCGATGCATGCGCTCGGCGGCACGGAGTTGTTCGTCGCAGTCGAGCGTCTGACGGACCACGCGCTTCCCGTCGACCTGGCGGGCAGCATCGATGTCGCGCCTCGTAACGCATCGTTCGGATTCCGCCCCGTCTATTTCTTCGGACGGCAGCGTAACGACAGCAAGGTGTGGTCGTCCGCGCAGTTCATCACGTTCGACTAACGGGGCTGGCGATGTCGCTTTCCGCATCGCCGTCCCGGATTCACCGGTTCCGGTTCAACGTCGATCGATCCGCTTATCGCGACGCCTGCGCTCGCTCCACCGCAAACGCATCGTCGACGAACCGGATCACGTCGTCGAGCGACGACGTGCACACCGCGTCCGCCGCAAGCGACCGAAACGCGCCGTCCGGCCCGAAGCAGACGAGCGGCTTGCGCCAGTGCCGCGCGAGCGCGACCTCCTCGGCCGTCCGGTGCCCGTGCACCGTGCTCATTCGAGTTCGACGCCCTTCAGCTCGGGGATCAGGAACAGCGTCGCGACCATGTCGAGCACGTAGAGGCCGGCGAGCAGCGCGATGGCCGTCTGGAACCCGTAGTGCGCGGCGAGCGCGCCGACCGCGACCGGGCCGAAGCCGCCGACCGCGCGGCCGATGTTCCACAGCACGTTCTGCGCGGTCGCGCGTGCGGCCGTCGGATAGCCTTCCGACATCAGCGTCCCGTAGCCGCCGACCATCCCGTTGACGAACATCCCCATCAGCGCGCCGGCCCACAGCATCGCCGTCGGGTCCGACAGCCGCGCATACGCGATGACCGTCACGACCGAGCCGAGCTGGTACAGCAGGAACGTCGGCTTGCGGCCGATGCGGTCGGCCAGTTGCCCGAACACCCAGACGCCGATCATCATCCCGACGACGGTCGCCGCCGTCCACAGCCCCGATTTCGTCAGCGAGAAGCCCATCTGCTTCGACAGGAAGGTCGGCAGCCAGATCATGATCCCGTAGTAGCCGAAATTCTGGACCGAACACAGGATCGCGATGCCGACGCTCGTGCGCGCGGTGCGGCCGTCGGCGACAAGCATGCGGAACGCGTTGGATTCAGGCTGCGTCGCGCGCTGCACGAACGCTTCCGGCTCGTGCAGCGTGTTGCGCATCCCCCACGCGAGCAGCGCGGGCAGCACGCCGACCACGAACATGCCGCGCCAGCCGATGTGGGGCAGCAGCAACGGCGTCAGCAGCGCGGCCAGCAGCACGCCCGCCTGCCAGCCGAGCGCGACGTAGCACGACACGCGGGCACGCTTGGCTGCAGGCCATGCTTCCGCCGCGAGCGCCATGCCGATCCCGAACTCGCCGCCGAGGCCGATGCCCGCGATGGTCCGATAGACGAGCAGATCCTCGAAGCCGCGCGCGAACGCGCACAGGCCGGTGAAGATCGCGAACAGCAGGATCGTCCACGTCAGCACGCGCACGCGCCCGTAGCGGTCGCTCAGCGCGCCGAACACGATGCCGCCCGCGACCGCGCCGATCAGCGTCCACGTGACCAGCGCGCCGCCCTGCCCGGGCGTCAGGTGCAACGCCGCCGTGATCGCCGGCAGCATGAAGCCGAGGATCAGCAGGTCGAAGCCGTCCATCGCATAGCCGATCGCCGACCCGGCGAGCGCCTTCCACGCGTACGCGCCGACCTGCTCGACGCGCGGGGCCGACGGGCCGCCGAGCGCCGAAGATTTGATGTTTGCTGCCATGGTGTCCTGCCACGAATGTCCGGCGACATTCTAAGGCCTGGGCCCGCGAACGAAGGAGGCGGACGCGCGCCGGCCCGCGCTGCCCGGACGGCTGGCGCGAAATGGCGGGAAACGGCGGAAAATGGCTGGAAACGGCGAAAAACGGAAAGGGAAAGCGGAAAACGTCGATCCGGTGCGGCGGCGAGGCCGGCGATGCCGCGATCAGGCCGGACACCGGATGAAAACCGGCAGGCTGGCGGAGGATGGCCGTCCGGCCCGCCTGTGCGGACCGGACGGCGCCGGATGGCCTGGCGGCGCGGGCTTCAGCCCTGATCGTCCCCCGGCCACCAGGTCTTGGCCTCGCGGTCGACGGCGAGCGTGTCGAGATCCTTGCCTTCGAGCCATTTCGGCCGCGGGCCGCGCCCCGACCACGAGCGGCCGGTCGACGGATCGTAGTACTTGGCAGGCGCCTTGCGCTTGCGCTGGACGATGTAGCCGAGCGCGCTCAGCACTTCCTGCTGCGAAATTCCCAACAGCTCGACCTGTTCCTTGAACGCCGCGAGCGCGGCTTGCTTCTCCTTCTGCTTCGCCTCTGACAGCTTGATGTTCAGGTCCCGAAGTTGTGCTTCGAGTTCCTGCAGGGCCTGGGTCATGTATTCATCCTCTTTGGGCATGTTTTTGCAAAAAGCTCCGATGGGCGAACCTACCACGAAGTTCCGCCGATAGGGGCTGTCAAATCGGTGAATCGTCCACCTGAGCCGGCATGATTTGCGCGATGCGCACCAAACGACGTCGTGCGTCAGTGGCAGGCAGGACCAGGCCGGCAACGGGCGGCACGCCGCGCACGCATGCACGGGCGAACGGCGGCGGCAAGTGATCCGCCGCACCCGACACGGGCGCGGCATGGCGCGAATGATAGCAGTGCGCGGCGCCGTGTTGCAGAAGTCGCTGACCGGAGTCGATGCGGGCCCGACGGTTCAGCGGTCTTCGCCGCCGGCATCCCATGCGATCCGGTCGAACAGCGCGCGCAGCTTCGCGCCGCGCGCCGCATTCAGCGCCGTCGCGTGCGCGACGCGGCCGGCCAGATGCGCGCGGAAATCCGGATGCGCGTCGCGATTCTGCGACGCCGGGCCATGCCGGATGCAGTTGGTCAGGATAGCCTTCAGGCGATCGAACGCGTCGCGCGCCAGGTTCGGATGACGGTTGACGACCACGCCGGCCAGTTGCTGGCGCGCGCCGCGCCGCATCACGTGGGTCTTGCGCAATTGCAGCGCGAAGCCTTCCTCGAGTGCGATCGCAGCGACCCGGATCTGCAGCCGCTCGACGTCGCGCGCGAGCGCACCGCCGCCGGAAAACGCGAGATCGTCCGCATAGCGCGTGTAGGTCGCATCGAGCGAACGCGCGAGCGCGGCAAGCCGCATGTCGAACCGGAACCCGCACAGGTTCGCGAGCGCCGGCGACGTCGGCGCACCCTGCGGCAGATGCCGTTCGCGATAGCGCTGGCGGCCGATCCAGTCGAACCGATCGCGCAAGTCCGGCGCGAGCAGTCGTGCCGACGGCACGCGGTTGGTGCACAAGCCGGTGAGCGCACGCGCGACTTCGGCCGGATACCCGAGCGTCGCGAACAGCGCATGGACGCGCGCGGCGCGCACCGACACGAAGAAATCCGCGAGATCGAAACGCACGACGACATCGCGATCCGCGTGCGGCGCCGCGAACGACACGATCCCGTGTCCCTTGCGAAAACCGTGTACCGCGCCGTGCGGCGCAATGCGATCGAGCAGCCCGTGCAGGATGCGGCGCTGCGCCTCGCGCAGCCGCCCCTTTGGAATTTCGACGAGACGGCACCCGCCGCTACGCTTGTCGACCGGGACGTACGTGTAGTGATGCAGCGGCGTGGCGCTGCCGCGCGCGTCGACGCGCCAGTGATCGGACAGCCAGTCGAGTTCCGGCGGGCTCACGCCGAGCCAGCCGGCGAGATCGCCGGGCGTCGGCCATTGCGGCACGTCGCAACCGGTGAGTGGCGCCGGCGGCGGTCGCTGGACCAGCGGCCGCCGCACGACGCGGACCACCACGGGCCGACGGTCGCCATACCATGCCCGCACGAACGCGGGCGCCTCGGCCAGCACTGCCGCGAGCGCGTCGGTGTCGGTATCGGCCCAGTTCGCGCCGAAGCGGACGAGCGCGGCGTCCGCGCATTCGTGCGTCCACGGCGGTGTGTCGCCGAGCACGGCGGCCATCCGCGCGACGATGCCGTCACGTTCCGGCGAACCGGCAAGCATCGCCTCGGCAATCGTTCGGGTGGTGTCGCGCAGGGATGAGTGCATGGACGAAGATGGGCGGGACGACGAGCCAACGTGGCTGGTACTGCGAGGGGTCATGTTGCGCGACGCGCAACGGCGCCCCTTGCGACGCATCGGCGTATCGATCTGATCCACGGGGTAGCCCCGTAGTCCTGGAACATCGGCTGCCTGTTCCTGGCGTGTGCTTGACCCGCCGCCCCGCGTCGCGACTTTAAGCGGCGACGACGCCAGGTGTCAAATCGAGCCGGGCGATGCGCGATGCGCGGCGGCGTCGCGATGCGGTCGCCCGGTTTCCCGACGCGCCCGGCCGAAACGGCAAACCGCCCGCTCCGCCCAGGCCCACCCTGCTTCCCTACATATTGCCCGCCAGATGAAACCGCGACGCCGGATGCCACAGCCTGACCGACGTGGCGACCTGCTCGCCGACCCACGTCCGGCGTCGCAACAGCAAACACGGCTCACCGATTTCCATCACGAGATGCCGGCGCACCTGCGCATTGGGCTTCTCCGCGTAGATCTGGAACTCCGCACGCTGGATCGGCGCCAGCCGCACCATGTAATGATTCGGCGTCTCGAGCGTGAAGTCCTGCTCCAGATACGCGGGAAACAAGGCCGGATTGACGTAGCGATCCTCGAACTGGATCGGTTCGTCCTCCTCGTAATGCACGATACGTGAATGAAACACGGGCCCCGCGCGCAGTCCGAGCGCGTCGATCGCATCCGGGTCGACGCTGCGCTCGATCATCAACACGCGCGCACTGTGCCGATGGCCGCGCTCGGCGATTTCGTCCGCGATGTTGCGGATCTCCAGCACCGTCGATTCGTAATGCCGGCGCTCGACGAACGTGCCGGCGCCCTGGATGCGCGTCAGCACGCGCTCGGCCGTCAGTTCGCGCAGCGCGCGCGACACCGTCATCCGGGCCACGCCGAATTCCTTGACCAGCTCCGCCTCGGTCGGGATCGCGGCGCCGGGCTTCCAGTCGCCCTTCGCGATCCGCTCGACGACGTAGCGCTTGATCTGCTGATAGGCCGGCAGCGCCCGTGCCGGTACGGTGTCGAGCGATGCCAACGCCCGCCGTGCGGAAAGTCTGCGTTCCGTTTCGCTCATGCGCCCTCGACCGGATGAATGTGGAGTGATCGGCCCGTCCTTGACCGTCGTCACTGCAACGACGGCGGCACACCGGCGACGATGCCGGCCGCGATCGCGATATCGTCCGCGAGCGGCCGGTCGTCGTGATATGCCGGCACGCGTTCGCGCACATGCCGCCACAGCGCGTCGGTCGACGCGGCCCGCCCCGTTTCGGCCGGCTGCAAGTCGTACGCCTGCGCGGCCGCCAGCAGTTCGATCGCGAGCACGCGCGTCGTGTTCTCGATGATGTCGAGCGCCTTCAGCGCGGCCGGCGTCGCGTGACACAGGTGATCTTCCTGCAACCCCGACGTGATGCCGCCGTCGAGGCTCGCCGGCGCGGCAAGCCGCTGGTTCTGCGCGACCAGCGCGACCGCCGTGTACTGCGCGATCATGAAACCCGAACAACTGCCTCCCGGCGCGGCAAGAAATGCCGGCAGCCCGCTGACGAGCGGATTCACGAGCCGGTCGAGACGCCGCTCCGCGATCGCCGCGACCTGGGCCATCGCCGCCGCGAGGCTGTCCATCGCGAGCGCGATGCCGGCGCCGACCGCATGCGCCTGCGAATGCACGGCCGGCGCCTCCCGCGTGCCGGCGACGATCGGATTGTCGGTGACCGACGCGAGTTCGCGATCGACGACCTCCGCCGTGACGTCGAACACGTCGCGCGCCGCGCCATGCACGTGCGGAATCGTGCGCAGGCTCAGCGGATCCTGCGTATGCCGGCCGCTCGCCGCGACGAGCATGCCGCTGTCCGCCAGCAGTGCCCGCAAACGGGCGCCAACCTGCCCGATACCGGGCGAAATGCGCAGCGCGAGCGAAGCCGGATCGAATGCGGCGAGTTGCCCGCCGAGGTTCTCGAAGCTCATCGCCGCGATCCAGTCGGCCCAGTCGAGCAACCGTTCGGCGCGGACCAGCGCGAGCGCCGCCAGCCCCGTGACGCACGGCGTCCCGTTGACGAGGCTCAACCCCTCCTTCGCGCCGAGGACGAGCGGTTCGCGGCCGATGCGCCGCAGCGCCTCGTCGCCGCGTATGCGTTCGCCGCGATGGCGCGCATGGCCGTGCCCGACGCAGACGAGCGCGACGTGCGCCATGTGGGTCAGGTACCCGACCGAGCCGTGCGCCGGCACTTCGGGCAGGCAATCGTGCTCCAGCAGCGCGACGAGCTGTTCGACGACGTCGGCCCGGACACCCGAATGCCCGTGTGCATAGTTGTTGATCGCGGCCGCGATGATCGCGCGCGTTTCGGCCGCGCCGAGCGGCATGCCGACGCCCACCGCATGGCTCATCAGGATGTTGTGCGACAGCGTGCTCTGCTGGGCCGGCGATACGATCACGTCGCACAGCGCGCCGACGCCGGTATTGACGCCGTACGCGCGAATCCCGCGCGCGACGATCTCGTCGACGAGTTCGCGCGCGGCCACGACACGCGCGCGTGCATCGTCGGCCAACGCGAGCGGCTCGCCGGCCGCCACGGCCGCCACCTGTCGCCAGTCAAGCGGCCGCGCCGCACGGAATACGGTCATGGCAGCCTCAGTTCGTCGTGCGGTCGTGGTGGCTCGACACGAATTGCCGGAAGCGCTCGGAAGTCTGCCCACCGAAGACTTCATCGGGCGTCCCGTCCGTATCGACCTCGCCCTGATGCAGGAACATCACGCGATTCGACACGTGGCGTGCAAAACCCATTTCATGCGTGACGACCAGCATCGTGCGCCCCTCTTCCGCCAGCGAGCGCATCACGCGCAGCACCTCGCCGACCAGCTCCGGGTCGAGCGCCGACGTCGGTTCGTCGAACAGCATCACCTTCGGATGCATCGCCAGCGCGCGGGCAATCGCGACGCGTTGCTGCTGGCCGCCGGACAGATGCGCCGGATAGTAGCCGCGCTTGTCCGCGAGGCCGACGCGCGCGAGCAGCGCCTCGGCCTCCTCCACCGCTTCCGCGCGGCTGCGCTTCTGCACGCGCAGCGGCCCTTCGACGAGGTTGTCGAGCACCGTCATGTGCGACCACAGGTTGAAGTTCTGAAACACCATCCCGAGCTGCGAGCGGATCCGGTCGACCTGGCGCCGGTCGCTCGGATGCAGCTTGCCGTCGCGCGCACGCTTCATCGCCAGTTCTTCGCCGGCGAGCGCGACGGAGCCGTCGTCGGGCGTCTCGAGCAGGTTCAGGCAGCGCAGGAACGTGCTCTTGCCCGATCCGCTCGCGCCGAGGATCGAGATGACGTCACCCTCGTGCGCGTCGAGCGAAATGCCCTTCAACACATGATGATCGCCGAACGACTTGTGGATGTTTCTGACCGACAGCGCAACGGGAGCAGGAGTGTTCATCGGATTCTCTTTGAAAGGACTGCGACGCTCAGGATGCGGCGCGCTGAGGATTGCGCGCCGCCGCGGCGGGCGCACCGGACGGCTTCGGCGCACGCAGGTGCCCGGAGAGCCGCCATTCGAGCGCGCCGAGCAGGCGCACGACGATGAAGTTCAGGCCCAGATAGATGAGGGCCGCGCAGACGAACACCTCGGTCGTCCGGTAGGTTTGCTGAATGATCTGCTGCGCGACGCCCGTCACTTCCCACACCGTGACGAGGCTCGCCAGCGCGGTCGACTTGACGAGCAGCACGGCCTCGGTCGAATACGCAGGCAGGCACTGGCGCAGCGCGATCGGGCCGATCACGCGCCGCAGCAGCGCGAAGCCCGACAGGCCGATCGAATAGCCGGCCTCGATCTGCCCGACCGGTACGGCCATCAACCCGCCGCGGAGGATTTCGGCCGTATAGCCGGCGGTGCACAGCGCCAGCGACAGCACCGCGCAGACGTACGGCTCGCGCAGCACCGGCCACATGAAGCTGTCGCGGATCACGCCGAACTGGCCGAGCCCGTAATACACGAGGAACATCTGGATCAGCAGCGGCGAGCCGCGAAACACGAGGATGTAGGCCCGCGCGAAGCGGTTCGGCAGCCAGCTCGGCGACACACGCATCGTGACGATCACGAGCGACAGCAGGCCGCCGAGCACGAGCGATGCAAAAAACAGGCCGAGCGTGGTCGGTACGGCCGCGAGCAGCTGGCGCAGCGTATCGACGAGAAAAGCGAAATCGATGGACATGCCCGTTCTCCGTCAGTTGCGCGCGAAATTGCGGCGGAACGACCGGCCGACGATCGCTTCCGCCCGGTTGAACACGCGGTTCGACACGCCCGTCATCAGCAGATACAGCGCACCGCCCGCGACGAAGAACACGAAGTACTGGTGCGTCGAATTGGCGGCGATCTGGCTCGTGCGGAGCAACTCGGCGAAACCGGTGACCGAGATCAGTGCGGAGTCCTTCAGGCTCAGTTGCCACACGTTGCCGATACCGGGCAGCGCGAAGCGCAGCACCTGCGGCACCAGGATGCGCCGCAGCACCATGCTGCGCGGCATGCCGATCGAGCGCGCCGCTTCGAGTTCGCCTTTCGACACCGCCAGCACCGCCGCGCGATAGACCTCTGCCTGATAGGCGCCCGAGATCATCCCGACCGCGAGCGCACCGATCACGAACGGCGGCACGCCGATGAAGCCTTCCGCGCCGAACCACTGGCCGACGGCCGTCACGAGCGTCGAGCCGCCGAAATAGAACAGATAGATGACGAGCAGTTCGGGCACGCCGCGAAATACCGTCGTATACAGATCGCCGAGCAGGCGGAGGGTGCGGTAGCGCGACAGCTTCGCCGCCGCGATCGCCGCGCCGATCACCGCGCCGACCGCGAGCGCCGCGAGCGTCAGCGCGACCGTCATCAATGCGGCGAGAAGCAGCACACCGCCCCAGCCTTCGGTACCGAAGCCGAGCATTTCAAGAATCTCCATGCGTGCCTCCCTGCATGCGTTGAATGAAACCGCTGGATGCGCGCCGCCGCGCGTCGTTCGACGCCCTTACGCGGCGGCCGAACCCGCGCTTACGGCGTGACGTCGGTCTTGAACCACTTGTCGGCGAGCTTCTTCACGGTGCCGTCCGCGAGCGCCGCGCCGATCGCCGTATCGAACTTCGTCTTCAGGTCGGCATCCTGCTTGCGAAACGCGAGCCCCTCGCCCGGCCCCCAGATCGGGCCGCCGAGCTTCGGCCCCGCGAGCACGATCGATGCGTTGTCCTTCTTCGCGTTGTTCGCCGCGTAGTACGTGACGTCGTCGAACGATGCGTCGATGCGCCCGGCGACCAGATCGAGATCGCGTTCGGGCGACGTCTTGTACACGCGAATCGACGCAATGTCCTTGAAGCTGTCGTTGATGAATTTCGTGTAGACGGTGCCCGACTGGATACCGATCGTCTTGCCCTTCAGTTGCTTGCGCAGCGTGTCGACGGTCGGCTTGTCCGCGTTGGCGTCACCTGTGAGCTTGACGATCGGCGCGCCGGGCGCGGCCTTCGGCAGGATCTTCGTATCGGTGACGGCGAACGTCGCCGGCGTCGCCGCATACGGACGCGAAAACAGCAGGATCTTTTCGCGCTCCGGCGTGATGGAAATCGCATCCATCAGGACATCGAACTTGCCGGCCTGCAGGCCGGGGATCATCCCGTCCCAGTCCTGCGCGACCATGTTGCACTGCACCTTGATCCGCTCGCACACGTTGGCGAGCAGTTCCGGTTCGAAACCGCCCAGCTTGCCGCCCGGCAGCGTGAGGTTCCACGGCGCGTAGCCGCCTTCGAGCGCGACCGTCACCGTCTTCCATTCCTTGGCCTGTACGGGCGCCGCAAGCGTTGCCGCCGCAGCCGCGATGACGCCGATCGTCCTGATTGCCCACTTGATGCGCTTGCCGTTCACGAGATTTCTCCTTGCGTTGAGGTTCGCCATCCCTTCGGTGCAGCAAGCCGCCTCAGGAATTTGTCTATACAAGCATGCAAGAAGAAAAACAGCGAAGCAAGCTGTGGTCAATAAAAACGGCGGAAACGCGGGAAATCCCCTAATTTCAAGGGTCTAGCGTGCATCGTCGCGGGGAATTCCGGCACATGTTTGGTGCAATTCGACTAATCGAATCTCAAGGATGACTAGACAAATTTTGAATTCGATCGCCCGTCCGGGCGACCGGGAAACACATCTGAGGATTGGCGGCGCGCGGAACGCCTGCGCGTTGCCGGATGCGATGGCGCCGCGCAATACGGCATTTGCATCGGACTCGATTGGCCCGCCATCGTCAGCGGCGCGAGTGCTGCGTTCGTCCAATGAATATCGGGCGGCAGGTCGCCTGACTCCCGAAGAGGGGATTGAGCCGCTGTCCGATCCGCAGCGGATTGGCGGGTAACGTCGGCGGAGGTACCACGAGCGTGAAGGACGCCGATCCTACCGCGCCGGCGGCGCATCGCGCAGCACAGACCGCAACGCGGTATCGAACGGCGTCGCGTAATCGATCCCGAGCGCGCGCACGCGCGCGGCATCCAGATGGCAGTCGTACGGACGCGGTGTCGCATCGGTCGGCTGGGTGATTGGCGCGAGCGACGCGTCGATGCCGAGCGCGGCCGCGATTCGCTGCGCGATGTCGTACTTCGTCATCGGCTCCTCGCTCGACCAATGGCGGATGCCCGTGACGGATTCACCCGCGAGATGGCGCAGCGTCAGGTCGCGGATGACCTGCGCGACGTCCGGCGTGTAAGTCGGGTAACGGATCGCCCATGCGTCCATGCCGACTGCGTCGGCGCCCGGCTGTGCCGACGCGACGACGGCCGGCACGAGGCTCGTGACGGCCGATTCGCTCCAGTCGGCGATCGGGCCGAAGAGCAGCGGCAGCCGCAGCACGCATGACAGCGGCGAGGTGGCCAGGAGCGCGGCCTCGCCTTCCAGTTTGGTGCGCCCGTAGATGTTCAGCGGGTTCGGGGCCGCGTCTTCGCCGTAAGGGGCGGCCTTGCCGTCGAAGACGTAGTCGGTCGAAATGCCGAGCGTCCATGCGCCGCATCGCGCGGCGAGCGCGCCGATGCGGGCCGGTGCCGTGACGTTGATGGCGCGGGCGGCGGCCGGGTCGCGTTCGCAGACGTCGGGGCGGCGTTCGGCGGCGCAGAGAATCACCGCTGCCGGTCGGTGGGTTTCAAAGACGCGTTCGAGGGACGGCTGGTCGAGGACATCGAGTTCGGCGATGTTTTCCGGCGGTAACGCAAGCAGTTTCGCGCCGGCGGTTTGCGGGTTCCGGATGGTTGCCAGCAGGGTCAGCGACGGTTCGCGAGCCAGGGAGGCCGCAACCGCGCGGCCGAGCAGGCCGGAGGCGCCGATGAGGAGGACGGTTTTGCGCAGGGTCGACGGGAATGGGTTTGGCATCGGTGCGATCAATCACGGAAAACGAATGGATTATCGAGCCTATTGAATAGCAGGAACGATCGCGGCGCAACGCTTCAGTCTACTGGCTCGCATCCGCGAACATGCGCACCGATCTCTCCGTCGCCCGAAAAAGCAAAACCCGGCGCACTCGCGCGCGCCGGGCTCCCGATACCGAACGGAAACGTCGCCCTGCGTTACTTCCGGTCGACCGAATACCGCCCCGGCCCGCTCAACGCGAGCAATAGCAGCCCGCCGATGATGCTCACGTTCTTGTAGAAGTTGATCATCGCCATGTACTGCTCCATCCCCTGCAGCGCCCAGTAGCGATGGCCGATCAGCGCGGTCGCGAGCGTATAGGCGGCGAACGCCAGCGCGAGCGGACGCGTATAGAAGCCGATCGCGATCAGCACGCCGCCCACCAGCTCGACCGCCACCGCGATCGCGGCCGCCAGCTCGGGCGCCGGGTTGCCGGTCGACGCCATGTACGCGACCGTGCCCGAGAAACCGGTCAGCTTCTGCCAGCCGAACAGCACGAACAGGATCATCATCAGCACGCGAGCCGCCAGCAGCAGCTCGTCCTTCTTCGACTCCAGCGAAACGTAACGCATAGCAATCACCCTTGAATTGACGGTTTGATGCGTCCGGTGCCGCTGCGCGCCGAATCGGCGCGCGATGCCGGCAACGGACCGCTCTTCGCAATCGGACGGCAAGCCATCTGGCCTGCCGCCGAAGAATCCGCCTGGTGGCGCCGCGGCAGGCGGCGCGCTCCGGACCGGTTCTGGCGAAGCACGGGTGCAGTCTACTGTCCCGCTGAAAATCATCAATCCGCCAAACCATGATTCGCTGTCTCGAATTAGTGGACAATCGGCGAAGATCCATCCGTCACGCGACGTCTGCTGGCTACGCAAACCGCCGCCTCCGCCTGTCAGCAAGGTGAAGCTTCTTTACGTTACGGAATCAGTTGATAGTCGACACCGCGCTCGCGGATCGCGGGCGGTTCGAGAGGTCGTGATGGGGCGAATGACAGTCGGACGGTGTGGTGATGTGGCGGCACGCGTTGCCGCCACCGACGGGATGGGAATCGCGATGATTGGATTGCGCCGCGATCGCGATGCATCGCGCAAGACGAATCGTTCCGGCACGCAACGGGCGTACCGGCCGCATGCACCGCGCGGGCCGCGATCACGCGCCGCCGGCGCGGCGCACGCCCTCCGTTATAACGCGGCGATCCGCCCGCGGAAATGCTCGGTGCCGGCCACGATCTTGTCGAGCACCGCGTCGAGCGCCCAGAAGCGTTCGCGCACGTCGTAGTCGATCGCACGGCATTTGATCGATGCGAACGTGCCGATCCGCTGGTGATACAGCTTCGCGAGCGCCGGGTAGCCCAGCGCCTCCGATACCGCCGAGACGACGAGGAACGTCGACAGTTCGTCGGCGAGCGCCGGATTCGACTCGCCTTGCGTGCGCAGCCACCGGTAGAGATCGGGATGGAAGTTGGTGAACACGCCGTTGAAACCGGCGGACCCGGCCTTCATCGCGTCCCACGCAATCGCGGCGTTCGCATTCAGGATCTTCAGCGGCGATCCCTCGGCAAGCGCGACGCGCCGCTTCACCGTCGCGAGATCGCAACTCACGTCCTTGAGCATCACGAACCGGCCCGTGTCGATGCACGCGCGCAATTCGTCATCCGACAGGAGCCGACGGTAAGGTGCCGGGCATTCGTACAGCCCGAGAGGGAGATCCGACGGCAGTCGCGCGAGCAGCCGGTGCAGATGGTCGAGCAACGCGGCGCTGCCCTTGCGTTGCGGATCGAGCCGGTTGGTCACGAGCACGACGCCCTGCGCGCCCGATTCGGCCGCCGCGCACAGTTCGGCGACCTGCGCGTCGAGATCGTCGCTGATGTGGCCCGACGCGACGACCGGCACGCGCCCGCCCACGCGCTCGACCACGAAGCGCGCGAGCGCCGCGCGTTCGGCCAGGCTCAGGAACTGCATCTCGCTCGATTGCGCGACCGCGAACAACGCATCCGAGCCGTGCGCCAGATACCATTCGATGAGCCGCTCGAGCCCGGCGTAGTCGATCGCGCCGGCGTCGTCGAACGGCGTCAGCATCACCGGCACGATCCCCTCGATGGTCACGTTCGATTGCTGCGGATGTTGCATCGGTTTCTCCTTCCTTCAGTGAATGCGAATGCAGGCTGCACGATCACGCCGGCAACGGTCCGGGCGCGGCGTTCGCGGCCTGTTCGGGAATCGGCTTGCGCACGAGCAGCAGATAGGCCATCGCGCCGGCGAACGCGATCGCCGCCGCGGTGAGCAGCGCGGGCACGAACGACCACTTCTGCGCAATGATGCCGGTCAGGATCGGGGCCAGCGCGCCGCCGATGAAGCCGCCGAAATTCTGTATCGCGCCGAGCGACGCGATGCGGCTCGGCGGTGCGGCCGCCGTCGCGAGCGCCCACGAGCACGCCGACGCCGCGTTGGCGAGAAAGATCACCACCGAAATGCAGGCGAGCGCAACCGTATTGCTCTGCACGAGCGCGGCCGGAATCGTGAACGCGACCATTCCGAGCATCGCGGCCACCACCGCGTTGCGCCGGCTCACGACCGGCGACCGGCTGCGGCGCGTGACGAAATCCGACAGCCAGCCGGCGACCAGCGAACCGACGAACCCGCACAGGAAGGGGACCGATGCGGCGAATCCCGTGCGGATCAGGCTCATGTGCCGCTCCATCGTCAGGTAGCCCGGCAGCCAGGTGAGGTACACCCAGTTCAGGTACACGGAGCCGAAGAAGCCGATCAGCATCCCCCACGTCGTGCCGTGCGAGAACAGGCTGCGCCATTCGGCGAAGGTCAGCTTCGGCGCCGCGGCGACGCCTTGCGCATCGGCATCGAGATAATGGCGTTCGGCAGCGGAAAGTTGCGCGCGCACCGGGTCGCGATACAGCGCGAACCACACGACGGCGACGACGAGGCCGAGCGCCCCGGTCAGGACGAACGCCCAGCGCCAATGGAACGACGCCACGAGCACCGACAGCAGCAGCGGCGCAAGCGCGGTACCGAGCGGCGACGCGGCATTGAAAATGCCGGTCGGCGTGCCGCGCGCCCGCAGCGGAAACCAGTTGCTCACCACGCGCGCGGCGGACGGGAATTGCGGCGCCTCGCCGATGCCGAGCACGATGCGTGCGACGATGAACCAGCCGAACGTGGACACGATGCCGCCCGCGGCCTGCGCGAACGACCAGACGATCAGCCCGATGCCGAGCAGCCGGCGCGGGCCGATGCGGTCGACCAGCCCGCCGACCGGAAACTGGCACAGCGCATAGCTCCACGAGAATGCCGACAGCAGCAGCCCCATCTGCGCGAGCGACAAGCCGAGGTCCCCGCGGATCGCGGAACTCGCGACGGCCAGCGTGCCGCGATCGAGATAGTTGACGATCCCGCTCGCCATCAACAGCGCGAGCGCGATGCGTTGACCGCGCCGAATCCGGGGCGGCGCGTGCGGAACAGCTTGGTTGTCGTTCATGTCGATTGTCTCCGTGTCACTGTAAGGGGCCGGGGTTCGGCCGTTCCGTCGCATGCGGAATTCAGGTGTCCGACCGTATGACTTCGTCGCGCGTCGGGATCGACGTCTGCGCGCCGTGGCGCGTGACGCTGATCGCGGCCGCACGCTGGCCGAAGCCGATTGCGTCGTCCATCGACGCGCCGCCGGCTCGCGCGGCTGCAAACCCGCCGACGAACGTGTCGCCGGCCGCGGTCGTATCGACGGCCGCCACCGCGATCGCACGATGGCGGCCGCTCCCTGCGCTGCCGCGCCAGCAGACGCCGCGCGCGCCGAGCGTGACCAGCACGTTGCCGGCGCCCTTCGCGCACAGCGCATCGGCGGCGCGCGCGGCCGACGCGTCGTCGCCGACGGCGATGCCGGTCAGCGACTCGGCCTCGGTTTCGTTGACGACGAGATAGTCGACCCGCGCCAGCAATGCATCGAAGAGCGGCTGCGCGGGTGCGGGATTGAGCAGCACCGGCGTGTGATGCGCGCTGGCACAGGCAATCGCGCGCGCCACGGTGGCGACCGGCACTTCGAGTTGGCACACGAGCAGCGCGGCCCCGGCGATCGCGTCGCGCGCCGCGTCGATCCGGTCGGCATCGACGCACGCGTTCGCGCCCGGCACGACGACGATGCTGTTCGCGCCGCCGTCGTCGACCGTGATCGTCGCGACGCCGGTCGCCGTGCCGCCGATCCGGTGCAGGTGCGTCACGTCGATGCGCTCCGCCGCCAGCGCCGCGTGCAGGCGCGCGCCGAACGCGTCGTCGCCGACGCTGCCGATCATCGCGACCGACGCGCCGAGGCGCGCGGCCGCCACCGCCTGGTTCGCACCCTTGCCGCCGTGAACGGTCTCGAACGTCGTGCCGAGGAGCGTCTCGCCCGGCACCGGCAGGCGCGGCGCGCGCGTGACGAGATCGATGTTGACGCTGCCGACGACGGCGATACGCGGTAACCGAAGGCTGTTCATTGCTTGATGTAACCGCTTACATTCGCGACCGACAAAATGACCGGAATGGTCGTCGTCTCGGAAAAGTTCGACATACGGTTTGAACGAGTGTCTGACATAATAGGGAAGCAGCAACAAGATAGCGCTTACATTCTCGCAGGCTTGGTCGAGAATGCAAGCGGTGGCATCACGAATCGAGGGTAAACAATGACGCTTTTGACGGCACACGGCAGCGGCACGGCCGCCACACGCGGAGACGGCCGATGAGCACGCCCCGCGCACGCCGCGGCAGCGGCCGCTCGGTGCTTGGCGACGTCGCGAAACTCGCCGGCGTATCGACCGCGACCGTCTCGCGCGTGTACAACGATCCCGGCAAGGTGTCGGCCGACGTGCAGCGGCGCGTGCGTGACGCGGCGCTCGCACTGAACTGGATCCCGAATGCGGCCGGCCGCGCACTCGCGTCCACGCGCACCCACATCACGGGCGCGATCATTCCGACCCTCGACGATCAGGTGTTTGCATCACAGGTCGCCGGCATGCAGACGGTCATGGCCGAGCACGGCATCACGCTGTTCCTCGGCTGCTCGAACTACGACCCCGCGCAGGCGCTCGCGCAGGTGCGCGCGATGCTGTCGCGCGGCGTGGAAGCGGTGTCGCTGGTCGGCGAAGCGTATCCGCCGGAACTGTTCGAACTCCTTGCGATGCATCGCGTGCCGTACGTCGTTACGTATGCGTACCGCGACGACAGCCCGCACTGCTGCATCGGCTTCGACAACCGCGCGGCGTTCGCGCGGCTCACCACGCACCTGCTCGACCTCGGTCATCGCGATTTCGCGATCATCATGCAGCCGTCGACGGACAACGACCGCGTGCAGGCCCGGCTGCGCGGCATTCACGACACGCTGGCCGCGCACGGGCTCGCGGTGCGCCCCGTGCATCAGCACGAAGGCGCGGCCACGATCGCGTTCGGGCGGGCGAGCCTGCGCGCGATCGCCGACGGCGACGCGGCGACACGGCCCACCGCCGTGATCTGCGGCAACGACGCGCTCGCGCTCGGCGCGTTGCTCGAAGCGCAGGCGCTCGGCATCGACGTGCCCTCGCAGCTGTCGATCACCGGGTTCGACGACATCGCGCTCGCGCGCGAGATCCAGCCTCCGCTGACGACGATGTGGGTCGACACCGACGCGATCGGGCGCCAGGCCGCGCACGCGTTGCTCGACGCGCTCGAGAACGGCGCCACGGGGCCCGGCCATGCGGTCCAGCCCGAGTTGCGCATACGGGAATCCGCGGCGCCACCGACGCAGACGCAGGCCCGCGCGGCGCGCAAGAGCAAGACGTAGCGGGGCAGCGCCCTGCTTACTGCATCACGTCGATCGGCAGCGTCTTGTCGAGATTGTCGTGCCACGCGTTGATCGTCTTCGGCACCGTCTTCTTCCACGCGGGCACGTTCGAGTAGTAACGCATCCGGACATTGTTCTTCGCATCGAACACAAGCAGCCCGATCCACAGATCGATGCCGCGGCGCATCACGATCGCGGCGTTCGTCGTCGCGATGCCGCGCACCCAGTACGACGTCACGTGTGCGTTGAGGCCGTCGAGGTCCTTTTCGTCGGCGCTGAGATTGACCACGTCGACGAGCGTCCGATAGTCGGCGCCGAGCAGCTTGTGCGCGGCCGCGTTCTGCTGTGCGTCGGCGACGACCTTGAGGCTCAGCAGGTCGGCCGGCGGCTTTGACTGCGCCTGCGCGGCGGTCACGTAGTCGCCTGCGTACATGACGCCCATACCGGCGCCGCAATCGACATCGGCACCCTGCTGCGTGACGCGGACGCGCCCGCCCTTCCGGTCGAAGTCAAGCCGGCATTTGTCCCGGCGATAGGTTCCGCTGTCACCGTGCAGCACGATGTTGCCGTCGAGCCCGCCATCATGGGCGCCGTTGTTGGCGCTCAGCTCGAAATGCAAGCGCGGCACCGTGCCGGTAAACGTGAGCACACCGCCGAACGACGGGTTGTCGCTGTCGAGATACCACGTCTGCTGCCAGCGATCGGCCGCCAGCGGCATGCCGTTCAGGCTCGCGAGCCGTTCGCGGTAGCGGTCGCCCAGGCACGACGCATTGCTGCCGCACTGGTCGCGCTGCTTGAGCCACTTCAATTGCGCCGCCTTCAGCGCGGCCGTATCGCCGCCCTTCGCGAGCGCCCTCTTCCACGCCGTCGACAGCTCGCCGTCGAGCTTCGACAGCGCGGTGTCCGCACAGATCGTTTTCTCGGTCGGCGACGCGGCCTTCGCGCAGTCGAAGCCGGCCGCATGCGCGACGGGTGGCAGCAACATCAACAACACGGCCGCCGCGACGGATGACAGGTACGTGCTCCGCTTGCCACTTGCACAACGTGCAGCACGCTCGCGCGCATTCGATCGGTTCTGGGTTCTCATCGGCTTGATCGTCGCTGAGTCGCGCACCGTAGAAGCTACCTGCACGCGACATTCGAGGTAAAAACGCCCGGCCCGGCATGCGGCGCATGGCGCCGCCCGGCGAAGCGTAACCCGAATGCGCGACGCCGATCAATCGACGTTCGATGTCGTCGCAACCCAGTCGGCGACCGCGCTGCGACGCACGATACCGTCGCGCAACGCCGCTTTCGTCTCGCGACCCATGATCCCGATGAACACGATCACGCGAGCGCCGTCCGCGTGGTCGGCCGTCGTCTTCCAGCGACGAGAACCGGATGCGCCGCGCGGCGACCTGCCACACGCGGGTGGCAATCGCACCCGCTGCATCGGCCACGCACACGATGCCTTTCGCGCGCAGGACGAGCCGGCAATGACGTCAGCCGTCGAACGGCACCAGTTCGTAACTCGTGCTCCGCCCGCCGGACTGCGAGCGCCGCAATAGGCGCTGCTCGACGAGTTCCGTGATGTCGCGCAGCGCCGTGTCTTGCGAGCATTTCGCGAGAGCGGCCCACTTGGTGGTCGTCAGCTTCCCTTCGAAGCCGTCGAGCAGGCGATTCATGACCTTGAGCTGGCGCTCGTTCATCGCGACGCCCGCGCATCGCTGCCAGAAGCGCGCCTTGATCAGCACCGCATCGAGCGTCGTGTGCGCATGATCGATGGCGCGCCCCAGCGTATTCAGGAACCACGCGAGCCACTCCGTGACGTCGAGCGAGCCGCGCTGCGTGCGCTCCAGCACGTCGTAATACGCGTTGCGCTCGCGCTGGATCTGCGCGGACAGGCTGTAGAAACGCTGCGGGCTTCGATCCGCGCGCGCCAGCACCAGATCGCCGAGCGCGCGCGCGATACGACCGTTGCCGTCGTCGAACGGGTGGAGCGTGACGAACCACAGGTGGGCGAGGCCGGCCCGGATCAGCAAGGGCTCGGCCGGCGGCGCGTTGAGCCACGCGAGAAAGCGCCCGATTTCGCGCGACAGGCGGGGGGCCGGCGGCGCCTCGACATGCACGCGCTGCCGGCCGATTGGCCCGGAGACCACCTGCATCGGCCCGCTCGCCTCCGTGCGCCACCCGCCGACCGTGATCCGCGACAGCCCCGAATAGCCGGTCGGAAACAGCGCGGCATGCCACCCGAACAGCCGCGCTTCGGTGACCGGTGCGGCAGAATCGGTCGTCGCATCCAGCACCATGTCGACGACGCCTTCGACGTGGCGATCGACCGGCGCCAGCGCGCCGATGTCGACCCCGAGCCGGCGCGCGATCGACGACCGGACCGACGCGACATTCAGGTTCTCGCCCTCGATCGCGCTGGTCTTGACGACGTCCTCCGTCAGCGCGGCCAGGCTTGCCTCGTCGCGCAACGTCAGGCCGACATCCGCCACTCGGCCGACGAGCATGCCTTGCGCACGACTGACGTCGGCGAGCGGCGCGGCGAGGACCGGAAGGTCGAAGCGCCAGGCCGGCCAGTCGGCCGATTCCCAGATAAAGGTGCAATCTCCGCTCATGATGCGGAGATTGTCCGCCCATTCGCCGCATGACTCAACAACCTCCGCAAATCTTGCGGAGATTATGCCCCCATTCGCCGCAAGCAGCCGGCTACCGTACCCGGCCCGCCGCGCTCGCTCCCGCCGGCGCCGGCTCCCCGAGCCGCTCCGCGAGAAACCCGATGAACGTGCGTAGCGTGACGAACCCTTCCCGGTGCTGCGGAAACACCGCGTTGAGCGTGATCGGCGGCGGTGCGTACGCGTCGAGCACCGGCACGAGCGCACTGCTGTCGAGCGCCGCGCCGACGATGAAGTGCGGCAGCCGCGCGATGCCGAGCCCCGCGATCGCGGCGTCGCGCACCACTTCGCCGTTGTTCGCGACGAGCGGCCCCTGCACGTCGAACGTGCGCGCCGCGCCGTCGACGCGGAATTCCCAGCCGACCCGCCGCTCGCGCCCGTACAGCAAGCACGTGTGGCCGGCGAGATCGGCCGGCGTCTGCGGCGTGCCGTGCCGCTTCAGGTAGGCTGGGCTCGCGCACGCGATCATCCGCCACGCGCCGAGCGGACGCGCGATCAGCGTCGAATCCTCGAGCGAGCCGATCCGCAGCACGAGGTCAAAGCCCTCGCCGATCAGGTCGACGCGCCGGTCGGTCAGGTCGAGGTTCAGCCGCACGGCCGGGTGCGCGGACAGGAATTCGGCGATCAGCGGCGACACATGCGTGATCCCGAACGACAGCGGCGCGCTGATCTTCAGCGAGCCATGCAGCTCGGTGCTGCGCACCGACATCGCCTGTTCGGCATCGGCGATCTCCGCGAGGATCCGCTGCGCGCGCGCATAAAACTCCTGCCCGGATTCGGTGACCGCGAGATTGCGGGTATTGCGATGCAGCAGCCGCACGCCGAGCGACGCCTCCAGCGCCATCGTGCGCCGGCTGACGAACTGCTTGGACAGCATCAGCTGATCGGCCGCCGCCGTGAAACTGCCTGCATCGACGGTCGCGACGAAGATCCTCAGGTCGTTGAGTTCCATATTGTCCACTCCATAGCGACAGTCATTATCTCTACAGCGATTTATTTGTCAAATCGATTGACCTAAGATTCATCTCAACGAACGGCCGAGCCCACTTCCGAGGTCCGGCGACTTCAAGGACAAAAAATCATGATCGATATCCGTGCAGCAAACCAACGTGGCCGTGCGGAGCATGGCTGGCTCAGCTCCCGTCATACGTTTTCGTTCGCGAATTACTACGATCCGAAGCAAGTCGGCTTCTCCGACCTGCTCGTGATCAACGACGACCGCGTTGCCCCGGGCCGCGGCTTCGGCACGCACCCGCACCGCGACATGGAAATCCTGTCGTACGTGCTCGACGGCGCGCTCGAACACAAGGACTCGATGGGCACCGGTTCGGTGATCGTGCCGGGCGACGTGCAGCTGATGAGCGCCGGTACGGGCGTGCGCCACAGCGAGTTCAATCACTCGCCGGACACGCCGGTCCACTTCCTGCAGATCTGGGTCGGGCCGGCCGAAAAGGGTGCCGAGCCGCGCTATCAGCAGACGAATGTCGCGGCCGACGACAAGCGCGGCAAGCTCGCCCTCGTCGTGTCGCCGAACGGCGATGCCGGTTCGCTGAAGATCCGGCAGGACACCCGGATTTACGCGGGCCTGTTCGACGGCGACGAAAGCACTACGCTGGAACTGGACCCAGACCGCTTTGCTTACGTGCACGTGGCGCGCGGCAGCGTGACGGTCAACGGCGTGACGCTCGGCGAAGGCGACGGCGCGCGCATCCGCGGCGAACAGGCGCTGACGATCGCCGACGGCAAGGATGCCGAGGTGCTGGTGTTCGATCTGCGTCCGGTCGAAGTGACGGCCGAATGGGCGTGACGCCCGTTCGGGAAACCGGGCCCCGCTGAGCGCGGGGCCCTTTTAATCGGAGATTCGCAACATGGCCAAGGTTCTCGTTCTGTACTACTCGTCCTACGGGCACGTCGAAACGATGGCGCAGCATATCGTGGAGGGCGCGAAATCGGTGCCCGGCGTCGAGGTCACGCTCAAGCGCGTGCCGGAAACGATCCCCGTCGACCAGGCCCGCGCGATCGGCGTGAAGGTCGACCAGGCTGCGCCGGTCGCCACGGTGGACGAACTCGCCGACTACGATGCGATCATCTTCGGCACGCCGACCCGCTTCGGCAACATGGCCGGCCAGATGCGCACGTTCCTCGACCAGACCGGCGGCCTGTGGATGAAAGGCGCGCTCGTCGGCAAGATCGGCAGCGTATTCGCGTCGACCGGCACGCAGCACGGCGGCCAGGAAACGACGATCACGTCGTTCCACACGACGCTGCTGCATCACGGGATGGTGATCGTGGGCGTGCCGTATGCGTGCAGCGGCCTCGTCAACATGAACGAAATCACCGGCGGCACGCCGTACGGCGCGACCACGCTCGCGGGCGCGGACGGCAGCCGCCAGCCGAGCGCGAACGAACTCGACATCGCGCGCTACCAGGGCAAGCACGTGGCGGAACTCGCGAGCAAGCTCGCGTCGTAACGCGGGGGCCTCGCGGGCCCGCAGTCCTGCTGTCCTGCTATCCCGCCATTGCGCACATGAACGAACGGCGCCGGGTCGACCGGCGCCGTTCGTCCTGTGCAACGCGTTCGACCGTTACTGGCCCGAAGCCGGCGCGGCCGGCGCCGCGTTCGCCGCGGGCGCCTTCTGCACGGCGTTCTGCGGATAGTTGCTCTGGTCGTTGGTCAACCGGTAGCCGCTGCCGGTGCCGATCGCCTTCAGGTCCGACGCGTGCCGCGCGCGGGCCGCCTTGCGCGCCGCCTTCTTCTGCGCCTTGGCGAGCTGCTTCTGCGTCGGCGCGGACGACGCCGCGTCCTGCGCGTATGCCGCCGGCGCGGCGGTCAACAACAGGCCGAACGACGCCGCTACTGCTACTGCCACCGAAACCACGCGAGACTGCTTCATGGCCGATCTCCTTGTCGATTGTTGAGTGTGGGTCGGACACCGGCGTGCACGCGACGGCTTGCGACAACGGCGCCGATGCAACGTTAGCCGATCGGCGCGCAAATGTCCGTGTGCGTTCCTGAATTGTCCTGATAACGTCGACGATACATGTGCGCCGGGTGCGCGGTCCTTTCGGCCTGCCGTCCGCGCCATCGGGGAAACCGATACCCCGGGGCGGACGCGGGCCGGCGCTCAGATCCAGCGCGACAGCACCGGCAGCAGGATCGGTACGACGAACGCCGTCAGCACGCCGTTCAGCCCCATCCCGAGCCCGGCGAACGCGCCGGCTTCCTCGCTGACCTGGAACGCGCGCGCGGTGCCGATCCCGTGCGACGCGACGCCGAGCGCGAAGCCGCGCACAGCCGGCTCGTCGATCCGCAGCACGTTGAGAATGCCGCGCGCGCACACCGCACCGAAGATCCCGGTCGAGATCACGAGCACGGCGGTGAGCGACGGAATGCCGCCGATCTCGGCGGCGACGGCCATCGCGATCGGCGTCGTCGCCGATTTCGGCGCGAGCGACGCGATCGTCTGGTGCGACGCTCCGAACAGCGCGGCGATGCCGACCGCCGACACGATCGCGGTCAGCGAACCGGCGAGCAGGCCCACGAGCAGCGGCAGCGCGGCGCGCCGCAGCTTCGACCACTGGCGGTACAGCGGCAGTGCGAGCGCGACGGTCGCGGGGCCGAGCAGGAAGTGGACGAATTGCGCGCCTTCGAAATACGTCGGATACGGCGTATGCGTGAGCGTCAGCAGCACGACGATCATCGCGACCGCGATCAGCACCGGATTCGCGAGCGGATTGAAACGCGCCCGCGCATAAACGGCCTGCGCGAACAGATACGCGACCAGCGTGATGGTCAGGCCGAGCAGCGGGCTCGCGGCGAGATAGACCCAGATCGCGCCGAGCTTCGGGAACGCCGTCATTGCGCGCCCTTCGCGGGGCCGCCCGCGCGGTGCTGGCGTCGCAGCAGCGCGCGCGTGACGAGCGCCGTCACCGCGATCGCGAGCGTGGTGCTGACGGCCAGCGCGACGACGACCGCGACCGCGTCGCCGCGCACGCGGTCGGCCGACACCATGATGCCGACGCCGGCCGGCACGAACAGCAGCGACAGGTGACGCAGCAGCTCGAGCGCGGTCGGCTCGATCGCATCGGCCGCCTGCGGGCGCAGCATCACGAAGCCGAACAACAGCAGCATGCCGATCACGGGGCCCGGCACCGGCAGGCCGAACAGATAGGACACGCCTTCCCCGAGACACTGGAAGATCAGCAAGACCGCGAACGCCTGCAACATGAACCGCTTCTCCCGAACGTGGCCGCGCTACCGTGCAACCGGCCGATGAGCCGGCGGCTGGCGACGCCGGCGTGAACGATACGCGCGATCGTACCAACAATGCCGACGGCCGGGCGCGATTGTGCGACGGCGCGTTCGCCATTCAACCGTTTCGCACGACCTGCTGCCGGTATCGGAGAAACACCCACACGCAAAAAACGGCGGGCACCTGCCCGCCGTCCTGTCGCGCCGCTTCGAACGATCGCCGATCGCGTTACTTCAGCCGCGTCGCGATTTCATTGGCCATCGCCTTCGTCGCGGCCTTCGTCGGCGCATCGTCGGCCAACGCGTTCAGCAGACCGAAATCATGGATCGTGCCGTCGTAGCGCGTGGTCGTCGCATCCACGCCGGCCGCGTCGAGCTTGCGGCCGTATGCTTCACCTTCGTCACGCAGCACGTCGAACTGCGCGACCTGGATCAGCGCGGGCGGCAATCCCTTCAACTGCGCGAGGCTCGCGCGCAGCGGCGATGCGTAGATCTCGTTGCGTTGCGCTTCGTTCTTCGTATAGGCGTCCCAGAACCACTTCATCATCGGCCGCGTCAGGAAGTGGCCCTGCTGGTATGCGTTGTACGAACCCGTGTTGAAATTGTGATCCGTGACCGGCCACATCAGCCCCTGGAAGCGGATCGCGGGGCCGCCCTTGTCCTTCGCCATCAGCGCGACGGCGGCCGACATGTTCCCGCCGACGCTGTTGCCGACCACCGCGAGGCGGCTGCCGTCGACGCCGATCTCCGCGCCGTGCGCGGCCACCCACTTCGTCGTCGCATACGCCTGGTTGATCGCGACCGGGTAATGCGCTTCCGGCGACGGCGTGTAGTTCACGAACACCGCGACGGCGCCCGACTGCACGACGAGATCGCGCACGAGGCGCTCGTGCGTCGGAAAATCGCCGAGCACCCAGCCGCCGCCGTGGATGAACACGAATACCGGCAGCGTGCCCGTCACGCCTTGCGGGCGCACGATCGTGACCGGCACCGACAAGCCGTCCTGTTCGATCGTGCGGTTCGACACGTCGATGCCGGACAGATCCACCTTCACGCCGCTCTGCGCGTCGACCAGCACCTGGCGCGCCTTCGCGGGGCTCAACGTTTCGAGGCCCGGGCCCTTCTGGCCGTTCAGCGCGGCGAGGAACGCGCTCGTCTTCGCATCGGGACCGACGGCATCGGCGCCGGCGGCGAACGCGGCAGGTACGGCGGACAGTGCGGCTGCGACGGCGGCGGCGATCAGCAGCGGCTTGACGATCTTCATGGTGCGACTCCTTGGTCGAATCTTCGAATGACGATGAATGGCTGGCAGGCGACTTATTGGACGAGCGTGAGCGTGACGTCGATGTTGCCGCGCGTCGCGTTCGAGTACGGGCAGACGACGTGCGCGCGGTCGATCAGCGCTTGCGCGATGTCGCGATCGAGGCCCGGCAGCGAGATCTTCAGTTCGACTTCGATGCCGAAACCGTTCGGGATCGCGCCGATACCGACGCTGCCTTCGATCGCCGCGTCCGCGGGGATCGCGATCTTGTCGCGCGCCGCGACGAACTTCATCGCGCCGATGAAGCACGCGCTGTAGCCGGCGGCGAACAGTTGTTCGGGGTTCGCGCCCGCACCGCCCGCGCCGCCGAGCTCGCGCGGCGTGGTCAGCTTCAGGTCGAGGCCGCTTTCGGGCACCGTCGCACGGCCGTCGCGGCCGCCGGTGGCTTTTGCATGGGCGCGGTACAGCACTTTTTCGATCGACATGACAGACTCCTTTTCAGCAAATGAATGAAACAATCTTCGAACCGGGGAGCGCGCGCCGGCGGCTCCCGCCTCGGCTTCGCATTCGTTTATCTACTCATAGATAGATAAACATCCCCAAAAAATGCAGCCGGATGATCCGTCTGCGCCAGATTGTCTATCTACTGCATGATAGACAACGAGATTCAATAAAAAGGCGGCGAACCGCCTCAGTGCTTCCGCCGCCCGTCAGGGCCGCGTTTTCCAGACGGCCTCGACGTCCTCGAGACGCGCCCGCGTGTGAAACAACCGGCTGGCCAGCACGCTGCCCTGGAACGCCGCGTACAACGTGCGCGCCGCGGTTTCCGGCTCGCCGCTGAACTGCAGCGTGCCTTCCTTCGCGCCTTGTGCGAGCAATTCCGCAAGCCAGCTTTCGTTGGCCTTGAAGAACGCCTGCACGGCCTGCCGCACGTTCTCCGGCAACGTTTCGATGTCGGACGCGAGCATCCCGCACAGGCAGATCAGGTTGCCGTCGCCGAGCGTGCGGCCGAACATCTTCGTGTACAGGCTCAGCTTCACGTCGGCCGGCAACGCCGGATCGATCGCCCGCACGGCCGCGAGGACTTCATCGCTGTAGGCCGCCACCGCTTCCAGCACGAGATCGTCCTTCGACGGGAAGTAGTAGTGGATGCTCGACGTCTTCACGCCCACCAGGTCGGACAGGTCTCGATAACTGAAGCCGTTGTAACCGCGCTGCATCATCAGTGTGATCGCGTGGTCGAGAATCTGTTCGCGGACGGTCGGTTTCGTTTCCATGGATCGAACTTTATCTACTCATAGATAGATAGTCAAGCGGTTTTTTTAAGGGCGTGATGAACCGCCTGCGAGCCGATGCGCCGGTCCGGCGTCATTCGCAGGGCCGACGCGACTTACAACCGGCCTGCAGCACGATCGAATCGATGCGACACTTGGCGCCGGGCCATACGATCGCGGCGCAACGTCTGTCGGCTGGACGGACGTGCCGGCGCACGATCACCATATCGCGTCCGGCCCGGCATCACCGGCCGGCCCGCCGCGTCAGGCCGCATAAGGAGAACAAGTCGATGTATTCGTGGTTTGAACGGCGCCTGCCGACTTTCCCGCTCGAAGATCCCGTCACGCCGCCGAAGGGATTCTTCTCGTTCGTCTGGGCGTGCACGAAAGGCGCGCGCGGCTGGATCCTGCTGATCGCGCTGACGTCGGCCGCACTGGCCGCGTACGAAGCCGCGCTGTTCGCGATGATGGGACACGTGGTCGACTGGCTGTCGTCGTCGACGCCGGCCGAATTCGGCGGCCGCCACTTCGGCACGCTCGCCGGTTTCGCGGCGATTCTCGTCGGCAGCGCGCTGCTGATCGCGCTGCATACGATGGTCAAGCACCAGGTGCTCGCGATCAACTTTCCGATGCGGCTGCGCTGGCTGTTTCACCGGCTGATGCTCGACCAGAGCCTGTCGTTCTACGCGAACGAGTTCGCGGGCCGCGTGACGACCAAGATCATGCAGACCGCGCTGGCGGTGCGCGACGCGCTGTTCATGTCGGTCGACGTCGTGATCGGCGTCACCGCTTACCTGATCGGCATCCTCGCGCTCGCCGCGAGCTTCGACTGGCGGCTGATGATTCCGCTCGTGCTGTGGGCGCTCGGCTACGGCGCGGCATGCGCGTATTTCGTGCCGCGCCTGGGCGCCGTCGGCAGCCGGCAGGCCGACGCGCGCGCGCTGATGACGGGCCGCATCACCGATGCGTATTCGAACATCACGACCGTGAAGCTGTTCTCGCATACGCGGCGCGAAGCCGACCACGCGCGCCGCGCGATGGAAGCGTTCAAGGCGACCGGCGACGCGCAGATGCGGCTCGTCAGTGCGTTCGAGATCGTCAACCACCTGCTGTCGACGCTGCTGCTGGTCGGCTCGGCCGGGCTCGCGCTGTATCTGTGGATGCACGGCGAGGCGAGCGCGGGCGTCGTCGCGGCCGTGATCGCGATGGCGCTGCGCCTGTCGAGCTACTCGCACTGGATCATGTGGGAAATGACGGAGCTGTTCGAGAACGTCGGCACGATCCAGGACGGCATCAACACGCTGACGAAGGTGCGCAGCGTGGTCGACGCGCCCGATGCGAAGCCGCTTACGGTGCAGCGCGGCGAAATCGTGTTCGACAACGTGCAGTTCGCGCACGAGGACAACGATCGCGCGGTATTCGACGGGCTGAACCTGACGATCCGGCCGGGCGAGCGGATCGGCCTGATCGGCCGCTCGGGCGCCGGCAAGTCGACGCTCGTGAACCTGCTGCTGCGCTTCTACGACGTGAACGGCGGCGCGATCCGGATCGACGGGCAGGACATCGCGCACGTCACGCAGGACAGCCTGCGGGCCGCGATCGGGATGGTGACGCAGGATACGTCGCTGCTGCACCGGACGATGCGCGAAAACCTGCTGTACGGCCGCCCCGATGCGACCGAGCGCGAGATGCAGGACGCGGCCGTGCGCGCGGAAGCGGCCGAGTTCATCGACCGGCTGCGCGACCGCCACGGCCGCAGCGGCTACGACGTCGAAGTCGGCGAACGCGGCGTGAAGCTGTCGGGCGGCCAGCGCCAGCGCGTCGCGATCGCCCGCGTGATGCTCAAGGACGCGCCGATCCTCGTGCTCGACGAAGCGACCAGCGCGCTCGATTCCGAGGTCGAAGTCGCGATCCAGCGCAGCCTCGACACGCTGATGAACGGCAAGACGGTGATCGCGATCGCACACCGGTTGTCGACGATCGCCGCGATGGACCGGCTGATCGTGCTCGACGAAGGGCACATCGTCGAGGAAGGCACGCACCAGCAGTTGCTGCAGGCGGGCGGCATTTACGCGGCGCTGTGGGCGCACCAGAGCGGCGGGTTCCTCGGCGAAACGGCGGAAGCGGAAAGCGTGGCGCAGTAGGGACTGCCTGCACGATGCACGAGATATCCGCGCGCCGCGCGTCAATCCGTTGCATGCGCATCCATCGCCGCGCCGCCTCATAAGGATCCGACAATTTATTGGTTCCCTCGACGATACGCCGTCCGTATCGTTCACCGATTCGTCAGACCAATCGACCAACGGGGGAATCCAACCATGAAACAGATCCGGTCATTCGCGCTGCTCGCCCTGCCGGCCGCGCTCGTCGCCGCCGGCGCCCACGCACAAAGCAGCGTCACGCTGTACGGCATCGCCGACGCGGGCATCGCGTACGTCCACAACGCGCAGAACGCGAACGGCAGCAACGCGTCGAGCCTCGTGAAGTTCAGCAGCGGCAACCTGTCGGGCAGCCGCTGGGGGCTGCGCGGCATCGAGGATCTCGGCAGCGGCCTGTCCGCGCTGTTCCAGCTCGAGAACGGCTTCAACATCGGCACCGGCGCGCTCGGCCAGGGCCAGCGCGAATTCGGCCGCAAGGCCGTCGTCGGCCTCGCGAGCAGCACGTACGGCACCGTGACGCTCGGCCGCCAGTACGATCCGGTCGTCGATCTCGTGCAGGGCCTCACGCAGGACAACTACTTCGGCGGCGTGTTCGCGACGCCGGGGGATCTCGACAACTACGACAACAGCCTGCGCGTCAGCAACTCGGTGAAATACACGAGCCCGCTGATCTCCGGCTTCCAGTTCGAGGCGCTGTACGGCTTCGGCGGCGTCGCGGGCGCGACCGGCAGCGGCCGCACGTACAGCTTCGGCGCGAGCTATGCGAACGGCCCGCTGTCGCTCGGCGCCGGCTTCTTCTACGCGAATGGCGGCACGACGGTCGCGAACGGCGTGCGCACGTGGTCAAGCAGCTCGGACACGCTGTTCAACACCGTGATCAACCAGGGTTTCTCGAGCGCGAAGTCGATCCAGATCGTGCGCGTGGCCGGCCAGTACGTGGCCGGGCCGGCGACCTTCGGCCTTGCGTATTCGAATACGCAGTACGGCGCGGACACGCTGTCGGCGTTCAGCCAGAACGCGAAGTTCAACAACGGCTCGGCGTTCTTCAACTGGCAGTTCTCGCCGGCTCTGCGCGCGGGCGTCGGCTACAACTACACGTCGCTGACGGGCCCGGCTTCCGCGCACTACAACCAGGTCAACCTCGGCGCGGATTACGCGCTGTCGAAGCGCACCGACCTGTATGCGCTGTTCGGCTATCAGAAAGCGAGCGGCAATACGCTCAACGCGAGCGGGGCGACCGTGAAAGCGGCCGCGTCGGTCGGCTCGTACGGCGTGAACTCGGGCACCGATACGCAGGAACTCGCGATCGTCGGCATCCGCCACAAGTTCTGATCGTCGCGTTGCACGCCGCCCGAGCAGCGCGATACCGTGTGCATCGCGCAATGCGCGCGGTATTCCGGCTGCTCGACACCGTGCTGGCCCGGCAGCCGGTTCTTGCCGGCGATGCGGTCACGCTCGCCGACATCGCGACCGGCACGCACCTTTACCGGTATTTCGAACTCGATATCGCGCGACCCGACGTGCCGCCCGTCACCGCGTGGTACGAACGATTGAAGGCGCGCCCCGCGTATCGCACGCACGTGACGATTCCATTCGACGATCTGCGCGGAAAGCGCGGCTGAGCGGGTGCGAGGGCGGCAGCGTCGCCGCCTCGCGCACGACGCGATCGCGGGCCATACCGCAACGCACCCGGTTCGAAGCCATTACGCCGATTCGCGTCGGGCGACATAGTAGACCGCGGCCGCCGTAATCCCGAAGATCAGGTGAGCGATCAGCGTGATCGCACCGCGCACCGGGATGAACCACGGAAAGATCGCCGTGAACCCGTACAGGTTCACGCCGTACAGGAGAAGCCCGAACGCGCCGCCCGCGAACAGCGCGGCCACGCACGACAGACCGTGAACCAGCCGTGCCAGCACGGCCGCATAGGCCAACGAAAGCATCGCATGCACGAGCGTCGCCACGCCCATCACCAGCGGATCGAAGCCGCCGGGCGCACCGAGTACGCTTCGCCCCATCACGATCGCGGCCGTGAGGCGCGCGTCGCGGAACAGATTCTGGACGGCGTCGTCGCCGGCGATTGCCCAGAGCAGCAACTCGACGACGGTCGATCCGACCGCCGCGCCAAATGCTGCCCAGAGAATCGAAACCACACGCGCTTGTTTCAATGCTCGTCCTCATGGCGGGGCCGATCGATGCATCGAGCGCACCGCCGTGCAAAGCGGCGTACTACGCCCCTTCGCAGTCCGACCAGTACGCAAACGGATCGCGATGTTTCGGATAGTGCTCGTCCAGCCATTTCAGCAGCGTCGCCCGCGCATTGTCCATATCGGCCTTCAACGACGACGTCGTCAGTTCGTGCACTTCGATGGACTTTTCCCGATCGATCACGAAGCAGTTCCAGTCGGGGCCGTCGAGATCCGGATCGTCGGATGCCTTCGACGACTTGCTCCAGCCGAAACGCTTGCGCGCATCGATGTAGTAGCGCGGATGCACCTTCAGATACGACATCTCGCCGCCCTGCAGGCTGCTCTCGGCGCGCAGCACGTCGCGCTCGTCGACGATCTGCGTGACTTCGGGAAGCCGGCGCGAGCGCCATCCGGCAGGCAGCGTCGCCACCGCGCGGATGCTGTCGTACGTGCCCCACTCGAGGCCCCACGCTTCGGCCATGCGCTTCATGAACGCGTCGGCGCTCGGATAGCCGCGCAACTGGATGCGGGTCGACAGCGTGACTTCCACCCCGCCGCGACCGCCGGATGCGCTCGACACCTCGTCGTCCGTTGCGAACGGATTGCCCGGACGCGGCGATTCACGCTTCGCGTCCGTGGGCGCCAGGCCGGAAAAAAGTTGATCCAGCGCCGCACGCGCTTTCGACGATTTGTCTGGTCTGTTCATCGGTTCCCTTTTATGCAAATTTGAACCCGTACTGTAATGGTTGGTGATTGCCCTGCCGTCGGGCAAAGGCTCGATTCCGCTTCACTGCGGCGATCTCGCCGTATTCCGCGGCTGCATTGTAACGATTTGGCGGCCGCGGCCGAACGAACGTGACAGCGGCCCGCCACATGCACGACGCGCGTGCCGAAGCGCTCGCCTGCGCGAACCGCCGGGTGCGCGCTACCGCAGCGCCTTCACCATCCGCTCCATCAATGCGAGGACCTCCGGCCGATTCTCGCCCTTCGCATGCACGAAGTGATAGCTGAGCAGCGAATCGACCTCGTGACGGCTCACGCGCACGAGCGCGCTACGCTGCAGATACGCATCAGCAAGCGGCGTGCGCGCAAGCGCCACGCCCAGCCCCGCTTCGGCCGCCGCGAGCACGAGGTTGTAATCCTCGAACCGGCGATCGTGCGCCCGCGGCTTGAACGGAATGCCGAGCGCATCGAACCACGTGCGCCAGCCGGTCACGTCGGAATCGTGCAGCAACGGCATGTCGAGCAGCGCGGCGTCGCCCGTTGCGCGGCGCATTCTGGCCAGTTGCGCGGCGAGCCGCGGATGGGCAACCGGATACAGCCGTTCCGGCATGAACGGCCGGGTTTCGAGCTGACGCCAGTTGCCGCGCCCGTACCGGATCGACAGATCGGCTTCGCCGCCGGCGATATCCACGTTGCGCAGTTCGATGCCGAGCTCGATGCGCAACGCGGGCGCTTCACACTCCAGCGCCTGCTGCCGCTCCAGCAGCCAGAGCTGCGCGAACGCAGGCACCACGCTCATCCGGACCAGCCGCGGCGTGCGCGGCGAGCGCCACTGATCGGCCGCGCTGTCGATGATCGCGAACGCCTGCTCGATCCGCCCGACGAAGCGCTGCCCGTCCGGCGTCAGGCGCACGCCGCGCGCATGCCGTTCGAACAGCGCCATCCCGAGCCAGTTTTCCACGGCGGCCACCCGTCGGCTGATCGCGCCGTGCGTGACGCCGGAGGCGTCGGCGGCCGCGAGAAACGAACCCTCGCGCGCCACCGTGCAGACCGTCTCCAGGCTCGCGAGCGGCGGCCGCGGGGCCGGCATCGGTGCGGCGGCCACCGGGCGCACCGGCGCCGGACCGTCGGCCCGCCGTGCCCGCGAGCTGTGAGCCATAGTCATATCCGGGTATTGATCTGTGCGCTAGCTTAACATCTCGCGACGCCGCACCATGGCTGCATGAATACGCTTTCGTCATCGACGTCGCGCGGCGCGCGACAACCGCTCGTCGCGGCAGCGGCGGTCGCGTTCACGATCGTCTCGTGGGCGTCCGCGTTCCCGTTCATCCGGATCGGCCTGCACGGCCTCGCGCCGCTGCAGCTCGCGGCCGCGCGCTTCGCGACCGCCGCGTTGCTCGTGATCGCGTGGCTCGCATGGCGGCGGCCGCCGCTGCCGACGAAAGTCGACGCGTGGCGCTTTCTCGCATGCGGCCTGCTCGGCATCGCACTCTACAACGCGCTGCTCAATACCGGCGAACAGACGGTGTCGGCCGGCGCGGCGAGCTTCATCGTGAACACGCTGCCGATCTTCACCGCGTTGCTGGCCGCCGTGTTTCTGCGCGAGCGCTTCAATCGCTGGGGCTGGCTCGGGTCGCTGGTCAGCCTGGCCGGCATCGCGGTGATCGCACGAGGGCAGCCCGGCGGCCTTGTCCTCGGCTCGGGGAGCACGCTGATCCTCGCCGCGGCGCTGTGTTCGGCCAGCTATTTCGTGTTGCAGCGGCGGCTGATTCCCGTGTACGGCGCGCTGCCGTGCACCGCGTACACGCTGCTGGCCGGTGCGGTGCTGCTCGCGCCGTGGCTGCCCGGCGCGCTCGTATCGCTCGGCGGCGGGTCGCGCGACACGGCGTTGGCCGTCGTCGTACTCGGCGTCTTTCCCGCCGCGCTCGGTTACGCGACCTGGACCTTCGCGCTCGGCTACTTCGGCGCGGCGCGCGCGGCCAGCTTTCTCTACCTGACGCCGGCGGTCGCGACGCTGCTGTCGGTGGTGCTGACGGGCGAGCGGCCCGGCATCGCGACGGCGTGCGGCGGCCTGCTGGCGATTGCGGGGGTCGTGGTCGTCGCATTGCGCGGACGGTCGTAGCGGCGAGCATGCAGCGATGTGCGTGGCCGACGCGACGCCGGGTCCAAGACGCCCCGCGCTTTGCCGATCTGGATGGACGGTTCGGTCCGTGCAATCGGCACCCATTCATCGATGCCGCCAAACTTGACCGTTAGTTGCATAACGACGGCAATCGACGTCGATGAATCATGACCATGAAACCGGATACGCGATGCGCAATCGACCAAACTGTGCAGACAAATCGACCGAACAGTTCCCGATTGACCGCCAGCCAGTGTCCATGGCTTCGCCGTGGCGACCGGCCGAATAATGGATGCCGCCGTAAGGCTGACGACAGCGAACCGCAATCCGCGGGCCGCGGCGGCCCGCTGTACGGTGCGCCGCAGCACACAGAAGCGGGTTCCGATATATTCATACGAATTGCATGGCGTCGGGGTGCCCGTCCGCTCGCCCGGGCGGCCGGTCATCCGGCCGGACGCCATGCAAGCGACGCCCGTGACGGGTGGCAAAAATCGTCGGATCGCGCCCGGCCCCCAGCCGGCCGGTCGAGACGTCAATAGAAAGACATTCAATTCGGAGATGGCAGATGGAACGAAGCACTGTCGGCATGCGCTGCAAACCCCTGATCACCGTTGCACTGGCTGCCGCCGCGTTCGCGGCCGCGTCGAGCGCGATGGCCGACCAGGTCGTGAAGATCGGCAGCGTCGAACCGACGACGGGTGGCATTTCGCACCTCGGCAAGGACAATGAAAACGGCGCACGCCTCGCGGTCGAGGAAATCAATGCGAAGGGCCTGACGATCGGCGGCAAGAAGATCACGCTGCAACTCGACGCGCAGGATGACGCGGCCGACCCGCGCCAGGCGACGCAGGTGGCGCAGAAGCTCGTCGACGACAAGGTCGTCGCCGTCATCGGCCACCTGAACTCGGGCACGTCGATTCCGGCGTCGAAGATCTACAGCGACGCGGGCATCGTGCAGATCTCGCCGTCGGCCACGAACCCGACCTACACGCAGCAAGGCTTCAAGACGACCTACCGCGTGGTCGCGACCGACGCGCAGCAGGGTCCGGCGCTCGCGAGCTATGCGCAATCGAAGGGCGTGAAGAGCGTCGCGGTGATCGACGATTCGACCGCGTACGGCCAGGGCCTCGCGAACGAGTTCGAGAAGAAGGCGAAGGCGCTCGGCCTGAAGGTGCTGTCGCACGACGCGACCAACGACAAGGCGGTCGACTTCCGCGCGATCCTGACGAAGATCAAGGGCGAGAACCCCGACGCGATCATGTACGGCGGCATGGACGCCACCGGCGGCCCGCTCGCGAAGCAGGCGAAGCAGCTCGGCCTGCGCGCGAAGATCCTCTCCGGCGACGGCGTGTGCACCGACTCGCTGGCCCAACTGGCCGGCCCGGCGGCCGACAACGTGCTCTGCTCGCAGGCCGGCGCGGCGCTCGAGAAGATGCCGGGCGGCGCGGATTTCCTCGCGAAGTACCAGAAGCGTTTCAACCAGGGCATCAAGTTCGACGCGCCGTTCGCGTATGACGCGGTCTACATCGCGGTCGACGCGATGAAGCGCGCGAACTCCACCGACCCGGCGAAGATCCTCGCGGCGATGCCCGCGACGAAGTACGACGGCGTGATCGGCACGACGACGTTCGACGCGAAGGGCGACCTGACGCACGGGATCATCTCGATCTACGGCTACAAGAGCGGCAAGAAGACCTTCCTCGACCAGGTGAAGATGTAACTCGACGCGGCGCCGGCACGACGGGAACGCCACTCGTCGGCACCGGCGCCGCGCGGGCCGATTTCAGAGTCACGGAGACGAAGCATCATGTGTGCAATGGCGTATGCGGAATTCCAACAGGAGTTGAAGAAGGCGCAGTTGACGGCGCGCGAGTTCGCCCGCCTGATCCGGATGAACGAAAGTTCGATCACCAACTATTCGAGCAAGGGCACCGTCCCTTCCCACCTCGCGGTCATCGCGAAACTGATCGGCACGCTGGCCGCGCACGAGATCGATTTCCGGCGCGTGATCCGGCAAATGCGGATCGAGCCGAAACGGCCGCGCGGCGGCGGCGTGTTTCCCGCGGCTGAAAAACCGCGTTCGCGGAAAGCGGCGAAAGCCGACGCCTGACCGCGCCGGCGAAGGTAGACAGCGGCACGGGGATGGCCGCTCGACACGCGATCGACGCCCCGTTACCGGCCGTGCGCCCCGCACCGCCCTGTCTTCATCCCACCGCCCGCACGTGATCGAGCAGCGCCTGCAACGGGTGGCGCACCTGCTTCGCCGACAGGCGCTTCACCTGGCTGCGACACGAATACCCGGTCGCCAGCGCCTCGCCTTCCGTGTCCGCCCCATCGACGTGCGCGGCCCACGACTGCGCATAAATCGTCTTCGACGTCGCGAGATTGCGCGCCTCGTGTCCGTACGTACCTGACATCCCGCAGCACCCGGCCGCCTGAACCTGCAAGCGCAGCCCACGACGCGCGAACACCTGCGCCCATTGCTTGCCGCTGTCCGGCGCATTGGTCCTCTCGGTGCAGTGCGGCAGCAACCGATACGAAACCGTCGCCCCGCCCGCACCGGCTTCCGGCAGCGCATCCAGCAGCCATTCCTGCGGCAGCGCGACCTTCGGCACATCGGCGAGCCCCGTCACCTTCAGGTATTCCTGCCGATACGTGAGCGTCATCGCCGGATCGAGGCCGACCAGCGCGACACCCGAGCGCGCCAGCGCGGCCAGTTGCGTCGCGTTGCGGATCGCGGCCTGTTCGAATGCGCGAAGAAACCCCTGCACGTGCAGCGCCTTGCCGTTCGGCGCGAGCGGCGCGAGCCACACCTGAAAGCCCAGGCGCGCCGCCAGCTCGATCAGCGTCGCCAGTTGCTCGGTATCGAAATAGCGCGTGAACGTGTCCTGCACGACGACGACACTGCGCGCGCGCTGCGCATCGCTCAGCGCGGCGAGCGCATGCGCATCGGCCGGCTTCACGCGCCACGCGCGGATCACGGCCGCGAGATCGAAGCGGCTCAGCAGCGGGCTGTCGACCATGCCGACGTGGCGCTCGAGCAGCGTCCGCACCCAGCCGGCGCCCATCAGCCCGTTGTACAGCGCCGGCACGCGCGCCATCCACGGCATCGTGTATTCGAGCGAGCCGATCAGGTAGTCGCGCAGCGGCCGCAGGTAACGCTGGTGATACAGCTCGAGAAAGCGCGAGCGAAACTCGGGCACGTTGACCTTGACCGGGCACTGCCCCGCGCACGACTTGCATGCGAGGCACCCGGCCATCGCGTCGTACACCTCGTGCGAGAAATCCGCGTCGCCGTCGCGGGCGTTGCGGCTGTTGCGCCAGCGCTCGGCCAACCCGCGCAGGAACGGCTGCCGCGTGCGCGCCGCCGCAGCGACGTCGACACCGGCCTGCCCTTGCAGACGCAACCATTCCCGCATCAGCGACGCACGCCCCTTCGGCGACTGCACGCGTTCGCGCGTGGCCTTCCACGACGGGCACATCGCGTCGTCCGGATCGAAGTTGTAGCACGCGCCGTTGCCGTTGCAATGCATCGCGGTGCCGTAGCTTTGCCACACGCGCTCGTCGATCTGACGGTCGTGATCGCCGCGCGTCGGCACCTCGTCGATCTTCAGCAGTCGCAGCGTCGAGTCCGGCGGCGTCGCGATCTTGCCCGGGTTGAACTGGTTGTGCGGATCGAACGCGGCCTTCAGTTGCTGCAGCGACGGATACAGCTCGCCGAAAAACGCCGGCGCATATTCGGAGCGCACGCCCTTGCCGTGCTCGCCCCATAAAAGGCCACCATGCCGCTGCGTGAGTTCGGCCACCGCGTCCGACACGGGCCGCACCAGCGCCGCCTGCTTCGGGTCCTTCATGTCGAGCGCCGGACGCACGTGCAGCACGCCCGCGTCGACGTGGCCGAACATCCCGTACTGCAGCCCGTGGCCGTCGAGCAGCGCGCGGAATTCGGCGATGTACGCGGCGAGGTTCTCGGGCGGCACCGCGGTATCCTCGACGAACGGCTGCGGACGCGCCTCGCCCTGCACGTTGCCGAGCAGCCCGACCGCACGCTTGCGCATCGCATACACGCGCTTCACCGCATCGTCGCCGGCCGCGAGCGTGTGGCCGAGACGCGCCACGCTCGTATCGGTGCGCAGATGTTCGACGAACGCACGCACGCGCGCATCGACGTCGTGTTCGTCGTCGCCGCTGAATTCGATCAGGTTGATGCCGAGCGTCGGACGCGCGTCGTCCTGCGGGAAATACTCGGCCACGCTGCTCCACACGAAGTCCTTCATCGCGAGCATCAGCACCTTCGAGTCGACCGTCTCGATCGACAGCGGCTTGAGTTCGAGCAGCGCGCGTGCGTCGCGCAGCGCGTCCATGAAGCCCGCGTAACGCACGTTGACCAGTACCGAGAACTTCGGGATCGGCAACACGTTGAGCTTCGCCTCGACGACGAAGCCGAGCGAGCCTTCCGCACCGCACAGCACGCTGTTCAGGTTGAAGCGGCCGTCCGCTTCGCGCAGGTGCGCGAGGTCGTAGCCGGTCAGGCAGCGGTTGAGCTTCGGAAACTTCGCGTCGATCAGCGCGGCCTTGTCGTCGCTGATCCGCCGCGCGGTGCGATACACCTTGCCGACGCGGTCCTGCCGCGCGCAGCGGCGTTCCAGTTCTTCATCGTCGAGCGCGTCGCTGTGCAGCCGCTCGCCGCCCATCAGCACGAAATCGAGTTCGAGCACGTGATCGCGCGTCTTGCCGTACGTGCAGCTGCCCTGCCCGCTCGCGTCGGTGTTGATCATCCCGCCGACGGTCGCGCGGTTCGACGTCGACAGCTCCGGCGCGAAGAAGAGCCCGTGCGGCTTCAGCGCCGCATTGAGCTGATCCTTGACGACGCCCGCCTCGACGCGCACCCGACGCCGCGCGACGTCGATTTCGAGGATCCGGTTCATGTTCCGCGACAGGTCGACGATGATGCCATTGGTCAGCGACTGCCCGTTGGTGCCGGTGCCGCCGCCGCGCGCGGCGACCGCGACGTCGCGGTGCGCGGGCTCGGCCAGCAGCCGGGCCAGCAGCTGGACGTCTTCCGCATGCGCGGGGCAGACCACCGCCTGCGGCAGGCGCTGATAGATCGAGTTGTCGGTCGCCTGCACGGTCCGGTTCGCGTGGTCCGCATGGATTTCCCCGGCGAAGCCGGCCGCCCGCAGCGCGGCGAGAAAGTCGCGGTAAACGTTCACGGACGGGCTGGCGGGACGGGGCAACGGGACGATCGACATGGGGTAAAAACGCAATGTGGGTGGAGCCGACCGGTTCGCGCGCGCCAAAACATGATTTTTTGGCAAGTTTCCGCACAACCGGGAATTCCAGTATCTTTGGATATCCCGCCAGAAACAAACGAATTCTCATCCGGCGAAACTTGCATAAAACTCATGAATTACCGCCGCCTCACCCCGTCGATGTCGCTGTTGCTCGTATTCGAGGCCGCCGCGCGGCATGAAAGCTATACGCGCGCGGCCGACGAGCTGTCGCTGAGCCAGAGCGCGATCAGCCGGCAGGTGCAGACGCTCGAGGATCAGCTCGGCGTGCCGCTGTTCCGGCGCGAGGGCCGCTCGGTCAAGCTGACCGAAGTCGGCCGCCGCTACTTCGCCGAGCTGAGCGGCGCGCTCGGGCGCATTCGCGGCGCGACGCTGCAGGCGATGTCGCACCAGGCGGGCGCCGGCTCGCTGCGGCTGGCCACCCTGCCGACCTTCGGCTCGAAATGGCTGCTGCCGCACCTGCACGGCTTCTACGCCGCACATCCGGGCGTGACCGTGCACCTGCATTCACGGATCGGCGCGATCGATTTCCTCAATGACGACCTCGATGCGGCGATCACCGTCGGCGCGGGCGACTGGCCGGGCCTGCACGCGCACCGGCTGTACAACGAATTCCTGGTCGCGATCGCGCCGCCCGATACCGGCCGCGGCCGCAAGGCCGACGCGCGCACGCCGGCCTGGGCCGCGAAGCAGACGCTGCTGGGCGTGACGAGCAATCAGCAGGCCTGGGCCGAGTGGTTCTCGCACTATCGGCTCGACCATCGCCAGATGCGCGTCGGCCCGAGCTTCGAGCTGACGTCGCACCTGATCCAGGCCGTGCGAGCGGGAATGGGGATCGGGCTGGTGCCGAAGGTGCTCGTGGAAGATGAATTGAGCCGCGGCGAGCTCGTGTCGATCGGCGACGCGATTACCAGCCAGCGCAGCTATTACCTCGTCTACCCGCCGGGCAACGACACGCTGCCGTCGCTGGTCGCCTTTCGCGAATGGCTGTTGACGTCGTGCTGACGCGCAGACCGTAGGCGGGCCTCAGGCTCGCCATTCGCCCAAAATCTGCTCGGCGAGGTAGTCGCACGGCGGCCGCGCGGAGTGCGCGCTGCGCGCGAGCACGACCTCGAGTTCGCCGAGCGACGGCAGCCCGTGGCTCTCCGACAGCTGCAACAGGTGATCGGGCACGCAGCAGCGCGCAAGCGGCGCGATGGCGAGGCCGGCCTCGACCATGCTGAGCAGCCCGAGAAAGCTCGGGCTTTCATACGACATCCGGAACGGAATCTTCCGCCGGTTCAGCGCCTTGATCGCATGATCGCGCGCCATGCTGCCGTGCGAGAACAGCGCGACCGGCAGCGGCCGCTCTTCCCACACGTTCCGTTTCGCCGATCCCGTCCATACGATCGGCTCGAGCCGGATCAGCTCGCCGGACACGCCCTTGACGCGGGTCAGGCACGCGAGGTCGACCGTGTTGTCCTTCAGCATCGGCACGAGCGCGCTGCTCGGCTGGCCGATCACGCGCACTTCCACGCGCGGATGCATCGCGGCGAACTTGCCGAGCACCTGGGGCAACAGCGACGAGATGTAATCGTCGGGCACGCCGATCGTCACGCGGCCGCGGATCTCCGGGCGCACGACCGACGCCCATGCCTCGTCGCGCATCGCGAGCATCCGGCGGCCGTAGTCGGCCAGCATCCTGCCGTCGTCGGTCGCCGTCACGTTGCGCGTGTCGCGGATGAACAGCGGCTTGCCGAGCGCGTCTTCCAGCGTCTTGATCTGCATGCTCACCGCCGACGGCGACCGGTGCACGATCTGCGCGCCCTGCGCGAACGATCCGGATTCCGCGACGGCCACCACCATCGCGAGCACATCGAGGTCGAGCTTCTTCATGTCGATTCAGAAAAACTGATCAATCTATTCAGTTTATCCCGTTTTACTGTTCGCCTCCAGCGCCGGACAATGAACCTCGTCAGCACTCACTCGATGCAGGAAGCGGAAAACATGCACACGTCCGGATCGCTCTACGGGTTTCTCGTCATCGGCGGCATGCTCGCGGTCACGCCGGGGCCGAACATGGTCTACGTGATGTCGCGCTCGATCGCGCAAGGGCGGGCGGCCGGCCTCGTTTCGCTCGCCGGCGTGATGCTCGGCTACCTGTTCTACATGTTCGCCGCGGCGTTCGGCATCACGACGCTGTTCATGAGCGTGCCCTACGCAGGCAGCGTGCTGGGCGCGGTCGGGGCGACCTATCTGCTGTACCTCGCCTGGCAGGCTGTGCGGCCGGGCGGCCGCTCGCCGTTCGAGGTGAAGACGCTGCCGAACGAGCAGCCGCTGCGGCTGCTCGCGATGGGCGCGACGACCAGCGTGCTGAACCCGAAGCTCGCGATGCTGTTCGTGTCGCTGCTGCCGCAGTTCATCGACTACGGGCAAGGCAGCGTGTTCGGCCAGTCGCTGTTTCTCGGCTCGCTGCTGATTGCCGCGTTCGCGTCGGCCAACGGGATGGTCGCGATTTGTTCGAGCAGCCTCGCGAAATTCCTGCACGGCCGCCCGATGTTGCTGCTCGCGCAGCGCTGGGCGATGGGCGCGGTGCTCGGCGGCCTCGGCGTGGAGATGATGATCGAGGCGTCGAAGTCGGCGGGCATCGCGTAAGCGTTGTGCCGCCGCGCGGGCCCGCACGATCGCGGGCGGCGCGCCGGGCGCGAGTCGGTGTCACGCGGCGATGGCCTGCCGCTGCGCCTCGAGTTCGCGCACGAGCGGCAGCACCCGTTTGCCGAAGTACTCGACCTCCTCGATGAAATGCAGGAATCCCGCGAGCACGAGATCGACGCCGATCGCCTTCAGCGCGACGATCCGCTCGGCGATCTGCCGGGGCGTGCCGATCAGGTTCGTGCGGAAGCCGTCGTTATACTGCACGAGATCCTCGAACGTCGATTTCGCCCAGTTGCCCTCACCTTCGGGCGACGCCTTGCCGGCCTGCTTCACCGCATCGCCGAACGCGTGAACGGCCTCGACGTGCGCATGCCGGATGATGTCGTCGAGCACGGCCTTCGCCTCTTCCTCGGTGTCGCGCGCGATCACGAACGCATTGACGCCGATCCGCACGCGATGGTTGTTCGCGGCCGCCTTCGCGCGGATGTCGTCGATCTGCGCCTTCAGGTTCTCCGGCGTATTGCCGTTCGTGAAATACCAGTCCGACACGCTCGCCGCGTTGTCGCGCGCCGCGCGCGAGCTGCCGCCCTGGAAGATTTCCGGATGCGGCTTTTGCACCGGCTTCGGGCTCAGCGTGTAATCGTTGAAGCGGTAGAAGTCCCCCTTGAACGTGAAGTTGTCCTGCGTCCAGATGCCCTTCAGCGCCTGGATGAATTCCTTCGAGCGCCGATAGCGCTCGTCGTGCTCGAGCCACGGCTCGCCGATCGCGGTGAATTCGCCCTTGAACCAGCCGCTCACGACGTTGATCGCGATGCGCCCGTTCGAGATGTGGTCGATCGTCGCGAGTTGCTTCGCGACCACGGCCGGATGCCACGGCCCCGGCAGGATCGCGGCGAGCACCTTGAGCTTCGTCGTCGCATGCAGCAGCGCCTGGCTGAACGACACCGACTCGTGCTGGTATTCGGCGCCGTAGCCGGCCGTGAAGCGGATCTGGCTCAGCGCGTAGTCGAAGCCGGCCGCCTCGGCCGTGCGCGCGAGTGTCTGGTTGTATTCGAGGCTCCAGTCGGTGCGCTGCTCGATCGTGCTGACGACGAGGCCGCCGCTGACGTTCGGCACCCAGTACGCGAATTTGACGCCGTCGGCGGAAGGGTCGGGAAGGCTCATGAAGGTGTCCTGGTCGAAGGGGAAATGAAAACGCGGCTTACGCGGCCGCGGCGGAGAGCGCGTGCGGGCGCAGTTGCGGCACCGCACGCGCCACGGCGAGCGCGATGCGCTCGCGCAACGCCGGGTTCGCGATCTGGTACTGATCGAAATCGCTTTCGGACGCGTACACGCCGATCGGCAGCGTGCGTGCCTGGAAGAAGCTGAACAGCGGGCGCAGTTGATGATCGATTACGAGCGCATGACGCTCGCTGCCGCCGGTCGCGGCGAGCAGCACGGGCACGTCGACGAGCGCGTCGTGGCGCACGAGGTCGAACAGGTGCTTGAAGAGGCCCGTGTACGACGCGCGATATACCGGGCTCGCGACGACGAGCGCGTCTGCCGTCTCGATCGCGCGGATCAGCGCATCGAGATCGGACGGCACCTGCGCGCGCGTGAGCGCGCCGGCCAGCCGGCTGCCGATCTCGCCGAGTTCGATCAGCCGCGTATCGATCGGCAGCGCGGCGCCGAGCGCCGTGACGATCGCGTCGGTCAGCGCCAGCGTGCGCGACGGCCGCTGCAGGCTGCCCGATATCGCGACGATGTTGAGGGTGTGGCTCATGCGATGCGTTCCCGTGGTGGAGCCGCGTGCAACGCGGCAATACCGGTTCGGGTCAGCAAGGAGCGTGCCATCGGGACGGGGGCGTCGTGGAAAGGTCGTCTGCATCACGAAGTTTCTCGCCATCCACCGCCGGAAATGGTGTTCGGCCTAATGCGCGACAGTGGCAAGTGTTCCGTCCCGCGCGTCACATCGATATTCCGCCACGCGATGAACACCGTGCAGCAGGCCTGCTGATGCGTTGCTGATCAGGCAGCAGCGCATCGCACGCGATAGCGCCGAATTCGACGACAAGGCGTCACGACACCGCCGCTCGTCCGCGCCGTTGCGGGTTCCGCAGCAATCGCGCTTTGGTTATCAGAAATCGATGCTTTTCGCGCGCGGCGAAACGTTCAACACTCTGCTGACCACGCAGCAGCCGGCCCGTATCGCCCGGCCATCCAACGGTTCATCGCCATGACCTCCATTTCCGCATCGCCGCGCCCGCTCAATCTTCGAGTCATCACCGCTTCCCGCAACCCGGCCCGGCTTCAGGCCGCGGCACCCGTGCCCGCGCGGCCCGAGCGTCACATGCCGTCCCGCGCGCACGCGCACGTGTTCGCCGATCCGCGCTCGCTTGCGTTGCTCGAACAGGTTCGCCGCGTCGCGCCGAGCGACGCGAACGTGCTGATCGTCGGCGAGACGGGCACCGGCAAGGAACTGATCGCGCGCCACGTGCATGAGCTCGGCGCCCGGCGCGACGGGCCGTTCGTCGCGGTGAACTGCGGCGCATTCTCCGAAACGCTCGTCGACAGCGAATTGTTCGGTCACGAGAAAGGCGCGTTTACCGGCGCATTCAGCGCGAAGCCCGGCTGGTTCGAAGCCGCGCACGGCGGCACGCTGTTTCTCGACGAAATCGGCGACCTGCCGCTCGCGATGCAGGTCAAGCTGCTGCGCGTGCTGCAGGAGCGCGAGGTCGTGCGGCTCGGTTCGCGCACGGGGATTCCGGTCGACGTGCGCGTGGTCGCGGCGACCAACGTCGACTTGCAGCAGGCGGTCGCGGCCGGCCATTTTCGCGGCGACCTGTTCTACCGGCTCAACGTCGTGCAGCTCGCGGTCCCGCCGCTGCGCGACCGCCCGGGCGACATCCTGCCGCTCGCGCGCCATTTCTTCGACATTTACCGCGACCGGCTCGGCGGCGGCCCGCGCCGCATCGATCCGCGCGCCGAGCGCCGGCTCGAGGCGCACGGCTGGCCCGGCAATATCCGCGAACTGGAGAACATGATCCATCACGCGCTGCTCGTGAGCCGCCACGATGCGCTGCAGGACACCGACCTGCACATCGCGTCGCCATGCCTGCCGGCCGTTGTCGCGCCCGCAGCGGCGTCGTCCGCCGACGCACAGGCGGCGCTCGAACACGCGCTGCGGGATCTGTTCGACGACGGGCACGGCAACCTGTTCGAACGTATCGAGGACACGGTCATACGTGTCGCATTCGAATTCAGCCATCGCAACCAGATCCGGGCCGCGCAGTTGCTCGGCATCAGCCGCAACGTGCTGCGTGCGCGGCTGATTCGCGCGAAGGTCATTACCGCGCTGAAATAGCGGCACGCGAGCACCGTCGCTGCGCCCCGGCACCATGACGCCATCGCGCCGCGATCCGCGCCGCAACATCCGAACCTGATGTATCGTGGCGCGAAGCGTACGCTTCGTTGCCCGCCCCGCATCCGGTCGCCCGTGACGCGACCTCCCGCGACCGGCAACAGCTCACGCACGATCCTCCGCAACACGAAAGCCGTCCGGCGCCCGTGCGCGTCCGGCCGAGCCCCGTTCACCCGTCCGGAATCCGTCGCCATGAAAAAGCTTGTGAACCGCCCGTCCGACGTCGTGCGAGAAATGCTGGAAGGCATCGCGCGGCAATCGCCGCATCTCGCGATCCTCGGCGACGAGCACGTGCTCGTCCGCCAGCCGCTACCCGAGCCGTCGCAGCGGCCGGTCGCGATCCTGTCCGGCGGCGGCAGCGGCCACGAGCCCGCGCACGGCGGCTATGTCGGCGAAGGGATGCTGAGCGCGGCCGTGTGCGGCGAAGTGTTCACGTCGCCGCCGACCGACGCCATACTCGCCGCGATCCGCGCGAGCGCCGGCCCGAACGGCGCGCTGCTGATCGTGAAGAACTACACCGGCGACCGGCTCAATTTCGGGCTCGCCGCCGAGCTCGCGCGCGCGGAAGGCATTCCGGTCGAAACCGTCATCGTCGCCGACGACGTATCGCTGCGCGGCCGCGTCGAGCGCGGCCAGCGGCGGGGGATCGCCGGCACCGTGCTGATCCACAAGCTCGCGGGCGCTGCCGCCGCGCGCGGGCTGCCGCTTGCCCGCGTCGCGAGCATCGCGCGCGACGCGGCGGCCGAGCTCGGCACGATGGGCGTCGCGCTCGACGGCTGCACGATCCCGGGCGCCGACAAGTCGGGATTCAGCCTCGCCGATCACGAAATCGAGCTCGGCCTCGGCATCCACGGCGAGAAAGGCGTCGAGCGCCGCGCGCCGTTGCCGGCCGACGCGCTGGCGGACACGCTGCTGTCGAGCATCGTCGCCGATCTCGTGCTCGACCGCGACGAACGCGTCGCGCTGTTCGTCAACGGCCTCGGCGCGACGCCGGAGATGGAACTCGCGATCGTGCTGCGCGCCGCGTTCGACAACCTGAGCCGGCGCGGCATCGTCGTCGCGCGCGCGTGGGCCGGCACGTTCCTGTCCGCGCTGAACATGCCGGGCTGCTCGATCTCGGTGCTGCGGCTGAACGACGAACGTGCGGCGCTGCTCGACGCGCCAACGCAGGCGCGCGCATGGCCCGGCGGCGGCATCGTCAACACGCAGATTCGCGTGGCCGCGGCCGCGTCGCAGGACGCGCCGCCGCCGCCGCTCGATGCGGCCGGCCGCGCATGGGCCGCGCGCCTGCAACCGGCGCTGCACGCAGTGGCGCAGACGCTGATCGAACACGAGCAGACGTTGACGGATCTCGATGCGGCAGCGGGCGACGGCGATCTCGGCGCGAGTATGCGCCGCGCCGCGCAGGCGATCCTCGAACTACCCGACACCGCGTACGGCACGGCGTCCGGTGCGCTCGCGGCGCTCGGCGCCGCATTGCGCCGCGCGATCGCCGGCAGTTCCGGGCCGTTCTATGCGACCGCGCTGCTGCGCGCGTCGCGCCGGCTGGCCGATATCGCCGAGCCGTCGCCGCGCGACTGGGCCGCGGCGTTCCGCGCCGCGGTGGATTCGATCGGCGAACTCGGCGGCGCGCAGGCGGGCGACCGGACGATGCTCGATGCGCTGGTGCCGGCCGTCGACGCATTCGGCCGCGCGCTCGACGGCGATCGCGATCCCGCGAGCGCATGGGCAGCGGCCGTCGACGCGGCAGAGCGAGGCGCGGAGGACACGGCGCGCATGACGCCGCGCGCGGGACGGGCCAGCTATCTTGGCGAGCGCGCGATCGGCACGCCGGATGGCGGTGCGGTGGCCGTGTCGTACTGGCTGCGCGCGCTGCTGCCGCACGTGCGGTAACGGACGCGCGCGGCCGCGTTCAGACGCCTTCGACCAGCACCGCGCGATAGCGCGCGCCCTTGAACCGGTGCTGGACGACCGCCTGGTATTCGGGGCCGTGATACCACGCGTGCGCGGCCTCCTTCGACGGGAACTCGACGATCACGACACCTTCCGGGCCTTCACCCTCGAGGATTTCCTGCTGCCCATATGCGGCAAGCACCTTCACCGGATGGCCGGCAAGGGTCGCGCCGACCTGGCTCGAGTAGAGGTCGAGCTCATGCTGGTCCTGCGTGCTTTCCCGTGTAAAGACGATGTAGGTCGCCACGATATGCGCTCCTGATCAAGGTTGAAAAAAGGGACGCCACGCGCGGCACAGTCCGAGAAATCCCGCGTGGCAGCGCGCAGCTTACCGCCGATCGCCGGCCGGCGCCGCGCCGAGCCGGCCACGGCCTCCGCGGGCCGCCCGCCACGGCGCGGGAAAACCCCGATCTCCACATCGTCCTATGACATCGGGTGTCGCTAATTGGCGGGATTACTTTGATCCTCGTCGGCGCCCGCCCGGGCGCACGCTGATAGCGAGGACCCCTCATGCGATACGTGCCATCGTGGACTTCCGTTTCCGCCGCCGCGTCCGTTCCGGACGAGACGGCTTCCCGCGGCGACGAGCCGCACAGCCTGCCGCGGGTCGCGATCGCGGCCGCCGCCCTCGGCAATGCGACCGAATGGTTCGATTACGGCATTTACGCGTACGGCCTCGCGTACATTTCCGCCGCGCTGTTTCCGGGCAACACGGCCAGCGCGACGCTGTTCGCGCTCGGCACGTTCGCGATTTCGTTCCTGATCCGCCCGCTCGGCGGCCTGTTCTGGGGGCCGCTCGGCGACCGGCTCGGCCGCAAGCGCGTGCTCGCGCTGACCGTCCTGACGATGTCGGGCGCCACGCTGCTCGTCGGCGTGCTGCCGAGCTATGCGACGGCCGGCTGGCTCGCCCCGGCCGCACTGATCGTGCTGCGCATGGTGCAGGGTTTCTCGACCGGCGGCGAATACGGCGGTGCGGCCACCTTCATTGCCGAATACGCGCCCGATTCGCGGCGCGGCCTGTGCGGCAGCTTCCTCGAATTCGCGACGCTCGCCGGCTTCTCGCTCGGCGCGTTCCTGATGCTCGGCTTCGCGCTGCTGCTCGGCGATTCGGCGATGCATGCGTGGGGCTGGCGTCTGCCGTTCCTGGTCGCCGCGCCGCTCGGCCTGATCGGCTTCTACCTGCGCTCGCGCCTCGAGGAAACGCCGGTGTTCCGCGAGCTCGAGGAACAGGCGCACCGCCGCGAGAAAAGCGTCGTCGCCGCGCTGCCGATCCGGCTGCTGCTGGTGCGCTATGCGAAGCCGCTGCTGCTCCTCGGCGGGCTCGTCGTCGCATTGAACGTCGTCAACTACGTGCTGCTCGCGTACATGCCGACCTACATGCACAAGGAACTCGGCGTCAGCGAGAACATGTCGCTGCTGATTCCGCTGATCGGCATGCTCGCGATGATGGTGCTGCTGCCGTTCGCCGGCTGGCTGTCGGACCGCGTCGGTCGCAAGACGATGTGGTGGTTCTCGCTCGTCGGGCTGTTCGTCGCGGCCGTGCCGATGTTCACGCTGATGACGCACGGTCCGCTCGGCGCGTTCATCGGCTTCGCGGTGCTCGGCGTGCTGTACGTGCCGCAGCTTGCCACCATTTCCGCGATGTTCCCGGCGATGTTCCCGACCCACGTCCGGTATGCGGGCATGGCGATCGCGTACAACGTGTCGACGTCGCTGTTCGGCGGCACCGCGCCGATCGTCAACGACTGGCTGATCGGCAAGACCGGCAACGCGCTGATTCCCGCCTACTACATGATGGCCGCGTGCGCGGTCGGGTTGGTCGCGCTGCTGGCGGTGATCGAGACGCGCGGGTGTTCGCTGCGCGGCGACACCCTTCCCGGCCAGCCGGGCTGACCTGCGCGCCGGCCGCTCGCCGGCTTCCCATAAACGGCATCCCTTGCATCGCCCGCCGTCCGGCAACGGACGGCGGGCGATGTGCGTTTCGGGCGGCTGAAGCCGCCGCCGGATTGTTGTCGTCCGGGCAACACGATGTGCGCGCGTGCGGCGCTGTCGGCATGTGTCGGCCGTCACTACAATCGCTGACACGCTCGACCGGAATCCGGACGAACCGAAGCGCGCGCCATTCACGCTCGCGCTCGCGAACCGCTCTGCGCCGCGCAGTGCGGATTACCTCACTCGACGAACAGGATTACTGAACATGAACGCACCCATCCGCAACGTCCAGCCGGTCATCGAACCCCTGGGCAACGAAGCTTCGGGCGAGCTCGTTCCGTCCCGCTACGCCGTACGCATCGGCGATGTCGATGTCGTGCTGATCAGCGACGGCGTGCTGCCGCTGCCGACTTCCACCATGTCCACCAATGTAAGCGAAGCGGATCGCAACGCATGGTTCGACGGCCGTTTCCTGCAACGCGACATGTTCGACTGGGCGCTCAACATCGCGCTCGTGCGCAGCGCCGATCGCCTGATCCTGATCGACTCGGGCGTGGGCGACGGCTTCGAATACTTCACGCGTGCCGGGCGCTCGGTGATGCGCCTGGAATCGGCCGGCATCGACCTGGCTGCGATCACCGATATCGTGATCACGCACATGCACATGGATCACGTGGGCGGGCTGAACGTCGACGGCGTCAAGGCGAAGCTACGCCCGGACGTACGCATTCACGTATCGGCCGCCGAAGTGGCGTTCTGGAAAAATCCGGACTTCAGCAAGACGGTGATGCCGGAAACCGTTCCGCCCGCGCTGCGCAAGGCGGCCGCGAAATTCGTGGAACTCTATGGCGAAAACATCGTGCCGTTCGACCGGACCGTGGAAGTCGCCGCGGGCGTGTCGGCGCGGGTCACGGGCGGCCATACGCCGGGCCACTGCGTGGTCGACATCGCATCGAACGGGGAAAAGCTGACGTTCGCGGGCGACGCGATTTTCGAAGTCAACTTCGACAATCCCGACTGGCAAAACGGCTTCGAGCACGATCCGGACGCGGCGGTCGACGTGCGTATCGCACTGTTCAACGAAGCCGCCGACACCGGCGCGCTGCTGGCCGCGGCCCATGTCGCGTTCCCGTCCATCGGGCATGTTGCGCGGCACGGCGACGGGTTCCGCTTCGTTCCGGTCGTGTGGGATTACTGAGTGACGGCCGATCACCGACGCGCGCCGTCGGCGATGCCCTGACGGTTTCCCCGAACCGTACCGGCAAAAAAACGCCGCCGCACTTGCATGCGGCGGCGTCACCTCACGCGCCGAAGCGCGCATCAGGACCGCTTGAAAATCACGCGACAGCCGAAAGACTCCGCTCCGCGACCTCATCCACCGCATCCTTCACGATGCCGACGATCTCGTCGGCTTCCTCGCGCGTCATCACGAACGGCGGCGCAAACCCGAGAATGTCGCCGTGCGGCATCGCCCGCGCGATCACGCCACGCTGCAACGCGGCAGCCGACACCTGCGCGCCGATCTTCAGCGCGGGATCAAACGGCGTGCGCGCATCCTTGTCCGCCATGAACTCGAGCGCGGCCAGCATGCCGACGCTGCGCACCTCGCCGACGAGCGGATGCGCGCCGAATGCATCGCGCAGCTTCGCGCCGAAATACGCGCCCACGTCCGCAGCGTTGCCGACCAGGTTCTCGCGCTCCAGAATCGCGAGGTTCGCGAGCGCGGCGGCCGCGCATACCGGATGCCCGGAGTACGTCCACCCGTGCCCCATCGGTCCGTGTTCCTGCGAGCCGCGCGCGATCACGTCCCACACCTTCTCGCCGACGATCACGCCCGACAGCGGCGCATACGCGCTCGTCAGTCCCTTCGCGACCGTGATCAGGTCGGGCTCGATCCCGAAGTGCTGCGCGCCCATCTTCGAGCCGAGACGCCCGAACCCGCACACGACTTCGTCGGAGATCAGCAGGATGTCGTGCTTGCGCAGCACGGCCTGGATCGCGGGCCAGTAGCCGGCCGGCGGTTCGATGATGCCGCCCGTGCCCATCACCGGCTCCGCGATGAACGCAGCGACCGTGTCGGCGCCCTCGCGCGCGATCAGCTGCTCGAGTGCGTCGACGCAGTACGCGACGAACTGCGCTTCGTTCATGCCGGCCGGCGCCTTGCGATACCAGTGCGGACACACCGTATGCTTCACGCGGTCGATCGGCAGGTCGAAATGCTGGTGGAAGCTCGGCAGACCCGTGAGGCTGCCGGTCACGATGCCGGAGCCGTGATAGCCGCGCTCGCGCGAGATGATCTTCTTCTTGTTCGGGCGGCCGAGCACGTTGTTGTAGTACCAGACGATCTTGACCTGCGTCTCGTTCGCATCGGAACCCGACATCCCGTAATAGACCTTCTTCATCCCCGCCGGCGACCAGTCGATGATGCGCGACGACAGCTCGATGGTCGCGTCCGACGCGTGGCCGACGTACGTGTGGTAGTACGCAAGCTGCTTCGCCTGCTCGTACATCGCGTCGGCCACCTCGGTGCGGCCGTAGCCGATGTTCACGCAGTAGAGTCCGGCGAACGCGTCGATATAGCGCTTGCCCTGGTGATCCTCGATGCGGATGCCTTCGCCGCCGCGCACGATCTTGCCCGGCAGCGCGCCGGTCTCGTGGTCGTACGCGTGCGTCGACGGGTGCATGAAGTGGGCGCGGTCCTCGCGCAGCAGTGCGTCGATGGATTTTTGCATGATGTGCTCCTTTGAATGGGTCAGGCCGTCGCCGCGACAGGCAGGCCGAGATTGCCGAGGCAGAAGTACTTGGTTTCGGTGAACGGCTCGAAGCCTTCGGCGCCGCCTTCGCGCCCGAGTCCCGACGCCTTCATCCCGCCGAACGGGATCGGCGCGCCGGTGAATTTCACGCCGTTGACCGACACCATCGCGAAGTCGAGCCGCCGCACCAGCTGGAAGATCGTGTCGATGCGCGTCGCGCACACGTACGCGGCGAGTCCGTATTCGGTGTCGTTGGCCGTTTCGACCGCTTCGTCGAGCGTGTCGAACGCGCAAACGGCCGAGATCGGCGCGAAGTTTTCCTCGTCGACCACCCGCATGCCCGGCGCGGCATCCGCAATCACGGTCGGCTCGTAGAACCATCCGCCGAGCGCATGCGGCCGGCCGCCCGCGACGATGCGCGCGCCGCGTGTCCGTGCGTCCTCGACACGCGCCACGGTCGCGTCGAACGCGGCCTGGTGCATCAGCGGGCCAACGTCGACGCCTGGCTCGAATGCGGGCCCCGTCTTGAGCGCGCGCACCGCGTTCGCATACCGTTCGACGAATGCGTCGTACAGCGGGCGCGCGACGAGAATCCGGTTCGCCGCGCAGCAGTCCTGGCCGGACGTCTGGAACTTCGCGCCGACGGCAATCCGCACCGCCTGCTCGAGATCTGCATCCTCGGTCACGATGAACGGCGCATTGCCGCCCAGTTCGAGCGCGACCTTGCGGATGCCGGCCTTCGCGGCGGTCTCGGTCACGAGCCGCCCGACGCGCGTCGAGCCGGTGAAGCTCACCGCGCGCACGCGCGCATCGCCGACCAGCGTTTCCATGGCCATCTGCGGCTCGCCGAGCACGACGTTGAACACGCCGGCCGGGAAGCCGGCCTCGTCGGCGAGCTGCGCGAGCGCGAGCGCCGAGAACGGCGTTTCATGCGCGGGCTTCACGACCACGGTACAACCGACCGCGATCGCGGCCGCCGCCTTGCGCGTGATCATCGCGGCCGGGAAATTCCACGGCGTGATCAGCGCCGCGACGCCGACCGGCTCCATCACGGTGCCCAGATGCGCGCCGTCGATGTGGGTCGGAATCGTGCGTCCCGCGAAGCGCTTCGCCTCGTTCGCGAACCATTCGACGAAGCTCGCCGCATAGCGGATCTCGCCGCGCGCTTCGGCCAGCGGCTTGCCCTGTTCCAGCGACAGCAGCGCGGCCAGATCGTCGACGTGACGCAAGATCAGCGCATGCCAGCGCAGCAACGCCGCGCTGCGCACCGCTTGCGACGTCCAGCGCCAGGTGTCGTACGCGCGCTGCGCGGCGTCGACGGCCGCGACGATCTGCGCGCGCTCGAGCATCGGCACGTGGCCGATCACGGCCTGATCGGCGGGGTTCACGACGGCGACCGTCGCGGCACTGTCGCTGTGGATCCAGCGACCGTCGACATAGCAGGTCGACTTGAACAGAACGGGGTGTCCGGGCAGCATGCTGCGTCTCCTCGTTGGTGGGCACGAGCTTCATTGTGTCGCGCCGGCGCATGCGGAAATTTCGGTTTGCACGGCCGGAAATGCCGGTTTTTTCCGTATTGCCGCGCGCCGGCGCGAACTTTTACAGCCAGTCGGGCGCGCCGCCGGATGCGCACTTCACGACCTTCGTCACGATGTACGTGAAGTAGCGCTCGATGCCGAGGTCTTCCATCAACAACGCATCGATGAAGCGCTGGTAATGGTCGATGTCGCGCGCGACCACGTGCAGCACGTAGTCGACGCCGCCTCCCGTCGCATAGCACTGCGCGACCTCGGGCGCGGCGGCCACGCGGTCCTCGAAGCGCCGCATGTCGGGTGCAGTGTGCCGCGACAGCGTCACCTCGACGACGATGCGGCTGCCGGAGAACGCGCCGATCCAGTCGACGTCCGCGCGATAGCCGCGGATCACGCCGCTTTCCTCGAGCTTGCGCACGCGCTCCCATGCCGGCGAAATCGACAGGTTCACGGCCTCCGCGAGCTTCGACTTCGTGATGCGCCCGTCGCGCTCGAGCAGGCGCAGGATCGCGAGGTCGTATCGGTCGAGCTTGATCACGTCGTGCGCGTCCTCATACGGCCACCGGAATGTTGCGCTCGACGATGTCGGCCACCACCGCGATCGTGTCGCCGGTCTGCACGATGCCCGGAAAATGCCGCGCCGCGAGCAGCCCGCGCCGCCGCGCGACGTACTCGACCGCCGTGACGCCCGTGCGGTCGATGTCGTGCACGCGCGCGAGCACGTCGCCGGCCTCGACCTCGCTGCCGAGATCGCGGCACATCTCGAGCAGCCCGCGATGCTCGCTCGTCGTGAAGCACGAGCCGTCCGGCATGTCGAGCAGCGTCGTCGTGCGCGGTGCGTTGCCATCGATGACGTCCTTCGCTATCACGCCCGCATGCGCGAGAAATCCATACACGCCGCGCTCGGCGATCGCGACGCTCGCCGCCGTCGACGTGCCGCCGCCGCCCAGTTCGGTCGACACGAACACCTTGCCGGCTTCCTCGGCTGCGCTGTCGTACAGGCCGACGCTGTCGAGTTCCAGCATGCGCATCGAATACGGCGCGCCGAACGCGCGCATCGCGCGCTCGCAGCGTGCCTCCTGGTCGCGATCTTCCAGCACGTGAATCGCCGCGAACGGCACGAAGTCGAGCGTGCGGCCACCCGCGTGAATGTCGAGCACGTGCGTCGCAAGCGGCAGCAAATGCCGCTGGAAGTAATCGGCGATCTTCTGGGTCACCGTGCCGTCCGGCCGGCCCGGGAAGCTGCGATTGAGGTTGCCCGCATCGATCGGCGACGTGCGGCAACCGGCACGAAACGCCGGGTAGTTCATGAACGGCACGACGATCACGCGGCCGGTCACGTCGGCCGCCTTCAGCGAACCGGCGAGCTTCGACAGCGCGACCGGCCCTTCGTACTCGTCGCCGTGATTACCGCCGGTCAGCAACACCGTCGGCCCGTCGCCGCGCTTCACGACGGTCACCGGAATCATGATCGCGCCCCACGCGGAATCGTCGCGCGAGTAAGGCAGCTTCAGGAAGCCGTGCTGTTCGCCGTCCGCGTCGAAATCGACGGTCGGCGTAATCGGGGAAGCACGCATCGCCCTACTCCTTCACGAACAGCTTGCGCGGCACGTTGCAGAACGTCTCGACGCCGGTCTCGGTGATCAGGATGCTCTCGGTGATCTCCAGCCCCCAGTCGTCGAGCCACAGCCCGGGCATGAAATGGAACGTCATGCCGGGTTCGAGCACCGTCCGGTCGCCCGGACGCAGGCTCATCGTGCGCTCGCCCCAGTCGGGCGGATAGCTCGCGCCGATCGGGTAGCCGCAGCGGCTGTCCTTGTCGATGCCCGCGCGGCGCAGGACCGCGAAGAACGCGTTCGCGATGTCCTCGCACACGTTGCCCGGCTTCGCGGCCGCGAGCCCGGCCTCGATCCCTTCGACCACCGCGCGCTCGCCTTCGATGAAGTGCGCGGGCGGTTTGCCGAGATAGACGGTGCGCGACAGCGGGCAGTGATAGCGGCGGTAGCAGCCGGCGATCTCGAAGAACGTGCCGGCGCCGCGCGCGAACGTCGAGTCGTCCCAGGTCAGGTGCGGCGCGGCCGCGTCGGCGCCGGTCGGCAGCAGCGGCACGATCGCCGGGTAGTCGCCGCCGAAACCATCCGCGCCGCCGATCCCGGTCGCATAGATCTGCGCGACCAGGTCGCTTTTCTTCATGCCCGGCTCGATCGTCTCGACGATGTGCGCATGCATCCGCTCGACGATGCGCGCCGCCACGCGCATGTACTCGATCTCGCGCGGCGACTTCACCGCGCGCTGCCAGTTGACGAGCGCGGTCGCGTCGACCCAGCGCGCGGCCGGCAGGTGCCTCTGCAACGACGCGTATGCCGCCGCGCTGAAGTAGTAGTTGTCGAGCTCGACGCCGATACGCAGCGTGTTCCAGCCGCGCGCGGCGATGACTTCGGTGGACAGGTAATCCATCGGGTGGCGCGCGGGCGACTGCACGTAATGATCGGGATAGCCAACGATGTTCTCGTGCGCCATGAACGCGGTGCGCTTCGCGCCGTTCGCGTCCTGGCCGCGCCCGAACCACACGGGTTCGCCGTCCAGCGCGAGCAGCACGCACTGGTGCACGTAGAACGACCAGCCGTCATAGCCGGTGAGCCAGCCCATGTTGGTCGGATCGGTGACGATCAGCAGGTCGATGCCGACCCGCTCCATCGCCGCGCGCGTCTTCGCGATCCGCGCGGCATATTCGCTGCGCGCGAACGCGAGACGCGGCGCGGCTGTCTGGGTTTCGATGACTGCGGACATCTGTCTCCTCTCAAGTCGTGAGGTCGTTGTGAAAAATCGTGCCCACTTCCGCCGCGCGGGCGCGTTGCAGCGCGAGCACGGCAATCGCGGTGTCCTGCGCGCCGGTGCCGGTCAGGTCGCAGATCGTGATGTCGTCGCGATGCGTACGGCCGTCGCGGCGGCCGGCGATCACTTCGCCGAGTTCGGGAAACACCGCGTCGGCTGCAACGGCACCGGCCGCGATCGCATGCGCGAGCTCGCCGGCCACGCGGGTCTGCTGCAGTCGGTCACAGAAATAGCGCGCGGCGCCGAACACCGACGGCGCGAGTTCGGTCTTGTAGTCGGCGTCCGAACCCATCGCCGTCACGTGCAACCCAGGATGCAGGTCTTCCGCGTGCACGAGCGGCGCACGGCTCGGCGTGGTCGTCACCGCGATGTCCGCGTCGGCCAGCGCCGCGTGCACCGAGCGCGCGACGAGCGCGTCGATCCCGTGCGCGGCACGCACGTCGGCCGCGAATCGCGCGGCGCGTTCGGCATCACGCGCCCACACCGTCACATGGGTGATGTCGCGCACCAGCATCAGCGCGGCCAGTTGCAGCCGGGCCTGCTCGCCCGCGCCGACGATCGCCGCGCGATGCGCATCGGCGCGCGCGAGCCGGCGCGCGGCCACGGCGCCGGCCGCCGCGGTGCGTACGGCCGTCAGGTAACCGTTGTCGAGCAGCACGGCTTCGGTCAGGCCGGTACGCGCCGACAGCACGAGCATCAGCCCGTTCAGGCTCGGCAGCCCGAGCGACGGGTTGTCGAAGAAGCCGGGGCTGACCTTGATCGCGAAGCTGTCGAAGCGCGGCAGATACGCCGTCTTCACGTCCACTTCGGCGTGGCGCTCCGGCAGCGCCAGATTCAGGATCGGCGGCATCACGACGGCGTCGGTCGCGAGCGACGCGAACGCGGCCTCGACCTGGTCGATCGCGACGAGATCGAGCGGCACCAGCGCACGCAGTTGCGCGTGGCCGAGCAACGTGACGGGATGGGCCATGTCAGTTCTCCGAAACGAGCCGGCGATGCACGGCCATGTCGATGTTCGCGCCGCTCACGACGACGACGACCGGGCCGCGGCGATCGCGGCGTGCGATCCGCTCATCCAGCAGGGCGGCGAGGCCGACCGCGCCGGCGCCTTCGACGACGAGCCTCTCTTCCCGATACGCATGCGCGATGCCGCGCGCGATCGACGGCTCATCGAGCAGCACGACGTCGTCGGCCAGTGCGCGCGTCATGTCGAACGTGTAGCGGTTGTCGAGGCCGATGCCGCCGCCGAGCGAATCGGCCAGCGTCGGCTGCTCGTCGACGTCGACCGGGCGGCCGGCCGCGAGGCTCGCGTGCATCGCGGCGCCGCGCGCCATCGATACGCCGATCACGTCGATCGCCGGCCGGATCGCCTTCGCGGCAAACGCGACGCCGCTGAACAGGCCGCCGCCCGACAGCGGCACGACGAGCGTCGCCGTATCCGGCAGCGCTTCGAGTATCTCGACGCCGATCGTCGCCTGGCCCGCGATGATGCGCGGATCGTCGAACGGCGGCACGTACGCATAGCCTTCGTCGCGCACCAGCCGCCGCGCTTCCACCTGCGCGTCGTCCTGGCTGTCGCCGACGATCACCACGCGCGCGCCGAGCGCCGCGACCGCCTCGACCTTGTTGGCCGGCACGAGCGACGACATGCAGACGGCCGCGTCGATGCCGAGCGCGCGTGCCCCATGCGCGACCGCGCGGCCATGATTCCCGGTCGATGCGGTGACCACGCGCGTCACGCGTTGCGCGGCGAGTTCCGCGAGCGCGTTGGTCGCGCCGCGCAGCTTGAAGCTGCCGGTCGGCTGCAGCGTTTCGAGCTTCAGGTAGACGGGTGCGCCGACGCGCGCGGACAGCGCGGCGGACGCGACGAGCGGCGTACCGTCGGCGCGCCCGGCGAGGCGGCGGCGCGCGCGGTAGACGTCGGACAGCGACAGGAAAGACATGGAACGCACGCCTCGCGACGAATGTGATGCGATCCAGTCTAATGTTCCAAATCGCGCTTTCGAATGTCCTGATACATTGCGCGCGATGTCGCGGCGACACCGCCGGTTCAGTGGAAATCGTTCAGATGCGGATACTGTTCGAACACGCCCGCGATCGTCTCGAGCGCTGCATTGCACGCCGCATCGGAGGTTTCGGCGCCGATGCACACGCGCACCGCGTTCGGCCGCTCCGTGCCGCCGACGAGAAACGGATCGGGCGACGTCACCGCAATCTTGCGGGTGCGCAATTCGCGCACGATCCGCTCGGCCTGCCAGTAATCGGGCACGCGCAGCCATGCGGAAAGTGCGTTCGGGTGCGCACCGAGCACATACGGCCCCAGTGCGGCCCGCACCATCTCCTGACGCACGGCGAGCCGCTGGCGCTGCAGTTCGACGAGCCGCCGCGCGGTGCCGTCGGCGATCCAGCGCGTCGCGATCTCGGCGATCGGCGACGTCGCCATCCAGCTGCTCACGCGCAACACGCTCTCGACGCGCAACGCGAGCCGCCGCGGCATCGCGAGATAGCCGGTGCGCAACCCCGTCAACACCGATTTCGTCATGCTCGTGCAGTAGAAGCCGAGCTCCGGAATCAGGCTGGCAATCGGCGTGCCCGTCTTCTCGGGCAGCGGGCCGTACACGTCGTCCTCGATCACGTATACGCCGTAGCGCGTCGCGATGCGCGCGATCGAGCGCCGCCGCGACTCGGTCATCATCGACACGGTCGGGTTATTGAGGGTCGGCGTGCAGACGAGCGCGCTGATCCGCTCGCCGTCGCACATCTCCTCGAAATGTTCGGGACGGATGCCGTGCTCGTCCATCTCGAGCCCTTTCAGCGTAAACCCGAGCACGTTCGCGGAGCCGATCACGCCGTGATCGGTCAGGCTCTCGCACAACACGGTGTCGCCCGGCCCGACGATCGACGCGAGCGCGAGAAAGATTCCGTGCGCCGCGCCGTTCGTGACCAGCAGCGCTTCGCGGTGCACCGGCATGTTCAGCGACGCGAGCCACGCGGCGCCGGCGTCGCGATGCGCATCGAGGCCGGCGATCGGCCGGAACGAGCGGATCCACGGCTGATCGTCGGTGCCAGCCAGCGCCGTGCACACGCTGCGCCACGCCGCGTCGTGCTCCGGCGTGTGCACGATGCGGGCGATCGAGAAGTCGACGAGCTCGCGCTCGGTCGTATCGAGGATATAGTTCGACATCGATTCGGTCACGCGCGCGGCCACGAAGCTGCCGCGGCCGACCTCGCAGCGGATCAGTCCCTGACGCTCGAGTTCCTTGTACGCGTTGGTCACGGTCTGCACGCTGACGCCGAGGCTCGACGCGACGTCGCGCTGCGGCGCGAGCCGCGCGCCCGGCGCGAGCGCGCCGTTCTCGATGTCGCTGGCGATCGCCTTCACGAGCCGCTTGTATTTCGACTCGATGCCGTGCACGGCGCCGATCGCGTCGCGCCAGCCTGCCGATACCTCGGTCCGTCCCATCTCGATGTCTCCGTCGTGGCTTCCGCATGGTCGCTCAGAAAGACACCCCGAAAATATTGTCCTAGTGCAATCGCGTGCGGAAGCAGGACGCTGCGGGTCGAATCGGACGAGGCAATCGGCGTGCCCGGACGACTGCGGCCCACACCTTTTTCGGTCGATCGAAAGTCGCGGACTGCCTACCCGCGCAGCGTGCGACGCGCGGGCTTGGAATTTGCTTTACATGTGCGGTCGTGCTCGTGTGGCCGGACAGTGGTCGTCCGACGATCCAATATAGCCGCCGCGCCTCTTGGGACGTGCCGTCCGGGTAAAGAAAACGATAGTTTGCTATCGAATGTTTTTGCCCCTATCATCTCGCCCATGACCAATCTGCACGACCTCCGCCTCGCCGTCAGCAGCCTGCTCGTGCTCACCGCGCGCAAGTGGCGCCGCACCAGCGACGGCGCGCTGACCGCATACAACGTATCCGAAGCCTGCGCGACGCCGCTGCTGATCGCCGGGCGCCTCGGCGAAGGCGTGCGGCAAGGCACGCTCGCCGAGCACGTGGGCATCGAAGGGCCGTCGCTCGTGCGCCTGCTCGACCAGCTGTGCGCGGCCGGCCTGGCGCGCCGCGACGAGGATCCGCACGATCGCCGCGCGAAGACGATCTCGCTGACGGCCGCCGGCCGCGCGGTCACCGCAAAGATGGAGGAAGACCTGCGCGCGCTGCGCGCCCAGGTGCTCAAGGGCGTGTCGCGCGCCGATCTCGAAGCGACGCTGCGCGTGCTGAACGCGTTCAACGCAGCCGATCCGCATCCTCCGGCGTCGCACCCGTCCCGCCCCGCCGATTCCGCGTCATGACCTATCCGAGCCTTCGCGACTGGCTGTTCTCGGGCAAGACGTTCGCCGCGTCGATGCTGGCGCTGTACCTCGGCCTGTATTTCCAGTTGCCGCGCCCGTACTGGGCGATGGCGAGCGTCTACATCGTGTCGAACCCGTTCGTCGGCGCGACGCGCTCGAAGGCGCTGTACCGCGCGCTCGGCACCGCGCTCGGCGCGGCCGCCGCGATCTTCTTCGTGCCGCCGTTCGTCGAGACGCCGCTCCTGTTCAGCATCATCGTCGCGACCTGGTGCGGCACGCTGCTGTACCTCGCGATCTCCGACCGCACCGCGCGCAGCTACGTCTTCATGCTCGCCGGCTATACGATGCCGCTGGTCGCGCTGCCGACCGTCACCGATCCGTCCACGATATTCGACGTCGCGATCGCGCGCACCGAGGAAATCGTGCTCGGCATCGTGTGCGCGAGCGTGGTGGGCAGCGCCGTGTTCCCGAACCGGCTCGCGCCGACGCTGATCGAGCGCACCGACGCGTGGTTCAAGGACGCCGCGTTCTACGGCCGAGAAACGCTGTCCGGGCACCTGGCCGGCAAGGCGCTGTCCGCATGCCGGCAGCGGCTCGCCGCGACGATCACCGGCCTCGAATTCCTGCTGAGCCAGCTGGGCTACGACCATGCGCATCCGCGTATCCTCGCGCGCGCGCAGGCGCTCGCCGGTCGGATGCAACTGTTCCTGCCGCTGATGTCGTCGCTCGCCGATCCGCTGATCGCGCTGATGCGCGACCTGCACGTGCGGCCGCCCGCGCTCGACGCGCTGCTGGCCGACGCCGCGAAATGGTTCGACGCGCCACTGCCGGCCGTGAAGACCGGCTCCGACGGCGACATGGCGCACGATCCTGTCGCGGACGACCTGCGCGAGCGCATCGCCGCGCTGCAGCCGCCCGACAGCGCGCTGGCGAGCTGGGACGGCGCGTTGCTCTCGAATGCGCTGTGGCGGCTGCGCCAGGTCATCGACATCTGGCAGGACTGCCGCTCGCTGCGCGCGCTGATCGCGAACGAGTCCGGCGTGTGGCAGCCGCGCTACCGGCACTGGCGGCTCGGCGGCACCGAGCGCTTCTTCGACCGCGGGATGATGCTGTTCTCGACTCTGACCGTCGTGTTCGCGATCGTGTTCGCGTGCTGGCTGTGGATCTCGTCCGGCTGGCACGACGGCGCGGCCGCCGTCACGCTCGTGGCCGTGTCGTGCAGCTTCTTCGCCGCGCTCGACGAGCCCGCGCCGCTGGTGTTCAAGTTCTTCCTGTCGACCGCCGCGAGCGTCGTGTTCGCCGGCCTGTACCTGTTCGTCGTGCTGCCGCACGTACACGATTTCGCGATGCTCGTGCTGATGTTCGCGGGCCCGTTCATCCTGATCGGCACGCTGCTGCCCCGCCCGCAGTTCAACATGGTGACGATGCTCGTCGCGGTGAACACGGCCACCTTCATCAGCATCCAGAGCGCGTACGAAGCCGATTTCTTCGTGTTCCTGAACAGCAACCTCGCGGGTGTCGCCGGGCTGCTGTTCGCGTACGTGTGGACACGCGCGACGCGGCCGTTCGGCGCGGAGCTCGCGGTGCGGCGCCTGCTGCGCTCGGGCTGGGAGGACGTCGCGCGCTCCGCGTCGACGCAACCGCTCGACGATCAGCGCAACCACGCATCGCGGATGCTCGATCGCGTCACGCAGCTGCTGCCGCGCCTCGGCGCGTCCGACGACCACCGCCACCCGTCGATCGAGAGCTTCCGCGACCTGCGCATCGCGCTGAACGCGCTCGATCTGCGCCGCTCGCGTCGCAGGCTGTCGGGCGACGTGCCCGACGCGATCGATCGCGTGCTGGCCGGCGTCACCGATCACTACGCGCGCTGCGCGGCCGCGAACGCGCGCCAGCCCGTGCCGCCCGAGCTGCTCGCGACGATCGACGACGCGCTGCAGCGCGTGGCCAGCCGCAACCTGCCGGGCGCCGCGCAGGCCGACGGCGTGCCCACGCCCGCGGTACCGGCCACGCACCGCCGCCTGCGCGACACGCTGCATGCGCTCGTCGGCATGCGCCTGTCGCTGTATCCGGCCGCGGCTGCGCAAGCGCCACAGGCGCCGGACGGAGCACGCGCATGAGCCTGCTTTCCACTTTGTCCTTCCGAGCGCGACCATGATCGGCGAAATCGATATCTTCGGCGTGTTCGTGCCGGCCCCGCTCGTGCTGATGCTGATCGCGTACCTGATCAACATCGTCGTGCGCGCGGTGCTCGAACGCGTCGGCTTCTACCGCCTCGTCTGGCACCGTTCGATCTTCGACCTCGGCATCTACGTGTTCGTGCTGGCCGCCGTCGTGATCGTGTCCCACCAACTCGTGGCTACCTAACGTGAAAAAAACCTGGCTCTCGGCAGGGCAAGTCCTGCTCACCCTGATCGTCGTCGTCGTGGCCGGCCTCGTGCTGTGGCGCATCATCAACTACTACATGTTCTCGCCGTGGACGCGCGACGGGCACGTGCGCGCCGACGTGATCCAGGTCGCGCCGGACGTGTCGGGCCTCATCACCTCGGTGCAGGTCGCCGACAACCAGGCGGTCAAGCGTGGTCAGGTGCTGTTCGTGATCGACCAGGCGCGCTACGCGCTCGCGGAACGGCTCGCCGAAGCGACGCTCGCGCAGCGCCGTGCGACGCTGGCGCAGGCGAAGCGCGAATACGCGCGCAACCTGCAACTCGGCAACCTGGTCGCGAGCGAACAGGTCGAGGAAAGCCGCACGCGCGTCGAGCAGGGCGAAGCCAGCGTCGCCGATGCGCAGGTGTCGCTCGACACCGCGAAGCTGAACCTGCAGCGCACGACGATCGTCAGTCCCGTGGACGGCTACCTGAACGACCGCGCACCGCGCGTCGGCGAATACGTGCCGGCCGGCCGCGCGGTGCTGTCGGTCGTCGACCGCAACTCGTTCCGCGTCGACGGCTACTTCGAGGAAACCAAGCTGCGCGGCATCCATATCGGCCAGCCGGTCGACATCATCGTGATGGGCGAGCCGCATGCGCTGCGCGGCCACGTGCAGAGCATCGTCGCCGCGATCGAGGATCGCGACCGCACGCAGGGCGCAAACCTGCTGCCGAACGTGAACCCGGCGTTCAGCTGGGTGCGGCTCGCGCAGCGCGTGCCGGTGCGCGTCGTGCTCGACGAGGTGCCTGACGATTTCCGGATGATCGCGGGCCGTACCGCGACCGTGTCGATGCGCGGCGCCGACGCGCGTCGCAACGACGACGCGAAACCGGCAGGCGCCGGCACCGCGTCGGCGGCCGCGCCGGTTTCGGCTACGTCAGGTACGGCCGCCAGCGCCGCGGGAGCATCGCAATGAAGCGACACGGTCTGCGCGTCGCGGCGACGCTCGCCCCGCTCGCGCTCGCACTCGGTGCGTGCAAGTCGGTCGGCCCCAACTACACGCTGCCGCAACAGGCGTACGTCAACGCACCACTCGCGAACCATGCGCTCGACGATGCGAACGGCGCGCTGGTGTCGCGCGACGCGGTGCCCGGCAACTGGTGGCAGCTGTACGACGACCCGGTACTCGACGCTCTCGTGCGCGATGCGCTGAAGTCGAACACCGACCTGCGCGTCGCCGCGGCGAACCTCGCGCGCTCGCGCGCGGCGCTGGTGGTCGCGAACGAACAGGGTGGCTTTTCGGGCAAAGCGGAAGCGGCCGTGCAGCGCGCGCAGGAATCCGCCGAGCAATACCTGCTCGAAAACAAGCTGCCGGTCGTCAACGAAGGGGCGGTCGGCATCAACGTGTCGTACGAACTCGATCTGTTCGGCAAGCTGCGGCGCGGCGTCGAAGCCGCGCGCGCGGACAGCGAGGCCGTCAAGGCGGCCGGCGATCTCGCGCGCATCACGGTCGTGGCCGACGTCGTGCGTGCATACGTCGAAGCGTGCTCGGCCGGCGACGAACTGGCGATCGCGAAGCAGTCGCTCGCGCTGCAGCAGCAGCGCGTCGCGTTGTCGCAGCGGCTGCGCGATGCCGGGCGCGGCAACCAGACCGACGTGACGCGCGGCGTAACGCAGGTGCGCACGCTCTCCGCCGACATTCCGCGCTTCGAAGGCCGCCGCAAGATCGCGCAGTACCAGCTCGCCGCGCTGCTCGCGCGCGCCCCGGCCGACCTGCCGAAAGCCGCCGCCGAATGCGAACGCCTGCCGAAGCTGCGTCAACCGATTCCGATCGGCGACGGCGCCGCGCTGCTGCGCCGCCGGCCCGACGTGCGCGAAGCCGAGCGGCAGCTCGCCGCCGCGACCGCGCGGATCGGTGTGGCGACCGCCGCGCTGTACCCGTCGGTCAGCATCGGTGCGTCGGCCGGCTCGGTCGGCGTCGCCGCCGACCTGTTCTCGTCCACCACGAATCGCTGGTCGTTCGGCCCGCTGATCAGCTGGTCGTTCCCCGTCAACGGCCAGCGTGCGCGCGTACGCGAAGCCGAAGCCGCAACCGGCGGCGCGCTCGCGCACTTCGACGGCGTCGTGCTGAATGCGCTGCGCGAAACGCAGTCGAGCCTCGCGACCTACGCGGCCGACGTGCAGCGCACGGATGCGCTGCGCACCGCGTACGAATCGGCCCGCAACTCCGCCGCCGAAACGCATCGTCTCTATGCGGCCGGCCGGGAATCGTTCATCGCCGATCTCGATGCGACGCGCACATTGACGAGCGTGCGGGCGCAGGTCGCGGCGGCCGAGGGTCAGGTCGCGGCCGACCAGGTGCGGCTCTTCCTCGCGCTCGGCGGCGGATGGGACGGCGACGGCGCAACGGCCGCCGTGGACGCCGGCTCTGCGGCCACCGCACCTGCGGCCGGCCCGTCGGCGCCGTAGCGACATCGGCATATGTCGCCTGCGTGACGAAACACCCCGCGGCGACCGGTTTTACTGATTCACGCGCAGCATTCGCAGGGGCGGAGTTGACGGTACACTGGCCGATGCATTTCCAGTCACCCGCTACCGCGGCCGGCCCGGCCGCGGCACCTACCCGGAGAGTCATCATGCGAACGAGCGCCCGCAACCAATTTGCCGGCGAGATCAGCGCCGTCAAGCCCGGTGCCGTCAACGACGAAATCACGCTGCGCACGCAGGACGGCCTCGAGATCGTCGCCGTGATCACCCACGGCAGCGCAGCGTCGCTCGGCCTCGCGGCCGGCACGAAGGCATTCGCGCTCGTCAAGGCGTCGTCGGTGATCGTGATGGTCGACGTCGACAGCAGCAAGGTATCGGCCCGCAACTGCGTCGCGGGCACCGTCGTGTCGGTCGCGAAGGGCGCGGTCAATTCGGAGGTCGTGATCAAGGCCGCGGGCGGTGCCGAAATCATCGCGATCGTCACCAACGACAGCGTCGATCGTCTCGGGCTCGCGAGCGGCACCGCCGCAGCCGCGATCTTCAAGGCATCGAGCGTGATCGTCGGCGTCGAGTGATCGCGTGACGATCGCGACGGCGATTCATTGGACGCCGCGCATGCGTGCGACCCGGTTCTCGTCAGGAGCGACGCGATGATCGCTCCGGCCGATCGCACGCATGAACGGGCGTTGCAGTCGCTGCAAGCCGCTGCGGCCCACGCCGACGCGCCCGATGCACGGCTGTTCGGTGCGCTCGTGACGGCACGCGCGTGCCGCAACGAACTGTCGCTGCTCGGCTTGTTGCCCGGCCAGTTCGCCGGCCTGCTGGCCCGGCAGTTTCCGCACCTGCGATCAGTCGATGCCGCCGCACTCGTGCCGACGGCCGCGCCGTCGCCGTTGTCCGCCACTCACTCGGCATTCGTTGCGACGCTGCATGCACGGCTGATGGACGACGCGAATCCCGACGTCGCCCGCGACGATGCCGACTGCCTTGCGTCGATCATCGCGCATGCGTGCCTGCGCCCCGACCATCTGTGGCGCGACCTCGGGCTCGACGGGCGCGATGCGGTATCCGCGATGCTCGAGCGCTTTTTCCCCGCGCTCGCCGCGCGCAACATCGCTCATCTGCGCTGGAAGAAATTCCTCGCGCAGGAAGTGGCCGCATCGCGCGGCGTACCGCCCGGGCCCGCGCCCGGATGCCCCGGTTGCGAGGATTTCGGTTTCTGCTTTCCTCGAGCGCGATAGTTGCCATGGCGACGCGTGACGCCGCCTGTTTCGTCGCATCGTCAGCCGGAAAAGCCGCGTTGACCGGCATGGCAAGCGCGAACCTGCCGTTACGCAACTTCGACGCCGCATCCCACTTCGACGAAAGAGCGCGGATAGCCCGCATCTCACGCGGCAACAGCTGAATGATCGTCAAATCGCTGACCGGTTGCCCGCGCGTGTTCCGCGCGTCACACCCCGAGGCGGCAACGCGCGGCTTCCGGCACGCGAATGCCGGCAACCGGCGGCGGCGGACCGATGAACGGCCGCTCGCGCTTCCCATAAATGGGAACCTCGCGATCCGCAGCGCCCGTCGCTCACGACACGGTCAGTGTCGATGCCGGTGATGAATATCCGGAAAATGCGCGTGACTATGCGTGATCGGCAGATGCACGTGCGGATGCGTGTGCGGTTCATCGCCGTCATACGGGAAGTCGTGCGCATGCTGGTGATGGTCCTCGTGCCGATGCCGATGCGTATGCTCGAGCCGCTCGTGCGCATGTGTGTGTTCGTGCCGTTCGCGCACGTGCAGCCAGATGCCGAGCGCCATCAGCGCGGTCGCGATCCAGAACGTCGCGGGCGGCAGCGCGGGCCAGATCAGCAGCGACAGCACGACCCCGAACAGCGGGGCAATCGAAAAGTACGCACCGGTGCGCGCGCTGCCGAGATGACGCAGCGCGACGACGAACAGCACGAGGCTGATCCCGTAGCCGCCGAGCCCCGTCAGCATTGCCGCAGCCGTGACCGGTATCGCAGGCGGCGTCGCGCCGGTCGCCAGCGCGATGCCGATGTTCACCGGCCCCGCGATCAGCCCTTTCACGCACGCGATCACCATCGCGTCGTTGGCGGCCACCTTGCGGGTCAGGTTGTTGTCGATCGCCCAGCACAGGCATGCGCCGACGATCAGCAGCGCACCGACCGGCACGCCGGCCCGGCCCGGTGTCCACGACAACAGCGCGCCGCCGGCGACGATCGCCATCATGCCGACAAATACCTGCGTATCCACGTTCTCGCGAAACACGACCCACGCGATCACGGCCGTCAGCACGCCCTCGAGATTGAGGAGCAACGCGCTCGTGGCCGCCGGCGTGCTCGACAGCCCGAGCATCAACAGAGCCGGGCCGGCCACGCCGCCCGCCGCGATCGTCCCGGCCAGCCACGGCAGATCGGCGCGCTGCAACGGCGCGGCGTCCGCGGCCGGTGCACGACGGCCGTGCCAGCCGCGCAGCAGCATCCCGATGCCTAGCCCGATGCCACTGCCGAGATAGAAAAGGCCGGCGACCATGAACGGCGACATCGCGCCGATCAGCGCCTTGGCGAGCGGTGTCGCGGCGCCAAACAGCGCGGCAGCGGCGAGCGCGACGAAAATCGCGGAATGTCTCGGGTTCATGGTCCGGGTTGAATTGACGTTGACGACGCTGGGCGTGGCTTTGGATCGAACCGGGGCTTGCCTTACTTTTCGAAAGACTGGTTGTATCGCGACAATCGGCTTGCCCGCGGGCTGATGATCCAGTCGTGATTATCGCTCGCCATTTTTGTCGCGACGAGCAAGCGGGATCGCTCGCGTGTCGGTCGACGCGTTTCGCTTCGTCATTTCGGAACGCGAATTATCGGGGCGGGCCTCTTCATTATTCTGCAATACGAAGCATTGGAACGAAAACGAAGCCGTCGAAACATCATGCATGCCGAGGCTGATCGACGAATGTGAGTCGTCCGGTCGCTGTGTCTGTTCGACAGGGAGAAGATGTACCGGCCGATTCAGCGCCGGTGGAGGCAGTCCCGACCTGCCTCTGTCGAGGCAGGTCGGTCTGTCGTGTCATGCGTCGCCGCGGCTTGCAGCGGGTGCGCGGCGCGCGGTGCGGATCACTCGTTGCCGGCTGCTTGCTGTTCGACCTGCTGCGCGGCGTCGGTCTGCACCTTCGCTTCCGCTTCGGCTTGCGCCGGTTGCTGTGCGGCAGCGGCCTCGGCCGGCTGCTCGGCCTTCGGCTGCTGCTGCGCACCCTTGGCCGATTGTGCCGCGCCCTTGCCGCCAGGGCGGCGAGCCTTCAGACGGCGCGCACGCGCCGCGTCGTCGTGCGTCACGCGCCCGGCTTCGTTGCCCTGCAGATCGACGCGCACCGCGTCTTCGACGAGGCAGGACCAGTAGCGATTGCCGCGGCACCACGTCGACATTGCTTCGCGCAGTTCCGCTTCGTTGAGGCCCACGGCCTGCGCTTCGCGTGCGAGATCGTCCCAGATGCCAACCTTGAGCGGCACTTTAGGGGCCGGATTCTTCGGGAACGCGCGCGGAAACTTTCGCTGCAGTTTGCCGATTGCGACGATGACCGGATCGACCGGCGCCGACGGCTTCGCCGAAGCAGGCTTCGCCCGATGCTGCGCCTTCGCGCCGGCGCCCGGCTTGGCGCCGCGGGACGGCTGGTCGCCGGACTTCGGCTTCGCGCCGGCGTCCGTCGGCGCCGCCGGCCGCTTCGCGTTGCGCTCCTGCTTGGCCTTCGCTGCGAGCTGCGCCCGCAATTCGGCAAGTTGTTCAAAACCCATAAATTCAATCCACCAGGAATATAAGGTGTGGTTCGTGCGGCCATGCCGCGCGGCACAAAAGCATCGCCGCCATGCGTGGGGCCGGCCTGCCGCCGGTGCGGAACACGACGGGGCCGCATCGCGCACGCCACTCTGTTTTCAGGCACCCGGCCTCGATGCCGGACAAGACAGGAGTGGAAGTATACCGGTACGCGGGACGGCCGGTTGACTCGCCGGTCTGCATTTGCCCGAGCCGCGGCGCCGAAAATGCGTCCGCGTGGTCGTGTTGCGCATTATATGGATACGTTTCCGGATGTCACGCCATTCGCGGCCCGGCCGGAAATCGGCTGTGCGGACGCTCAACTGAATACGCATCTTCCGCGCGACAGCCGTTGAACAGTGTCGTGTCGCATCCGCGATGCGTTGCGTGCCCCCGACGTCGCACGACACGCCCGCCCGACCCTCGCTTGCGCCGGCATCGGCGTCCGATTCGTTGCGTCCGCATCGATCGCGTCGCGGACGAAAATATCGGAAAGTGCGTAGTATGGCCGAATCGACTTCGTTGGCAGCACGTCCCGTCGGCTTTTCACCGCACGCCCGATCGGCGCGCGCGATCCCGTTGCCTGCGAAAAGACCCGGTTACACGAGATGGAGCGGATGCATGGTTTCCCAAGACGACACCCCGCACGACGGCATTACGCGCGAGGAGATCCACCATCGGCAGATCGACATGCGCGGCTATCGGCGCAGCGATGGCCTGTTCGAAGTAACGGCCTGCCTCGCGGACCGCAAGACCACCGATTTCACGCCGCCCGGCGGTGCACGGACGGTCGCGGCGCTGACCCCGCTCCACGATCTCGGCGTGACGCTAGTCTTCGACGTCGACATGGTCGTGCGCGCCGTATCCACGTTCATCCGTTCGCATCCGTATGCGCAATGTCCGGGCGGCGGCGACTCGCTGCAGGCGCTCGTCGGGTTGAATATCGGCACGGGCTGGAACAGCGAGGTGCGCAAGCGCCTGCCGTCTTGCGATACGTGCACGCACCTGAAGGAATTGCTCGGCCCGATCGCCACGACGGCCTATCAGACGATGGTCGGCATGCGGCGATCGTCGCTCGATTACCGAGACAGTGAAGGCAAGCCGCTCAAGATCGACAGTTGCTATGCATACGGCGCATCGCGCGATCTCGTGAAACGTCTTTGGCCCGAATACTACCGGCCGTCGGGCACTGCAAAGGGCAACTGAAGCCCCGGCCCTCGGCGGTTCGGCGTTGTTTGCGAAATCGGTATTGCGCGAACGGCCGCAGATCCCGCCTGTATCGCTTCGTCAGATCGGCGCCCCCGGCTCCGTCCTCAGAACACGCCCAGTGCCAGCCCCGCGGCAAGCCCCGCACCCAGTTCGGCGCAGCGCGCGAGCGCGTCACCGTCGATCGTCTTCGCCGCGAGAATACGTTCCTGAGTCTGCGCATGCGTGCAGACGATCAACCCGGGCGCGACGTTCTTCAGCCGCCATCCGGTCGCGATCCGGTCGATCTGCCGCAATGCGTTCTGTCCGTCGCTGCCCGCGCAGACCATCGCCGCATACGGACGGCCGTTCACGCGATCGAGCGCCGCGTAGTAGCAGCGATCGAAGAAATCCTTCATCAACCCGGACATCGCCGCAAGATTCTCCGGCGTCGCGAACAGGTACGCGTCGGCTGCCAGCACGTCGTCGGCGCTCGTCGCGTCCGCGCGCTGCAACCTGACCTCGACGCCGGGCTGCTCGCGAGCCGCACCGGCAGCCGCTTCGGCCATCTGCTGCGTGCCTCCGGTCATCGTGTGATAGACGATCAACAGCGTCTTCATGGGTCGTTGCTCGCAGTCGGCTTCGGGGGTGCGCGGACGGTATCGCCGGGTTTGGGCCGGCGGGCCGGTCGACGCGGGTAGGTGCGATTGTGCGTTCGTTTTCTCCGGATCGGTAGGTTGCGCGCATCGCAACGATTTCGATCGGCCCACGCTTGCGGATGCGCGGTCAGTCCTGCGTGCGATGCGACGCGGCGCCGTCGTCCGGTCGCGCGTAGTACGCGAGGAACATGTCGGCGGCCGATTCCGCCACTTTTTGCTGCTCCTGCGCCGTCAGCGGCGGCTGGCCCATCGTGATCTGCGGCCAGAATGCGAATGCCTTCACGGCGCCATGCAACTGGTGCGCGGCGAACACCGGATCGGTAACCGCCAGACGGCCGGCCGCCGCAGCCGCACGCACCCAGACCGTGACGTCTTCCTCACGCTCGCCGAGACGTTCGACCATGTCGCGCGCTCGTTCCGGCGAGTGGATGGCCGCGCCGATCGCGACGCGCGCCAGTGCGAGAAACGCGTCGTCGTTCATCAATCGCAATTTGCGGTCGAGCAGCGCGAGCAGTTGCTCGCGCAGCGGCACCTCGGCGCGATAGGTCGGCGAGTTGCCGGTTCGGGTCGCATCCCACAGCTTGTTCAGGATCGCGGCGAACAGCGTCTCCTTCCCCGGGAAATGGTTGTAGACGGTTCGCTTCGACACGCCCGCCCGCGCGGCGATGCGATCCATGCTCGTCGCATCGTAGCCGGCCGCGAGAAATTCCTCGATTGCCGCATCGACGATGGCCGCGCGCTTTCGGTCAGTGAGGCGCTGAGGAGGAGTGCTGGTATCCATTCAGAAATTTTACACCGGGCAGTTTACTTATCCCAAAAATAAACTACACTGTTTAGTGTACTTTATTTTTCGGACGAACCGACATGGCATCGCCTCTCGTTTTGATTCATCGCATTCTTGGCTTTGCGGCCGCCCGTCGCGGCCGGACGCTGTCCGGCAGTTCGCCGCAGCACAATGGCGAGCGCTTTGCCAATGTCGCGCCGCGGCCCGCCGAAGGATTGGGCAAGACGCTGGGCATTGCTTGGAACATGCTGGTCAACAAGCCGCGTCATACCGTGCCGGCCGGCGCGCTTCCCGTCGAATCGCTGACCCGCGATGAACTCGACGCGGCGCCCGATCGCAGCCTGTACCGGCTCGGGCATTCGACGCTGTTGCTGAAGCTGCGCGGCGAATTCTGGTTGACCGATCCGGTGTTTGCCGAGCGCGCGTCGCCGTTCCGGCGCATCGGCCCCAAGCGCTTTCATGCTCCGCCGATTGCGCTGAAAGATCTTCCGCCGCTGCGCGGCGTAATCCTGTCGCACGATCATTACGATCACCTCGATCGCGACACGGTGCTCGCGCTGGCCGCCACCACCGGCGTGTTCGTGACGACGCTGGGCGTCGGCGATCGGCTGATCGAATGGGGGATCGATGCGGACAAGGTCCGCCAGCTCGACTGGTGGCAAAGCGTGGACTTGGCCGGGCTGACGCTGACGGCGACGCCCGCACAACACTTCTCAGGGCGTAGCCTGTTCGACGGCAACAGTACGCTGTGGGCATCGTGGGTGATCGTCGACGACGACCTGCGCCTGTTCTTCAGTGGCGATACGGGCTATTTCGACGGCTTCCGGGAGATTGGCGAGCGCCTCGGGCCGTTCGACGTCACGCTGATCGAAACTGGCGCCTATGATGCTCAATGGCCGTACGTGCACATGCAACCGGAAGAAACCGTTCAGGCGCACATCGATTTGCGTGGGCGCTGGCTGGTCCCGATTCACAACGGCACGTTCGACCTCGCCATGCATCGCTGGCAGGAGCCGTTCGAGCGTGTCACGGCATTGGCGCTCGTACGCGGCATCGAGCTCTCGACACCGAGGATGGGCGAACGCCTCGATCTCGACGCGCCGCATCGTGGCGAGCGCTGGTGGCACGCGGTCGACGAGCGCGCGGCAGCGCCGGCGGCGAAATCGCGGCGCTGGCAGCTTTGCGCATCGCAGGCGACGAAGTAGTCCGCCAGTCGCTGCATGCGCCTTCCCGGAAGATGGCCGTCCCGCGATTCCGGATAGTGAGCGTATTGCCGGCGTCCCCTGCACGTCGACGGCCTGCCTGTCGATCCGATTACCTGAGTAGAGAAGTCATGCATCCGGTACCCGTCCGATACATACCCGGCCGACGAGACGATGACGTCGCCATCGCGGCATTCGACCAGGCAGGCCACCGTTCGACCCGCCGCAGCCGCGAGAATGAATTGCGACAGACACTCGTGGAGCGCGTCGCGAGATGGACCGAAGGCATCGATCACCTCAATACGGCCATTCCCAACCTGAGCTTTCATCGACGGGAAGCGCCCACGCTACCGATGGAATGCATGGTCGAGCCGAGCTTCGGTCTCGTCGTTCAGGGCGCGAAGCGGGTCATGCAGAGCGGGGATGCTTACATCTACGACGTCGACCGCTTTCTGATTACGTCGCTCGATCTGCCCGGTTCGACGCAGATCATCGAGGCAAGTCCCGACAAACCGTTTCTCGGGCTCGGCCTCAAGCTCGATTTCCGCGTCATGGCCGAACTGATGGTGCAAGTCGCGCCGGATCACGACGAGGCGCCGGCAGGCCGCGGACTCGTCGTCGGCGACATGACGGAACCGCTGTACGACGCGCTGAACCGGTTACTCGCGCTGCTGGACGACCCGAACGCGATTGCCGTTCTCGCCCCGTACATCGAGCGGGAAATCTACTATCGGCTGCTGACGAGCGACCAGGGCGCCCGCCTGCGCCAGATTGCGTCTACCGGCAGTCAGTGCAACCGCGTGTCGCGCGCGATCCGGTGGTTGCGCGCCCACTACGACGAGTCGTTGCGCGTCGATGATCTCGCGGCGCAGGTTCAGATGAGCAGTTCAACCTTCCATCACCACTTCCGTCAGCTCACCGGCATGAGTCCGTTGCAATATCAGAAATGGATACGGCTCAACGAGGCGCGGCGCCTGATGCTGACGGAGCGCCTCGACGCTGCGTCGGCGGCGTTCAGGGTCGGGTATGCGAGCCCGACCCAGTTCAACCGGGAATATAGTCGGCTGTTCGGTAATTCTCCGCGAAGGGATATCGATAGCCTGCGGGGTGGCGCGGACGTCGCTCTGTCGATCGTGGCGAGTTATTGATCGCGATCGACGGACAGTGACGCTGTACAGGCTTTGACGGGATCCGCAAAGTGCGGGGCTGGATTTTCGCAGGCAGGTCAAGGGGATTCGCGTTCCCTCCCGAAGACAACATTGTACCGGCCGTGCTCCAGAGGCCTTCCCGCCCATTCCCGGCAGCCTTCTTCTGTCCATACTCCGCGATTTCACGAATCGGAGGCGTGGCGCATGCGTTGTCACGTGACAACTGGCGCTCAATATCGGCCTAGCTTGTGCTGAATTGGTGGCTCGAGGTGACTCAGCGATGGACTGTCCCTCCGACACGTCGACGACCTCCGGGAGCGCCCACCGAAATCATTTCATAAACTACAAATTACGTATCAATTGAGACAATTCCCTCTGGGATTGCCGCATTCCGCACCGTCGGTGAACTGAAATAGTATACGCCCCCATTTCTGAGCCTGATCGGGCGCATTTTGCGTGAAACAGGATGAAGAATATGGCGCAACCCATTGCCAGACAAGGATTTCCGGCAAGCTTCGATTTTGGGCGAATGTTTCACGACCCGCCCGTTTTTGGTTGTCACATGCCGCTGGCATGCGGAATCCCCGCCCATTGCCGTCAATATGCGGGGTTCCCGCGCATGTCGAGCCTTTTCCAGTTCGGGAGAGTTGATATGTGCCGCTAGAGGGCCGCCCTGCCCCTGCTAACTGAAACGAGTGGGAACACCCGACTTCACCCTCATTAAATGGGGACATATCAATGATCTCACGATATCGCATTTGGGGCATGTCTCCGCAAGCGCTCAGCAGCATAGCCTCAGCGCGTGAGCGTACGCGCAACGATGGGGGAACACTCCCGACGATGTCCGGACCTCACTACCCGGCGTTCCGCGGCAACACCCCGTGGGACGTTCCATTTTTTATATAGCCTCGCGCTGCCGAGCTTCCAGACATCGGCTTCCTGTTGTCACGTGACAACTCGCCTGTCGATCACCGAGGAGCCGGGTGGACCAACGCTCTCGGTATCGGTGATACCTTTTCTTCCGAGCAACATGCCACCTACGCCGCGAGCGCCGGCCCACCACGACGTCCCTTGACGATCGCGAAGTCGCTGTTACTACTCATGCTTGAATCCATTTGTCACGTGACAACTCCACCTCATTGCCGAATAGGCGTACATGGTCATGGGCGGTGCGACCTAGGGAATTGAAGCGAAGAGATTTCTCCTGAGCCCCAGTCGCAAGCGAATCGAAGATTTCCTGCGGGCGTCGGCCCGGGAGAAATCGGGAATCCAACGATTTTGTCACGTGACAACCGTCTGCTTCAGGCGACCGACACCATCACCGCCATGGATTCGTACCGGATTTCGGATGAGGTGTGCGCACGACGAAACGCCAAGTCTCTGCTAAAGATCTCGTTATGGAAACCAAAGGCGGTCGGGTTACTTCCATTTTTTCGTTAGTTCTTTGCAACCTTTCGTTAGTTCTTTGCAACCGTATCGGTGATTTTTTATCGCGTCGCTACGTTCGACCACCGCTCGGCCATTCGGCCTATTTGTCACGTAACAACCACAACAATCAATAAAAAATCCACGTCATGGAACGCCTTTCTGGACATTTCTTGAATAACTGCATATATTACGCAAAACTCCTTGGAGGAATTTAATGGCTTTCAAGATCGCCGTCAGTAATCAAAAAGGTGGGACTGGAAAGACAACCATCTCCGTCAACATCGCAGCTGCGTTCGAAGCCGGCGGCAACAAGGTCGCGCTGATCGATGCCGACCCTCAAGGCACTTCCGTCCGGTGGGTCACAAGCGGCGAGAACACACTCCCGATGACTGTCCTGTCGCTCGCGCCGGCCGGCCGCGGTATCGGCGGTGAGATCAAGAAGCAGGACGCGAACTACGACGTGATCGTCGTCGACTGCCCCGGCAACCTGGAAGATCCACGTATTGCCTCCGTCCTCGAAGTGGCGGACTTCTGCCTGGTGCCGCTTTCGCCGTCGCCCGCCGATTTGTACAGCACGGTTGCGATGATCCGCATGATCGAATCGATGCGTGCCGTTCGAAATCCTCAACTTTCTTCCGCATTAATGCTGAATAGCGTCAATGGAAAAACTAAAATGCGTGAAGAAATTTTAAAAATTTTACGGGCTGAAGAAATAGGGGAGCATCTGCTCGATAGCCAGATCGCGCAACGCGAGGTCTATCGTCAGACGTTCGCGCTCGGCACCACGATCCATCACCACAATCGATACCTGAAGGGGCTGAAGGAAGCCCGGGCGGAAATCGAAAAGCTGGTCACGGAAATGGCCCAATACATCGCGTCGACGCGCGCTACCGGAGCCGCCCATGGCTAAGGACACCTCGAAAGACAAGAAACCGACCGGCAACCTGCATCTGGCAGCCGGCCTGCTGCGCGGACTCGCGCAGGAAAACGCGGCGCTCGAAACACGGCTGCCCGAGCCGGCGGCCGCACCGGCTGCCGTCGTCGAAGCGGCGCCCGCCAGTGCGCCGGCCGCAACCGCGCCCGCCGGTACGCCCGATCTGGGCGCGCCGCAGAAAGTGCTGGTCAAGGACTGCATCCCGAACCCGTTCAATCCGCGCGTGTTCTACTCGGAGTCGAGCCTGCACGAACTCGCACTGACGCTGAAACGGGAAGGGCAGATCGAGCCGATCAAGGTCACGCGGCTCCCAGAATTTCCCGGCAAGCTCGTCGTGATCGACGGGCAACGCCGGCTGCGTGCAACGAGCATCAACGGTGACGAGACGATCAATGCGACGTTCCGCACCGATCACACGCCCGAGCAGCTCTATACGATCGCGTATCGGGCGAACCACGATCACGAACGCCAGACGATCTTCGACGATGCGGTCGCGTGGAAACGTCTCCTCGACGAGAAAGTCTTTGCCGACCAGAACACGCTGGCGGAGAAAATCGGCAAGGACAAGGCATCGATCAGCAAGACGCTGTCGCTGAACGCGCTGCCGAACACGTTGCTGGAGCGGATGGCGAGTGCGAACGACGTGGTCGGTCTGCAGGCCGCGTACTTCCTGAAGCTGATCTTCGAACGCCTGGGCGAGCCGACGGCCGACCGGCTGCTGACGGCCGTGATCGACCGGAAAAAATCCGTCCGCGATCTCGAGAATTTCCTGCGAGCACAAAGCGACGGCGCCAAGAAGGCCGGACGCACGCGCTATAGCGTCCGTCATGACTTCGCGCTCGAATCGCGCGCGATCGGCCAGTTGAAGACTTATCCGGACGGACGTCTGGATCTGCAGCTCAAGGGCGTCGACGCATCCCACCAGGAAGCGCTTGCCGACAAGCTCAAGACCGTCATCGACGCGTACGTCGCCGATCTGGCGGCGGCCACGCCAAAGTAACGCGCCACGGGCAAAAGGCCTCGCCTTCGCGCTGCGTCGCGAAGGCGGACTGCAACACCGTCCGCCGCACGACGGCGAGGCTGCGTTCAGTTGCCTGCGAGACTGCTTTTCAGCAGGAATTCCAGCAGGTCGTCCGAGGTTGGCTCGCCCCACGTATCAAGCGCCAGCCATCGGAAGAAGCTGGTCTGCGCGAGCTTGCTCGCCTTCTTCTTCGGTGACAGCGTCAGGTCCTTCGAACCCGCCACCGTCTCGTTGTAACGCTCGATCAGCTTGGTCTGGTCGTCGATCTCCAGTTCGCGGAAATACGCGCCGGCTTCCTCGACCTTCGCCGCCAGATATTTGTCGCGAATCTGTTCCTGCTTGCTCTGCGCGGATTCCTTCGCCGGCGCGGCCGCTTCGGTTCCCTGCCCGTCGGCCAGCGTGTAACCGTGCGTCAGCGCCTTGCGGAAGTACGCGGCAACGTTGTCGACCGGCGCCGCATTTTTCTTCGTCGTCCGATTGAGCGTATAGGCGATCGCCGCCTTGATACGCTGCACGCCGTATTGCGTGATCAGCCGGCGCGCCTCCGAACGCGGAATGCCGAACTTCGCCACCTCCTCGACCAACGCTTCGTTCTTGACGTCGCCGTCTTCGACCGTATCGGTGCTCTGCTTGCGCGTCACCTTGAACTGCACGGCTTCCACGCTGCGGCCGGACTTGTGTTCGATCAACTCGAGCGTGTGGTCCGATACTTCGTTCACCTCCTGAATGCATGGCACCAGGACCTTGCTCTTGAACAGCTTGTATTCCTTGTACGACTGCGATGCCTTGTCCTGGCCGAGAATGAGGTCGCGGAATTTCGGCAGCGGAATCTTCGCGGTGATGCCGATCCCTTCGTAGCGCACCGTGTTTTCCCACAGCGCGAGCGAGTGCGATCGCCGGAACTCGCGGGCGATCCGCATATCGATCAACGCATAGATTTCGGGATTGAGCAGTTCGCTGCGAATCTGGTCGGAGAAGCTGTACTTCAGCACCGATTGCTCGAGTTCCGCGCCGGCGAGCAGGCCCGACGCTTTCCAGACCGTCGAACGGTCGGCGGCCAGGTAGTCCCAGTTGACGACGGTACTGATCAACGAGTTGACCGTATCCTTCACGTACTTCGTATTGTTGCTGTTCAGCCCGCTCTCGTGCGACAGCGACGCGATCGAGATCGAGAAGCTCGTCCGGCCCGGTTCGAACGCCTCCTGTCGAAGCGCGTTCTTGATCAACGAGCTGAACATCTTGCGCTGCTGCAGACCGATCTTTCCCGACTTCGGTGCGATATGAATCGCCTGGACCGCCTTGCGCAGCAAGTCGGGCGGCTCGGGTGTCTGAAACAGCGAAACCTGTTTGTCTGAGCCTTTGCTTGCGGGCTTGCGCGGCATCGTGGTGTCCGGGTAAGGTTGCCTTATTGAGAGCGGACTTTATACCTTTTCGTGCGACGGAGCAACGCCCTTGCTCCAGCATCACTTTCACTATCTGAGCTAACTATCAGATATGTAATGGGAAATCCGTGTTTCGCGATTTTTTCAGAGCCCCATATCCGTCTACCTTTTGATCAAAATACTTCCCAAAAGCCGCTACCTTTCCTGGCTCGACAGCGCAACCCGGCACAAGATTTGCCACACGAAGGTACCCATCCATGGGGGCAAACGAGCGGAATCGAGATCGCCGGGAAGATTCGTGGTGCCCCGCAACACGGTCGCCTTTTTCTCCCATAACTGGCTACCTTTGTCATTTCCCATAGGAGGGTACCTGTCAGCGGGGTCGGCACAGCTGCTTTCCGGCTTGAAGGTGGAAATCGCTCCCATAAACGGCAACCATTCGTTTTCCCCATAGACGGTAACCTGTCCGTGGCCTCGGCCCTATCTATGGGAAGGCTTCATTGAGCCCTCGAGCGACGAGTAGCGAATCGACTAAGACAATCGCCCATAAACAGCTACCTTCGAGATCCCCCATAACCGGCTACCCAAAGAAAATCGCTGTGCCTACCTCCGATTACCCCACCCGGAAAAGCACCCCATAAAGAGCTACCTTCATGTGTTCCCATAGACGACTACCCAGCACGATTTACGGTCGATTTCCCATAACCGGATACGTTCGCCCCATATCCACAACCCGGATTCCCCACAACACGGTACCCCAACCCCCAAATCCACAGACCTGAAACCCCAAACCCTTCCACCTGTGCTCCCATAAATGGGTACCGAACACCCCTCAAACCCTCGCCAGACAAGGCTCTGAGCCGTCTAAAAGTAGTTAAAGAAGTAAACGTGGTTTACCAAAGATGTAAACACACGTGTGCTTGCACAGAAAGACGAACCCCATAAACCGCTACCAATGGGAGTCGTCTATGGGACATCCATCGCCAGGGGCCTCAATACAGACCGACTCGGCCCTCTTTGACACGCTGTTCCCGGAAAGCTCCAGGCCTGACAAGGCCTCCCAAAGAGGTAAGTACCCACTCACAAGCGCCGAAACGTAGAAACTTATGGGAGGAAATCCGCAGATTCGACGTAGAGGTTCCCGTTTATGGGACCCAAAAATATGTCCCGTGGCACCTTCCGCACCATCGACTGACGAGCGCAGCGGATCCCGTCGCTTTCCCCCGCAGCAGTTCGAAATCATCTTGGACTGCCCGCGAATGGTTTTTTGTGCTCGCGCTGCCTCGCCTAGGGACAAGTTTTTGTCGCTCGCCTGTGGTGCTACTCGTCAAATTTAGCCCGTGGACTGTGCCCGGAGGATCCGATCCCTGGTTGTTTTCCGTCCAGCGTCCCGTCCGTTTTTCTACCTTTCGAGCTCCACCCGGGAAGTCATTGCCGTGTCCGTCGACATCGTTTCGAATCAACGTGAGGGCGCCGGCGGTACCGAAGCTCACCGCAATCGAATTCCCCGATGCTCCCGAACATGCTCACCTGCCAAAAAACCGGAGTCCCGTAAAAGCTCACCGATAGGCGGTGGCACCGGTATAAGCAAGCCGTGTAGATCGCAGCCCTCATCCACATAAGGAACCATCGATGGGGAGCAAACAGAAAAGGATCGACCTCCCTGTGTGACGCCTGAGAGTCGGCGAGCACGATTGCACAGACGGACAACCTCACGGGCCACAGGCATATCCACCCGGCGAACGCTGCTCGCTCATGATGGGTGTCAGGCGCATCCGTGCAGCCCGTCGGGCCTGCTTCTTCACCGCTCGCGCAGCCCTCGCCTTTTTCGTCAGACGTGCGGGTCGACAACCCGCTTTGTCTCCATACACAGGCAACCTTCTGCATCACGGTGCGGCAGGCGGTATCGGATAGATCACCGCACGCCGCAACGATGCAACGTAACCGTCTGAACCGCCGACGAAACGAATCGTGGTCGTTTATGGGAGGAACCGTCGCTCAAGCCGCTTCGAACGATAACGTGACGGACGGATCGACTGCTGCTGCAGTGATCGGGCAAGCACAACGATCCTCACGTCGCGCATGAGCGTATCGATATCTCCACCAGTGAAACACCCGTCGGCGTCTCACGCCCGGTCGAGTCCTGCGGTTGCGGTCATCGAGCGCACCAACCGCGTTGTCTCCCATACGTGTATCCCCAATTCCGCCAGCACGTTGACGCCACAATTTTTGCGACACGGTTATGATGCTCAAGTCCTGACCGCGACATGACGACTGGTCAGGACAGGGGCGGTATCTCGATGGTTTTTCAAACCGTGATGGTCATCAAAAAAGAGAGTTCAGCGATGCGAATCCAGATCAGAAAACTCACGCTGGCTGCTACCGCAGCCGCTTTCCTGTTCGGCTCGGCCGTTCCGGCCTTTGCGCAGGAAACCGCAAGCGCGCCGGTTGCACAGGACGCCAAGGCCGCGAAGAGCGAAGCGCGCAAGGCGGCCAGGGCCAAACGCAAAGCCGAGCGCAAGGCTGCGCGTGCGAAGAACACCGCCGAGCTGAAGAAACTCGAAGACGCTGGGTACAAGCCCGCGGCCAATGATCCGAACTATCCGCAGAACCTGCAGAACGCGGAGAAGAAGGCCGGCGCTGCAAGCCAGTAAGCGTCGTCCGGCGGCAAGCCACGGTTCGATCCGCGGCTTGCCGCGTGTGTCGCGATTGCGCGATGCACGAAGGCAAACACGTTCCGCACATTTATTCAATTCGATTCGGAATCCTGCACGTCGTGAAGATGCACGACACACAGGCACGGGCGCTCAGCGCCGCCCGCCCGACGCAGTCGCGCTTCCCGTTGCCTTCAGCCAGTCCTTGAACGCGCGTACGGCGTCGTCGTCGGCCCGCGCTAACGCCACATACGTAAAGTAGCGCCACGGCGGCAGCGCCGGTTCGCTGAACGGCTGCACGAGCCGGCCTTCGGCGATGTCGTCGGCGACGAGCGCGATCGGCCCCATCGCGACGCCGAGCCCGTCGAGCGCGCCTTGCAGCGTCAGGTAGAAATGCTCGAGCGTGAGCGAGTGCCGCGGTACGAGATTCGGGTGCCCGGCCGCCGCGAGCCACTCCGGCCACATGCCCGGATAGGTCGCCGCGTGCAGCAGCGTGAAGCCGGCGAGATCGGCAGGCGTCTCGAGCGACCGGCCCTCCAGCAACTTCGGCGCGCACACCGGCAGCCGGACCTCGGAAAGGAATTCTTCCGCAACGTACCCGTCGATGGCCTGCGGGCCGCCGCGAACGATCAGGTCGACCTTGTCGCGCAGCTTGTCGATCGGCTCGTTCGACGTCGACAGCCGCACTTCGATGGCCGGATGCGCGACCTGGAACGACGACAGTTTCGGGACGAGCCAGCGCAGCGAGAACGTCGCGGGCGCGGCGACGCGCAGCACGCGCTGCTGCGCGTGGCCGAAATGCTGCGCGGTGGCAAGAGCGATCCGGTCGAACGAAGCACCGACCTCGGCGAGGTACGCGCGGCCGGCCGCGGTCAGTTCGACGCGCCGGTTGTGGCGTTCGAACAGCGGTCGCCCGAGCCACGCTTCCAGTTGTTGCACGTGCCGGCTGATCGCGCCGTGCGTGACGCACAGCTCGTCGGCGGCCAGCGTGAAACTGCCGAGCCGCGCGGCGGCTTCGAACGCGCGCAGCGAATTCAACGGAGGGAGTCGTCGGGCCATTGCATCGTTTCGCGTGATATTTACTCACGCGAGGTTTCAGGTTTAATCGTTTGATCGAGTGATCCGGCTCCGCCAATATGGCACACAAACGGCCGACCTGGCCGAGCGAATGTCTGAATTTCTCACATGGAGTACGGAGCATGCCGAACGTGGTGGTGGTGGGCGCCCAATGGGGCGATGAGGGCAAGGGGCGCGTCGTGGACTGGCTGGCGGCGCAGGCCGATCTCGTCGCACGCTACAACGGCGGCCACAACGCGGGCCACACGCTGGTCGTCGGCGGCAACACGTACAAGCTCGCGCTGCTGCCCAGCGGCATCGTGCGCGGCAAGCGCGGCGTGATCGGCAACGGCGTGGCGCTCGACCCGGAAGCGCTGCTCGCGGAAATCGGGCGGATGGCCGAACTCGGGCTGTCGGTGACGCCGGGCAACCTGTCGATCGCCGAGAACGCGACGCTGGTGCTGCCGATCCATCGTGCAATCGACCAGGCGCAGGAGCGTGTGCGCCGCGAACCCATCGGCACCACGCTGCGCGGGATCGGGCCGGCCTACGAGGACAAGGTCGGGCGTCGCGGGCTGCGTGTCGGCGATCTCGCGGAACCGGGCGGGCTCGCGGCCAAACTCGACGTGCTCGTCGACCATCACAACGCGTGGTTTCGCGGCCTGGGGCTCGACGAATACGATCGCGACGCGATGCTGGCGGTGCTGGTCGCGCTTGCACCGAAGATCCTGCCGTTCGTGCGTCCGGTCTGGGCCGATCTCAACGACGCGACCGATCGCGGCGAGCGCATCCTGTTCGAGGGCTCTCAGGCCGTGATGCTGGACATCGACTGGGGCACCTATCCGTTCGTGACGTCGTCGGGCACCGTGGCATCGGCCGCGGCGGCCGGCACCGGGCTTGGTGCGTCGAAGCTCGGCCACGTGCTGGGTGTGACGAAGGCGTATGCTACGCGGGTCGGCGGCGGACCGTTCCTCACCGAGCTGACTGGCGCGACTGGCGAAACGCTGCGTGCGCGCGGACAGGAATTCGGCGTCAACACCGGCCGGCCGCGACGCTGCGGATGGCTCGACGCCGCGCAACTGCGTCAGGCCGTCAGGATCTCGGGCATCGATTCGCTGGCGCTGACCAAGCTCGACGTGCTCGATGGTTTCGAGTCGATCGAGCTGTGCGTCGGTTACGAATTCGACGGCGCGCGCGTCGATCATTTGCCCGCGAGCCTCGATGCGCAATCGCGCGCGAAGCCGCTCTACGAACGGTTCGAAGGCTGGCAAGGTTCCGTGAAGGGCGTACGCGAACGTACGGCGCTGCCGCGGGCCGCGCAGGCGTTCATCTCGCGCATCGAGGCCGTGGCGGGCGCGCCGGTTTCGATGATCACGACCGGCGCGGAGCGTGACGACACGATCGTGTTGCGCAATCCGTTCGATGCTGCCGCGGCCGCGTAATGCGTGAGATGCGCTAGATGCGCAGGGCGTCGATCGAGAGCGGGATCATGGCCGGCGGGTAGTTTTTGCCGACCGCAGCGGTGGGCCTGCAGGTCCCTCCGATACGCATGCCCGCCCGGCCAGGATGCCGCGCGGCGAGCGGCTCCGCAGCACGATTCGGCCTCCGGATCACACCGCCAACGGTGAACTGGACACGCCTGCAACGCTGCTGTACTGTTCCGCACAATTCGCGCCAGACCGGCGTGTGCCCGCGCTGCCGGCACCCTGGCCGCACGGCGGCGCGACGTGACAATCCCCGGGGACAGGTCGATGGACACGTTACAGATGATGCGCATTTTTGTCCGGGTCGCGGAAGAGGGCAGCTTCACGAGCGCGGCCCAGCGCCTGGACATCACGACGGCCTACGCGTCGCGTTCGGTCGCGCAACTCGAAACGCATCTGCGCACGCGCCTGCTCAACCGCAGCACGCGCCGCATCGCGCTGACCGACGCCGGGCAGCGCTATCTCGATCGCTGCCAGCGTATCCTCGGCTATATCGACGAAGCGGAAGCCGAGGCGGCCGATGCACAGGTGAAGCCGTCCGGACGGCTGCACGTCCACGCGACGACGAGTTTCGGCCAGTCCTACGTGGTGCCCGCGGTCGTGCGCTACCGCGAACGCTATCCGTCGGTCGCGGTCGAGCTGACGCTGTCGCAGCACGTGCCCGACATCATCGACGAAGGCTACGACGTGTCGCTGCAGTTGAGCACGACGGAGCTGCCCGATTCCGGGCTGGTATCGCAGCGGCTCGGCGACGTGGGCAGCGTGTTGTGCGCGTCGCCTGCCTACCTGAAGGCACGCGGCACGCCGCGCACGGTGAGCGATCTCGCCGGGCATGCGTGCCTGCGGCTCGTCACGTCGCTCTTTCCGCGCGACCGCTGGCATCTCGACGGCCCGAACGGACGCGAAACGTTCGAACTGGCGGTGCCCGATTTCCAGGTGAATATCGCCGATGCGCTCGGGGCCGCGTTACGCGCGGGGCTCGGGATCGGCCCGCTGCCGATGTCGGCTGCGCTGCCCGCGCTCGCGAGCGGCGCGTTGGTGCGCGTGCTGCCCGATTACCGGTTGCAGAAGCTGACGGTCTATACGCTGTATGCGTCGCGTCAGTATCTCGATGCGAAGATCCGCACGTTCGTCGATTTCCTGCGGGAATGCGTGCCGGAGATGCTGTCCGCCGACGAGGCTGCGTTGAACGCTTGCTGCGTGTCCCGTCATGCCTGATTCATGCATGATCGGTACGTGAGTACCGCGCACTGTCTTTCGGTTCAATATAAATAATGTGGAGTCCTGCGTTAAAGAGCAGCGCATCGCGGATGTGTTCTATCAAGCCGGCATCCTGCCGAAACGCGTCGACGTCAGCCTGGCGGCGGCGCCTTCGCTCCCGTGAGCGAGTAGCCGGCCCGACGATCGGGTTCGCGGTGAGCAGCGAACCGCATGCGATACGCGTTCATGGTGCGACGCGCGACAGCGGCACCGCTTCGCCGCGCAGCCGCGCGACGTCGCGGCCCGGCGCGTCGCCGAACAGCCGTGCGTATTCGCGGCTGAACTGCGACGCGCTCACATAGCCGACACTGCGGCATGCCTGCCGCGCATCCATCGCCGACAGGCACATCAGGCGGCGGGCCTCCTGCAGCCGCAGCACCTTCTGGCATTGCAACGGACTCATCGACGTGACCGCACGGAAGTGATGGTGGAAGGTCGACGGGCTCATCTCCACCTGTCGCGCGAGCGCGTCGACCGCCATTGGATCGAGATAGTGATCGCGAATCCATGCGACGGCGCGCGAGATGCGCTGGGTCGTCGAATCGGCGTCGCCGATCTGCGCGACGCGCGCGCCCGACGGGCCGCGCAGCAGCCGGATGAGGATTTCGTCGACGATCAGCGGTGCGAGGAGGTCGAGGTCGTCCGGTTGTGCGATCAGTTGCATCAGCCGCGCGACGGCGTCGACGATTTCGGGCGTCGCGTCGAGCGTGTCGAGTGCGCGATAGTCGACGGCTTTCGGCAACCCGCGCGGAAAGACGACGGGCGTGAGCGCCGCGATGCGGCGTGGATCGAGTTCGAGTTGCACGTAAAGGAACGGCTCGGCCGGGTTCGCGCGCGTCACGCGTCCGGTCGCTGGCAGGTCGGCGGTGGCGACCTGCATCCGCGACTCGTCGATCGTGTAGGTATCGTCGCCGACCCGCATCGACTTCGCGCCCTGCCCGACGATGCTCAGGCACGCGTGGTGCACGCCGTGGTTCCACTGCGGTGGCGGCGCGGAGGCGCGCGCGACGCGCATGCCGCGCAACGGAAGGTCGAACATGCCGTCGTGCGGCGCGTACGCGGCGATCAGCGCCGCGAGCCGGGCCGCGGGCGATCGGGCTGGCGACCGAGCATCGTGATCCGGTGGGTGGCGCGGTTGCGGCGGCGTTCGGGCGTCGATTTCCATGTTACGTGAGCGGTTGGCGGAGTGGGCGGTGTGATGCGCGCGTTGCGATCCGCTGCCGGGGCGCAGGCACGGCGGTCACATCGTACGGCCAGTTGCGTGCGCGGGATTGCCTAAACCTGTCCGAAATTAGCCCGATCATCCGGACCTGCATGGTCGGCGGCCGCGTCGCCTGTCGTGGCGGGGTGTGCGGCGCACAAATTCGGAAATTAAGGCAAAACAATCGCAGGATCGGGCAAGCCATTTTCCGGCGGTTTCCCTACCATTGCACCTGCTGAAGGAAATGCGATTCAGCGCGCCCGGACGATACGGGCAACACCGTCCGCGTGATGCGCGGACACCGCCGGCCTTGCCCGCGTGTCGCCGCCGCGAATCGCCGGGAAAGAATCAGGACTGCGATTAAACGATCATGCATCGGGCTTGCCGAGGCCGGCTTGCGTCCGTTGCAAGCCGACGCATCCCCGTCGCGAACGTGTCGACCGACCCGGTGAGCCGGTGTCGGGGCCGCCGCATTGGCCGGGCCGATGCGGGCGGGCTATGGCGCGGCGTCGGGTGCAGATAGACGGGCAGTCGTCCGTGCAGGGAAATCCGGACAAATGGACCAACTTCAATCGATTCGGGCATTCGTGACGGTGGCAAGGGAAGGTGGGTTTCGCCGGGCGGCGACGCGGTTGCGCGTGTCGACGGCGATGGCGAGCCGGCTGGTCGATGCGCTCGAGACGCGCCTCGGCGCGCGCCTGCTTCAACGCAGCACGAGCCACCAGTCGCTGACGGAAATCGGCGAGCTGTATCTCGCGCGCGTCGAGCGGATTCTCGGTGCGATCGACGAGATCGACGGCCGTTTCGTCGCGATGGGCAGCAAGCCGGAAGGCGTATTGCGCGTGGCCGCGCCGGTGGCGTTCGGGCTCAGCCAGTTGAGCGCACTGCTCGATCGTTTCGTGCACCGGTTTCCGGACGTGCGGCCGACCGTGACGCTGACCGATGCCCACGTCGACCTGACTACCGAGGACATCGACGTCGCGTTCCTGACCGACGGCATGCCGGTGTCCGGCGCGCACGCATTGCATACGCTGGCCGCGTACGAATCCGTGCGCGTCGCGGCACCCGATTATGTTGCCGCGCACGGCGGCGCGGCTGCGTCCGGCGACTGGCCGGACATCGCGACCGTGCGGCTCGAGTTGCCGGCGGCCGACGACGACCACGCGGCCGGGATTCGATCCGGCGTCGCGCCCGGCAATACGGGCGTCGGCCATCTCGAGATGGCGCGACGGCTGGCCGTGGCCGGCATGGGCGCGGCGGTGTTGCCCGCGTATCTCGTCGACGCCGATCTGGCGGCCGGCACGCTCGTGCGCGTGGCGCCGCTCCACCCGCTCGCGCCCGTCACGCTGAAGCTCGCGCATGCGCGTGCCGCCCGTCTGCCGGCCGCCGCGCGCGCGTTCATCGAATTCGCCGGCGCCGCATTCCGGCCCGCGCGCTAGCAGTCTGGCAGAACGCACGGCAACGCGATCCCGCCGAGGCAGCGGGCTCGCCATTCTTGTTCGGAAGCAGTTCGGCGAACGAACGCTCCGCCGGGTGCAACGCACACCCGCAACACGTGTCCGCATCCGCGGCGGACAGGAAGCTGCAGGTCCGCCGCGCGTCAGGGCCATGAGGAGATCTGGTGATTCCCATTGAAGGTCGTCTAATTGTGAGAGGTCGCTCCATGCGCGTCGAACGGGTTCCATACCGCTTAATCACTGCCGCAACGGCTGCCGTTTTCCTGGCCGCGTGCGGGAAGAAAGAATCGGCGCCGCCGCCGCAAACGCCGGAAGTCGGCGTCGTCACCGTGCAGCCGCAAGCCGTGCCGGCGGTGACCGAACTGCCGGGCCGCACCAGCGCGTTCCTGGTCGCCCAAGTGCGCGCGCGGGTCGACGGCATCGTGCTGCGCCGTGAATTCACCGAAGGCACCGACGTCAAGGCCGGTCAGCGCCTCTACAAGATCGATCCGGCGCCGTACGTCGCGGCCCTGAACAGTGCGAAGGCGACGCTCGCGAGGGCGCAGGCGAACCTCGTCACGCAGAACGCACTGGTCGCGCGCTACAAGGTGCTGGT